>DASVGG010000001.1:0-14997 GCA_036379655.1 Pyrinomonadaceae bacterium
GAGAGAGCGTCAGCATCGAAAGTCCCCGGCGCGGTCACGGCAGTAGAGCGAGGAAGCTCTTCTACCCGGCAAAAGTGCCGCCCTCTTGCCGCCGGATTAACCTTTGTTTAGCGATTTTCGGCCGAGTACCTGAATAAATACCCATAGGACTAAGGGCACACAACTATCCTGTTTGTGTGCCCCACTCTCCTAAATAGTGCAATATCACTTTTCCTACATGTGATATAAATCTCTGTGTAACCTTATCCCAGTCAGGAGCCGTGACCCGACCTTGAGGGCGACCAGACGCAGAGCACGTAAAGTGGACCCGCTCGCCTCGCCTGCGGCCGTCCGTTCGATTAATGACAAGCTGCGCGCGGCGCTCCCCGACCTCATCCCGAGCAGAGACAAAGAGTTGGTGCGCCTGCTCCGCGCGGCCAGGCACGCGCAGCGATACTCCGCCACGGATACGAAACGCGGACGCCCCGGCAAATGGCATCGTGAGGACTTATTGAAAGTGGCCGCGCGGCTCGGCGACATTCTCGACCGTGAAACGTCCTCGCACATCTCTTTCGCCAGCTTCGTTGACCACTACCTGCGGCTGCTCGACTTCCCTTCCGACGTGATCGGGGCGCTTGAGGGTGGGGAGATAAATCTCTTCGAGGCCGAGCAACTAGCCCGCGTCATAGGAGAAAGGCTCAGGACTACGGCCGTTGAAGCGAGACGAACCCGCGCCGAACTGCTCTCCTCGCACCTGCAAACGAAGGCTTCGGGCGAGCGACTCCGGCGGCGCGTCAACGAGCTGCTGCGTGCCCCGTCCCCCGCCGTAACGGGAGAAGGCTCGGACGGCGAGTTACCCGCCGAATTGGAGGATTTAGAGGATTTCGACCCCTACGACTCGACGCACCTGTTCTGGGAGCAGCTCAAGCAACTCGGTTTTGCCTTCAGGGAAATTAGGCGCGAGGATGTGACCGACGAGGAGATCGAGGAGTTGTTAAAGGCTAGTGAGCCGATTCTGGCGATTTTGAGCAGGATTCGGCGGCGTAAGGAGCAGACTAAGGTCGTCAAGGTGAAGCTCTGAAGGAAATTCCGTTCGGCAAAACGCGTGGAAGATTCAACGGCACCGAATTCCTGGCCGCAACCGTTGATTTAGCAACGTCTCTTGGTCCAATCCTTCCCCTGCTTCCCTTCCGGTAAAAATCCCTGAAGCTTACACAAAGCCTTTAACTCGCCCGTAAAACGTTCCGACGCCTCACCCTTCGTCCTCCGTCGTGAGCTTCGCGTGCGGACACTTCGCCACCCCTTTGTCGAAGCCTTCAGGGTAGTACATGCCGGCGCCGAAGCAGTCGGGGCACTTGGACGCGTCGAGCCTGCGCGCGGGGGTGGACGCTTTCTGCCCGGCGGCCTCGGCTTCGGCCTCTATCTCGCGCTTCTCCTTCTTCCAGAGACGGCGGCGGAGGTGCTCGGCCAGGAAGGCGGGCACACTGGAGACGGTCGTGCGGCCCGCCGCGATGCGCAACTCGGTCATCAGCACTTCGGCGACTTCGGCCCAGCGCGCGGCCTCTGCGGCGGACGGCTCCCTGCCCGTGATGTCCTTCGCTGTTCTCTTCACCGCCGCGGCGAACTCGGCGAAAGCCTCATCATCAGTATTTTTCTCTTTTGTCTTAAAAGAAGTATTAGGGTCACCGGAAGTCTCTTTATTTTCAACAAATGAAGTATGACTAGTCTGACTAGTTTCTAGTCTGTCTAGTCTGACTAGATTCTGGGCATGGCTAGCCTGACTAGTCTGACTAGTCTGACTAGTCGTACTTAGCTCCTCGGGTAGCAGGACAGTGTATTCATTGCCGTTGTGCTCGCCGGATATCGTTCTGACCTGAACCAAACCCACCGCGACCAGGCGGGCCACGTTGGCGTCGAAGGTTACTCGGGCACCGATGCCGGCCAACTTCATCAGACGCGGTCTCGATACACGGATCGTTCGTGAGGGGACTACCGCCCCCCTGGAGAGCGAGTAGAGGCAGTCGTAGAGCTGTTTACTCTTACCGGTGAAGAGTCCGGCGGGGACGGCTTCACGGTGTATAGAGTTAGCGACCTTCGTAAAATCCCGCATGGGCGAAACGGGTGTAGGCTGCTGAGTATGCCTAGTCACACTAGTCTGACTAGTCGTAGTAGGCATACTAGTCTGACTAGGCATACTTGCTTCATTACCCTGACTAGTCTGACTAGGCATACTTGCCTGAACGTCCGATTCTTTAGCCGAAGGACTGATAAGATCATCGTGCGGGAGCCGCAACGCGGGCGGAACAGCAAGGCCCAGTTTCTTCTTGGGCTTCGGGGTCCGCAGGGAATCGGTCAGTTTTGGCTTAGTTTCGGCCACTTAGCACCTCATTTGACGACGGAAATCTTCTGCTTGGACAAATTCAGCTTTTCGAGTACCTCGTCCGTCAGGCTCCATAGCTGGTCCGCAGCCCTGTGCGACTTGGCGTAGAGGACGGCCGGCATCTTCTGCGAAGGCGCTTCGGCCACCTTCGAGTAGTCGTGCAGGTTCGTGTCGAAGACGTGCCCGACGAGCCCCACGGCCGCCTCGACCGCCTGTCTGGATTCGGCCGAAAGGTTGCGGGAGGGCTTGTACAGGTTGATGACGGCGCCCAGCATCCTTAGGCCGGAATTTACGTTCTTTTTTACCTGTTCGATGGTGAAAGAGAGGTCCGAGAGTCCCTGAAGTCCCATCGCGTCGGCCGCGCAGGGGACGAGGACGTAGTCGGCGGAATAGAGTGCCGCCGTCAGAAGCTTTCCGAGTTGCGGCGGGCAGTCGATAAAGACGAGGTCGTAGCCGCGCCCGTGCTCCTGTATCTGGTTGCGCAGCCGGTGCGTCAGGTAGTCGGGCTGCATCTCGAACCGGGCCAGACGGATGTCCGCGGGCACTAAGTCCAGGTTTTCGACCGGACTTTCCAGAATCGCGTCCTCTAACGGGAGCGGCTCCTGCTTCACGCCCGATGGCGACTCCGGCTCGATCAGAACGTGCGAGAGCGTGGCCTCGTACACGTCCGTGTCTACCCAGGAAGAGGTGAGATTACCCTGCGGGTCGCAGTCTATCGTGAGCGTCTGAAACCCACGTAGCGCGCAGCAGGCGGAGAGTTCCCTCGTGACGGTGGTCTTACCCACGCCGCCCTTCTGGTTGGCTATGGCTATGGTCTTCACGCGGCCATCTTCCTCCTCATCTCGATAGCCTCGATAGCCAGCCCTATGTGCCTGGGGATGGGATAGACGCCGCGCTCCCAACGGGAGACGGTCATCATCTTCACCCCGAGCTCGCGGGCGAGGTCGTCCTGCGTCATCCCAAGCGCCTCACGGCGCCGCCTTAGTTCATCGGGTTGCATAGCCGTGAAGATTAGCCGCCGCGTTTAGTGGTTGTCAACGTATATTTTCCACGAAAGAAGACTAGAAGGAGAGGGAAGTGAGACAGCCAGTCAGGCCCCGCGTTAGTCGGATTGCCGTTGTCCGCGCGACCGGGCGGGTCTATACTGAGCCTTTCCGAGGTAAAAGGAGATAGGCGATGGGGGGCGGACAAACGTCTTTTGTGGCCTCGTTGATTCGTCTGGCGGCGGGTCTCTTCTTGTCGGCATTCTTCGCGGGCGCGGCCGTGGCACAGCAGAACGTCCCGAACACGGGCGCGCCGCCGCCCGGTATGGGGAACCCGAAGCGCGAGGCGATTGAGCGGCAAGGGCGCGAGGCGATGCTGCGCGGCGCCGAGATGCTTTCGCGGCCGAGCGGGGACCAGCGGGGAGTGCGGGGCGCCGCCGAGCAGTTGAAGCAGGACTTCAAACGCATCCAGATTCTGCGGAACAATCTGGCGCGGCACCTGACATCCGATGACCCGCTCGACTACAAGGTCATCGCGGACACGGCCGGCGAGTTGAATAAACGCGCCAACCGTCTCGGGACGCTGCTAATGCCGCAGACCTCCGGCGAGCACGACGCGAAGCCCCACAGCCAGATCGAACTGGACGGCGCGCTGATGCAGTCCGCGCTCGTCACGCTGTGCCGGCGGATCGATAGCTTTACCGGCAATCCGATCTTCAAAGTCCTCGACGTGGTTGACGTGGAGCAGGCGAGTAAGGCCGGCGAAGACCTGCGCGGCATCATCAGACTCAGCGCGAGAGTAAAAGAGGGAGCCGAGCGGATGAACAAAACTGCCAGAAGATAACCTGCCCCGGCTGACACCATGGCCTTGCCGTCGTCCATTTACCTCACAGCCGTATCGACTCAAACTCCCGCCCGCCGAATCACGGCCCGCATTTAATGTTGTTCGCTGGTACCTACAGGATTATACTGCGGCGGTTCCAACGCACTTGCCTCTGAACTGAACTGCTGTCTCCCGTTCGTCTTAATGCCTTGGAAGGGCCGTACTTCTTCCCCGGAGCCGGAATCTTGCGACGCATTAATCTGAAGAGGGCCAACGTTGCGCGCCAGAGCACGGTCCGCAACATCAACCGGCAGATCGTCCTCAACCTGATAAGGGAAGGGGAGCCGATTTCCCGCATCGAGATAGCCCGCAAGACCGAGCTGCACCGCGCCACAATCTCCCTCATTCTTGACGAACTACTGAGCAGCGGCCTGGTTGAAGAGGTCGGGTCGGGCGAGTCCACGGGGGGGCGTCCGCCCATCCTGCTGCGTGTGCGCGCGGCCGGGCCCGTCGCCATCGGCGTGGACGTGGGCACGGTCCGGACGGTGGTCGCCATGAGCGACCTCGCGGGGCGCGTGCTGAAGCAGGAGGAGTTTGCCACGTCACCTTTGGCCTCCGAGACGCTCAACAACATCGTCGGTTCCGTGCGGCGGCTGGTGGGGAAGAACCGGGGCGACTTCGAGGGCGTCGGCGTGAGCCTGCCCGGTCTGGTTGACTTCGAGAAGCGCAGCGCCCTCAACATCCCGCATTTCAAGTGGCGCGACTGGCCCATCGCACGCGAACTCGAAACGGCGGTCGGGCTGCCCGTGACCGTCGATAACGACGCCAACGCCGTGGCCCTTGCGGAGCTCTGGTTCGGCCGACCCGAGGTGCGCGACGTGCGCGACTTCATCATGGTCCTCGTCGCGGAAGGCATCGGCACGGGCATCGTCTTCGACGGGCAGGTCTATCGCGGCGAGCGCGGGGCGGCCGGCGAGTTCGGCCACATGATCGTCGGGCGCAACGCACCCATCGCGTGCGCCGCGGGGAGCCGCAAGTGCTGGGAGGCTTTCGCCTCGGAACGCGCCATCCTCAACCTCTACGAGAGACTTTCGCGCGGCGCGCCCGACCGGGAGCCGGTCAGTTTCGCACAGTTGTTAGACCGTGCGCTGGACGGCGAACGCGCCGCACGGACGGCGCTCACGAGCGCCTCTTCTTATTTGGGCGTGGGCATCTCGAACCTCATCAGCGGGCTGAGCCCGGAGGCCATCATCATCGGCGGGCAGATCGTGCGCGCGTGGCCGTTGGTGGTACAGGAGATTAACAAAGTCGTTGGGGAGAACTGCTGCCTGATACAGACCCCCGCGCGGATAATCCCCTCGACGCTCGGCGAACAACCGAAACTCATGGGGGCGCTCAGCCTCATCCTCGCGGGCAAGTTCGCCCTCGTCCACGCCGCGTGATTTCGGCGTAGAAAGTTTCTCATCAAGATAATTGGGAAAGCCAACAAAGAATTTTTATTGACAGGCATTTAGCTTAGTGCTACACACTTTTGTCGTAAATAGTGACATAAGGGTTTGAGACCTTGGTCGGTCAGCAACCTTCAAGCGGTAAGGGGCTCAGACGCCTCTTTCAATCTTGCCCTGAAAAAGACCTCGCTACTTGATGCGTGGCGGCACTGCGGAAAAGCAGTGGACGCGACGCCGACGCTCATTCGCGCCCGGGGTCGGAATCGAGTCGGCACGTTCAGCAATACTTTCTGGATTGAGTCTTAAGGCAGCCTTTTTGTAAGGAGAGTCGGCGATGATGAAAAAGCTTGGACTCCGCGCAGTACTCTTAATGCTGAGCCTGGGGTTGTTCGTCGGCGCGTACGCGCAGACGAACACCGTCGGCAGCATCAGCGGCACGCTGCGCGACCCGCAGGGGGCCGCAGTCCCGAACGCGGAGGTGACCGTCACCGAGATGGCGACGGGGCAGACGCGCACCGTCAAGACCGACGCGGACGGATTCTTCAACGCCCCGAGTCTGCCGGTCGGCCGCTACACCCTCAACACTTCGCCCCCGGGGTTCAAGAAGATCGTTGCCCCGGACATCGACGTGAACGTGAGCGCGCGCGTCGTCTTAGACCTCACGCTCGAAGTCGGCGAGGTCACGGACACCGTGACGGTCACGGGCGCCGCGCAACTCGTCGAGACGCGCGGCCAGAACGTCAGCAGCCTCATCTCGCAGAAGCAGGTGACCGAGCTTCCGCTCAACGGCCGCAACTACGCGCAGTTGGCGCTGATGGTGCCGGGCGTCTCGCCCGTCACGCAGGCGGGCGCGGGCGGCGCGTTCGCGGCCGGCGGCACGGGGCTGAACGCGGGCGTTGACATGTCGGTCAACGGCAACCAGTCGAACGCCAACATGTGGACGGTTGACGGCGTCAACAACATGGACGTGGGCTCGAACCGCACGCTGCTGGTCTTCCCGTCCATCGACTCCATCCAGGAGTTCCGCGTCGAGCGCAACAGCTTCAGCGCGGAGTTCGGGCAGGCGCAGGGCGCGGTCGTCAACCTCGTCACGAAGGGCGGCGGCAACGAATTCCACGGCGCGCTCTTCGAGTTCCTCCGCCGCGACAAGTTCAACGCCAACAGCTTCTTCCTCAACCGGGCGGGGGTGGACGCCAACGGCGACGGCAAGGCCGACAAGGCGCCGCTCAAGTACGACAACTTCGGCGGCAACCTTAGCGGCCCCATCCTGCTGCCGCGCTTCGGGGAGGGGGGCAAGCCGTACTGGAGCGGCAAGAACAGGCTCTTCTTCTTCTGGTCGGAGGAGTGGCGACGCGAGCAGCGCGGCTTCACGCTCGGCGGCCGCGTCCCGACCGCCGCCGAGAAGGTCGGCGACTTCAGCGGGATACTGACCGGCCCCGTGCCCATCGACCCGTTCAGTTGCCAGAGGAACTCTAGCGGCGCCATCATCGACAACACGTGCCAGCCGTTCCCCGGCAACCGCATCCCCACGAACCGGCTGAGCCCCGCGGGCCTCGCGCTGCTCAAGATTTACCCGGACCCGACCTTGAACGCCGCGGGCAACAACTGGGCCGCCGCGCCGCTGCAACCCATCGACACGCGCCAGGACATGCTCCGCTTCGACGCGAAGGTCACGGACAAGATGAACGTGATGTTCCGTTACATCAACGAGAAGTGGGTCCACTCCGGCGCGTCGGGCAACTTCTGGGGCGACACGCCGTTCCCGACCCTCTCTTCCGACTGGGAGCAGCCGAGCCGCAGCTTCGCCGTGAAGTTGACGAACACCATCGGCTCGACGGCCGTCAACGACTTCCAGTTCTCGCGCTCGGGCAACGACATCCTGATCGCGACCAACCCGGAGACCGAGCCCCTCTTCCAGGAGATCGCCTCCAAGTTCCCCACGGTCTTCCCCGGCAACGAGGGGAACATCCCGAGCCTCTTCTGGGGTCCCGGCGGTTACGCCGACCTCTGGCACCAGGCGCCGTGGGAGAATCACCAGGACCTCAACATCTGGAAGGACGACTTCTCGAAGGCGATGGGCTCGCACGAGCTTAAGCTCGGCGCGCTCTACAGCCGCAACCGCAAGGACGAGCCGGGCAACGGCGCCGCCGGCGGCAACCAGCCCCTCGCCATCCAGGGCTGCGGCGGCCAGACCGGCAACTGCATCGCCGACCTGCTGCTGAAAGACCTGCCGCTGACGAACTACGTCGAGCAGGCGAACCAGGAGATCGGCGACGGCCGCTGGCGCGACTACGAGTTCTACTTCAACGACACGTGGAAGGTTCATCAGCGGCTCACGCTGACGCTCGGCATGCGCTACTCGCGCTTCCCGGCGGCCTTCGTCGATGACGACCGCATCACCAACTTCCTGCCGCGCCTCTATAACGGCTCGCTGACCGACCCGCTCGCGCGTCTCCAGAGCATGCTGGTGACGCCGCAGAACGCCGAGCAGTTCGGCCTCCCGCGCTCGCTCGTCAAGCCCTACAAAGCGGGTTACCAGCCGCGCGTCGGTCTGGCGTGGGACGTGTTCGGCGACGGCCGGACGGCGGTGCGCATGGGCTTCGGCCGCTACATGAGCCGCGCCAACGTCATCGAAGACGTGCTGCGCATGACCAACAACCCGCCGTGGACGACGGCCGTGGACGCGGGCTGGGGCGGGAGCGCGCGCGGGACAACCCTCGCCGACTGCCCGACCTGTCGCACCATGGACGCCATCGGCCCGGGGCTGCGCAACGCCGTCGTGGGCGTGAGCCCGACCGCGCAGGTCAACGCCGTGAGCGAAGACTTCCGGCCGCCCGAGAGCTACCAGTGGAACCTGAGCGTCTCGCGCGAGGTGATGAAGGACACGGTGCTTGAGGCCAGCTACATCGGCAACCACGGCCTCCACATCTGGCGGCGCAACGTGCCCTTCAACGACGTGGCGCCCGGCCCGGCCCGCCTCGCCATCGCGCAGGCCACCCGCGCCGGCCTGAACACGGACGCGCTGGTCGCCGCCAACCGGCGCCTGGGTCCCAACTCGCCGCCCGTCCAGATTTCGGAATCGACGGGCAACTCGCACTACCACGCGTTGCAGCTCTGGCTCAATCGCCGCTTCGCGCGCAACCTCGCCTTCCAGGCTTCATACACCTGGGGGCACACCATCTCGGACGTGCCGCTGACCTCGTTCACCAACTACGCCAGCGACCCGTTCGACTACAGCGACGCGCGCGGCGACGCCGACCTCGACCGACGGCACTCCTTCGTCGGCAACACGGTCTACGTCATGCCTTCGTTCAAGAAATGGGGCAGCTTCGCCAACCACGTCCTCGGGGAATGGCAGTTGAACGGAATCTTCTCCTACTTCGGCTCGACCCCGATTGACATAACTTCGGGCGTGAACACGCTCGGCACGAGCAGCAACACCGGCCAGCGCCCGGACATCGTCCCGGGTGTGCCCATCTACCTCGAATCGGCCGACAAGACGTTGCATCTCAACCCTGCGGCCTTCCGTCTGCCGCCGCCGGGCCGCAACGGCAACCTCGGCCGTGGGGCCATCCGTGGCAAGCCGCTGACGACCGTTGACTTCTCCGTCAACAAGAACTGGATGGTCCGCGAGCGCGTCGGCTTCCAGTTCCGCGCGGAGTTCTTCAACATCCTGAACCACACGAACTTCGTCGGCTTCAACACGGGGATCGGTTTCGGCGGCACCTCCCGTTACACGGGCGACCCGTGCAACGGGACGGGCATCATCCCGGCCGACCCCGGCGTCCCCGGCAGCCAGCCGCGCCCGAGCGATTGCGGCGCCATCACCAACGGCGCGTTCGGCACGCTCAACGCCGCGCAGAGGCCGCGCGAAATACAGTTCGGGGTGAAGATGACGTTCTGATATACTGCGGTCAGACTTGAACCCGGGCGGGGGGCTGAAAAGGTTTTCTTCAGCCCCCCGTTCTGGTCTGTAAACGACTCCAACGGGAAGCCAAGGCGGAATGCTTTTTCACTCGACCCTGCTGTCCGTCCTCCTTCTGACCGTCCTCTTCCAGTCACCCGCCGATTCGTTCCGAAGACACTACGAGCAGGCGGAGGCGCACCGGCGAGCCGGTAACACGGCGGCGGCCGAAGCCGAATACCGCGCCATCCTCGCCGAGGCTTACCCGAAACTCGGGAGGGTCTCTGCCGTGCTGGCCGAACGCGAACGCGCGGTCGAAGCCTTTGAAGCGGCCAACGTTTACCACCCCGATTCGGTTGACCTACTCGTCGAACTCTCCATCGCCTACTTCAACGACAGGCAATACAAGAAGGCCGTCGAGCCTCTTCTGAAAGCCCTCGCCCTCGACCCGCAGAGCGTCCCCGCGCGCCACATGTTGGGGAAGAGCTATTTCATGCAGGGCGAGTTCGGGCCGGCGGCGAAGGAGCTTGAAGCCGCTTTGAAGCTCGCGCCGCGCGACTACGACGTGGCCTACACGCTCGGGCTGGCCTACCTGAAGCCGAGGCAGTTCGCACCCGCCAAAGCGGTCTACGAACGCATGGTCGAGCAACTTGGCGACCGGCCGCAGTTGCGCGTGCTCATCGGCCGCGCCTACCGCGAGACGGGTTTCCTCACCGAGGCTATTGAAGAGTTCAAGCGCGCCGTCGCGCTCGACCCCAAATTCCCGCGCGTGCACTACTACCTCGGGCTCACCTACCTGCTCAAGGATGGCGCCGCTCGTCTCGAAGACGCGGCCGCCGAGTTCAAGGTCGAACTGGCCGCGAACCCCGACGAGTACCTTGCGAACTACTACCTCGGCGTCGTCTACACCATCGAGAGGAAGTGGGACCTGGCCGTCGGCTTCCTCGAAAAGGCTTCGCGCCTGAAGCCGGACAACCCCGACCCCTTCTTCTACCTCGGCCAGGCTTACCAGGGCTTCGAGAAGTACGAGCCGGCCGTCGAAGCCTTCCGCAAAGCCATCGCGCTCAGCCCCTCGTTCGAGCACAACGACTATCAGGTCACGAACGCGCACTTCCGCCTCGGCCAATCGCTCGTCAAACTCGGGCGCACCACGGAGGGCGAGAAGGAGTTGCAGAAGGCGTCCGAACTGAAGGCGAAGGCGTTCAAGCGGGACGAGGCCAAGACCGGCGCCTTCCTGAGCAACGCCGTGCTGACGAGTCAGGAGAAGCCTTCGGAGGTGACCGCGGCGGGAGCGGGCGTCGCGCTCGAAGTGAAGGACGCGGCGGCTTTGAAGAGAGAGGCCGACTTCTACGCGAAGGTCGTCGCCGCCGCACACAACAACGTCGGCCTGCTGCGCGCCGAGCGGCAGGAGTTCCGCGCCGCCGCCGAACAGTTCGCCGCTGCCGCGCGTTGGAACCCTCGTCATGACGGACTCGACTTCAACCTCGGCCTCGCCTACTTCAAGTCAGAGTCATACAAAGAGGCCGTCCCGCCGCTTGAGAGCGAGTTGAAGTCACGCCCCTCGAACATGCAGGCGAAACAGTTGTTGGGGCTGAGCTACTTCATGACGGAGAACTACGCGCGCGCGTCCGAACTGCTGGCGGAGGTTGTGGCCGCGAAGCCGCAGGAGGCCGCGCTCTATTACCCGCTCGCGCTCTCGCTCGGCAAGCAGGGCAAGGCCGAAGAGGCTGAAAAGGTCACCCGGCAGATGATTGCGAAGGGCGGCGACAGCCCCGAGCTGCACATCCTGCTCGGTCAGGCGTACTACGACCGTGGCGAGACCGCGAAGGCCATCGAGGAGCTGCGCGCGGCCCTCTCCTTGAACTCCAAGACGCGGCTCGCGCACTTCTATCTCGGCGTGGCGCAGTTGAAGGCCGGCAAGTTCGAAGAGGCCGCGCGCGAGTTCGAGGCCGAGCTTACAATCAACCCCGCCGACGTTCAGGCAAAGTACAACCTCGGCTACGTCCTGCTGGCCCGGCAGGAGACCGACCGTGGCGTACGTCTGCTGCGCGAGGTCATCCGCGACAGGCCCGACTTCGGCAACGCGCACTTCGAGCTGGGCAAGGCGCTGCTCCAACTTGGCGACTTAAAAGGCGCGGTCGAGAGCCTTGAGGCCGCCGCGAAGCTCTCGCCCGAAGAGGCCCACGTCCGCTTCCAACTCGGCCGCGCATACCTCGCCGCCGGGCGCAAGGCCGACAGCGACCAACAGTTCGAACTCTCCCGGCAACTGAAAGAGAAGGCGCGCGCCGCGAGCAATCAGTGAGACTCGCGAGAGAGGTGACCCGAGGCTTGTCTTTAAGAATCAACGGCGTGTTGCTGATGCTCGTCGCGGCGCAACTCTTCACGCCCGCGTCGGCGACGACACAACAAGCCGGCCCGCGCTTCACGGACATCACGGAGCAGGCTGGCGTCGTCTTCAAACACGTCTCGTCGCCCGAGAAGCGTTACATCGTCGAGTCGATGAGCGGCGGCGTCGCGCTCTTCGACTACGACAACGACGGCCGCCTCGACATCTACCTCGTTAACTCTCTGACGGTCGATCTCGTGAAGACGAAAGGCAAGACGCGCAGCATCCTCTACCGCAACCGTGGTGACGGCACCTTCGCCGACGTGACTGAGAAGGCCGGCATCGGCGACGTGGGCTGGGGGATGGGCGCGGCCGTGGCCGACTACAACAACGACGGCTTCGAAGACCTCTACGTGACGTGCGTCGGGCCAAACCGTCTCTTCAAGAACAACGGCGACGGGACGTTTACGGACGTGACTGAGAAGGCCGGCGTCGGCGACCCGCGCTGGTCGGCCGGCGCCTCGTTCTTTGACTACGACGCGGACGGCAACCTCGACCTCTTCGTCGCCAACTACGTCGCCTTCGACTTCAACAACCTGCCCGAGTTCGGCAAGGGCAAGCTCTGCCAGTACAAGGGCATTCCCGTGCAGTGCGGCCCGCGCGGGCTGCCCGGCGACGGCGACTCGCTCTACCGCAACAACGGCGACGGCACGTTTACCGACGTGACGAAGAAGGCCGGCGTCGCCGACGCGAACGGCTTCTACGGCATGCAGCCCATCGCGAGCGACCTCGACGAGGACGGACTGATAGACCTCTTCGTCGCCAACGACTCGACGCCTAACTTTCACTATAAGAACAACGGCGACGGCACGTTCAAGGAGGTCGGCTTCACCTCGGGCCTCGCCGTCAACGAGAACGGCAGCGAGCAGGGCTCGATGGGCGTCGCGGTCGGCGACTACAACCACGACGGGCGCCTCGACCTCTTCATTACGAACTTCGACGACGACTACAACACGCTCTACCGCAACGACGGGCGCGGCTCCTTCACGGACGTTTCGCACGCCGCGCGCGTCGCCGCCGTGAGCCTGCCGTACGTTGGTTGGGGCACGAAGTTCTTCGACTACGACAACGACGGCTGGTGCGACCTCTTCGTCGCCAACGGCCACGTCTACCCGCAGATTCCTTCGTATCAACAGCGCAACTTCATCCACCGCAACAACCGCGACGGCACCTTTAAAGACGACGCGGCCCCGCTCGGCGCGCTCGCGGGCGAGAAGCGCGTCGGGCGCGGCGCGGCCTTCGGCGACCTCGACAACGACGGCGACGTGGACATCGTCCTCAACAACCTCGACGGCTCGGCGCAGGTCCTGCGCAACGACGGCGGCGCGAACAACTCCGTCCTCGTCAAACTCGTCGGCGTCAAGAGCAACCGTGGCGGCGTCGGCGCGCGCGTCCGTGTTGTCGCGGGCGACCTCGCGCAGGTGGACGAGGTGCGCAGCGGCGACAGCTACCTCTCGCAGAGCGACACGCGTCTGCACTTCGGCCTTGAGAAGCGCGCGAAGATAGACCTCATTGAGGTTCGCTGGCCGGGCGGCGCCGTCGAGCGCGTGACGGGCGTTGCCGCCAATAAGATTCTGACGATCAAGGAAGGGCGCGGGCTCGTCGAGCAGAAAGATTTGAAGGCGTCGCCGCGCTGACATATGAAGCGGTTCATCCTCATCACAGCGGTCTTCCTGTGGCTCGCCCCGGCGGGCGTCGCGGCGCAGGGCGTAAGTAAGGTGGAGCGGGCCGCGACGTTGGTGCGTGAAGGTAAGGTTGAGGAGGCAGAGCGGCAACTCGCCGCCGTGTTGAAGGGCGCGCCGAACGAGGCCGGGGCGCTCAACCTGTTGGGCACGATTCGCGCGCGGCAGGGTCGGCTGGACGAGGCCGAGTCGCTCTTCACGCGCGCGGCGCGCGCCGACCGGCGGTTCGTCGGGCCGCGCATGAACCTCGCGTACCTCTATCACCTGAAGAACCTGCCCGATAAAGCAATCGTGGTGCTCGGCGAGGTGCTCGCCATCGACCCGGACAACGCGGACGCGGCGCAGAAGCTCGCGCGGCTCCTGCTTAATGGCAACCGTCTCGACGAGTGCATCAACCTCGTCGAAGGTTTGAAAAATCGAGGGCGTGCGTCGGGGTCGCTGCTCGCCATACTGGGCGACGCGCACCTCGGCAAAGGAGACCTGAAGCGGGCGGAAGAGTCGTACCAACTGGCGCTCGACAAGGTGCCGGGCGAGCCGACGGCACTGCTCGGCAAGGCGCAGGTGGCGCTCAACAAGGGTAACGCGCAGTCGGCGACGCTCTACCTCGCGAGCGCGAAGGATGCGGCGGCCGGGTCGCCCGACCTCCTTTACGGTTACGCCGTCGTCGCGCTCCGCGCGGGTCTCGGCGACGAGGCTGGCGAGGCGCTCGCGCGCGCCGCGCGGCTCAGGCCGGACGACAGTCGCATCCATTACCTCTCGGGTGTGTCGTGGCTCAAGCGGCGTAAGCCGGACCTGTCGGAGGCGGAGCAGTCCTTCCGGCGCTTCCTCGAACTACGGCCCGCGAGCCCGCAGGGACAACTCTTCCTCGGCTACGTACTGCTCAAGCAGAAGAGGAGCGCGGAGGCGCGCGCCCTGCTCGAAAGCAGCGTGAAGGCCGACGCCTCCGCGCCCGAAGGGTTCTACTATTTGGGACTCATCGCGCAGGACGAACAGGACGACGCGCGGGCCGTGAGCATCCTTGAGGATGTCGCGCGGCGCTTTCCTTCCTTCGCGCACGCGCACGTCGCGCTCGGCGTGAGCTACATGAAGTTGAAGGACTACGAGCGCGCACGGCGCGAGTTGGAGACCGGGGTGAAGCTCGCGCCCGGCGACCAGAAGGCGCACTTCAACCTCGCACTCCTCTACGCGAGGACGAAAGAGACCGCGCGGGCGCAGGAGGAGATGCGCATCGTCGAAGAGTTGAAGGCCAGGGCCGACGCGCGGGCGGAAGAGGACGACTTCTCCACGTCGCCCGCCCCACGCCCGCAATAGGAACCGTTAAGCCGGGAGCGCGGGCATCCCTGCCCGCCATGAGCGCGTCAGCGCGAATAGAGTGAGACTTTACATCTCAAGGTTGAGGGATAGAGTTTCAC
>DASVGG010000002.1:0-3315 GCA_036379655.1 Pyrinomonadaceae bacterium
GGCGACGCCACCGCCACGACGCAGACCGACGCGCAGGGCCGCTACTCGTTCGCGGGGCTTCCGCCGGGCGGCGCCTACACCGTGATGGTCACGTCGCCGGGCTGGCTCGCCTCGCCCTACGCCCGCACCTACCTCGACTGCCGCGCCGATAAGAGCGCGGACTTCGAGGCCATGCTGGAGACCGACGGCGTGCAGTCGCCCGAGCCCGTCGTCAGCTACGTCGAGGCGCCGGGCGACTCCTGCCCCGACTGCGGCGCGGCCGGGAATCTCATCGACAAGAGTACCTACTTCGTCGCGCACCACTACCTCGACTTCCTCGGGCGCGGCCCCGACACGTCAGGGCTCAAGTTCTGGCGCTCGGAAGTCGAGAACTGTGGCGCGGACGCGCAGTGCCGCGAGGTCAAGCGCATCAACGTCTCGGCCGCGTTCTTCCTCTCAATCGAGTTCGAGAACACGGGCTACCTCGCCTACCGGATGGGGCTCGCCTCTTACGGGGAGGCTCCGAAGTACCGGCGGCTGATGTCGGACTCGCGCGCGCTGGCGGCGGGCGTGCAGGTCGGCATCGGGGAGTGGGAGGCGCGGCTGGCGAGTAACCGCCGGGCGTTCGCCGAGGAGTGGGTCAACCGCTCAGAGTTCAAGGCGAAGTACGGCGGGACGAGCGACGAGCAGTACGTTGCGGCGCTGCTCGCGAATGCCAACCTCGACCAGTCGAAGGCGGCGGCGCTGGTGGCGGAGCTGAAGGCGGGGAGCCTGACGCGGGCGGAGGCGCTGTTGAGGGTCGCGGACGACGCCGAACTCAAAGCGAAGGAGAAGAGCCGGGCGTTCGTGTTGATGGAGTACTACGGCTACTTGCGGAGGAACCCGGACGCGGAAGGCTATTACTACTGGCTCGGAAAGCTCGACAGCTTCGGCGGCGACTTCATCCAAGCCGAGATGGTGAAAGCCTTCATCTCGTCCGACGAGTACAGGCACAGGTTCGAACAGTGAACCGTTCGGGGATGAACAGCGGAAGAGTCAATCTTAAGAGACGAACGTGAGGTAGATGTGCGCCTTCTGGCGAAGGAAGGCGAGGGCGGTCGAGAGGTCGCCGCCGCGAAAGGCTTCGAGGATGTGCGGCGGCGCGCCGTACTTCTCGCGGAGGCACTTGTAGGAGGCGGCCCACTCCTTCGGGTTGCCGGCCGCGCCCGCCGACATGGCTGCCCAGACGCGGTAGAGGTCCGCGTATGCCTGCACGGAATGCCTGAGCGCCGTCTTCTTCCGACACTCGGGCAAATCGAGCAGCGTCCGGTTCACCTTCGACAGGGCGAGCATCACCTTGCGCTTGTACTCCTGCCGGTCCACGCGCTCGGGCGGCAGGTCTTCGCCCTCTTCGTTTAGGAAGGAACGGCTGAGCTTCTTCAGCGCGGTGACGCCCGCGCGGATCGACTTCGTCTGCCCGAGCGAGAGCGAGAACTTGTCTTCGTCCTCGCCGTCAACCTCCGTGTAGCGGACGCCGAAGCCGACGCCGGGGAACTGGTTCGTCACCTCGCCCCAGACCTTGACCCACTCGCCGTCGTGCAGCTCGACCTCAAGTCGTATCAGCTCGCGCATCGTCGCCTGCTTCTCGCTGAGGATGAAGCAGCCGCCGACGCTGATGTCGCTCAGCGTCCCTTCGTAGCAGCCGAAGAGCCCCTCCCAGCGCACGCGCAGGTAGATGTTTATGCGCTCGTGCTGTCGGCGCTCGATGGGCTCGATCTCGTCCACGGGCACGACCGCGGTGTCCGGACCCAGACCTTCGGCGTCGCGCGCGAAGACGGGCACGTCGTTCGTCATGTCGGCCGCTGTCGGCATAATCCTTCTACTCCCTCGCGGCTTCGGCGTGCGCCTGCACGCCCCTCAGAGCCTCGCGCATGCCGACGTGATGGATGAGCGTGCGCAGGTATTGCGAGAACTCGTGGAGCACGTTCTCGAACTCTTCCATCTCCTCGAAGGCGCGCTTCACGTCGTCCACGTAGCGGCCAAACTCGCCCCAGTCCTTGTACATGAGGAAGTGCATCGTCTCCTCGCGGAAGTGTTCGAGGTGGCGCACGAGCGAGTGCTTCAAGAGGATGCCGCTCGAACGCTCGGCCGTCGAGACCTTCTGCAAGAGCGCGTGCAGCTCGCGGTAGAGCGTGAAGGAGTTCTCGACCTTGCTCTTGTAGTCTTCAAAGAGGTGTTCGCCGGCCACGTCGGGCTTGAACGCCTGCGCGAGCGTGATGGCGGTCTGCTGGAGGCAGTTGTGCAGCAGCCCCCACGCGCGGCTCAGGTCGGCGCGCGAGTAGCTGGCGCGGCTCTCGTCGGTGAGTCCGGGGAACTCGTGGCGGAAGACCTTCGACAACTCGTGGCCGATGACGAAGCGCATGCCGTCGAGCACCTCGCGGGGCCGCCGCCCGAGCGCGGCCTCGCCCGACACGGCCTCTGTGATCTGCGAGAGGAGCGCGACCGTCTGCGAGCGCACCTCGCCGAAGAGCCGCCCGACCTGTAGGTCGCGCGGCCGCGTCAGCGCCTGCTCGATGCGGCCGAGCATCGCGATGGCGTCGAGCAGGCGCGCGAAGGTCGCGCCGACCAACTCGCGCAATGACTCGGGCTCGACGTGGTAGACGACCTCCGCGAAGGCCGGCGGGAGCGACAGCGCCGTCGCCGTGATCGCGACCGGCTCCGGGGCCGGCGGCGCGGGCGCGGCGCGGGTCAACGTGGCGGGCGGGGCCGGCGCGGCCGCAGCACGCGGCGAGTCCTCCCAGGGGGCCGGCGTGGACCAGTCGAGCTCTCCGAGGTCGATTTCGACTACGAACTCGTTGTCTGAGGTTGTATCGCTCACATCGGTTCGGGGGATGCGTACACGTGTGTCCTCGGTGCGGAGGGGCGCCGCACCGAGGACTGAAGCGAGGTTGCGGTCTGCGTCCTGTTTACTTCGTCTCGGAGAGCGCGGCGATGTAGCAGCCGCGCGCGGTGGCGGTCAGCGGGTCGGAGGCCATGCGCACCTCGGAAATCTGCACGGGGAAGTCGCCTTCGGCGCGCAGGAGTTGCTCGAACTTCTGGAGGAAGCCCGTCGGGCGGGCCGTGCCACCCGCGAGCACGACCGTCATCGGGCGGTCAACCTTCGGCAACTGTCCCGACTTGGCGAACTCCGAGCGCAGGCGGTCGATGAGCGTGCGCATCAGGTCCTCGTAGAAGATGTGGAGCGCGCCGGTCATCTCGTCCTTCGCCGGACGCGAGAGGTCGAGCTTCTCTTCTTTAAAGAGGCGAACCTTGGTCGTGTTGCTCTCGCCCATCACCTCGGCCACGTTGCGGTCGATG
>DASVGG010000003.1:0-107674 GCA_036379655.1 Pyrinomonadaceae bacterium
TGGCCTTGCGCAATGCGGCGAAGAAGTGGACGATGCCGGTGCCGCACTGGAGCCGAGCGATGCAGGCGTTCTCAATCATCTACGAAGGGCGCGTGCCGACGCTCGATGGAAACTCGCTTACACAGTTCATCTGACACCCTCCTGATTTAGGAGATTGACTATGAAGAGAGAGTCAGTAGCCGAGGAAGATGTCTCGGCTAGGGATATTGCGCCCATTGCGAGAACTCTAGCTGTCATTGAACTTCATCGGGCTCGGCAGCTTGCGCGGCGACTTCCTGAGACTAGCAACTTTGAAAGCCACTTCAAATTGGCATTAGCAATCGGTGCTGCAGGCCGTAGGATTGAACTGCTTATTCCTGCCTTCCTAGATCCTGCTCGTATGTCAGATGATATTGCGCCTACTCCGGGGTGGCCCGTCGACCTGAATGGTGATAGCTCATCCAACCCTACTTATACTACCTTTTATCAGTACCTGAAGCGGTTGTTAGCTTCATTTGAATATCGTACCTATGACCTTTGCCTACGACTTGATGCGTGCCTAACTCTTGATAGCGTTACCGATTACGAGGTATGCATCCCACAGCGTGGTGAAAGTGGATTCAACCTGTCCCGACTAGTCAAAGAAGTGCACGCGGCACGTGAATCAATGTTCACTGAAGCACGCCGAGTGCGGCGCGGCCCATCCCGACATGAGAACGATCCTAGGTGGATGCTCCGATCGGCAGATGAATTCTTGCCGCGGATGCCCTCCGTGGAGGAAAAGGATGGGTTGCTTCAAAAATTACACAATACAGCGTTGCGGGAGACAGTAGCTAGTGAAGTCGCCGCACTAAATTTACTGGAATATGATGGCCTTCCATGGTCTTTTTATCTGGATATGGCACGCCAGTGTGAAGATGAAGCTCGACACGCAATAATGACAGCTAATGCGTTACGTGCTCGGGGTAAAGAGATCGGCGATTATCCAGTATCTTATCTGGGCAATTTTTATGAAATGTTTTGGGAGATGACGCTTGAAGAACGGCTTGTGGCGATGAATCTTGATATCGAGGCAGTTGGACAGGGCTATCTTGCGGGCGTCGCACGACGGTTGAAGGGCATTGATGAAGATGCTGCCCAGCTGTACGATTTCATTTCTGTGGACGAACGACGTCATGCTCGGATCGGAATTCACTGGCTAGGATATCTGTACCCCGATCCGGAACAACGTCGTACTGTGACTGAGGCTTGCCGCTGGTTACTACTTGTTAACTTGGCCTCAGCTCACACAGCAGTAATGGGAGGGACGGTCTGCGATGCTTTGGACATTTGGGCCACGTCAGGTAGCCCGTTCCGCTTTGATGAAGCCAGAAGTATGAAGCATGAGCAAGAGATTACGCCTCTTCTTGCTAGGCGTGCTAAGTCTCATCCGATTCTATAGCGCGATATAACAGCGGATGCTCTCAGGGTATAGATAACTGATCCTTCATTCCGCGCTAAGCAAGTCTGGGACTTCCCACCTTCGCCGTACTCATCGCCATTACCCTTTCCAAGCAAAATTATCAAATGTTCTATTCTACAAAATAACTCTTTTGTGGAATATGAAATCCTCCAAAGCGCCGCCTCTGTAATAAGTACACCCCCTGAAAAGAGCGCCCAATTAACCCGCCCGCCGCGGCCTACAACGCGGCGGCACAGCGCCCGCATCGCTGCCCTCTCGCCGAACCACTCCCGACGACGCTCGCATAGTTCTCGCCATGCCTCGACCTCGGAGCGTCGGACATATTGTTTGTGCAGCCGGTCGTATTTGTCGCGTGTGAAGCGATAGAAGTACGGCCCGTGCAATTCCCCCCGCGCACATTTACAGTTACGCTTGCCGCATCTGACCATCTGCGCGCAAATCGCCCCGTCGGCGACGGCCACGGTGCGGGGCGGTGTCTTAGGTAACATTTCAGTCAACGACGTTGCGACACGCACATAACACCCCTTTTCATGCGAACCCTAGCAACGGGCCAGACCCTTTTGAGCCAGAACCGTCACACAGGGCTTGAGACTGGCTTCACCTCGGCGAAGGGTTAGCCCCCCCTCCCCCCGGCCAGATAATCTCCTCAAGTTCCGCGTCAGAATGTTGACCTTCTAGTAACTCGACGGCTGTCTCTAGTATCTCGTCGGACACTGTTTGCCAGTGCGCCTCCCACTTCTCGGCCATGCGCCGTCCGTGTTCCTCAATTAACGCTCGCTTATACACCTCGCTGGGAGCGGCCGTGATGATAGTCCCGCGGCGACTCAGCCAGACCATACCAGCGAGCGAGCGCCGCGAGGCCGTGAGCGTCGCCAGCGTCGCCCCCGGCCCGTACAGTTCGGAGTGTAGCTCGCGCTCTTGCGCCGTCGCGTCCGCCGAGTGGTAAACCATATTCTCGCCACACTCCATGCAAGCCCCGGCGTATATCTCGGCCCCGGCCAGCGTCGGCGTGATGCTGCCGAGCGCGTGCCACGCGCAGGGCACGCCCGCGACGGCGACCGCCTCTAGCTTCTCAAGTCTGCCCGACCGCCCCATACTTCGCCCCTCATTAGTCTCTGGCGAACGTCCGCCGCGAAGGCCCGCGCGCTCGGCCCGTGGGCGCCCTCTAGCAACTCGGCTAGGATGTGCCCGGCCTCTTCGTCGCCCCTCGCTTCTAGCAACCCGTCGGCAGCGTCTATCCACTCAGGGCCGAAGTCCGCCGGGGGCTCGGCGCCCGAACATCGCCGACGCTCAAGCTCGCGGATTCTCGCTTCGAGACTCACGCCCCTGCCCCAATTTATTCTCATAGATGACTCTGCAAACCATCTTTTCGCCGCTGCACGTCGCGCAGGTCGGCTCGGGTTCGGGTTCGCCTTCGTAATAGACGGCGAGCCCGTCGGAGCAGGTACATTGTTCACGCCCGCCCGCCGCCTGCTCTAACCTTTCGACTCGGCCCGCAATGCTCACCGGCGGCCACCTTTCTTCTGCGCCTCTAGTGCCTGCTCTAACGCCTTCAACCGCTCGTCAAGGTCGCCCAACTCGAAAGCCTTCAGCGTGTATTCTATGACCGCCTTCGCGGCAGAGACGCGGACGCTAGCGGGCTTCGTCTCGTCCTCGGCGACCTCGGAGAGCACCTTTGCGGCAGCCGAAGCCTTCGCTTGTAGGCGGGCGGTCAGATGCTCGACAGCCCCGCGTCGTACCTCCTTTAACCTCTCTGCAAAGGTGGCCTCGCGCATGTATCGGTAAAGGGTCGCTTCCAACACCTTCGCCTCGGCTGCGGCGTCGCGTACGGTCGGGTTATTCAGCAGTGCCGCTAAGGCCCGTTCCTGCTTGCCCGGTAATTTCTCCGTTTCGTCTGTCATTCTCTATCAAAGCCTCTCATCCGCAGGGGCGACGGGCACGATCAGGGGCACGGGCGCGGCCAGTGCTGAAGGTACAAGCTCAGCCTGCGCTCCCCATATCTTCAAAGTATCTGGCGCACTCCGCAAAAGCGTGGTCTTCATCTATTGGAACATTTATCCCCTCCGCGTCACGCGCCGAAAATACGGTGTTAGAGAAGTCGTGAGAATTACCGTCCGCATCGTCCGTCGTCGCCCTATCGTTTAAGGTTTCTGCCAAGTTAGGCGCGGACGGTGCTTCGGTTAAGCCATCGTCCACACATCTTGAACAACCGTCCGCATTGCTGAGATCGTCCGCAAGACCGTCCGCCGAAAAGTCTTGTGACTGTTCATCCGCGGGCGATACGGACGGTGCGGACGATGAAATATCCATCTTCTCTAATGTAATTATCCGCGCCCGTTCCCTTCCCGTGCGACTCTCCCGGCACTCGACCCCGACGGCTCGCAGTGAAGACGCCAAGCGGCGCAGCTTATTCGTGAGCGTGTTGGGCGCTTTAGGCCAGCCCTTATCACGCAACGTCTGTTCGCTGGCTTGCCGTCTCAACTCCTCTAAAAGCTCGCTCGCCCTACCCGACCAATACGGTTTAGGCTGCGCCTCAAGTAGCTTTATAACGGCCTCGGACAGCGGCGAGTCGTCAAGGGCCGTCGTGTTCGCGGTCGCACGGTTCGCGGCGTATGCTTCCATGAACGTGCCGGCCGACACGCCGAAGGCCGGCTCTGCCGCCACGGCCCAAGCCGCGAAGTCGGCCATACGCGGCAAGTCGGCCAGCCTGACGCTTTCGACGCGGCGCAGCGCCGTGGAAACGGCGTCATACAGCGCGCCGCAAATTGACGGTCGCGCCCTCTCAAACTCACGCCACAGATCGGCCTCTTTAAGCCTTGTGTTCGATTTGAGCGGCGGAAGGTATAGCACGACGGCACGGGAGAGCAGGTCGCCCCGCGTTGCAAGGTCTTCGATACCGTTGATGATTACGGGGCGCAGGGCTTCAAAGAGCGTTTCTTCGTCGTCGGAATACAGTTCGCGCGTGGACAGGCCGCCACCCGTGGCGAGACGGCAGAGGGCATCACTCAAAGAGTTTGAGACGTGGGAGAGGTTGTCGAACGTGAGGCACCAGCGGTTGCGCGCGGCTATCATCAAGTCGCGCTCGTCTTTCGGCTCACTGCGCAGAGCAGCTTTTGACGGGTCAATCAAAGACGTGAGCACGCGCGCCGTCGTAGACTTCGCGGAGCCTTGCGCGCCGTAAAGCGCGAGTAGCGGCAGCGGGAGATTCGGCCGCAGACTAGCCACAAGCCACGCCTGTAACAGCGTCCAGTCGGCATCCGTCTTAACGTTCACGAACCTGCGCAGCGCCGCCATCTTCCCGCCGCGCATGGGTTCTGTAAGCGGCAGCGTCCCGCGGCTGCGACGGAATCTAACAGGCGCGTCAGCACTAGGGATGACCTGCCAGTCTTCTACAGTTATCCGCACTACCCGCCAAGCGTCGTCAGCTAAGTCTACATAGATAGCGCCGTCGTACGCCGCGATTCGCGTATGCACCTCCCGCGTTTCGCCGCCGAAGCGTGCCTGCCCGTAGAGAACGCCGAGCGCGTCCTGATATGCCTGTGAGCTGGACGACTTGTTTACTTCCTCATAGAAGCGGCGCAGAAGCCAGTCGCGGAAGCCCTGCGACTTTAAAGGCCAAGTCTCAAGGTGTCCGTTAATCTCGACGCTCGCATAAGCTGTGCCCTCTGACGTGTGGAAGTAATCGGCCCCGCCCGCCAACTCTACTAAGACAGTCGCCTGTGACTTACGCTCGGGTTTCGCATCCGTCTCCGGCTCGTCGGGCAGGTCAGCCGTCGCCAGTCGCATCAAGCCGTCAACCGTGCCGCCAGCGGCGAAATAGTCATCCAGCCCGACTTTCGCGCCGCCCGCGCCGGCCGGTAGATAGATCAGGCGTACGTTTGCGCCGCGGGATTCTAGAAACGCGCGAAGCCGCTTCATAGCCAGCCTCACGGCGTCCTTCTCCATCACGTCTGAGTCAAAGCAAATGTAGGCTTTCCGCCCTTTAAGCGCGACGTATTCCCAATCGGCCAGGGCAGTCAATCCGCCGTGCTCGTTCCTGCCGCGGAAGTTCCAGACACCCAATAAGGCGACACAGCAGAGGCCGCGTGAGACGGCCGCATCCGCCTTACGTGCTCCCTCCGTGATGAATAGCGGGAGAGACGGATTAGCTAATAATGGGCGTGCCGCGGGAGGCACATCTAAAGCCATGTGCGCACCGGCAGGCGTTTCATATTTCAGCGGCTTACCGTCTTTAATTCTCGGCTCGTCGGGCCGAATCTGATAGGTGGCAATCTCACCGTTGACAGACCATACGGGAATTAACAAGGCAGGGACGCGGCATTGCGCCTCGCCAAAGCCCAGCGCCTTTAGCTCCGACTTAACGCTTACCGTGCGGTAGCCTCTGGCCTCCGCAACTTCGTCGGAGATAGAAGAGGCTGAAACGCGTTCTGCATGATGTTTGAGCAATACCCGCGCACCCATAAGACGCCCTCACAGTCCGCGATTAAGAAGATTCTAGCGGCCATCCTGCGCGTTATTACTTCTTTCGGCTTGACGATCCGTCGCGCCCAGCGCCCTCAAGTTGATGCGAATGCGCTTCCCTATGCGCAACACGGCCTCACGCGGCAATTGCCCTTTACGAATGGCGTCATACATGCCCTGCTTTGACATTCCTAACGCGGGCGCGGCCTCTTCAACGGTTGACCATTCCTTAGTCATTTCTACTCTCCAAAAAAGAAAGTCTCCGTGCCGAAGTAATCAGCACGGAGACAACCTAATCCAACCCCGAATTTTTGCCCTAGAAAAAATCCGTTCTATTTTTTTCCTATATAAAGCTGTTCCTGAAATATGCTTTTGGGAAGTTCTATTCGCGGCATACGCACAGCCGCAGCAAACGCGCTCGCAGCTATTTTTCTTGCCGACTCAGCCTGCTCTAAGATTTTGGGTAGGGCTAATGCCATTTGTTGTGCCACTATTTGCGATCTTGCTATTTGTTCGTTCACCCCTACAAACATTTCTCCGATTATTGCATAGCTTGGCATGACAGATTCTCTAACTGCCTTCCTCACGCTTGCAGCGCATTCAGCATAGAACTCTCGCGCACTTTTCGGATTTTTGTTGTAAGAGTCAACGCCCCCGGCAAAATACCAGTCAACCCCCAGCTTATCCTTATGCTTTTCTCTGAACTCTCTTACGGCGGCGAGATGGTTGGAGGCGCTACGGTCAACAAAAACCTCGCCCTCTTCACTGAGCAAATCTAAAGCGAGACTTTTTAGCGTCGGCTTTTTTCTCCCGCCGAAATAACGCTTTGCCCGTTCGTATAAGTCTTTCTCTTCCGGCGTGAGGAGTGCTAAGCCATTAAACTGCTCCGAGGTCATGCGCTTGTCTGCCCGCCTCGAAAGAAGAGCTATGGTATGAATTTTTATGTCAAGAAACTCCGACCAAGTTAAATCTTCAAAGTTAATTAATCTTAACCGGCTGGCAGCGCCGACAGCGTCACCGACAGGCTCACACAAAACAGTGAGACGGCTCATTAGCCTGTATAGCTTCAGCCCTCGCTCGACTTGTGGCAGGTAGCCTTTATTGATGATTTTCTTCACATCGGATTCGGTAAATTCAAGGAACGGATTAAGCAATTGATCGACAGCCTCAAGTCTGAACTGTGATTCATAATCTCCGCGGGCGGCCTTTGCTCGTAGAGCCTCAGCCTTCTCATTATACGAGCCAGTTGAGAAAGAGGCGCGCTCTGCCCTCTTTTCAACTCGCCTCGAATTACGCTTAATAAGCCGACTGCCCGCACTATGATTTACTCTCATTCTTGTGTGCCGCTTGTGTGCCAACTCATCCAAATAGGGCAAAACTAAGCCGAACACAGCCATTATAACTGAATGTAGAAGTTCAATAAATATATACTATTCAACACACAGCGACACTGAGCAGAACACCCGATTTAAGACTCTTAATCAGCGGGTCACAGGTTCGATCCCTGTCCGGC
This sequence comes from Pyrinomonadaceae bacterium, assembly GCA_036379655.1. GTDB lineage: Bacteria > Acidobacteriota > Blastocatellia > Pyrinomonadales > Pyrinomonadaceae > QHXN01. The sequence continues at coordinate 7,416 of DASVGG010000003.1, forward strand.
TCATCTTTAGCGCAAAAAAGAGAGGGCATCCAAAGCGGATACCCTCTCTTTTTTTGCGCGCCTTCGTGGCGCCGACGCCCGAGGTCGAGAAATTTTTACGTGTGTCTGGCGTTTACCCGCCGCCCGTTCTCGCCTTACGCCGCCGACGGACGGCCGCGCCCACACCGGAAAGCCCCGTGCCGAGCAGCAGGAGCGTGGCCGGCTCCGGCGTTGGGGTGTTGAGAGTAACCTGACCGCTCCACGTCGTGCCGGCGAGCCCCATGCCCGGCCCGTTTACCGACCCGAAGGCGACGCGATACTCACCCTCTCCGGGCGTGACGAAGAGAATGTCCAGTGTTCTGGCCAGGTGCCACGCGACGACCTGACGGGCGACGAGCGCGCCTGTCGGGTCGTAGACTTCGAGCATCCATCCATCCACGTCGCCGCAGTTGAGACCCGACGGGACCGAACTCGGCGAGCAGGTGAACTGCGCGATGCGCACCTCGACCGGCTGATTCGCCTGCGCGGTGAAGGTGAAGTTCGGCGTGTTGAAGACGATGGCGTCGGCGCGCGCGGCGGCGGGCAGAAGCAAGAGTGCCAGCGCGGCGAGGGTCATTCGGAGTCTCATCATTGCCTCCTGCAAGGGTCAGGCCGTGCGTTGATGTTAAAGGTAAATCGGAGCGCCGACTGTAAGACACGCCCGGAGGCGGAGTCAAGATTTTAATGCCGCCGCTTACCAAAAGCCTGCCCCGCTGTTATCATTCAGGCATTCCAGGTAATCCCCCGCGAGCAGTTGTACATAAAATTTTTGAGGAGCCGTGTGCCATGAAGTCAGTAGGGTTCAGGTGTGTCGCCGTGTTGGGCGCGGTCGTGTTGGCGTTGGTGGTTGTGGGGTCGACGGGCGGCAGGGTCGCGCTGAGTCAGAACGGCGGGGGGAAGGCGGAGGCGCTGCCGGGGTTCGACGTGATGAGCCTCGATAGGAGCGCGTCGGCGTGTCAGGACTTCAACCAGTTCGCGAACGGGGGGTGGAAGACGAAGAACCCGATCCCGGCGGCGTACTCGCGTTGGGGGCGTTTCGAGCTGCTGGCGGAGCAGAACAACGAGCAGCTCCACGACATCCTCGAAGGGCTCGCGAAGCGGAAGAACCTGAAGGCGGGAAGTAACGAGCAGAAGCTCGCGGACTTCTACTCGTCCTGCATGGACGAGGCGGCCGTCGAGGCGCAGGGAGCGAAGCCCCTTGAGCCGGAGTTGGCGCGCATCGGCGCCATCAAGGACATCGGCGGCGTGCAGGAGGAGGTCGCGCGCTTCCACGCGCACCGCATCCCCGCGCTCTTCGGTTTCGGCGCGGTGCAGGACTACAAGAACTCGACCGCCGTCATCGCGCAGGCCGTGCAGGGCGGGCTGGGCCTGCCCGACCGCGACTACTACACGGGCGACGAAGAGCGCGCGCAAAAGATTCGCGAGGAGTACGTCGCGCACGTCGCGCGCACCTTCCAACTGCTCGGCGAAGACGCGGAGAAGGCGAACGCCTCGGCGCGCACCGTGATGGCCGTCGAGACGCGGCTCGCACAGAACTCCGCCACGCGCGAGCAGTTGCGCAACCCAGAGGCGCGCTACAACCCGAAGACGAAGGCGCAGCTATTGGAGTTGACGCCGCACTTCGACTGGGGACTCTACTTCCGCAACATCGGACTGCCCGAGGTCGCCAAGATCAACGTCAACCACACGCCCTACTTCGAGGCCGTGGACAAGATGCTCTCGGACGTGCCGGTCGAAGATTGGAAGACATACCTGCGCTGGCACCTCGTCAACGCCGCGTCGAACACGCTCGCGACGAAGTTCGTCGAGGAGAGCTTCAACTTCAACGGCAAGTTTCTGAACGGCACGCAGGAGCAGTTGCCGCGTTGGAAGCGTTGCGTGGCCTCGACCGACCGCGCCCTGGGCGAGGCGTTGGGGCAGCTCTACATCGACCGGACGTTCACGCCGAAGGCGCGCGCGCGCGCGCAGGAGATGGTCAAGAACCTCGTCGCCGCTTTGCGCGAAGACCTGACCACGCTCTCCTGGATGAGCGACCCGACGCGCACGAAGGCCATTGCCAAGCTCGACGCCTTCGTCCGCAAGATCGGCTACCCGGACAAGTGGCGCAGCTACGAGCCGCTCCAGGTGAGCCGTGGCGCCTACTACAACAACTCGGTCTCGGTCGGCGAGTTCGACTTCCGGCGCAACATCGGCAAGATCGGCCGCCCCATCGACCGCGCGGAGTGGGCCATGTCGCCGCCGACGGTCAACGCTTACTACAACGCCTCGATGAACGAGATCGTCTTCCCGGCCGGCATCCTCCAGTCGCCGTTCTTCAGCGAGCAGGCCGACGACGCCTTCAACTACGGCGGCATCGGCGCCGTCATCGGCCACGAGATGACGCACGGCTTCGACGACTCGGGCGCGAAGTTCGACGCCGACGGCAACCTCGTCATGTGGTGGACGCCCGACGACTTCAAGAAGTTCAACGAGCGGACCGACTGCGTCGTCAAGCAGTTCGACGCCTTCGAGGTCGAGCCCGGCCTCTTCCAGAAAGGCAAGCGCGTCGTCGGCGAATCGGTCGCGGACCTCGGCGGGCTGACCGTGGCCTACGCCGCTTATAAGAAGTCGCTCGAAGGCAAGCCGCGTCCGAAGACCATCGCGGGCTTCACGCCCGAGCAACGCTTCTTCCTCGGGTGGGCGCAGGTCTGGGCGCAGAACATCCGTCCCGAGGCCGCGCGCGTGCGCGTCAACACCGACCCGCACCCCCTCGGGCGCTTCCGCGTCAACGGCCCGCTCTCGAACATGCCCGCCTTCGCCGAAGCCTTCCAGTGCAAGGCCGGCGACCCGATGGTGCGCCCCGCCGACAATCGCTGCCAGATATGGTAACGACCTGAACGATGAAGTAGGAACGCTGAACGATGAACTGAAAGACAGAGGCCGGATTCCCCTTCGGGACATCCGGCCTCTTCTTCTTAGTTCATCGTTCCTACTTCATCGTTTCACAACACGCCGCCCATGGCGTTGAAGTCCTCGCGGCTGATGGCCTTGGCCTTCATCCCGCCGGTGAGCACCCTGACCGTGACCCTACTGTTCGGCTCGCATTGGAGGAGCGCGTAGAACGGGGTCGTCCCGGCGCAGGTGCCGGCGACGACCATGTCCGGGTGTTGGGCGATGATCTTCTGCGCCACCTCCGGCGACGGGAACGTGCCCCCGCCGTACCTCACCAGCGAGTCGTAGTCTACGAGTTGCGCCTGCGCCTGCCCGAAGGGCGCCTTGTTGTAAAGGGTCGTCACCAGCAGGACGACTTCGCCCGATTTGCCCGCCGTCGTGGGCACGGTCGAGAGCGTCGGGAACTTATCGCCCTGGTTGGGCTGGTACGCCTTCTCGGCGTGTCTGCTCGGGTTGATGTTGTAATCCTGATTCATCTTGTCCGGCGCGAGAGGTTGTGTGTTGCAAGGCATGAGAGTCTCCTTTTCTTTGAGGCAGAAAATCCGCCCGTCGGTTGGACTTCGGAACGCGGCTGTGTGCGACCCTTATGTGAGGCCACGGATGATAACCGCGTCGCGGTCCACGGGCAAGTGTTTTCCGCGCCGCCGCGCGGGCGCGGCCGTACTGATGTGAAACTAAACACGCCCCCACGTTAACAGTACACGCCGACGCCGACGCCCGCCGCACGTCGAGCATGGGCGACGATGGGAGTAAGTCTTACGGTTTCAATCGTTTGATTCGTCTGTCTATACACGCGCGCGGTGCTGGCATGAACGTTGCCCTGTCTGTCTCCGACCGGGAGGGACGGTGGGTCGATTCGGTAAACGATAACTTCTTGAACCAAAGGGAGGGTTTGTAGGATGCTCTGGACGATTCTGGTTATTCTGCTCGTGCTTTGGCTGTTGGGTCTGATCGGCGGCATCGGCGGCGGTCTGATTCACTTGCTGCTCGTCGTGGCGCTCGTCGTCTTCGTCATCAACCTGTTGACGGGCCGCCGGACGGTCTAAAGGGCCGGCGCGTCTAAAAAGTTCCTTGCCCCAGACTTGGGCAAACTCACAAAAGGTCGGCGCTCCTTCCACGTGAATGGAGCGCCGACCTTTTTTCTACGCACTACTTAACTCTTCAGCGGTTGAGCCCGCTCATCGCCTGCTCCGGGTAACGCGCGCCCGCGACCCTTTCGCCGCTCAGAACCTCCTCGATGCGCGCGAGGTCTTCCGCCTTCAATTCGACCCCGGCCGCGCCGACGTTATCTTCGAGATACTTGCGCCGCTTCGTCCCCGGTATCGGCACGACATCCCGCCCCCGCGCCAGCACCCACGCGAGCGCGAGTTGCGCGGGCGTGCAGCCCTTCTCCGCCGCGACCTCGCCGACGCGTTCGACGAGGCGCATGTTCTGTTGGAAGTTCTCCTCGCGGAAGCGCGGGAACTGTCGGCGGCGGTCGTCTTCGGGCAGGTCTTCGGGCTTCTCGAAACGCCCCGTCAGGAAGCCGCGCCCGAGCGGACTGTATGCGACGAAGCCGACGCCGAGTTCCCTGCACGCGGGCAGAATCTCCGCCTCCACGTCGCGCGTCCACAGCGAATACTCGCTCTGCAAAGCCGCGATAGGATGGACCGCCGCCGCGCGCCTGACCGTCTCGGCCGACGCTTCGGAGAGACCGAGGTAACGCACCTTCCCTTCTTCAACGAGACGCGACATCGCGCCGACCGTCTCCTCGATGGGAGTGTTCGGGTCAACGCGGTGCTGGTAGTAGAGGTCGATCACTTCGACGTTCAAACGCCTGAGCGAAGCCTCACACGCCGTTCGCACGTACTCGGGCCGGCCGTTGATGCCGAGGAAGCTCCCATCCTCGCCGCGCACGTTGCCGAACTTCGTCGCCAGCACAACCTCTTCGCGCCGGTCGGCAATCGCGCGCCCGACCAACTCCTCGTTGCGGCCCACGCCGTACATGTCCGCCGTGTCGAGGAAGTTGACGCCCAACTCCAACGCGCGATGTATCGTCGCCACGGACTCCTCGTCGTCGCGCCCCGAGTAGAACTCCGACATGCCCATGCAGCCCAACCCCAACGCCGAGACCTTCAGGCCGCTCCCGCCCAACTCTCTCTGCTCCATCCCTACCCCCTTCATCTTCAACGCACGGATTGTTTGTTGACGCGATTATACGCCAGCGGCCTCCGTTTGAGTTACTATCGACGCCTGAACAGTCCAAAGGAGCTTATGGAGAAGTTAACCCGCAAGGATTACGTGCGCGCGTCGGGGATGGGCGAGTACGTCTTCTGCGCGCGCGCGTGGTGGCTGCGGCGCGAGGGCGTCCGGCCGACGCGCGGCGGCGAGGCGCGCGCGGCCGGCACGCGCTGGCACGAGAGCCACGGCCGCTCCGTGGCGCGCGCCAAACGTCTGCGCGTAGTCGCCGCCGTCTGCACCTACCTCGCGCTCGCGCTGGGGCTCCTGGCGCTGTACTTAGAGTGGCCCCTATGATCTGGCTCTACCTGCTTCTCTTCCTGCTCGCCGTCACGGCCGCGTTCGCCGCGCTCGCCGCCGCGCGTGAGTCGAAGCGCGCGGGGCTCCCCGAGGGCTCGCTCCTCTACAGCGACACGGGCCGCCCCGTCGGCCGCGTCGCGGGGACGGAGGTCGGCCGTGACGGTAAGCAGCAGGAGCGGCCGCTCGTCTCCGAGACGCTTGAGCTTGTCGGCAGGCCCGACTACCTCATCGAAGCGGAGGGCGGCGTCGTCCCCGTCGAGGTCAAGTCAACGGCCTGTCCCCCGGGCGGGCGCCCCTACGACTCGCACCTCGCGCAGCTCGCGGCCTATTGTTTACTTGTCGAAGATGTGCTCGGCGCGACAGTCCCTTACGGCCTCGTCAAGTACCGCGACCAGGAGGTGCGGGTCGAGTATACGGACGAGATGAGGGAGCGCGCGCTCGCCCTCATCGACGATATGAAGGAAGACATGTACGACTATTCGGTCGAAGGGCGCGAGGTCCATCGCAGCCACGACGAGCCGCGCCGCTGCGCCGGCTGCTCGCTGCGCGACGTGTGCGCCGAATCTTTAGTTAAGGCCGATTAATGGCCCTATTTCAAATATTTATACTGCTTTCAATCGTTCCTCACGCGATTTGATAAACCCGCCCGCTCCGGTACAATCCCGCTTTCATTAAAACGCAGCGAAGGGCACTCGTCTCGTCATGTCTGACAAAAAAGTTCTCGCCATCATCGTGGGCGGCGGGCCCGCGCCCGGCATCAACGCGGTCATCTCGGCCGCCGCCATCGAGGCCATCAACAACGGCTTCGAAGTCCTCGGCGTGCAGGACGGCTTCAAGTGGCTCATGCGCGAAGACGCCTCGCACGTCCGCCGCCTCAAGATTGAAGACGTGTCGCGCATACACCTGCGCGGCGGCTCCGTCCTCGGCACCGCCCGCGACAACCCGACCAAGTCCGAGAAGGCTACGCGCGCCGTCATCGAGACGCTGCGCGGCCTGGGCGTCAACCACCTCGTCACCATCGGCGGCGACGACACCGCGCTCTCTTCGAGCTTCGTCGCCGAAAGAAGCGGCCACGAAATTAAAGTCGTCCACGTCCCCAAGACCATCGACAACGACCTGCCGCTCCCCTCGCACATCCCGACCTTCGGCTATCAGACCGCGCGCCACGTCGGCGTCGAGCTTGTGCAGAACCTGATGGAGGACGCGCGCTCGACCAAGCGTTGGTTCGCCGTCGTCGCGATGGGGCGCAAGGCGGGCTTCCTCGCGCTCGGCATCGGCAAGGCCGCCGGGGCGACGCTCACCGTCATCGGCGAGGAGTTCGAGGGCCGCGAGACAATCGCCTTCTGCGACATCTGCGACATCGTCGAGGGCGCCATCATCAAGCGCCGCGCGATGGGCAAGCACTTCGGCGTCGCCGTCCTCGCGGAAGGTTTGATCGAGAAACTCGACCCGGCGGAGCTGGCCGAGCTACAGGACGTGGAGCGCGACGAGCACGGCCACATACGCTTCGCTGAAGTTGACCTCGCGCGCCGCGTCAAGGTCGAGGTGCAGGGGCGACTGGCCGCGCGCGGCCTGCGCGTGATGATTACGAACAAGAACATCGGCTACGAGCTGCGCTGCGCCGACCCGATTCCCTTCGACGCCGCATACTGCCGCGACCTCGGCTACGCCGCCATCCGTTTTCTACTTCAGGGCGGCTCCGACGCGATGGTCAGCGTGCAGGGCGGGCGCATGGTGCCCATCGCCTTCACGGACATCCGCGAGCCCGGGACGGGGCGCACGCGCGTCCGCATGGTCAACACCGACAGCGAAGGCTACCGCGTCGCGCGCGAGTACCAGATACGGCTCGAACCTTCTGACTTTGAAGACGCCTACTGGGTGCAGAAGCTCGCCTCCGCCGGCAACCTGACGCCCGAAGAGTTCCGCGACAAGTTCGGTTATTTGAGCGGCCACATCACGGCATAATTCATCTACTAAAAATCATGGCGATTAAAAGATTAGGGATTCTTGTCGGCGGCGGGCCGGCGCCGGGCACGAACGGCGTCATCAGCGCCGTCGTCATCGAAGCGATCAAGATGGGCTGCACGCCCGTGGGCTTTCATGACGGCTTCGAGTGGCTCTCGCAACGCTACACGGACGAGCAGCACGAGATGACCATCGACGAGGTCTCGCGCATACACCTCGACGGCGGCAGCATCCTCGGCACTTCGCGCACGGACATCACGCGCGACCCGGAGAGTCTGGACAACACGGTCGCGGCGTTGCGTAAGCTCGGCATCGAGGCCCTCGTCACCGTCGGCGGCGACGACCTCGTCCGCAGCTCAGCGGCCGTCGAGCGCGCGGCCAACGGCGCGATTAAAGTCGTGCAGGTGCCCAAGTCAATCGACAACGACCTCTCGCTCCCGCTCTCGGTCTCCACGCTCGGCTTCGAGACCGCGCGCCACGTCGGCGTGCAGCTCGTACAGCGTTTGATGGAGGACGCGAAGACGACGGGCCGCTGGTACCTGGGCGTGACGATGGGTCGGCCGACGGGCCACCTCACGCTCGGCATCGGCAAGGCCGCGAGCGCCACCTGCACCATCATCCCCGAAGAGTTTCGACAGGACCGCGTCTCGCTCGCCGACATCTGCGACGTGGTCGAGGGCTCCATTATCAAGCGGCGCGCGATGGGGCGCTCGTACGGCGTCGTGCTGCTGGCCGAGGCTCTGGTCGAACGCTTCGACCCCGAAGAGGTCGCGGAGCTTCAGGACGTTGACCGCGACGCGCAGGGCAACATCCGCGTCGCCGAGATAGACCTCGGGCGCAAGGTCAAGAGCGAGGTGCAGGCGCGTCTGGAGAAGCGCGGCATCAAGGTGACGCTCGTCGATAAGACCATCGGCTACGAGCTGCGCTGCGCGCCGCCGATACCCTACGACGCCGAGTACGCGCGCGACCTCGGCTACGCGGCCTACCGGCACCTGCACGGCGGCGGCTCCGGCACGATGATCATGATCCAGGGCGGCGAGTTCCGCCCCGTCCCCTTCTCCGAACTGGTCGAGACCCAATCGGGCCGTGGCCGCGAACGCCCCGTGGACGTGGACACGGAGAGCTATCAGGTCGCGCGCGACTACATGGTGCGCATCGAGAAGAAGGACTTCGAGGACGACGCCTGGGTCGCCAAGCTCGCGGAGGCCGGCGGCCTCTCTAAAGATGAGTTCGTCGCACGCTTCGGCTCATAACTTTGAAGACATAAAGGTCAAGGGCGCCGTTGAACATGCGGCGCCCTTGACCTTTATAGTTTTCACCGCAGAGGCGCCGAGTCTTTAGAGGAAGTCCACCCCCTTTAAGCGTCCTCCCGCCGCGCACGGCGCCCCCGCGATGAAGCTTGCACGCGTCGCGCTCAACTCAAACGGCGCGCGCGTGTCGATGTCGAATCAGTCCCCGCCCGCGCCCTCCAGCGCCACTTCTGAAGCGTAGCCGACGGCGCTCTCCGTGCTCGAAGGGGCCGGCACGACCACGCGCCCGAAGGCGGATTCGGCGCCGAGGTGGTAGCCGGCCTCGCCGTGCAGACTGAGGTCGAGCCCCATCAACTCCTGCTCCTCGCTCACGCGCAGGCCGATGAAGAGGTCCACGAGTTTGAGGATGGCGAACGAGGCGACGCACGCGATGCCGACCGTCAGCCCGACCCCGAGTAACTGGTTGAACAACTGCCCGCTGTTTCCTTCCAGCAAGCCCACGGGCAGCGCCGCGCCGGCCGCGTCCTTGAAGATGGGGTTGACGGCGCTCGTGGCGAAGACGCCCGTCAGGAGCGCGCCCACCGTGCCGCCCACGCCGTGCACGCCGAACGCGTCGAGCGCGTCGTCGTAGCCGAGGAACTTCTTCAACTCCGTCACGGCGAGGAAGCAGCCGACGCCCGCGATGAAACCGATGGCGAGCGCCGCCATCGGCGTCACGAACCCGGCCGCTGGCGTGATGCCGACGAGCCCCGCCACCGCGCCCGAGATGGCCCCGAGCACCGTCGGCTTGCCCGTCCTCACCCACTCGGCCGCGACCCAACCGAGCGTCGCCGCCGCCGCCGCGAAGTGCGTCGCCACGAACGCGCTCGTCGCAAGACTCCCGGCCGACAGCGCGCTCCCCGCGTTGAAGCCGAACCACCCAACCCACAGCATGCACGCGCCGACGAGACTCAGCACCAGGTTATGCGGCTCCATCGGCGTCTTTCCATACCCGACGCGGCGGCCGATGACCAGCGCGCAGATGAGCGCCGAGAAGCCCGAAGAGATGTGGACGACCGTGCCGCCCGCGAAGTCGAGCGCGGGGACGGTGCCGCCGAGCGCCGCGTTCAGGAAACCGCCCTTGCCCCAGACCATGTGCGCCAGTGGGAAGTAGACGACGCTCGTCCAAAGCACCGTGAAGGCCAGCATCGCGCTGAACTTCATCCGCTCGGCGAAGGCGCCCGTGATGAGCGCGGGCGTGATGACCGCGAACATCAGTTGATAGATCATGAAGGTCTGCTGCGGGATGGTCGCCGCGTACGTCTCGTTCGGCGCGGAGCCGACGCCTTGCAGGAAGGCATAAGAGAGCCCGCCCGCGAACGGCGTCCCTTCCGCGAAGGCCACGCTGTAGCCGAAGAGCGCCCACAGCACCGTGACAACGGCCATCAGGATGAAGCTCTGGAACATCGTCGTCAGGACGTTCTTGCGTCTGACGAGCCCGCCGTAGAAGAGCGCGAGCCCCGGCCCCGTCATGAAGAGCACGAGCGCCGCGCACACGAGCATCCATGCGTTGTCGCCCGCACTCTGCGCCGAGGCGGCCGCGCTTTCGAGCTTCGACAGACGCTCCGCGTCCGTCTGTGCCAGAGCCACGAGCGGCGTCGCCGCCAGGAGCAGCAGAGACCAGACGCACCTGGACGCGCCCAAAGACCTTCTCATCATCAACGTCTCCCGTCTAAGTTTTTCTTATCGACTCCCGCGCACAGAATCCGTCGCGGGCGAAGTTGAAGACTGTCACGTGCATCCCGGTTAACAACGCACGTGCCACGCGGCACGGCCGTCGCTATGCGTGGAGGCGTATGCGACCTGGAGAGAGAGATGGATGGCCTTTTCAGACTGTTTTCGTGGGTGAAGTCGCGACTCTCCGCCGTTCAAACAGCTTCGTCGCCGCAGACAATATTGTCGCGCTCGAAAATACGTGGGACAAAAATGTCGCGTCCCATGTCGAACGTTAATTTGAAAGTGATATTGACGAGAGACGGCCGCTTCGGTTCGTCTCGAAGGTCACGAACGGCCTGTTTTGACACGGCGTTCAAGGGTGCGCGGACGACGTAAACGTTTACGTGGCGCGACAAATATGTAGTGAGCGCGACCGCGCGAGACATTATTGTCGTGACGGATGACAGTTCAACCGGTTCAGGCCGCGTGCCGGCGAGCCTTGACGGGCGGACGGGCGGCCTCTACGATTTCGTCTTCAAAGTCTGGGCGTCGCGGCGCCCGAGTGATGTATGACACGAACAGGGTTCTTCATGGACAACGTCTTAAGCCTTCCACAGAACTTCCCGCAGCTACTCCGACAGGGACAGACCGACGCGCGCGAGATGGCGACGCTGCTCGAAATCGGGCAGACGCTCGCCGACGCGCGGCAGTTGCGGCCGGCGCTCGGGCGCACGCTCGAACTGCTCGGGCGCACGCAGTCGGTCACGCGCGCCTTCATCATGCTGATCGACGCCGACACGGAGGAGCTTCACGTCGAGGCGACCTTCGGGCTCGACGACGAGACGGCGCGGCGCGCGGTCTACCGCGTCGGCGAGGGCGTCGTCGGGCGCGTCGCGGAGACCTGCAAGCCCGTGGTGGTGCCGCAGGTGAGCCGCGAGCCTCTGATGCTACAGCGCGTGGCGGGGCGCGAGCGGACGGCCGCGCGGCAGGAGGTCTCGTTCGTCTGCGTGCCGCTCGCCGTGGGCCGGGGCGCCGTGGGCGTCCTCGGCGTGGACGTGCCGTACGCGGAGGCGCGCGACTTCGAGCGGCTGACGAAGGTCGTCTCCATCGTCGCCTCGATGGTGGCGCAGGCGTTGAAGGTCGAGCGACTGGTCGAGTCTGAGCGGACGCGCCTGGCCGACGAGAACGCGCACCTCAAACAGGAGTTGCGCGAGCGATTCGACTTCGGCCACATCGTCGGGAGCAGCAACCCGATGCGCCACGTCTACGAGCAGGTCGAGCAGGTGGCGCGGACGAACACGACGGTGCTTTTGCGCGGCGAGTCGGGCACGGGCAAGGAGATGGTGGCGCACGCCATCCACTACAACTCCCTGCGCGCGGGCAAGCCCTTCGTCAAGGTCTCGTGCGCGGCGCTGCCCGAGACGCTCATCGAGGCCGAGTTGTTCGGCCACGAGCGCGGCGCCTTCACCGGCGCGATGGCGCGCAAGAAGGGCCGGTTTGAATTGGCGGACGGCGGCACGCTCTTCCTCGACGAGATCGGCGAGCTGAACGCGTCAACTCAAATCAAACTGCTGCGCGCGATACAGGAGCGCGAGTTCGAGCGACTCGGCGGCACGGAGACCATCAAGGTCAACGTGCGGCTCATCGCCGCGACCAACAAGGAGCTTGAGCACGCCATCTCGGCCGGCGAGTTCCGCGAAGACCTTTATTATCGACTCAACGTCTTCACCATCTTCATGCCGCCGCTGCGCGAGCGGAAGCCCGACGTGCTGCTCCTGGCCGACCACTTCCTTGAAAAGTACGCGCGCGAGCACGGCAAGCACATCAAGCGCATCTCGACGCCCGCCATCGACATGCTCTCTTCGTACCACTGGCCCGGCAACGTGCGCGAGCTTGAGAACGTCATCGAGCGCGCCGTCGTCGTCTGCGACTCGTCGGTCATCCACGGCCATCACCTGCCGCCGAGCTTGCAGACGGCCGAAGGCTCGGGCACGGTGACGCGCCTCTCGCTCTCGGCGGCGGTCGAATCATACGAGCGCGACATCATCCAGGACGCGCTGAAGTCCGCGCGCGGGAGCCGCAAGAAGGCCGCGAAGCTTCTCGACACGACCGAGCGCATCATCGGCTACAAGGTGAAGAAGTACGCCATCGACTGCGACCGCTTCCGCTGAAGTCATCGCACTTTCTCCACACAAGCAACAGCCTTAATTAAAAGTTAGGAAGTAGACTCGGGCCGTGAGCACAGAGGCGCCGGTCAGGCTCTACATCTTCGACGCGGACGGGACGCTGCGGCGCACGACCGTGGAAGGGCTCCCCTGCCCGAACCGCCCGGGCGAATGGGAGTTGATTCCGGGCGTGCGCGAGCGCCTTGCCGCGATTGATTGGGGCGCGGCGCGCTTCGGCGTGGCGAGCAATCAGGGCGGCGTCGGACTCGGCTATCTGTCGCTCGCGGCCGCGCGGAGTCTGCTGGAAGAGATGGTCGTCGAGGCTTTCGGCGTGTCGAAGCCGCCGCCCGGCTCAATCGAGGTCTGCCCGCACGCGCCGCACCTCGGGTGCCCCTGCCGCAAGCCAAAGCCCGAGATGCTCCTGCGCCTGATGCGCCGCTTCGGCGCCAGCCCCGGCGAGACGCTCTTCGTCGGCGACATGGACAAGGACGAGGGCGCGGCCCGCGCCGCCGGCACACGCTTCATGTGGGCGCACGAGTTCTTCGACCGGCCTGAAAGCTCGGTCAGTAAGGATTAACCACGGAGACACGGAGACGCGGCTCGTTAAGCTATTACTCAACGAGCCGCGTCTCCATGTCTCCGTGATTAACTTTCTTTCCGTGCGCTCTCTTGCTCGCCGTCTTTGTCCGACTCCTGCCTTTCTTCATCCGAGCCCGGAGGCGGGCCGATGAGTTCGAGGGCGCGACAGGCGGCGTCCATCTCGGCGGCCTTGATGGTGCGCCCCGCGCCGCGAACGCGCTCGCCGTCGAAGACGGCCTCGACGTGGAAGGTGCGCGAGTGCGGCGGGCCTTCCGTCTCGACCAGTTCGTAGGTGGGCGAGAGGTGGCGCTCGGACTGTAGTCGCTCCTGTAGCAGCGTCTTGAAGTCGGCCGCCGCCGCCGACTCGGGCGTCGCCTCTTCCAGTTCACTTCCCAGAGCGCGGCGCACGAAGCCCTCGGCCTCGTCGTAGCCGCCGTCGAGGAAGATAGCCGCGAGCAGTGCCTCGAAGGAGTCCGCGAGCAGCGCGCGCTTGCGCCGTCCGCCGGTCTTCTCCTCGCCGCGTCCGACGCGCACGTGCTCGCCGAGTCCCAGGCGGCGCGAGACGCGCGCGAGCGTCGTCGTGCTGACGAGCCTGTGCTTCATGCGTGAGAGTTCGCCCTCGGTCACCTCCGGGTGCGAGCGGAAGAGCGCGTCGGCGACGACGAGGCCGAGCACCGAGTCGCCGACGAATTCGAGCGCCTCGTTGTGGAGCGCGCGCGCCTCGCGCTCGCCGCCCGCGCCTACCGACTCGTGCGCCCACGAGCGATGCGTTAGCGCCCGTTCGAGCAGACGGCGGTCGCGGAAGGTGTAACCGATGTTCTCTTCGAGCGTGCGCGGGTCGGGAGCGGGCGGGTCGGAACTCTCCACGGCGGGGGCCGTGCTCTCCTCGTTCGTCATAGGCTGGAATTGTAGCAAGAAAACGCCGGGCGCACCTTTAGACTTTCGTCCTCGGGTGCGCCCGGCGTTCGGAGTCTGCGAGCGACCGAATCCTGCTCAGCCTTCCGCCGGCCTGCTGAGGCCGCCGGACGTTACAAGCGGGGCGGCTTCGTCGCCGCCGGCTTCGGGGCCGGGGTCGGGGTCACGGCGGGCTTAGCCGTCGTCGTACCGGCCGCGGGCTTGGCCGTCGTCGTGCCCGACGCGGGCGTGGTGGTGGTCGTCGTCGCGCCGCCGGCGCCGTTCGCGCCGTCAGCGGTCGAGCTGGCCGGGGCCGGCGGAGGCGGCTCCTGGCCCGGCAGCATGACCGGCTTCGACAGAACGTTCGCCAACAGTTCGTTCAGGCCGTCTTCCTTCCCGTCGTGAAGCTGCTTGTAGAAGGTCACGAGGTTAGCCTTGCGCGTGTCCTTCACGGGGCCGGCCGGGGTCAGCGCCACGGCGCGCGCATAGGAGTCAACGATGCGGTGCGTGACGGCGTTCACCTTGTTCAGCAGGGCGTCGCACTCGGGCGACGCGTCCTTGCCTTCGCACTTGGCCTTGTAATCGTTGACGAGCGTCTTCAACTCGCTGTTGATGTAGGCCGCCGCGAGGTAGTCGTAGGTCGTCGGCTCCTTGGCGTAGGAACTGTTCGACTGCGCCGCCTTCAGCAAATACGTGACCGCCTCGGCGGGCGAGTTCTTGAGCATGAAGAAGCCGACGTGGTAGTTGAGGCCGGGCGCGGCCTCGGCCTGACTCGCGTAGGGCTGCCAAACGTCCGTGGTCTTGCCCTGCTCAAGGAGCGCGAGCGCGCGGCGCGCGGCGTTGGCCGCCTCGGCGTTGGTGCTCTCGTTCTTCGCCGTCACGTTCTTCAGGCCCGCGGTAACGAGCCAGAGATAGGTCTTCACATTCTCGGGGTTGGCCGCGACCCACGGTTGGCAGGCTTGGAAAGCGGTCGCCGGGGTGTCATTGACGGCCTTGTTGCAGTTGAACTCGAGCGTCGCCTTCTCGTACGGGGCGACGAACTTGTTCTGGATATAGGCGACTTGGGACGCATCGCCGGGGCAGTTGCTGTACTTGCTGATGTACTCCTTGCCCGCCTCGTAGGCCAGCTTCTGCTTATCGGGGGTACCCTTAAAATTATCGGTGAATTTCTTGTAGAGGGCCGCCTTGGCATCCGCGTCAGCGGTGCAAGGGTCGGCGGCGGGCGGCGGGGCCGGCGTCTGTGTAGCCGTCGCGTCCTGCGCATACGACGGGAGCGCGAACACCGTAACGAGCGCGGCAAAGGCCAGAAGTCGTAACACGTTTTTCATCGGTCGCAAATCCTCCGTGCGCTAATCCTAACTAATTGTTGGGAGATTAAATTTCGGTGCGCGCGCACCGTTTTGCGGCGTCGCGTTCGAACATCTGATGCGCGCATCTGACGGCCAGTTGCCGCCCGAGGGAACTGCGCGCGCCGGCTCCACGTGGGGGAGCTTTAAGGCCGTTCGTACTAACCTTGAACGATTTACGCGCCTGATACTGCATCAACCGTACGAAAAGTGTCAAGCCGAACGCCCTCCGGGACTATGGTACGCAAACCAAAGTCCGGAGACCCGCCCACGGGCGCGCGTTCGCGGGCATGAAACCGGAACGTAACAAGAAAATAATGTGAAAGAAGAAGGCCCGGCTTGATAAAACCGGGCCTTCGTTTTGACACCAAACTTCTGACTTAAGTTCCCTACTCCGGCTTGGCCGAGACGCGGCGCGGGCGCTCGGCGCCGTTGGTGACGGGCGCGGGCGCGACCGTGTTCGTGCGGGGCGCGTTTGCCGGGGTGGGCGTCGGGGTGGCGGCGGGGCGGTCGCCAAACTTTCCGGTCTTCTGGAGCGCGGGGCGCGGCGTGCCCGTGCCCGAGGCGTCCTGTCCGGCCTCGCTCACGACGTAGACATCGCTGGTCCCGGCGGCGCTGTTGGTGGCGTCGGTGGCCTCGTCCTCGCGCTCCTCGTCGGAGACCTCGGCGGCCTTACGCGGGTCGATGTGCGGGCGCGGCGCGAGCATGTCGTTGGCGAGCATCGGCTGGCTGCCCGGCTTCGGCGCGAAGCGCGCGTCGTAGGCGAGGCGGCGGTACACGTCGCCGGCCACGGACGCCGCCCACTTGCCGCCCGTGCCCGAGTTGCGCAGGATGACGGAGACGGCGAGCGACGGGTCGTGCACGGGGCCGTACGAGGTGAACAGTCCGAGCTTCGAGCCTTGACCCGTGCAGGTGCCGGTCTTACCCGCGACGGTGAAGGTCGGCGCGGCGGCGCGCTTGGCCGTGCCGTAGCTGACGGCACCGATCATGCCGGGCAGCATGCGGCGCAGGTTGTCCTCGGGGATGTTGATGTCGCGCTTGACCTCGCGCTTGAAGTTGACGTTCTCCTGCGGCGTGCGCGGCAGGTGCGGGACGAGGAGCTTGCCGCCGTTGCCGATGGCCGAGGCCATGCGGGCGAGCTGGATGGCCGTGACCTCGATGTCGTCGCCGTGCGAGGACATGTGGTTGACGGCGTAGCCCTCCTTGAAGACGGGCAGACGGCCGGGCGACTCGAACGGGTGATTGATGCCCGTCGGCTCGCCGAGGCCGAGCTTCTTGGCGTACTCCATCATCTTCGAGAAGCCGACCTGCCCACCGACGCGCTGGAAGTAGCCGTTGTTCGAGTAGGCGAGCGAGTCGGTCAGGTCGAGGCTGAAGCTGGAGGTTCCGATGTTGACCGTCTGGACGGGGTCGATGACGTGCTCGTTGAGGCCGGCGAGGCCGGTCACGAGCTTGATCGTCGAGCAGGGCTTGAAGCCACGGCGTAGGCCCCAGTCCTGATTGACGACCGTGTAGACCTGTCCCGTCTTCGGGTTCATGACGACGACCGTCCCGGCCCTGTCGCCGAGCGCGTCGAGCGCGGCGCGGCGGACCGCGAGGTCTTCGCCGGTCGTCTCGTCCTTAAGAATGTTGGCGGCCGCCTCGTCCTTGAGCGCCTGGTCGGCGGCGCGGCGGCGGGCGATGGCGAGCGCGATCTGGCGTGCGCGTTCGGCGGCCTCGCGGCGGCGGCGCTCGGCCTCGCGGCGCGCGGCGGCGAAGCGCTCGCGCTTGCTCATTTTGCGCGAGTCCTTCGCCGAGACACGCTCCTCCGCGCGTCCCTTCTTCCCGCGCCGCTGCTCGGCGCGGTCGGCCTTGGCGTTCCTCCCCCTGCGCGCGTCGGCCGCGCGCTCGCGCTTCGAGGAGCGCGTCTCCTTGCGTGTGGAGGCCGTCTCGCGCCCCCCGCGCTTCGAGCGGGCCGGCGCCTTGGCGGCGGCCTTCGCGACAGTTTTCTTGGCTGGCTTTTTAGCGGCGGCCTGCGCCGAAACGGCTGTAAAGAGGAAGATGGCGGACAGGGCGAGCGCGATACGGGGGAACCTGAACTTTGGGGTCATCGAGCGTTCCTCGCTTGAATTGCAAAGCAGAAGAGGTCGAATCGGGGCGCCTACAGCTAGAGGGAGCGCCCGACCCGACCGGGTCCAACCGCTAAGATGCACTTAACAGAGTTTTGATTGCGCGCAAATTTCGGCGGGCGCCCTGTGTGCCGCGCCGCCGCCGGTGCAGGATTCGAAGTGTCGAAACAGCCATGCCTAAGCCTCTGCCGTCCAAGGTCAAAAGTCACCTCAAAACTTCAAATCACACCGCGTAGGTTAATGGAGAGTACCGGCTGCGGTCTCCCGGAGGGGTTTGCGCTGGAGACCTCGGCGACTATAACATCTGACAAAGCCGCAGGGCAACTAACTTTTGCTTGAGCGTTGACTAAAGCTCGCGCGGGGCGAACGGCGGGCGTCCGGGGCGACTCCGAACGATGGGACTGCCGAGATTCTTCTACAGCTTCCGCACGCGGCTCCTCCTGGTGATGGCGCTGCTGCTCATCGCCACGCTCGGCGTCCAGCTCTACCTCAACCAGCTCGAACAGCAGAGGCACGCCAAGGTCATCGCCGAGCAGGAGCAGGCGCTCACGGCCAGCATCGCGCTCGCCAACGAGAGCATCACGGCGGGCAAGTACCTCTTCGAGCTTGAGAAGGCGCAGGGCCGCTCGTTCCTGGAAGAGCAGTCGGGCCGCGTCGTCAACGTCCTCGTCGTGCGCGACGGCGACGGCCGCATCGTGGACAGCCTCGACGACAAATACAGGCCCTCGACCGGCGAGGACGACCGGCCGCACTACTTCTACGTCTCCGACCCCGAGGTGCAGTTGCCGAAGTTCGTGGACGCGGGCACGGCGTCGGCCGGCTTCCGCCGACTGCGGCCGTCGCTTGAGACGACGACGCAGCCCGTCGCGGGCGAGCTGCGCACCTTCGCCATCCCGCTCCAGACGACCGACGAGTTGGACTACGTCGTCGTCGTGCTCGGCTCGGGGCCGGTCGGCGGGGGCACCTTCACGGAGGCGGTCAAGCCGCTGCTGCCGACGCTCGCCGTGCTGCTGCTGGCGACCACAATCGCGACCGTCCTCGTCTTCCGCTTCACGCAGCCCGTGCGCGACCTCTCGCGCGCCACGCAGCGCGTCGCGGCCGGCGACTTCTCTTTCCGCGTCCCCGGCGCCGACCGCCGCGACGAGGTCGGCCGCCTCGCCGCGACCTTCAACGAGATGATCACGCAGCTCGGGCGCATGCGCGAGCTTGAGACGCAGTTCAAGCAGGCCGAGCAGTCGGCGATGATCGGGCGCCTCGCCTCGGCCATCGCGCACGAGATACGGAACCCGCTGAACTACATCAACCTCACGCTCGACCACCTGCGCACCTCGCTCGCGCCCTCCGACCCGCAGAAGCGCGCCACGGTCGAGAAGCTGACGCTCCAACTCAAGGCCGAGGTCGCGCGCATCAACACGCGCATCACGGAGTTCCTGAAGTACACGCGCCCCGCCAACCTCGACCTCAAGCCGCTCGACCTGCGCGAGACCCTGCGCGACGCGCTCTCGATGGTTGAAGTGCAGGCGGCCGAGATCGGCGCCGAGACACGTTTCGAGGAGAACGGGGCCGTGCCGCCCGTGCTCGGCGACCGGGAGGCTTTACGTTCGCTCTTCACGAACCTTATCATTAACGGCATGCACGCGATGGAGGGGCGGGGGGGCAGCCTGACGGTGAGCCTGTCGGCGGAGGACGGACTGGCGCGCGTCCGCGTCGCGGACACGGGCGTCGGCATCGACGCCAACCACCTCCCGAAAATCTTCGAGCCCTACTTCTCGACGAAGGAGACAGGGACGGGGCTCGGCCTCGCCATCGCCAAGAAGGCCGTGGACGAGCACGCCGGCTCCATCCGCGTCGAGAGCAAGCCCGGCGCCGGCACGACGTTCACGGTCGAAATCCCTTTGAAAGGATGAACGATGAACGATGAACGATGAACTGTAAGATAAGTTGTCTTCAGTTCATCGTTCATCGTTCCTACTTCAGCGTTCACATCATGTCACGCAAAAGCATCCTGGTCGTTGACGACGAGAAGTCGCAGCGCGAGATTCTGGAGATGATCCTGTCGGGCGAGGGCTACGACGTGACGACGGCGTCGTCGGGCGAGGCGGCGCTGCGCATCGCGCGCGAGCGCCGTTTCGACCTGGCCCTGACGGATTTGAAGATGACGGGCATGGACGGCATCGAGCTTCTGTCGAAGCTCCTCGCCTTCGACTCTTCGATCATCGTCATCCTGCTCACCGCCCACGGCTCCATCGACTCGGCGAAGGAGGCGCTCAGGCGCGGCGCGTTCGACTACCTCGAAAAGCCTTTCGAGCGCGACGCGCTGCTTGAGACCATCCGCCGCGCGCTCTCGAAGCTCGACGCCCTCGACCAGGAGATCATCTCCGCGTCGGCCGAGATGGAGGCCGTCAAGAAGATGATTCTCAAGGTCGCGCGCTCGAACTCGACGGTGCTCATCCGTGGCGAGTCGGGCACGGGCAAGGAGCTCATCGCGCGCGCCATCCACACGCAGAGCCCGCGCGTCTCCGAGATGTTCCAGGCCGTCAACTGCGCCGCCATCAACGAGAACCTGCTCGAATCCGAACTCTTCGGCCACGAGAAGGGCTCGTTCACCGGCGCGCACGCGGAGAAGAAGGGGCTGTTTGAAATCGCCGACCACGGCACGCTCTTCCTCGACGAGATAGGCGAGCTGGACGTGTCGATGCAGGCGAAGCTCCTGCGCGCTTTGCAGGAGCGCGAGATACGGCGCGTCGGCGGCACGCGGGCCATCAAGATCGACGTGCGCGTCGTCGCCGCGACCAACCGCGACCTGCGCGCGATGGTCTCGGACGGGCGCTTCCGCGACGACCTCTACTACCGCATCAACGTCCTCTCCATCGACGTGCCCCCGCTGCGCGAGCGGCGCGAAGACATCCCCGTCCTTATCGACTTCTTCCTCAAGAAGCACACGCGCAACACCTCTCGTTTGATAAGAGGTCTGACGCCCGACGCGCGCAAGGTGATGCTCGACTACGCGTGGCCCGGTAACGTCCGCCAGTTAGAGTCCGCCATCGAGCGCGCCATCCTCCTCGCCGAGGCCGACTACATCACGGTCGAAGACCTGCCGCTCGAAGTCCGGCAGGAGACGCGCCCCGCCGCCGAGGGCGCCGGCTTCAAGCTCCCCATGGAGGGCGTCAACTTCGAGGACGTGGAGCGCAACCTCATCCTCCAGGCGATGGACCGCACCGACTACAACATCACGAAGGCGGCCAAGCTCCTCGGCCTCACCTTCCGCACGCTTCAATATCGACTTGAGAAGTTCGGCATCAAGCGTCCCGAACGCCACGGCGCGCGGGACGAAGAGGAAGAGGAGGGCGGCGAAGAATAATGAGAAGAGTTCCCCTACCCATCTTGCTGACCGTTCTTTCCCTCGTCGTCTTCGCCTCCGCGCGCGACGCGGCCGCGCAGAACCGCCCGGCGAGTTTCCGAGGCAATTGGAACTACGCCACCTACGCGCAGGACAAGTCGGAGCTGCCGCCCGCCTACCAGAGCATGGAGCTTGAGCAGGTGCCGCAGTACGCCATCGACATCACCATCAAGCAGACCGGCAACCGCCTGCGCGCCACCTGCGGCATCGTGGCGCGCTACCTCGCGCGGATCGAGGAGTGCGACTTCACGGCGACCGTGCGCAACGGCGCGGCGCAGTTCCGCCTGGGGAGCAGCTTCGGCGGCTCGGCCACCGTCAGGCTCACGCTGACGGGCGAGGGCCTGCGCTGGCAGACGCTGCGCCGCACGGGCACGAGCTACTACCCGGAGGACGTGACGCTGCGCCGCCTCAAGCCCGGCGAGACGCCGCCCTACTTCGAGAAGGACGACGCCCGCTGAAGCCGCGACCCGCGACGCAAGCGACGCGCGCCGCGCCCGTTCAGACGGTGTTCTAACAGAGACTTGCCCCGGAGAGATTTTATGAGACTGCTGACGACACTTCTCCTCGCGCTGGCGCTCGCGGCGGCGGCCGGCTGCGCCGCGAACTCCCGTCAAGAGGCCGCGCCTTCCGGTTCTTCGACGAGCACCACGTCCGCGCAACAGAACGCGGCGGGCGGCGGCGGCGACGTGGACATGAAGACCGTCTCGCTCGAACAGACCGTTGACCCCACGGCGCCGAGGCAGCAGCAGCAACAGGGCGACGTGCCCATGCCGTCCGAGCGCAGGATCATCCGCAACGCGACCCTCACGCTCGAAGTCGAGCAGCCGGCCAAGGCCATGCAGCGCATCTCTTCAATCGCGGAGGCGCGCGGCGGCTTCGTCGTCACCTCCGATTCGGTCAAGCACACGGGCGCGAACGGGGCGGCGCCTTACGAAGTCGTCACCATCGAGTTGAGGGTCCCGGCCGCGCAGTTCGACGCGGCGCTCGCCGACATACGCGCGGCGGGCGGCAGCGTCACCGCGCAGAAGATCACGGGCAAGGACGTGACCGAGGAGTATATCGACCTCGAAGCGCGCCTGCGCACGCAGCGCGCGCTCGAAGCGCAACTGTTGGAGATCATGAAGCGCGCGAACGCGGTCGAAGACGCCATCAGCGTCCAGCGCGAGTTGACCAACGTCCGCACCGAGATCGAGCGCGTCGAAGGGCGCCGCCGCTTCCTCGAAAACCAGTCGAGCCTCTCGACCATCAGCGTCACGCTCCAGCCGGCCGCGCCGCTCATCGGCACCACCGGCTTCTTTCGCAGCGTCGGCACGGCCTTCGGCGAGGGCGTGGACATCGCGGCCAACATCACGCTCATCTTCATCCGCCTGCTGCTGGCGCTCATCCCCATCGCGCTCTTCATCGGGCTGCCGGCCTACTTCCTCCTCCGCTACCTCGCGCGCCGCGCGCGCGCGCGACCGGTGCCGCCCGTGCCGCAGTACCAGCCGCAGCCGCCGCATGAGTACCAACAGCAACCCCCGGCAGCGTGACGCGCGGCCGGTCATCAAACTTCGACGTTTGAGATAAACTCTGAGACATGCGACGACAGAAACTTCTACCGAGCTTCCTTCTCTGTCTGCCCTTCGCCTTCGCCTCGTGCGGCGGTGGGCAGTCGAACGCGAACGGCTCCGCCGCCGCGACGCCCGCGCCCGCGCCGTCCGCGACGGCGCAGGCCACGCCCGCGCGGGAGCCGCAGGTCGTGACCACGAAGGCCGACGAGGTGAGGCTCACGGCGGGCGGCGCGGGCGAAGCCAGCGTCCGGCTCGACATCGCGCCCGGCTACCACACGCACGCCAACCCCGCCGCCGACAAGTTCTACATCCCGACTTCGCTCAGCGCGGAGCCGGTGGACGGCATCACGCCCGGCAAGCCCGTCTACCCACCGGGCAAGTCGGTCAAGCTCGGCTTCTTCGACAAGCCGCTCTCGCTCTACGAGGGCAACGTCCTTATCAGGCTCCCGCTGCGCGCGGACAAGAACGCCCTGAAGGGACGCCACACGCTCAACGCGAGGGTCCGCGTCCAGCACTGCAACGACAAGGAGTGCTTCAACCCGCGCTACATCGACACGCCCATCAACGTGACCATTGACTGAAGCATGAAAGCGGAAGGATTTAAGGACGCGGGCTTCGACTTCGCGCGCGTGTGGCGACTGCTGGCGTACGCGCTGCTCGCGGCGACGCTGGTGCTGCTCTACCTGCGCCAGACCGAGGCGGCTCTCTTCACGGTCGCCCTCAGCGCCTCTGCCTGGTTCCTCAACATGAGGACGGCCATCAAGCGCAAACACGACCTCGTCAAGGACGGCCCACGCAACTGGCGCCCCCGCGCCGAAGTCGAAGCCCGCCGCGCGATGGAAGAAGAAGAGGAAGAAGAAGAGCCGTCAATCGTGAACCGTCAATCGTGAATAGTAAGAACACGTCTTAACTATTCACGATTGACGATTCACGATTGACGGCTTTTAAAGAAAGGACAACTGGCCGTCGTCGTGCGCGGTCTCTTCGGCCTGCCGGCGCTTGGAGCGCGCGTGCGTGTCGGAGCCGTCGAGGGCGCGGCAGACGGCCTTGAGGTTGAAGCGCAGCAGGCGCGGGGTCAGGCGCACGCACGGGATGCGGCCCTCGCGCGCGAGCCGGCGCACGGTCGATTCGCTGACCTGCAAGACCTCCGCGAGTTGGCGCGCCGTCAAAAACTCTTCGCGCGCCTCTTCCCTGTTCGGGTGCGCGTCCTTCACTGTGGTCCCCTACTTCTTAACCGGGTGGAGTGAGAGCCCGACGCGGTAGATGGCCGCGCCGTCGATGTTAACTTCTTCGCTGGCCGGCTCGGCCCCGTCGGCCTTCGCCGTCACGCGGTAGCGCCCGCGCTCGGGGGTGAGCTTGAAGGCGAACTGCCCCGCCACGTTCGAGACGCGGCTGTCGAGTTTCCTGAGCGTGCCGTCGGCCTCGACGCGCGCCAGCTCCACCTTCGCCGCGTTGACGCTCCGGCCGTTGGCGTCGAAGACGCTGCCACGGATGTGCGCGATGGCGCCGTCGTCGATGGGCAGGAAGAGCCTGTCCTTGAGCGAGACGGTCTTGCCCGCGCGCACTTCAACGTCCTCCATCCGCCCGACCTCCAGCCCCGCCTTGCGCAGCGTCAGTCCGTAGGTGCCGGGCTCAAGACCCTGAAATTCAAACTCGCCCTTCGCGTTGGTCTCGCGCCGCGCGACCTCCTCGTCGCCACGGCGGACGGTGACGGCGACGCCGCCGGGCGTCGCGCCGGGCGCGACCTTCACGCGGCCGGCGATGGCGCCCGTCGTCGGCTCCTGCTTCTGCTGCTTCTTCTTCTGCGCCGCCGCCGTTGACACAAACGACAGCACGAACACCGCCGCGCACGCGGCCACGAATAGTTTTCTTCCGAGCATCTTCAAGACAGTCATCCTCGAATCGTTCGCGCGCGCCGGACGGCGGCGGCGCGGATTATAACACGCGTTTTCCGGTTGGTTGATGCCCCGTGGGCGGGGGTTGTTGCCTGCCCGAGGGTGAGCTGAAGTCAAGCTCTGGCGCTCGGCACGCGCCGCGACGTATAATCCACGCGCCGGCCACTCCTCAGCCGCGCCTCGGTGCGCAGCTTTCCGCGACAGAGCGCAGCTTTATATGTCTTCAAAGTCAACATACAGGTTCAGACTCTCAGCGCGCGCCGCGCTGTCGGCCGCGAGTCTACTCGCGTGCTGCTTCCTCTTTCTCGCACACGCCCCCGCGCCGCGCGCGCAGGAGCCGCCGCAACAGCAGCGCCCCACGCCCGAGCCTGTCGAGTTGGGCGAAGACGACGTGTTGAAGATCGACACGGACCTCGTGCTCGTGGACGTGACGGTGACGGACGCGACGGGGCGCGCGGTGAAGGGCTTGCGGCCCGAAGACTTCAAACTCTACGAGGACGGCGAGCCGCGTCCCGTCGCCTTCCTCAACGTCGAGCGGCGCGCGGGCGGCGAGCGGCCCGTGGCCGTCGTCTTCGCCGTGGACGTGTCGGGCAGCATGACGCCGCAGGAGATGGAGCGGCTGCGTTCGGCGATGACGGCCTTCTCCGAGAAGCTCTCGAACCGCCCGGCGTCGTTCGCGCTGATGAGCTTCGGCATGAACGCGCGGGTGGTGCAGAGTTTTACGAGCGACCCGCGCAAACTTGAACGCGCCCTCGGCAAACTCGCGCGCGAGACGAACGGCCTTTCGACCCACGCCTACGACGCGGTGGACGACGCGGTGCGTCTGCTGCAACGCAGCGCGCCGCGCACGCTCGACCGGCGTCTGTTGAAGAGGGCCGTCGTCGTCGTCACGGACGGCTTCCCCGTCGGCGACACCGTCCACCCCTCGACCGTCATCGAGCGCGCCAACCAGGCGGAGGTAAGCGTCTACACGGTGACGCTGCCCTCCTACACGCGCCTGCTCGCGTCGAACGCGCCGGAGCGCGCGCCGCTCCCGACGCCGCTCGACGTGTCGGGGCTGGTGGAGAAGACCGGTGGGACCAACTTCTACGCCACGGCGAAGGACTACGACCCTCTGTTCAAGGCTTTGGCCGAGGAGGTGACTTCGACCTACGTGCTCGCCTTCTACCCGCCCGAAGAAAAAAGGCGCGACGGGCGCGTCCACACCATCCGTGTGGAAGGCCCGCGCGGCCTCTCCGTCCGCCAGAACCGCATGACCTACGAAGGCCGCAAGCCGTAAATCGTGAATCGTCAATCGTGAACAGTAAGAACACGTCTTAACTATTCACGATTGACGATTCACGATTTACGGCTTGCGGCTCTTAGTACTCGTCCTCGTCGTCGTCGTCTTTGTAGTCGTCTTCGTCGAGGTCTTCTTCGGCGATGTCGAGCTCGACGGGGTCGAGGCCGACGATCTCCAGCTCTGTTGCGCACTCGTCGCAGGTGACCGTATCGCCCTTGTCGGCGTCGAGGTCAACGTGGACTTCGGCTTCGCAGTCAGGACACGTTCCTACCGGCACTGTTCCTTCCTCCAGGTTTCACGTAGACGGGAGGCACGCCCGACCTTCTCTGGGAGAGTACCCCGCGCCCGCAGCTCTGAATCTCCGCCGACAATCTAACCGCGCCCGCGCGTTTTTGCAATCCCCTTTTCCCCGCGCGCGTCGCCGCACAGCCTTCAGCTTTTGCCACCGGTTTTCTCTACGATCCCGGCGTGTGCCTCATGGACCAACCTGCCGCTTCGCCCTCCAGGATTTCGGGTTCGGGAAACCCGCCTCTTCGCATGTTTACGGACGGCTACCGCGAAGCGGCTGGAGGTTCGAGGCGTCGGCGCGCCTCGGCGGCCTCGGGGCTGCGCGGGTGGCGGCGGAGGATTTCGCGGTAGGCCGCGCCGTCGTAGCGGTAAGTCGCGGACGCCGGGTCGAAGTCGAAGACGACGCCGAGGCGTCGGTAGCGGTCGAGGCCGTTGTAGTTGAGGAAGTAGCTCGCGTGGGGCGCGCCGCCGGCCTCCATCTCCGCAGGGTCGAGGCGTCGGCGCGCTTCGCGCGTCAGACGCTCGGCGGCTTCGGCGGCCGCGTCGCCGTAGACGAGCAGCGCGGCGGGCCGCAGCCCCGAGCGCGGGAAGGATTCGAGCAGCAGGTGCGCGCGCGCGAGGCGGTCGAACTCCGTCGAGCCGCGCACGAGTCGGAGCAGGCGCGCGTCTTCGCCCGCGCGCGAAGGTCTTGCGACCGCTTCGGCCTGAAGCCAGCCGCTCGTGCGTCTCGTCAACAACACTCTCAAGTACGTCAGCCCGCCCGACGCGCGCTCGCCCGTGACGGAGACCAGACTGCCACGGCCCAGCCTCCGCACGAGGTTGGCCGTCGGCCGTGGGGCGTCGCGCAGCGCCGCCAGACGCTCGTCAACGACCACGGCCACACTGCCGCCCACGGGCGGGCGTCGCCTCCGCTGCGCCTCGACGTGCGAAGTTGTTAAGAGCAGGACGAACGCCACGGCGGCGATTCGGTTGAAGAAAACGTTCGGACGTTGTTGAGGCATGGCCTCCCTCCTTCGTCGGGTCAGGTTGAGGTCAGCCCTTGGCGGAGGGGTTTCGGTGGCGGAATGAAGTTGACGACGGCCGCGCTCACACGCGCGATGCGACTAACGCGGGGCGCGGCGGCGCGGGTTCGCGGCGAGGAGTGCTTCGAGTTTGGCGCGCGCGGGCGCGACCTTATCCTTCGAGACTTCGGGGCGGCCGGCGTGGTGCAGGTGTGTGACGGCGACGGCCAGCGCGTCCGAGGCGTCGAAGGGCGCGGGCGGCTCCTTGAGCTTGAGCAGCACGCGCATCATCTCCTGCACCTGCTGCTTCTCGGCCGCGCCGTAGCCGACCACGGTCTGCTTGATGAGGCGCGGCGCGTACTCCGCGATCTCGACGCCCGCGCGCTCGGCCGCGAGCAGAACCACGCCGCGTACGTGCCCGAGTTTGAGCGCCGTCTGCGCGTTGACGGCGAAGAACGCCTCCTCGACGGCGCACACGTCCGGGCGGAACTCCTCGACGAGCGCCTCGACGCCCACGCTGATCTTCAACAGCCGCGCCGCGAAGCGCAGCCTCGGGTTGGCCTTCACCGTGCCGAACCCGACCATGCGGTAGCGGCGCGCGTCGCCATCGATCACGCCCCACCCCGTCGTCTCGCTCCCCGGGTCTATCCCTAGTACGCGCACGCGCCTTTATACACTAAGCCCGCACGGGGGTCTATCCGCATGTTCGGGCGTTTCGGTGATACGTCTATCCGATGGTCTCGGTCAACACCCGGCCCCGCCGTCGCACAAGACGGGATAGATGACCTCCGTCCCGACAATGATCGCCGTGACCGCCGCCGCCCCGATGATGATCCACGTCCGCGTCGAAAGGCCGCCCCCGGACTCCTTCACGCGCGCCACGTCGGCGTACGCCAACGTCCGGGGCGTGCCGGTCTTCGCGTCTGTAATGGTGAAGTCGTCCTGCCCGGCCGCGCTGATCGAGCCTTTCAACCTGGTGCCGTCCTGTAGCTTCACCTCGACGCGGCGCTTCGGGCTGACGCCCAACTTCCGCACCGTGGCCCGCGCCTGCTCTGCGGACCGTGTAGCCTCCTGCGTCTGCGCGCCTGTCGGCTGGTAGCCGAGGGCCGCACACACAAGTATTCCCGAAATGATGATTGCGAGCGTTCTTCTGAACATGAAATGAATCTCCTTCTATAACGAAAATCTATCCCGACACACCAACGCTATATCACGTACTGTGCCACTCTCCGCGGGGCTTTAATGTGGGGGAAAACAAGGCGTGTGCGGCGCGGGTCGAGTCGTCAAACTTAAAGACGGAGGGTTAACGCCTCCCACAGTCGGATTTTTCCTGCGCCCCGCCGCTTAGGGAGGTGAAGAAGAAAGAAGGCGGGCGCGGACCTTTGCAAGGACCGCGCCCGCCCGCCGTTCGCAGTCTTGCTAAACTCTTACGCGCCCGCCATGTCTGCCTCGTCCATGTCGAAGTTAGCTGAGACCTTCTGCACGTCGTCGTGGTCTTCGAGCGCCTCCATCAGCTTGAGCATCTGGCGCGCCTCGATGCCTTCGAGCTTCTTGTACTCCTTCGGCACCATTTCAACCTCCGCGACCTGCGGCTCGACTCCGGCCTTCTTCACCGCTTCGAGCACCGCTTCGAAGTCGTCGGGCGCGGTGATGACCTCGAAGTTGTCGCCGTCGTCGCGCAGGTCTTCCGCGCCCGCGTCGGTGACGATCTCGAACAGTTCATCTTCGGGTTTCGCCTCCTTCGCGACGACGATGTAGCCCTTCTTCTCGAACATCCAGTTCACGGCGCCCGAGGTGCCGAGGTTGCCGCCGTTCTTCCCGAAGATGTGACGTATCTCGGCGACGGTGCGGTTGCGGTTGTCCGTCATCGAATCGACCATCACGGCCACGCCGCCCGGGCCGTAGCCCTCGTATGTAATCTCCTCGTAGCTGACGCCCTCCTCCTCGCCCGTGCCGCGACGGATGGCGCGCGCGATGGTGTCGTTGGGCATGTTGGCGCCCTTGGCGTCGGAGACGGCCTTGCGCAGGCGCGCGTTGGCGTCCGGGTCGCCGCCGCCGGTGCGCGCCGCGACCGTGATCTCCTTAATCAGCTTGGTGAAGACCTTGCCGCGCTTGGCGTCCAGCGCGCCCTTCTTGTGTTTGATAGTGTGCCACTTCGAGTGTCCCGACATGTCGATTGAGTTCCTTGGTTGAGTTTGAAAGTTGAACCAGAAGCGGGTCGGAAATATACCACACCGCGCGCGCTACTTGTACCCGCGCACCCGCGTCTTAAACGCCGGCCGCCAGCCGCAGGAGGTCCGTGGCCTTCGCGCCCGCCGCGCGCACGACCTTCGACTTCGAAGCGTGTCCCCCGACTATCTCGACCGAGCCCGCCGAGACGCCGAGTTGCTTCGCCAGGAAGCGCGTTAGCTCTTCATTCGCCGCGCCTTCGACGGGCGGCGCCGCGACGCGCACCTTGAGCGCGCCGTCGTGCTCGCCAGCGGCGGCGGTCTTCGACGCGCGCGGCACGACGCGCACCGCGAAGACGAGAGCGCCGCCCTCTTCCCTGTAGCCAATCACCTCACATGCGGAGCAGCGTCGCCTCGACGGCGCGCTGCAAGAGGCTGAGCAGGAAGAAGACGACGATGGGCGAGATGTCGAAGAAGCCTATCGGCGGGATGATGCGGCGGAACGGGCCGAGCACCGGCTCGGTCACGCGGATGAGGAAGTGCAGCAGACGGTTGTGCGGGCTGGCCCCCCACGAGATGACGATGCGCATGAAGATCATCAGCGTGTAGAGCGCGAGCGTGCCGTAGATGACGTAGCCGACGACCGCGATGGGTCTTCCCGCGCGCACGCTGTCCAGCAGCCCCTTGACCGTGCCGAGCACGGTCGTGATGAAAACCGTGGCGAAGTAGCCGAGCAGGATGGCGATGAGGATGACGACCAGCGGCGTCACGTTCGGGCTGATGCCCATCTGCACGAGCGGCCGTCGCACGGGGTTGACCAGAGGGTCCGTCCAGCGCCTGACCAGGATGACGGGGCGGCTGAAGGGGTTGAGGTCGGCCTTGTTGAGGATGAGGCGCGCCAGCATCAAAGCGATGACGACGAGGATGATGGTCGCAATCGCGTAGAAGACGAACTGATTTATCGCGTCGAATATGTCCATGACTTCTTAAGGGAATTCTCCGCCCTTCACCCGCGCTCGCCGAAGACGGCCGTGCCGACGCGGACGAGCGTCGCGCCCTCCTCGATTGCCGTCTCGTAGTCGTGGCTCATGCCCATCGAAAGCTCGCCCGGGCCTTCGCCGAACGCGCCGCGCGCGCCCCACTCGTCGCGCAGTTCGCGCAGGCGCCGGAAGAAGGGACGGACCTGCTCCACGTCTTCGGAGAACGGCGGGAGTGTCATCAGCCCCTTGCAGCGCACGCGCGCGCAGCGCCCGAACACTTCGAATAACGCTGGCAGCTCCGCTTCGGTTGCGCCGCTCTTCGTGGCCTCGCCCGCGAGGTCCATCTGCACGAGCACTTCGAGCCGCGCGCGCCCCTCCTCCGCGCAGATGCGCTCCAATCTTTCCGCCAGCGGGGCCGCGTCAACCGTGTGAATGAGGTCGAAGAGACGGACGGCGCGTCGCGCCTTGTTCGGCTGGAGGTGGCCGATGAGGTGCCAGCGCAAATCGGGCACTTCTTTCAACTCTTCAATCTTCGCCTCGGCCTCCTGCACGCGGTTCTCGCCGAACTCCCTGAGCCCCGCCGACTCTGCGGCCTCGCGGACGAGCGCGGCCGGGTGCGTCTTGCTGACGGCGACGAGTTTGACAGACGCGGGGTCGCGCCCCGCGCGCCGCGCCGCGCGCTCGACGCGGCCCAAGACCTCCGCAGCCCGCGCGCGCAGTTCGGACGCCTCTGACCTCGCTTCAAGACCCATTGTTGCGATTCCGTGATGAACTTCGACGACTATAACAAGCGCGCGTGGGGGGCCGCAACCGACTCGTAAGAAGACGTTTCAGACCGTGCCCCTTTTCGTACACGATACGCGCCGCGCCCGACACTGTATCGTGTGACCGCCTCCCTCAAGTGTTAGGAGCAGGAGACTTTTTCCGGCGGTTTCGGCCGCGCGCGCAGTGGCACGGTGCTTGTTAGTTTGCTCCGTGGGTTTGTAGGTCGAAATTTTAACGGTTGACGAGAACTGAGGAGGGGTGAAGATGAGAAGTAAAGGTTATCTGACGAGGGCGCTGATGTTGGCGGTGGCGGTCTTTCTCGCATTGCCCGTTGTGACGAGCGCGCAGAACGGGCGCGGACGGCGCGACAAGAACGACGTTTTCGTCAACGGCCACGACGCACGCGACGGCCGCTGGGACGGCCGTGGCCCGCGCCGCGACAGGAATCGCCGCGCCGACCGCCGCGACGTTGACGGCGACGGCGACTACGACCAGCGCGACGCTTATATCATTCAGCAGCGCCAGCGCGGCGGCGGCTACTACGGCGACTCGCGCGATCAGGACGGCGACGGCGATTACGATCAGCGCGATGTCTACATCATCCAGCAGCGCCAGCGCAACGGCGGTTACAATGGCGGCTACGGCAACTACGGTGGCTACGGCGGCTACGGCCGCAACAACGGCTACGGCAACTACACGCAGTCGCAGCAGACGGCCCTGAACGCCGGCTACAACGAGGGCATCAAGGAAGGGCGCAGGGACCGCAGCCGTGGCGGCTACCGCGACCTGAACGAGTTCAGCGCGTACCGCAACGCGACGAAGGACTACAACTCGCGCTACGGCGACCGCTACCAGTACCAGCAGTACTTCCGTCAGGGCTTCCAGACCGGCTACACCGACGGCCTCAACGGCAACTAAGCCGGCACGGGTTACGAGCAAGGGGGGTACAAGTAAGCCCGGACGGTTCGCCGCCCGGGCTTACTTTTTGACTTCTCAAAGGCCCGTTTGACAACCCCCGAACGGCGCCTTTAATATCTCACTTCCCACACGCGGATGTGGCGGAATTGGTAGACGCGCTAGCCTCAGGAGCTAGTCACGGCAACGTGGTGGAGGTTCGAGTCCTCTCATCCGCATAAAACAATAATCTACAAGAAGTCCTTCAGTCATAGAGAGCGTTCAACACGCACTAGACTGGAGGATTTTTACTTTGGAGTTAAAGCTTCTCTACGCGGGTTTCGTCATGGCTCAGATTTTCTGCCCGACTAAATTATACCGACTTGCGAGCTGAAATAAGGCGACTTCACGCCGGGAGCGCGGGCAGGGATGCCCGCGCTCCCGGCGTTTAGTTGACCGCTTCGGAGGTGGCGTCGGGGGCGGGGAGGCCGTTGTGGTCTACGAGGACGAGTGTTATCTCCTGTTCGTCGGCGAGGCTGGAGTCGATGAGGGTCTGGACGCGGTAGGTGCCGGGCGCGGGGAACTCTACGTTGAAGAAGAAACTGATGTTGTTGGCGACGCCGCCGGAGGCGATCTCGAAGGGCGAGGGCTCCGCGATGACGACAGGCTGTTGGCGGTCTTCCGTGAGGATGCGCACCTCCGAGAGGTGGCGCCCCTCGCCGCGCCATTGCGTGACGACGGCGAACTTCATCACCGTCACGGGGACGTGCTGCACGATGATCTGGTGAAAGACTCCCATCAGCGAGAGTTTGTTGCCGACCTCCAGGCGCACGTCGTCGCAGAAGATCGTGTAGGCCAATCGCAGCCCGCTGTCGTTCCCTTTTGCCATCAGTCTCCCCTTAATAAATCCCCGGCACTAAACGTTTCGTCTCGCCAGCATATACCACGTACTCTTCGCCGAAGTGTGCGCGCAGCGCCTCTTCCTCGACACGTATGCGATACAGCGTCGTGCAGAGCATCGGGAGGAAGAGCAGCGGGAAGCTCAGCCAGTTCGCGAACGCGAGGCCGAAGCCCGCGTAACGCAGCAGCAAACCCGTGTACGCGGGGTGCCTCATCAGTCCGTACAGCCCTTTCCTGACCACCCTGTGCCCTTCGAGGATCGACACGTTGGGCGTGAAGAACTGCCACAGTGTCACGATGGCCGCCCAGCGCAACGCCGTGCCCGCGAAGAGCAACGCGAGGCCCGCCAACGCGACGTACGGCCCGCCCGCGCGCATGCGCCCGTAGTCCGTGAAGCCCAGAACGACCCCGACCGGGATGACGGTCACGCCGATCACGTCATACAGCCCATACGACCCCTTGTCCCAATCGACCTCCGTGCGCACACGCCGACGGTTGAGGACAATTCTCTGCGCGGCGAGCGTCACGCAGTAGAAGGCGAGGGCCAGCGTCGGGACTAAATCGAACCTCATGCCGGCCTCCTTGCCGGGAGCGCGGGCATCCTGCCCGCCAAAGCGTGCTTCAGCACGCTTAGCCGTGAAACTCTATCCCTCAACGTTGCCGTTTAAGTCTCACTGTATTCGCGCTGCGCGCTCATGGCGGACAGGGATGCCCGCGCTCCCGGCTTAAATGCCCAACATCTCTTTCAGACGCACCTCGTCGATGACGTTGAGGCCGAGCGCCTGCGCCTTGTCGAGTTTGGAGCCGGCCTCTTCGCCCGCGACGACGTAGTCTGTCTTCTTGCTCACGGTCGAGGTCACGCGCCCGCCGCGCGCCTCAATCAGCGCGCGCGCCTCGTCGCGCGTCAACGTCTCAAGCCGTCCCGTCAACACGAACTGCTTGCCCGCGAAAGCCTCGTCGGCCTGCGCTCCGACGCCGCCGCTCGCCAACTCGGTTCGCACTCCCCTTTCGCGCAGACGCTCGCAGAGTTGTACGTTTCCCTCGTCGTCGAACCAGTCGCGCACGGACTCCGCGACGGTCAGCCCTATCTCGTGTATGTCGTCCAACTGCTCGACCGTGGCCGCCCTGAGTGCTTCGAGCGAGCGGAAGTGGCGCGCGAGTATCGCCGCCGTGCGCTCGCCGACGTGGCGAATCCCCAGACCGTAGACCAACTGCGGCAGGTCGCGCGTCTTGCTCGCCTCGATCTGCGCCAGCAGGTTCGACGCGGACTTCTCCGCCATCCGTTCGAGCCCCGCCACGTCTTCGAGCTTCAGGTCGTACAGGTTCGCAACGTCGCGCACCAGCCCCTTCTGCACGAACTGTTCGGCCAGGGCGTCGCCCAACCCCTCGATTCTCATCGCGCGGCGCGAGGCGTAGTGGAGCAGACGCGCCTTAAGCTGCGCGGGACAGTCGGCGGCGACGCAGCGCGAGACGACTTCGCCCTCCGGCCGCGAGACGACGCCGCCGCAGACGGGGCAGTTCGTCGGGAACTCGTAAGCCTTCGTATTGCGCGGGCGGCGCGACTTAACGACGCTCAAAACCTTCGGGATAATCTCGCCGCTCTTCTCGATGTTGACGAAGTCGTTGATTCTTACGTCGAGCCGCTTGATTTCGTCCTCGTTGTGCAGCGTCGCGCGCGCGACGACCGTGCCCGCCAGCGGGACGGGTTCGAGGATGGCGACGGGCGTCAGCGCGCCTGTGCGCCCGACCTGAACGATGATGTCCTTGACCTGCGTCGTCGCCTGCCGCGCGGGGTACTTGTAGGCGATGGCCCAGCGCGGCGCCTTCGCCGTCGCGCCGAACTCGTCCTGCAACGCCGTCGAGTTGACCTTCACGACCACGCCGTCGATCTCGTAGTCGAGGCCGTCCCGCTTCGCCTCCATCTCGTTACAGAACCTGATGACCGCTTCGATGTCGGGACACTTTTCGCGGTTCGGGTTGACCGTGAAGCCAGCGGCGGCGAGCCATTCGAGCGCGTCCCAGTGGGAGGCAAAGGCTTTGCGCTCGCCGCGCAGCACGTCGTAGGCGAAGAGGTCGAGCCGGCGGCGCGCGACGACCTTCGGGTCGAGCTGGCGGATGGTGCCGGCGGCGGCGTTGCGCGGGTTGGCGAACTTCGCCTCTTCCGCCTCCTCCCTCTCGGCGTTGATGCGCTCGAAAGCCTTGCGCGAGAGGTAAGCTTCGCCGCGCACTTCCACCTCCGCCTCCGAAGCGGCCGCGCCCTTCAGGCGCAGAGGGACGCTGCGGATGGTGCGGACGTTCTGCGTCACGTCCTCGCCGACGCGCCCGTCGCCGCGCGTCACGCCGCGCACGAGCACGCCCTCCTCGTAGTGGACCGAGAGCGAGAGGCCGTCGATCTTCAGCTCGGCCACGTACTCGAAGGCGCGGCCGTCGGCTAAGCGGCGGCACCGCTCGTCGAAGGCGCGCAGGTCTTCGAGGTTGTAGCTGTTGTCGAGCGAAAGCATCGGCCGCCGGTGGACGTACTCCGCGAACCCCTCGGCGGGCCGCCCCCCGACACGCAAGGTCGGACTGTCCGGCGTCTGAAACTCCGGGTGCTCCTCTTCGAGCGTGCGCAAGCGTTCGACCAGCGCGTCGTACTCCACGTCCGAAATCTCCGGCCGGTCGTGGACGTAATAAAGCTCCTCGTGCCTCAGCACCTCCTCACGGAGCTTCCTGATTTCGTTTTCGATGTTCTTGGCTACGGTCGGCAATGTCGTCTCGATGGGTTAAGTAATTGAACTCGGATGAGGCAATATTAATGTACAACCTTCGGGTTCAACAAAGGTCGCTTAGAAAAGCGTCAACACCCCGATAATCTTGTCACTTTCAAGTGCCTCAATTCTATCGTGATGGCGCCGAAGGATTGCCTCGACGGCTTGCGTCTTACAGTTGCCCAGGCGTATCCAGATCACCTTCGGGGGGAATCCCCGCATCAGACAGAGGTCGCTGAAGTCGGCGTCTTTCGTGACAATGAGAAACCCCTCCCGCCGTGCTAATTCCCAGACCAGTTCGTCGTCTGCACGGTCAAATCCTAACAGGTAAAGGTGAGTGGAGTCGGGATAAAGGTCGGCAAGGTGCTTAACCAAACGGGGCGACAGATTATGGTCAAATAATAATTTCACACCCGTAATCTATCGTCTCGAAATCACGCCGGCGGTAGCTCCTCAATCTTCGATTACAAGCAAGCGCTTCTCACGGTCGGCGGCGAACGCGAGACAGGCGAGGATGTCTTCTCTCGTGAGATAAGGGAAGTCTTCTAGAATCTCCTCCTGCGTCATGCCGGCGGCGAGGTATTCGAGCACGTCGTAGACGGTCATGCGCATGCCGCGGATGCAGGGTTTGCCGCTGCGCTTGCCGGGTTCGATGGTGATGATCTTGCGGTAGTCCATGCGGGGATGATAGCAGAACGCGCGGGGCGTTCAACCGTTACTTGTTGAGCAGGGCGATGGGCTCGCGGGCGCGTTTCGGGGGTTCGGGCTCTGCTTCGAGGGCGGCGAGGCGGTGGATGACGCGGCCGAAGTATTTGATGCCCTGGATGAAGTCGTCGAGGCGTATGTTCTCGTCGGGGGCATGCGGGTTGGAGCCGAAGTAGCTGACGCCGAAGGAGACGACCGGCATCGGCGGCTGGTTGGCGCCGCAGATGGCCCCGACGGGGCCGCTCGCGGGGTCGAGCGGGTAGACGACGGGCTCGCGGCCGTAGAGTTCGCCCGCGCTCTCGATGGCCGCGCGCGCCACCATCGAGGAGGGCAAAGACTTCGCGTAAGGGGCCGAGCCGAGTTCGATGATCTCCACGTCCTGAAAGTCGCGCTTGTCGAGGTGCTTGCGCAGCAGTTCGACGATGAGCCCGGGCGTGAGGTCGGGCACGAGTCGGAAGTCGAGGCGCGCGGTGGCCGCGCCCGGCAGCACCGTCTTCGCGCCCGCCTCCGTGTGGCCCGTGCGGATGCCGCAGATGGTACAGGTCGGGCCGAAGATGAGTTCCTTCGCCAATTCCCGCCCCGTCATCCCGTGCAGCCACGAGCCGATGCGGAACTCGCGGCGCAGTCCCGCTTCGTCCAGCTCGATGCTCTTCAACATCTGCCGGTCTTCGGACGTGAGCGGCGCGACGTGCGAGCCGAAGCCGTCGATGGTGATGACGCCCTTCGGCGAGAGCACCGTGGCGAGCGCCTGCACGAGCCGCCACGCGGGGTTGGGGACGATGCCGCCCCACTTCGAGTGGAGGTCCGTGCGCGCGCCGTAGCAGCGCAGCTCAAGGAACGAGATGCCTTTGAAGCCGAGGTTGATGACGAGGCGGTCGCGCGTGTCCTTGTAGCCGTCGTCCCAGATGCAGCCGTCGGCGCGCAGCAGCTCCGTGTTCTCGGCGGCGAAGCGGTAGAGGCTCGGGCTCGCGAGTCCGTCCTCGCCTTCGACAACGAAGCGGAGGCAGATGGGGAGTTTGCCGTAGGTCTTCTGATAAGCCTCGACGGCGGCGACGCGCGCGACGAAGTCGCCCTTGCTGTTCGAGGCGCCGCGCGCGCGCAACTTGTTGTCATCGACGACCGCCGCGAACGGCCCCGAAGTCCACTCGGTCAACTGCCCGACGGGCTGCACGTCGTAGTGGCCGTAGACGAGGAAGCAGCGCGGCCCCGCCCCGCACTCGCCGTAGATGATGGGGAAGCCGCTGCCGACCTTGAACGTGCGCGTGCCCGCGCCCACGCGCTGCAACAACTGCTCGACCTTCTCCGCCACCGCGCGCATCCCCGTCCCGCGCGCCGCCACCGAAGGCATGCGACACAGTTCCTGCAACCGCTCCGTGAAGGAGCGCGCGTGCCGGTCAACGTAGCGGTCGAAGCGTGTGAAAGAGGTCACGGTTTACGGCTCACGGTTCACGGAAGAAACGATAGCGAGGCCACGCGGGGTCTCGCTCAAAGCCGGCGCAGACGAGGCCGGAGGCTGTGGCCGTTTGAAATTCGGCGCGGACGCGGAGCAGTTCGGCACGCGCGCCGGCCGGGTCTTCCGCGACGAGCGCGGACCAGTTCGGGGGGATGGCGACCGTGGCTTCGGGCTCGCCCCTGGGTTCAGGGGTTTCGCCGCGCGCGAGTGCTTCGACGCGGGGCGAGTCGAGCTCCCACTCCGCGACGAGGCGGTCGCTGTCGAGGCCGAGCGGCTCGGCGAACTTCCCCGTCACGGTCGAGTAGTCGGTGCCGTAGTAGTTCTCCGCATAGCTTCGGACGACGACGCCGAGGCGGTTGAGGTTGAAGTGCGCGTTGCGCGACTGCATCGGGTCCCACGTCCAGCGTATGAAGCGCCGCCCCTCTTCGACGACGCGCGCGCGCTGCGCCCACTTCAGCCGCGCGCCGACGCCGCGATTCTGGTACTCCTTCGCCACGGCCATCATGTGCGAGTAGCCGATGGTCTCCTCCGCGCCCGTCTCGCGACGGCGGCGCACGGCGATCTGGTTGAGGACGTATCCGACCATTCGTTCTCCGTCGAACGCGCCGAGCGTGAAGCCGCCCGCGCCGCGCGCGACGATGAGGTGGCGTCGCGGCGACAGCTCAAGGTCGGGCAGCCCGAACGCCTCGCGCTGCATGCGGACGCACTGGTCGAACTCCTCGACCGTCGTGCACTCGCGGATGTCGATGTCGTCCCTCTCGCCCATCTCGTCTACGCACCCTCACACGCCTATCAACTCGTACCAACTCGCGGGGACGCTCTCGATGCGGCGCTCGGCCGCGCGCTCGGCGATGTCCGGCGCGAAGTTGACGAGCGTCAGCCGGCCGCCCTCGCGGTAGCGCGGCTCGACCGAGTCGCGCAGCTCGCGCGTGTACGCCTTGACGCCGCTGCCGGTCTTGAAGACGACCAGCCGCTCGGCGTCGCCGTGCTTCAGGAGCCAGGCGACCTTGCGCATCGAGACCATCCCGCACTCGCCCCAGAAGTGGAAGCGCGCGCCCGCGCGCGGCCGTCCCCCTTCGCCTTCGTTCAAAGAGACGAGGTCGGGCTTGTAACGAAGTCCGACCGGCAGCTCTATCTCAAGGTTCGGATACTCCCCGACGAACATCGCGTACCCGAGCGCCTTCATCAACACGTGGCCGTAGCTCTCGCCCCGCCGCTGCCACAAGCGCACACGTCTTCCGACCAGCTCGAAGTCGTAAAGCATTCAAAATCCGTGACCTTAGCTCCGCCCCCGTCGCCGCCGACGCTGGATAAACTTCTACCCCGCAACTTCTCCGAAACCTGAAATTAAAACCGGGAAATGGGATTGTATCTTGTCGCGCGCCGCCGTGTCACCTGAAAGGAATCAGTAGGCAGATGGCAGATGGCAGTAGGCAGTTAAAGACTTAATGCCTTAACTGCCTACTGCCATCCGCCTACTGCCTACTTCTTCAATCTGCGAAGGCGACCGTGAGTTCGCGGAGGGTGGCGGAGTCGGAGGCGTCCTGCTTGACGGACTCTTCGCGGTTGACGTGACGGTAGAGGATGTCGCGCTGCTGCGGGCGGAAGCCTGCCTCGCGGATGAGGTAGCGGAGCATCTTCTCGTCGGCCTCGTTGTGCGCGCCGGCCGCGGAGACGACGTTCTCCTCGATCATGATCGAGCCCATGTCGTCGGCGCCGAAGCGGAGCGCCACCTGCCCGAGCCTCAAGCCCTGCGTCAGCCACGAAGACTGTATGTGCTCAACGTTGTCGAGGAAGAGGCGCGAGACGGCGAGCATGCGTAGATAGTCCATGCCCGTCAACTCCTCCTTTATCTTCCGCCCGAGCGCCGTGTTCTCGCGCTGGAACGTCCAGGGGATGAAGGCCGTGAAGCCGCCCGTCTCGTCCTGTAAGTCCCGAATCCTTTGCAGGTGCCGGACGCGGTGCACGGTGCTGTCGCCGATGCCGAACATCATCGTCGCCGTCGTGCGCAAGCCCACGCGGTGCGCCGCGCGCATCACGGAGAGCCACTCGTCAGTCGTGCACTTGGTCGAGACGCGCTTACGCACCTCGTCATCAAGTATCTCGCCGCCGCCGCCGGGCATGCTGTAGAGCCCGGCCTCCTTGAGCCTCCGCAGAATCTCTTCGTACGAGAGTTTCGAGATGAGGTGAATGTTATGTATCTCGGGCGGCGAGAAGCAGTGGAGTTGAAAGTCCGGATACTTCGCGTGGAGCGTGCGCAGAAGGTCTTCGTACCACTCGATGCCGAAGTCTGGGTGGAGACCGCCCTGCATCAGCACGCCCGTGCCGCCGAGCGCGATGGTCTCGTCGATGCGCCGGCAGATGTCTTCGACCGTGCGGACGTACGTGTCGGGCTTGCCCGGCCGTCGGTAGAAGGCGCAGAAGGTGCAGACGACGTTGCAGACGTTCGTGTAGTTGATGTTGCGGTCGATGATGTATGTAACCACGTCCGACGGGTGCCTGCGCCGCCGTACCTCGTCGGCCGCCACGCCCATGCGCGCCACGTCGAACGATTCGAGGAGCGTCGCGCACTCCTCCGCCGTCATGCGCCCGCCCGCCAGCACGCGGTCGAGGATGGGTTGAATCTCTGTCGTAGTCATCTAAGTAATCGCAAATTTCAAATTCGAAGTTTCAAATCGGCATTTTGCCGAACGGCTCGACTCGCGCCCGCGCGTTTTGCGGCGCGTTTCGCCCGCCGCCGATTTATTAATCAACACCCGTGCCGAGAAACTTCAGAGGCCGCAGGCTCTCTATGACGCCGTGCTTGTGCGCGAGTTGGAAGAAGAGTTCGAGGCCGGCGCGCATCTCTTCGTTCAGCTCGAAAGATATGTTCTCGGTCAGGTAGCGGACGAGTTCCGCGCGGG
The DNA here is from genome assembly GCA_036379655.1 of Pyrinomonadaceae bacterium. Taxonomy (GTDB): domain Bacteria; phylum Acidobacteriota; class Blastocatellia; order Pyrinomonadales; family Pyrinomonadaceae; genus QHXN01. Next base: position 47,815 of record DASVGG010000003.1, read on the forward strand.
GCCGGCCGAGTTCCCTCTCGTACTCTTCGGTGATCTCTTCGACCACCGCCAGCCCCTCGTCGCGCGCGGCGGCGAAGTCAACGGCGCGGACGCTCTCGGAGGCGCCCGCGTCGGCCATCCACATCGCGAAGACGAAGCCGAGCCCCGTGAACTCGCGCCAGAGCGCCGCCATGTCGTAGACGCGCAGGCCGCGCCGGTCGAACGTCATCGCCGGGTCGCCGATGACGAGCGCCGCGTCGTGGCGTTCGAGCATGTCCGACAACTGCGGCACGAACGGTTCGAGCCTCGGCGCACGGCCCACGAACTCGCGGAAGATGACCTCGATCAGCGCGGCCGACGTGCGCGACTCGATGCTGAGCGCGACCGACTCGACCTCCTCCAGACTCTTCCCGCGCGTGACGAGGACGACGCTGTGCACCTCGCGGCGCGCGCCGACGCAGACGCCGGGGACGACGGCCGTCTCCGGCAAACGCTGGTACTCGATGACGGGCACGAGCGCCGCCTCGACCTGCCCGCGCGCGAGCATGTCCGCGCAGCGCGCGGGCGCCGTGTCCGTCACCAGCTCAACCTCGCCGCGCCGCTGGCCCCGCGCGAAGCTCCAGATGAGCGGCGCCGTGTTCAAATAACTCGACGCGGCCACGCGCGGCGCGCCGCTCGCTTCAGTTTTTCTGTCCGACACTCTGTTCAACTCTTCTCCGTTACCGCCGGCCCGATGCTAACCCACACACGCGCGGCCCCGCAACATGACGCCCGGCCGCCGCGCCCCCTTCGTTGACAGCCAACCTGCACGCACATACCATGCACTTCACTCATGCGAATCTACGACATCAGCGTGCCCATCGCGCCCGGAGAGACGCCGACCTACCCGGGCGACCCCGGCATCGAGGTCGGCTCCTGGAGTGCCATCGCGCGCGGCGACCGCGCGAACGTCTCCGTGCTCAACTTCGGCGCGCACACCGGCACGCACATCGACGCCCCCGCGCACTTCATCGAGGGCGCGCCCGGCATGACTTCCCTACCGCTCGACGCGCTCTGGGGACGTGCGCGCGTCGTAGAGATTCCGTCCGACGCGGACGCGGTCGGAGAGAGCCACGTCCGGCCCGAGTCGCTCCAAGGCGCGACGCGCGTGCTCTTCAAGACGCGCAACTCCGCCTTCTGGGAAGACCCGCGCGGGCAGTTCCGCAAAGACTTCGCATACATCGAGCCCGAGGCGGCGCGCGCGCTCGTCGCGGCCGGCGTGCGGCTCGTCGGCTTCGACTACCTCTCGGTCGAGAAGTTCGGCTCCGAAGGGTTCGAGACGCACCTCGCGCTGCTCTCGGCCGGCGTCGTCATCGTCGAGGGGCTCGACCTGCGCGCGGTCGGCTCAGGGCTCTACGAACTCTGCTGCCTGCCGCTCAGGGTCGCGGCTGGCAGCGGCGACGGGGCGCCCGCGCGCGCCGTCCTGCGCACGCTCGACCGAGCGGATTCGACGGAGGGCGAGAGATGATTGAGAAGGTCAATCTGTCCGAAAAGTTCGGCCTCTTCAACGAGCACTGGAGCCCGAAGATCGCGGGCGAGGTGAACGACGCTTACGTCAAGCTCGTCAAGTTCCGTGGCGATTTCGTCTGGCACAAGCACGACGACGAGGACGAGTTGTTCCTCGTCGTCAAAGGTGAGATTGTCATCAAGCTCCGCGACGGCGACGTGCGGCTCGGCGAGGGCGAGTTCGTCATTATCCCTCGCGGCGTCGAGCACAAGCCCGTCGCCGCAGAGGAGGCGCACGTCATCCTCTTCGAGCCGAAGACCGTCCTCAACACCGGCGACGTGACGAACGAGCTGACGCGCCCCGAACTCGAACGTGTCTGAGCATCTTGAAAACAAAACCAGTGCGGCCGGCGAGACGTATCACAACTTCAGCAACGCTGGCAGGAGGAATAACCCCCAATGACAGACGAACCGAATGACGCGAAGGCAGAGGCCGTTGATGTGAACTCGCGCGGCTACCGCGAGCGCGTCTTCGAGATCGTGCGGCGGATACCGACGGGCCGCGTGATGACCTACGGGCAACTCGCCGAAATTCTCGGCGAGGGCTACACGGCGCGCACCGTCGGCTTCGTCATGCACTCGGCCGACCAGACCGTCCCCTGGCAGCGCGTCATCAACGCGCAGGGCGCATGCTCCACGGGCCGCGTCATCGTCCCGCCCGACCTACAGCAACGCATGCTCGTCTCCGAAGGCGTCGTCTTCAACGAGAAGGGGCGCTGCGACCTCTCGCGCTACCGCTGGACGCCCGAAGAGTACGAGGCCGGCGGCGAGGTCGGAGACCTTGAACAGCCCAGCCTCTTCGGCGACTAACTCCCTTCGGCCGACAGCAGCGGAGGAACACCCATGAGCGATGAGCAAGTGCAGGTCCGCGCGCCCTACGCCATCAGCGAGCAGCGCTTCTCCGTCTCGCCGCAGATGGTGACGACCACCTTCGAGCTTCCCGGCTACCGCATCCGTCAGAGCCTCGGCGTCGTCCGCGGCATCGTCGTCCGCTCGCGCAACCTCTTCGTCAACATCGGCGCCGTCTTCAACTCGATGGTCGGCGGCAACATCACGGCCTGGACGAACCTCTGCGAATCGACGCGCCGCGACGCTTTCGAGATTATGATTCAGCACGCGACGGAGTTGGGCGCCAACGCCATCGTCGGCGCGCGCTACGACGCCACGGAGGTCTCAAGCGGCGCGACGGAGGTCCTCGCCTACGGCACCGCCGTCGTCGTCGAGCCGCTCGAAGGCACTGGGATTTACGGCTCGTGAGCGGCGCCGAATCGACCTCTCAATCGCTTTCGGCCGAAGAGTTGGCGCGGCTGCGGGAGATTTTCACGCGCGTGCCGTACGTCGGACTGCTCGGACTTGAGTTCGTCCGGGCCGAGCGTGGCGCGGCCACCTTCGCCCTCGACGTGCGCGAGGAGCTGACGCGGATGGGCGGCATCCTGCACGGCGGCGCCGTCGTCTCGCTCCTCGACACGGCCGCCGCCTTCGCCGTCCACACGGTCATCGAACCCGACGCACGCACCGTCACCGTAGACCTCACGGTCCACTTCCTCCGACCCGCCTCCGGCGGCCGAATCGAGGCTCAGGCGCGCGTCATACGCCGTGGCCGACGCGTCTGCATTCTCTCGGTCGAGGCCCGCGACGAGTCCGCCGAAATAATTGCAACGTCCACAATGACTTACTACATACAAACTTAGCCGTCCGCACAGCAGAATCCGCCCGTTAAATCCCTTGCCCGAAGGGCTCCCGCCACTGTTTAAAAACTGCACACTACCCGGCAAAAATGCATAGACAAACACATTTGCCTTGTGTCAAAATGTGTTTGTCATTAGACCTGCCAGAGGGTCTAGTGCCTTCTTTGCATCCTCGGAACCCCCATCACCCTTGACCCGTTCCGCCTGGGATTCCTAATGCTCTCGCTCTACAGCGCCCTGCTCGCACAACACTCACGCCAACTGACCCCGGTCCGTTGCGCGGAGCCTACCATTGTGCAGCTACACCGCTATTTCGAGGACGTGGTGCTGGAGAACAACCTCGCGGCGTTGGTGGTCGAGAGTCTTCTGCCGGAGGCGCAGCGATCTTTGCGCGACATCGCGCGCGTGCGCGAGGTGGGGCGGCTCGCGCGTTACTCTTTCTTCTTCACGGCGCCCGAGGACGCGCTCTGCACGGTCGAGCTTGCCGACGCCGAGTCGAAGCGGGAGCCGATTCTGCTAGACAGGCCGGGCGGGGGCGAGTCGCGCGAGCGATTCGTCGTCATCGCCGACGCGCGCTTCTCGGCGCTGATGGCGTCTGTGCGCACGGAGGACGAGGAGGGGCAGGAGTCGGCCGGCGACGAGGTCATCTGGTCGTTCGAGCCCGACATCGTCTACTCCGCGCTCGAATACCTGATGGCGCGCGTGACGGCCGAGCTGCCCGACCGCGCTCACCTCTTCTCGAAGGCCGTCCGCACCTGCGTTCCGAAGACGACCTCGCTTCAGTTAACCGTCTCGGTAACGACCAAGCTCGCGCGCCTCCTGCAAGAGCAGGCCGTCCGCGAGATCGCCGTCAACCGCATCTCGACCGCCATCCGCAGCACACTTGAGCTGCCGAGCGTCTTGCAGACGACCGTCAACGAGGTGGGGCGCGCCCTCGGCGCGCAGTCGAGCGCGCTCAACATCGAGGGCGAGCACGGCCAGCCCTCGCTGACCAAGTGGTACTTCCGCGACGGCGAGGAGAACAACGAGGACAAGCAGACCGAGCTGCTCGGCGACATCGAGGCGCTCGGCGTGCGTCTACGCGGACGCATCAAGACTTACGTGCACGACGGTTCGAGCGGCGCGGGCGAGTCGGACGCGCAACCCATGGCGGCCGTGCCCGTCATCTACCACGACCGCACGATGGGCGTGTTGATGGTCACTTCGGACGACCCGCAGCGCCTCTGGCAGGAGAACGAGGTCATGCTCCTGCGCACGGTGGCCGACCAGGTCGCCGTCGCCGTCAACCACGCGCGCCTCTTCCAGCAGATGCAGCACCAGGCTCTGACCGACGGCCTGACCGGCTGCTTCAACCGCCGCTTCTTCGAGATACAGCTCGAACGCGACCTGCATCTGGCAACGCGCATGCGCCAGCCCGTCTCGCTCATCCTTTTGGACATCGACCACTTCAAGCGCGTCAACGACACGCACGGGCACGACGCGGGCGACGCCGCGCTGCGCATCCTCGCGAACGCGCTGCGCGAGGAGGTGCGCGGTGTGGACACGGCCGCGCGCTACGGCGGCGAGGAGTTCGCCATCATCCTCCCGCAGGCCGGCCCGGAGGGCGCGATGGTCGTCGCGGAGCGTCTGCGCTCGCGCATCGAGCGGACGGAAGTGCCCGGCGTCGGCTGCATCACGGCCTCGCTCGGCGTGGCGACCTTCCCGCTCGACGCCAGCTCGCGCGAGTTGCTGGTGACGAGCGCCGACCGCGCGCTCTTCCTCGCCAAACGCTCGGGCCGCAACAAGGTCTGCTCGACGGCCGAGCTGCCGCCTGAAGACATCTTCTCCGCGCCCTACGAGCCCATCCTGCCCACGCACGAGACCTGCGAGGTCTACAACGACGTAAAGTCCGAGCAGCCCGTCGCGCAGGACGTGCACGAAACCTGCAACCCCTCGTAACAAGTAGACAGTAGTCAGTAGAAAAATAGGCGGCGCGATTTTCATCAGTCAATGATGAGAACCACGCCGCCTTTACTCTTCCCTACTGTCTACTACCGCGTGGGGCGTTTGTCTTCCGGTGCGGAAATCGCGCATCATAGGCGTCGGAGAAAACGTAAAGGACAGGCGAAGGCATTTATATTTTGACGGCCGAGCGGCGGCCGGCTCTTCTCTCATGGACGACCTGCGTAAATTCGCGCTCTATTTCCGCCCGTACAAGAAGTCTCTGATCGTCGGCGTCTTCTGCATCCTCGCCTCGACGATCTTCGGGCTGCTCATTCCCATCTACGTCGGGCGCGCGGTGGACGAGTTGGGCGCCGGGCCGACGTGGGGGAGCATCACGCGCCTTTCGCTCTTCATCATCGGCGCCAGCATCGTCAGCGGCATCTTTCTCTTCCTTCAGCGGCGCATCCTGATCGGCATGTCGCGGCACGTCGAGTACGACCTGCGGCAGGACTTCTACGCGCACCTGCAACGACAGCCGCTCACCTTCTTTCAGGAGCACCGCACGGGCGACCTGATGGCGCGCGCCACCAACGACCTCGCGGCCGTCCGCCAACTCGCCGGGCCGATGGTGATGTACACGCTCCAGACGGTCTTCGTCGTCATCATCATCCTCCCCTTGATGTTTCGCATCAGCGTGCGCCTGACGCTGCTGCTGCTGGTGACGATGCCGCTCGTCTCCCTGACGGTGAAGTACTTCGGCCAACAGGTGCACGTCCGGTTCGAGAAGATTCAGGAGTTCTTCTCGCACATCACGGCGCGCGCGCAGGAGAACATCTCGGGCGTCCGCGTCGTGCGCGCCTACGCGCAGGAGGATGCCGAGGTCGAAGCCTTCAAGAGCCTCAACCGCGAGTACGCGTCGCGCAACCTCGCGCTCGTGCGCATCTCGGCCGTGATGCGGCCGCTCATACAGTTCTTCATCGGGCTCGGGATGGTGCTGATCCTCTGGTACGGCGGGGTGCTCGCCGTGCGCGGCGAGATGACGCAGGGTCAGTTCGTCGAGTTCACGATGTTCCTGATGCGGCTCATCTGGCCGCTCATCGCGCTCGGCTACGTCGCCAACCTCTACCAGCGCGGCACGGCGAGCCTCAAGCGCATGAACGCCATCTTCGCCGTCGAGCCCGCGATTAAAGACGTGCCCGCGGTTAAAGAGCAGCCGCCCGTCCGAGGCCGCATCGAGTTTCGGAATTTAACGTTCGCCTACGGCGAGCACTCGCCGCCCGTCCTCAAGGACGTTGATTTGACCATCGAGGCCGGGCAGACGGTCGCGTTCGTCGGGCGGACGGGCTCGGGCAAGTCCACTCTGATGAACCTCCTGCCGCGCGTGGTCGAGCCGCCACGGGGCACGGTCTTCGTGGACGGCGTGGACGTGCGCGACTACCCGCTCGCGCATTTGCGCGCGGCCTTCGGCTACGTGCCGCAGGAGACGTTCCTCTTCAGCGACGCGCTGGCCGAGAACGTCGCCTTCGGCGTCGGGAAGGCTTCGCGCGCCGAGGTGGAATGGGCGGCGGAGATCGCGGGACTCGCCGACGACGTGCGCGAGTTTCCCGAAGGCTTCGACACGCTCGTCGGCGAGCGCGGCATCACGCTCTCGGGCGGGCAGAAGCAGCGCACGGCGATTGCGCGCGCCGTCATGCGCCAGCCGCGCATCCTCATCCTCGACGACGCGCTCTCGGCCGTGGACACCTACACCGAGGAGAAGATTCTGGGGCGCCTGCGCGGCGTGATGCGCGAACGCACGTCGCTCATCGTCTCGCACCGTATCTCGACCGTCCGCGACGCCGACCTCATATGTGTCTTAGATGAAGGCCGCATCGTCGAGCGCGGCACGCACGAAGAGTTGCTCGCGCTCGGCGGCGAGTACGCGGACCTCTACGAGCGGCAGTTGCTCGAAGAGGAGTTGGCGGCGAGCTGAGTTCGGGCCGTCAGGAAAGGACGTGGGCGAAAGATGATGAACCAACCGACGACGAGCTTTAGTCCGGAAGTGCTCCTCCGCACCATGCGGATACTCTGGGTCGCCTTCCTGATATGCGTCGGACTGTTCGTCCTCGTCACGTGGTTCACACGGCCGGCCGACCTGCCGGACGAGATTAGCCGGGGCGTACACCCGATGCTCTACGCGCTGGCGGCGTTGGCGCTCGCGGCCGTCGCCGCCTCCTTCGTCGTGAAGGCGGCCATCCACCGGCGCGCGGCCGAGCAACGGCAGCCGGCGTTGATGCAGGCGGGGTTCACCCTCGCGATGGCGCTCTGCGAGTCGGCCGTCCTGTTCGGGCTGGTCGGGATATTCGCCACGCGCAACGACGCCTCTTACCTGCTCTTCGCGATTGGGGCGCTCGGCATGTTGCTGCACTTCCCGCGCCGCGAGCAGGTGGATGCGGCGTTCCAGAAGTCTTTGATGTGAGAGGTACGGCGGAAGGATTTTAAGAGACGGAATGTCCGAGAACGTCAAACAGTTTCACGAGGAGGAGGCGCTCAAGAAGTTCGACCGCGGGAGCGCGTGGCGGCTGCTGCGCTACCTGCGGCCGTACCGGCGGCTCATCATTCCGGCGCTCGTCCTCACGCTCTTCGTCAACGCGCTCGGCGTGGTCGAGCCGAAGTTCTTCCAGTACGCCATCGACTGGCACATCGTCCCGAAGCAACTCTCGGGCTTGCAGTGGCTCGCGCTCGCGCTGCTCGGCGTGAAGCTCTTGCAGATGCTCGTCTCTTACTTACAAGCCGTCCTCCTCCAGTCGGTCGGGCAGCACGTCATGTACGACCTGCGCGCGGAGCTTTACGCCAAGCTCCAGCGGCAGGAGGTCGCGTACTTCGACCACAACCCCGTCGGCCGCATCATGACGAGGTTAACGTCGGACGTTGACGCCTTGAACGAACTCTTCACCTCGGGCGTCATCGAGGGGTTGGGCGACGTGCTGATGGTCTTCGCCATCGTCGCGTTCATGGCGTGGATGGACTGGCGTTTGACGCTCGTCGCGCTCATCACGGTCCCGCTGCTCTTCGCGGCGACGACGTGGTTCCGCAAGCACGCGCGGCGCGGCTACGACCTCGTACGGTTGAAGCTGGCGCGCATCAACTCGTTCCTACAAGAGCACATCTCCGGCGCGCAGACCGTCCAAATCTTCAACCGCGAGGCGAAATCCTTGCGCCAGTTCCACGACGCGAACGACGACTACCGGACGGCCAACGTCGAGACCATCTTCTACTACGCGGTCTTCTTCCCGCTCGTCGATTTCATCGGCTCGCTCGGCGTGGCGCTCATCGTCTGGTACGGCGGCTGGCGCGTGATGCAGAACACGCCCACCAACGAAGTGCTCTCCATCGGCGCGCTCGTCGCGTTCATCCAGTACTCGCAGAGGCTCTTCCAACCCATCCGCGACATCTCGGACAAGTACAACGTCTTTCAGGCGGCGCTCGTCGCCTCGCACCGCATCTTCCGCACGCTCGATCTGCCGGTCGCGGTCACCAGCCCCGAACGGCCGCGGAAGTCCGGGCGCGCGCGCGGCCGCGTCGAGTTCCGCAACGTCTGGTTCGCTTATAAAGATGAAGACTGGGTCTTGAAGGACGTGTCGTTCACGGCCGAGCCCGGCGAGACGGTCGCGCTCGTCGGCCACACGGGCTCGGGGAAGACGACGATCACGAACCTCCTCATGCGCTTCTACGACGTGCAGCGCGGACAGGTCTTGTTAGACGGCGTGGACGTGCGCGAGTGGGACTTGAAGTCCCTGCGGGAGAACTTCGCCGTCGTGTTGCAGGACGTGTTCCTCTTCAGCGGCACGGTGGCGGGCAACATCCGTCTGGGACGCGAGGACGTGCCGGACGAGCGCGTCGCGTGGGCCGCGCGCGAGGTGCACGCCGACGGCTTCATCGAGCGTTTGCCCGAGGGCTACGACTCAGAGGTGCGCGAGCGCGGCGCGGGGCTCTCGGTCGGGCAGAAGCAGCTCATCTCGTTCGCGCGCGCGCTCGCTTTCGACCCGGCGCTCCTCATCCTCGACGAGGCGACCAGCTCCATCGACACCGAGACCGAACAGCTCATCCAGCGGGCCATCGAACGCGTGCTGCGCGACCGCACCTCCATCGTCGTCGCGCACCGACTCTCGACCGTCCAGCGCGCCGACCAGATTCTCGTCCTGCACCACGGCGAGCTTCGCGAGCGCGGCTCGCACCAGCAACTCCTCGCGCGCCGCGACCTCTACTGGCGCCTCTACAAACTCCAGTACGCCGACGACTCGCGACGCGAGGCGCTGCCCGAGGTGAGGCAGTAGGAAGCAGTTGGTCGTCGGCAGCGGGTGGAAGAAGCAGAGGCGGCGCTTCCCGGTCTTAACACCGAGAAGCGCCGCCTCTGTTTCTTCGATAGGCTGCCGGGTGCCGTCTACTTCATTACGCGTGCACCCAGAAGGCGTACTCGGCGAACTCGTCGCCGAGCCACCATTGACGGTTGCCGAGACCGCGACGGAAGTTTTCGGCGCCCGCCTGACTGTGCACGGGGCGAAGCACGTTGCCCTGCGAGTCGCGCAGCGCCATCAGGGAGGCCGACTCGGGCACGACGGGGGCGATGTGGCCGGAGCTTCCCTCCAACTTGCGGCGCGCGACGATGACGGCGACCGCGCCGAGATTGGCCTCCTCCTGGAGCTTGCTCAGGTTGCCCGTCCGCTGCCACCCGAAGCGCAGGCCGAAGTCGCGGAGCCAGCGGAAGAGGTCGTTGGCGCGCATCTCGTCGATGGTGTCTTCGAGGCGGGCCGGCACGGTCTGCCCCTGCGCCAGCCTCTCGATGGCGAGCTGCGACCACCAGACGCGCGGCAGGTAGACGCCCGCGAGGTGGCAGTAGTCGTGCGCGTAGACGTTGCAGTAGGTCACGATGCCGTGCGGCTTGTAGCGCTTGTGCGAGACCTTGTCCACCGCCAGCCAGTCGATGATCGCGTTCAGCTCGGCGCGCAGCTCGTCGGGGGTCTTACCCTTGCGGCCGGCGGGCTGGCCCGTCTCGTGCAAGGTGTGCGCGCTGGCCGGGTCGGTGCGCCTTATCAGCGTCGTCGCCTTGCGCGGCATGATGATCGCCGGCAGCGTGCCGGTGACGGTGGCCGCCGGCACGGGCACGGGCACGGTCTCGATGCCCTTCGCCAGCTTCAGGTAGTCCGTATGAGCGAAGCCGTGGTAGTGCGCGCCGTGCAGGCTCGTCTCGACTTCGAGGAAGTCGTTGACCCTCTTGTTCGAGACGGCCTGGACGGGGTGGCCGTCGGGCAGCGACGTGAGGACCTTCGCGGTCTTGCTCGGCTGCTCGCGCAGGTTGAGCGGGTCGAACTCCACGTCCACCACGTAGACCTTGCCCGTGGCCTCGACCGGCGTGGGCGGCGCCACCAGCGCGGGGCCGCTCGACACGATGGGCGCGACGACGGGCGGCGGCGGGGGCGGGGCGATGTCGTCAACGATGGGCGGCTGCGTCGTCACCGTCGCCGGGGCGGCCTCGGGCACGACGACGGTGTGCGCCAGGCGCAGGTACTCGATGAAGTACTGGCCGTAATACTTCTTCTCATCCCTGTTGTAATGGCCCTGCATCAGCCCACGGGACGGGTCGTAGCTGCCGCTGTTGTAGGCGATAGCCAGTTGGGCCATCTCGATGTCGTTGAGCTTCGTCTTGTCGCGGAGGTGACCCAGGCCCCTGGCGTTCGCCTGCTTGTCGCGCAGCTCGCCGATGCACTTCGCGAGACAGTGGCTGAAGTTCGCGTAGCGCTTCTCAAGAAAGTACTCGGGGTCGTCTCTGAAGAACTGTAGGTCGAGTTGGAAGATGCCGTAGCCTCGGCAGAACTTGTTCTGGTTCGGGACGTAGGCTTTGTAACCGGGGACGTACTTCGCCATGTCCTCGAACGCCTGGCGGGCGATGCCGAACATCTCGGCGCCCTTCGGGTGGCGAAGCAGGTCGGCCTTGTTGATGGGGAAGGCTCTGCGCCCCTTACCGGCGGAGGTTCCGTCGATGATGTCGCCGACGCACAGTTCGAGAATGCGGTCGGTGTTGAGTCCGGCGCGGCGGAGGAAGGGCCAGATCGAGCCCGTCTCCTGGCTGGCGATGGCCGCGAGCATGTCGAGGGTGTAGGGCGTGCCCTGCACCGCGGCTTCAATCTCGACGCGGAACTGCTGTTTGAACCAGAGTATCTCTTTAGTGTTGGGCATTATTTTCTCCGACGTTGAGGTGACCGTTGGGCGTGGGTTAAAGTGCCACGGTAGAGCCGGGAGATAATCGCAGACGAGGGGCCGAACTGGCAAGACTTTTCCCGTGCGGCGCCCAAACTTTTTCGCGGAACGGGGTGAGTGATGACTCGACTACAACACACGGGCGCCGACGCGTGGCCGAACCTGCCTTTCGAGGAGGGGCGCGAGACGCAGGCGACGCTGCATATGTGGACGCAGGTCGTGGGCAAGGTGCGGCTGGCGCAGGCGCCGCACGTGAACCACTGGTGGCAGGTGCCGCTCTACGTCACGCCGGGCGGGCTGACGACCTCGCCCGTGCCGTACGGGCAGAGGACGTTTCAGGTGGACTTCGACTTCGTCGGCCACCGCCTCCTCATCGCGACGAGCGACGGCGACTCGCGCGAGATGGCGCTCGCGCCGCGCACGGTCGCGGACTTCCACGGCGAGTTCATGTCGCGGATGAAGGAACTCGGGTTGGACGTTAAAGTCTGGACGACGCCGGTCGAGGTCGAGAACCCGATCCCGTTCGAGCAGGACGACACGCACAAGTCATACGACCCGGAGTGGGTCGAGCGCTTCCGCCGCGTGCTGGTGCAGTGCGAGCGCGTCTTCCAGCAGTTCCGCTCGGGCTTCGCGGGCAAGTGCAGCCCGGTCCACTTCTTCTGGGGCAGCTTCGACCTCGCCGTGACGCGCTTCTCCGGCCGCCGCGCGCCCGAGCACCCCGGCGCGCCCGGCGTCGCCGACTCGGTCACGCGCGAGGCTTACTCGCACGAGGTCTCCAGCGCGGGCTTCTGGCCCGGCGGCCCGGCCCTGCCCGAGCCCATCTTCTACTCCTACGCCTACCCCGAGCCCGAAGGGTTTAAGGACTCGCCCGCCGGCCCCGACGGTGCTTACTACAACACGGACTTCAAGGAGTTCGTCCTCCCCTACGAAGCCGTCCGCGCGTCCGCGAACCCCGACGCCGCGCTCCTCCAATTCCTTCAGACCACCTACGAGGCCGCCGCCAACAGCGCCCACTGGGACCGCGCCGACCTTGAGCGTTAGAAAAGAATTAACCACGGAGACATAGAGACACGGCTCGTTGAGTAATAGCTCAACGAGCCGTGTCTCCGTGGTTAATTCCTGAACCGCGCTACTGCTGCTACTTGACGGGCGCGGGCTGCGCGCTGTCGCGGCCACGGTTCTTGTACTGCATGAGCCCTTCGACCGACGAGTAGATTTGCAGGTACATCTGCGTCTCGCGCGGGATGAGCGTCTTCCACGCCGCGCCGCCGCGCCGCAGGTAGAGCGGCAGCCGCGCGGGGTTCGAGTTGTAGCCGGCGGCCATCAACTCCGCGCGCGTCGCGGTCTTGGTCGCCAACGCTTCGAGCACCTCGTCGCTGAGCGCGAGTCCGCTCCACGTGTCCTGCATGTAGAGCAGCATCGCTTCGAGCGCGTTGCCGTGGTTGCGCATGCCTAAGACGAAGTCCGGATTCAGACCAACGCCCGGGTGCATGCGCCGGACCATCTGGTAGGTCGAGGGAATCATCTGCACCATGCCGCCCGCGCCCGCCGAGCTGACCGAGTAACGATACGTGTCCAACTCGTTCAGAGAGTAGAGCGCGTAGACCTCTTCGTAGAGCCGCTTGCGGTCTTCGGCGCGGAAGCGGCCGTGGTCCACGTGCTCGACGAGGCAGAGGCGCTCGGCGATGTCCACGGTCTCGGGCGAGATGACCTTACCCTTGTCCTTGAGACGCTGCGCCGCGAGGTCGAGCATGTTGCGGACGTAACTTTGCCCGTGCTTCGTCACCTCCGACGAGACGAGCGCCGGGTGCGCCGAAGTGTAGTAGGCCATCTCGCGGAAGCGCCCGAACTTCTCGATAGGGTACTCGACGACGAGCGGCGTCAACTGCTTGCCCGTCGCGGCCTCCGAGACGACGACCGCCGTGTTGACGTAGTTCGAGCGGACGATCTGCAAGCGCACGTGCAACCCCTGCGTCGTCGTCAGCACCACGTCGGCGCCGCGCGTCAGGAAGGTCTCCTTCGGCAGGCTCAGCGTGTGAATCTTCGACGAGCCCTCTTCGAGCGCGGCGAGCGTGACGAAGGCCGTGTTCGGCGTCGAGGAGGTGAGTGTCAGCCGCGTCTTCAGAAGCTTCTGCGCCTCGGCCGCGCGTTCGCGGAACTTCGCGACCGAAGGCGGGTGCGCCGGCTGCAAGGGCACGGACGGCGCCACGTACTGCGGCACGGCCGGCGTCGAACTCGGCAGAGGCGAAGCGGACGGCGCGGGCGTCGTGCCTTGCTGCGTCGTCCCGACGGGCTGTTGCGGCACGCGCACGGGCGCGGGCGTCTGCGTCGAGACGGGCGTGGCCTGCGGCGAAGTCTGCTGCGCGGCGTTGACGACGCGCGGACGCGTGAATGCGGGCGACGGCTCGGCCTGCTGCGCGCGCGCGCCGAGCGCGGGCGCAAACACTGCTGCCGTCAGGCTCAGAAACAGAAAAGAGCGGTTGTTCATCTTCTTAACTTCAGGGCTGAAAGGATTGTCCGCACCGGGGGGCGGCTCTCGCTGCCTTAAGATTCTCGCGACGACGGGACGGTTGTCAATACCACTTTCAACCTTCGCGTCAAATTGGCAGCCGTGGACGGTATCGGAACGATGAAGTAGGAACGATGAACGATGAACTGAAGGCAACTGTCTTACAGTTCATCGTTCCACGTTCCTACTTCATCGTTAGAAGTCGCGGAGGCTGCCGGCGATGGCGCCGGCGGCGGAAGCGGCGAGGTCCTGGAGCGCGCCGTCGCGGCGCTGCCGCGCGAGGCGGAAGCGCGCGGCGAGGGCGTAGCCCACGTCGAAGCCCGCGTCGGCGTCAAGCTCGTACAGCTCGCGCGTGAGCGCGTCCTGCGCGACGCGCTCGACCAGCGGGCGCAGCTCTTCGGCCGCCCTGTCGAGCCCTTCGACGAAGACGACCTCGGTCTCGCTGCCCGCGCGAGACCTTCGGCGCGCGTGCTCGCGCAGGCGCGTGCGCGCCTCGTCGTGCACCTTGCCTGCGGCGAGCACGACCATGTGCGCGGCCTGCGCCTCCGACTCGGCATCGACGGCGCGGCGCGCGTGCGCGCCCGTGAAGTCGCCGTCGCGCAGGACGAAGAGAAAGGGCTCGCCAGAAACGTGCGCGACCAGACGCGCCTCGCCCTCCGCCTGCGCCGCGCGCGGCGCGGTCTGCCCTGCGGGCACGCCGAGGGATGCGAGCACGGCGCGCAAACTGCTCAAGAGCCACGCGCCGTCCTTCAAAAGCGAGGAGGCGAGCGGGGTCGGCGTGACGAGTTCTTCCGCGCGCTCGTCGGCCACGGCCGAGCCGCACACGCTGCACACGGCGTTGCTCGCCGTCACTATCGAGAGCGCCTCCGTCGAAGGCAGACGGAAGAGCGAGTGCCCGTCCTTGCGGCAACTGACCTGCACCTCGCGACGCACGAGCGCCGCGCCCGCCAGTTTCGCTATCAGCGTCTCCTGCTCCGGCCCGCGCCCGCCCGCGACGAACTCAGCGGCGCGGCCGTCCGCGTGCGCCTCGCTTAAACGCTGAAGGAAGCCGCGCGCCGCCGCGTCCTCAAGAATCTCGACCCCGCGCGCGCGCTCCGGCGTGACGCCCGTCTGCCGCGACGCCGCGTCCGAAGTGTCTTCAACGTCGCCCTGAACGAAGGCGCCGTGCGCCTGCCCCTCGCGCGCACGCCACACGAAGCGCGGCGTGGATTCCGCGTCAGTTTCCGAACCCGCCGACGAGCGCGCGGCCTCCTCGTAAGCCTCTTCGACGCTGCGGCAGAAGGCTTCGAGCCGCTCGGACGGCGCGACCGTCCCCGCGTCGTAGACCATGCCCGCGCGCAGTCCCGCGCCCCCGCCGAAGCCTTCGCCGAAGATGAGATAGTGAACGAAGTCGTCAAAACAGAAGAGATCGCCGCGCACGTAAGGCTCCTCGCCCTCGGACGCGGCCCGCTCTTCGAGGGCGCGCTCAAGCTCCCTCGCGTGCTCCGCGCCGCCCGCCGCCTGCTCGAAAAAGTGCAGGCGCGCGGAGCGTATCAGCGGGGCGAATCCGCGCCGCCGCAACGCTTCGAGGACGGGCGTGCGAAGCTGTCTTTCGACGTTGAGGTCGGCCGTCCTGCTCTCGACGAAAAGCATAAAAGCGGTCTCCTTTAGGCGGCGCATGCTATCACGACGCGCCTGGAAATTTCTATGGGAAAAGAGTTTATGTGAGTCGTGCCACCATTTTCCGTACCGAACCCGTCCCTTTGCCTTCAAGTTGAACGAATTGCACGTCCCCTTTCCGGCCAAATCTTGAGGAGGTCTTGCTGCGTCGTCACGAAACAGTCACATTGATTGTGGCAGCGCCCGTAACTGTTGTGTAGTATGGATTTTAGGCGTTGATACCGAAGGAACAACGCTTCCACCTCAAGTAAAGCAATACCCCAAGGCAATCAGTAGACTTTGGCAGAGGAGACCGTTCCCCTAGATGTCTTTTTGCAGACTGTTCCCCCGGCCGCTCGCGGCCACGTTCGCCCTGACCCTGCTCGCGCTCTCCGCACAGGCGCAGACCGCCACGCGCCCGCGCCAGGCGACCAACGACGCGCAGCCCACGACCACCACGGAAGTGCAGGGGCGCCCGCGCCTCGAAAACGACATCTTCGTGGTCGAGTCGGCGACGGAGGCAGAGGCGGAGCCCGAATACTTGAAGCCGCAGTTTGGCGTGCCGACGGCCAAGCTCGGTTTCGTCGAACGTTCGATGCTGACGGCGATTGAGGAGCGTCTGGGCGTGCCCTACAGGATGGGGACGGAGGGGCCGAACCGTTACGACTGTTCGGGCTTCGTGTGGAGCGTCTTCCAGCAGGCGGGCGTGTCGTTCGAGCGCAGCTCGGTCCGCACCTTCTGGCACGAGTTCGCGCCGCCGACCGATGACGAGAAGTACAAGTTCGGGACGCTGGTCTTCTTCAACAACCTGCACCACGTCGGCATCGTCGCCGACGAGAACGGCTTCTACCACGCCTCGACGAGCCGCGGCGTCGTCTACTCGCGCTTCGACGACTACTGGACCAAGCGCATCAACGGCTTCCGCCGCGTGCCGATGGCGACGCTGGTCGCCTCCGCTGGCAGATAAAAGTTTAGAGACAGAGTTCCGAACACACGTCAGGCCGACGCCCTCCGGAGAGGGGTCGGCCTGAAATCTTTTGTGACGGGAACCCTAACGCGCCTTCACTTGCCACGGAAGCCGACGGTGAAGCCCGCGCGCTGCTCGCCCGACTTGGTCTCGCTGAAGACGATGATGCGCTCGATGGAGACGTAGAACATCTGGTCGTCCTCGTCCACCATGTGCGCCACGCCCTCGTCAACCTTGACGAGTTTGCCCCTCAGGCTCGACGTGCCGCCGCAGAACAGGTCGATCTTCTTCCCCACCATCTTCGTCAAAATTTCTCGCATCTTCCGCATACCTCCGCAAGGGTGATAAGTGATGAGTGATAAGTGATAAGAAAAAGCCCGGCGCCCTTTCGCCGACATCTTATCACTTATCACTCGTCACTCATCACTTCTCGGGCTGCCACTCCCAGACCTTCTCGCACTTGTCGTCAACTTCCGGCCCCTTCTCGACCTCGCGGAAGGTGATCTGGACGAGGGGGATGACGGTCTCGTCGGCCTGCTGGCGCCGCTCGAACTGGAGCACGTCGTAGTAGGCGCAGCGCACGCGGTCGGGGTACTCGCGGCAGACCGCCGGGCGCGCGTGGTAGATGGTGCAGCCGCGCTTCTCCTGGTCGAGGAACATGCAGGTCTCCGGGAAGATCGCGTCCTTGACCCGCTTGAGGACGCGCTCGTCCTCCCACTGCTTCGTGAAGCGGCGGCGCGCTTGCTCGAAGGTGACGTTGAAGTATTTGGCGAGGCGCGTGATGTCCCGCTTGGTCACCTGCACGCGCTCGTAGATCGAGCAGCAGAAGGCCGGGCACTTCGTGCAGTCGAAGTACACGCGCGGCTGGTCGTCCCTGATCGTTTTAACCATTTACCTTCTTTCCGATTTTTCGTATTCAGAAAGCAGCAGTTCCATCAGCTCCGCGCGGCGGTCGTAGAGGCGCTTGAGCTGTCGCGGCTCGTGGCGCGCGAGCGCGTAGGAGGTGACGACGGGCAGCGCGATGGTCGAGTCCACGTAGCAGACGACCGCGTCGGGCAGCCGCTCTGGGTCAACCTTGCCCCACGAAACGGCCTCGCCGGGCGTCGCGCCCGACAGGCCGCCGGTGTCGGGGCGCGCGTCGGTTATCTGTAGGAAGTAGTCGTGCCCGCGCTCGTCTATCCCTAAGACCTCCTGTATCTGCGGCTCGGTCTGGAGCATGAAGTTCTTCGGGCTCCCGCCGCCGAGGATGAAGACGGCGGACTTGCCGCCGTGCTTCTTCCCCTTGTCGCCCCGGCCGTGAATGGCGCCGCGCTTGGCGGCAAGCACGAGCGCGGCCGTCTCGTTCACGTCGGCCGAGGGGTCGAAGGCGAGCTTGTTGCCCTGGATGGCCTTCGCGGCGACGTTCATGCCGATGGAAGAGTCGCCGGGGCTCGAAGTGTAGAGCGGCACGCCGTACTCGTACGCGGCGGCGAGGAACGACTTGTTCTCAATCTTCAACTTGCGCTCGCGTTCGAGCACGTACTTGCCGCAGAGGTTGTGAAACTCGGCCGTGGACATCGGCCGCTGAAACTCTTCGCCCTCGATGAGACGCCGGAAGAAGGCGTCGGTGTCGAGGAGCACCGAGTAGTCGAAGAAGATGTCGTAGATGCGCACGACCTCCTCTTCACGTAAGACCACGTCGGAGATGGCCGTGTTGCCTTGATGGAGCGCCAGCCCGATGCCGAAGTGCGTGTCGTGATAAAGGTTCGCGCCGGTCGTGATGACCCAGTCCACGAAGCCCGCGCGCATGAGCGGGATGAGCGCCGAGATGCCGAGCCCCGCGGGCGTGAGCGCGCCCGTGATGGAGAGCCCGACGGTCACGTCCGGCTCAAGCATCTTGCGCGTGAACAACTGGCACGCCTCGCGCAGCCGCCCCGCGTTGTACGCGAGGAAGGTCTCGTCCACGAGGTCGGCCACCGTCTCGCCGCCCTCAATCGCCTTCGGGTCGATGCGCCGCCCCGACAAGTATCTGCTCTTCTTCTTCGCCATTCTTCCCCTGTGAAAGTCGTTTATTGAAACGAGCTATTCCGACGCGGCGGCGGCCTCGTTGTTCCCCTGCGTGCGGCGCAGGCGCAGCCGGTTGATGCGACGCTCGTCGGCCTCCAGGACTTCAACGTCCAACCCCCTGAAGTTCAGACGCGTGCCCGGCTGCGGCACCGTCCCCGACTCGCTGATGACGAGGCCGGCGATGGTCGTGAAATCGTCGTCCTCGATCTCCATGTCGAAGAGCCGCTCGATCTTCCCGACCTCGGTCGAGCCGAGCACGTCGTAGTAGCCGTCGTCGGACTCGACTATCTCGACTATCTCCTCGCTCTCGATGTCCTCGTCCTCTATCTCGCCCACGATCTCTTCGAGAATGTCCTCGACGGTGAGCAGTCCCGCGAGCCCGCCATACTCGTCGATGACGAGCGCGAGTTGCACGTGCGTCTTCTGCATCTCTTCGAGCAGCTCGTCCACCGACTTCGTCTCCGGCACGAAGTAGGCGGGCCGCAGCATCGGCTCGATTAATTCATCCTCGCGCCCCTCGGCCCAGTACGAGAGCAGGTCGCGGACGTAGATGATGCCGACCACGTCTTCGATCTGCTCGCGGTAGACGGGCAGGCGCGAGTACTTCGACTCCTCCATCACGTCGCGCGCCTCGCGCACGGTGGCGGTCGAGGGGAGCGCGACGATGTCCGTGCGCGGCGTCATCACCTCGCCGGCGCGCGTCTCGCCGAACTCGATGATGGACTGGATGAGTTCGCCCTCCTCCTCTTCGAGGATGCCCTCCTCCTCGCCCACGTCGATGAGCGCCTGGATGTCGCCGCCGTTGTCGTCGTCGTCCGACTCCGCCGCTTCGGCGGCGGCCCGCGTGAGGTGTATGTCTTCGCCGCCGCGCCTTGAGCGCTCGGCCGCCACCTGCCGTGGCGTGGCGACGAGCGAGAGCACGCCGTAGAAGGGGCGGTAGAGCGGCAGCAGCGCGAGCAGCGTCCGCTCCGGGTTCGTCGCCGCGAGCAGTCGCGGGATGACCTGCCGGAAGAGTATCGTCAGCGCCAGCGCGATGAAGAACGCGATGAGCAGGAAGCGCCGCTCCTCGCCGAGCAGTTGATAACAGACCGACGTGACGAGCACGACCACCGCGACGAGCACGACCTGGATCGCCGCGTTCAGGGTGAAGCGGAAGCGCGGCCGGTTCTCCAGCACCTCGCCGAGGAACTCGACGGACGGGGTCGGGCGCTCCTCGCGCTCGCCCGTCAGGCGCCTGAGCCCCACGTCGCTCAACTGCCCGAACGCCACGTCCACCGTCGAGAGGAAGGCCAGCACCAGCAACAGCACGCCGCCCGCCCCGATTTCTAGCTCAGTCTCCATAGTCGGCGAATGGTAAATGGTAAATGGTGAATAGTTAAAACCTGTCCGCCCGGCGGCCTGAGTTGAACACCGGCCGACCACCATTCACCATTTACCATTCACTATTTACCAAAGATTATATCCCGAGCCGGCGGCGCAGCCTCAACTCCAACGCATTCATCTCGCCGCCGTCGGTCTCGTGGTCGTACCCGCACAGGTGCAGGAGCCCGTGCAGGATGAGTTGCTCGACCTCGTTCTCGAAATCGAGCCCGTGCTCCGCCGCCTGCCGCGCCGCCTGCTCCACGGAGATAACCACGTCCCCCAGACTCGCCCCCTCACCCCGCTCGAACTCCTCCTGCCCCGACGGAAACGACAACACGTCCGTCGTCCCCCGCTTCCCCCGCCAACGCTTATTTAATTCTCGCATCGCGCGGTCGGACACGAACACCACGGTCGCCCCCGCGCCCTTCGCCGGCACGACTTTCAGCGCCCTCTCCCCGAACGCCCGCCAGAGCCCCTCGTCCATCTTCACCTTACGCTGGCGGTTAACGACCTCAATCATAAATAAGCAAGTGACAAGTGATGCGCGATAAGTGATAAGAAAGCACGGCAGGCCCGGTTTTTCTTATCACTTATCACTCATCACTCATCACTCTTTGGGACTGTTCGACTGCGACTCGTAAGCCTTGATGATCTGTTGGACGAGGCGGTGGCGGACGACATCCTTGTCTGTGAAGTAGACGAACTCGATGCCCTCGACCTTCGAGAGGATGCGCTCGGCCTCGACCAGCCCGCTGCGCTTGCCGGTGGGGAGGTCGATCTGCGTCACGTCCCCCGTGATGACCGCCTTCGACCCGAACCCGATTCTCGTCAGCGCCATCTTCATCTGCTCGCTCGTCGTGTTCTGCGCCTCGTCGAGGATGATGAAGGCGTCGGCGAGCGTGTTGTGGGTCAGGATGAAGTCGTCGGTGACGTAGAGCGAGTCGGGCGCGGCGACGCTGATGCACTGCGTCTCCTCGACGCCCGCGGGCTCGATGCTCTTGATGAAGCGCATGGGGCGTCCGCCGCCGTGCGCGCGGTAGAGGTCCGCCTTGCGCTTAAGTCTGAAAGGCTCGAAACCTTTCGGGAGGCGGATGTCCAGGACGAAGGCGTCGCTGCGATACGGTATCTCTCTGCCGCGCGCGAAGCCGGGCTTGCGCCCCTCGGCCTTGCGCCTGCGCCAGTAGACCACGCCGCCGAGCGAGCGGACGAGAAAGACCACGTCGTCCCTGAGTCGCTCCGAAGCCGTGGTGTACTGGACGCGACACGTCCGACCTTCTTGAAGGACCGGCCCGCCGTCCGTGTCCAGCAGACCTTGTAGAACGGCGAGGCGCACGTCGGCGCTGTTGTAGAGGTAGACTTCGGGGACGAACTTGGACGCCGAATATGTCCCCGCCAGGCTCAACTCGCGCAGCGCCTGCGTGAGCGGGTTGCGGACGATTGTGCCGCCGCGCCCGGCCAGAGGGTTCGTGATGACGTAATCGACGGCCGACTTACGCCGGAACGAAAGGTTCATGTCGCCGAGCGCAGACTGCAACGACGAGACCAATTCCGCGTCGGACGTGGCGAAGGTCGGCGAAGTCTTGTCCGTGATGCAGCCGTCGCCGAGCAGTAGCCCGAGCGAGTAAGGCTCGACGGGGACTTCGCGTCGCGGCCAGTCCACGGGGGACGAGAGCAGAGGCAGCTCGTAGCGGTACTGGTGGTTGCGGCGGAAGTTGCCGAGCATCTCCCGCGTCTCCAGAACGCGCGGCGACTTGTGCCGGCGCTTGTCCTCCATCGTGCTGACAGCCCAAAGGTGTTCGGCGCAGGCCAGCGTGCTCGACCCGTCGGTCATCGTCACGCGATAGACCTCTTTCGGCCCCTGCGGGAAGACGCCCAACACCTCAGTTGGTCCGCCATCAGAGCCGACGACGTAGTCGCCGGCGGCGAGACTGCCCATCGTGCGCCATCCCGTGGGCGTCAACACGCGGCTGTACAACGGTTGCGCGCGGCCGCGCATGAACGCCAGCGGCGCGACTTCGATGATGCGCTTCTCCAGCATCTTGGCGACGCGCTCGGCGTCCATGAGGTCGAAGAGGGCGTCGTAGAGGGGGCGGAGGTAGGGGTCAACTTTTTCCTGTAGGTCGCCGGGGAGGAAGCCGAGGCGCTCGCCGGCCTCGACCGCGGGGCGGGCGAGGACGATGCGGCTGACCTGCTTCTGCGTGAGCGCCTGCACGGCCATCGCGACGGCGAGGTATGACTTGCCCGTCCCGGCGGGGCCGATGCCGAAGACGATGTCGTTGCTTTGAATCGCCTCGATGTAGCGGCGCTGGTTGGCGGACTTGGGCGCGACCTGCTTCTTGCCGGCGGGGTTGAAGCGCGCCTTGGTGAAGTAGTCGCGGAGCGAGTAGGTGCGGTCTTCGGCAATCTGCGCGAAGGCTTCGCGGAGTTCCTTGTCGGTGAAGGTCTTGCCCTCGCGGAAGAGCGCGGCGAAGTCTTCGATGATGCGCGCGGCGGTCTCCACGTCCTCCGGGCCGCCGTCGAGCGTCAGGTCCTGACCGCGCGCGTCCACGCGCACGTCGAGGAGCGATTCCAGGTGCTTGATGTTCTGGTCGTGGACGCCGAAGAGCGTCTCGACGGCTCGCGGCGGAAGCTCGATCTTCTTCAAAAGGCGCTCTCTTCTCCTTCTCGCGGGGACGGCTCGGCGTGGCGGCGCGGGGGGCTGATGAGGGACGAAGAAACGGTCTGTCTCATTGCAGAAACGACGCTACAACACGGCGGGCGGGAGTGTCAACGCAATCCTTGCGCGGGCGCGCCCGAACGTGCGCGGGCGGACAGTGTAAAGCGGCATGGCGCGGCGTTCGCGGCTCCTTGACACTGGTGCCTTGGCTCCCTATACTTTGGGCTTTGCTCTGGCGGGCAGATTCTCGACAGTGTGCCCCGGCGAGCTTTTCAGACGAGACATAAGACAGACGGAGTTAATCGAGAGATGCCTAATCACAAGTCAGCCGAGAAGCGCGTGCGCCAGAACGAGAAGCGCCGCGACATCAACCGCGGCAATCGCGGGCGCCTGCGCACCGGAATCAAGAAGCTGCGCGCCGCGCTCGAAGGCGGCGAGGCGGGGGCGGCGCAGGAGCTTCTGCCCGCGACGGTCTCGCTCATCGACAAGGCCGTGCAGAAGGGCGTGCTCCACCGCAACGCGGCCGCGCGCTACAAGTCGCGCCTCACCGTGCGCGTGAGCGACGCGGGCAAGTAGGACGTTTCAAATTTACGGACAGCGGGGCAGGCCGTCACGACGACGGCCTGCCCCGCTTTTTTGCGTCAGGAGGAGAGAGCGATGCCGCAGCCGAACGCGCTTTACCAGACCGACGAAGAGGTCCTGGAGGTCGTCCGCAGGTTCGAGTCGTGCGAGTTGCCGCCGGCCGACTTCAACCACAGGGAGCATTTGCTGGTCGCGCTCTGCTACCTCAAGCGCATGGGCGAGGCCGAGGCGCTCGCACGCGTCCGCGCGCGCATCAACGCGTACGTCGCGGCGCACGGCGTCAACCCGAACCTCTACCACGAGACGATCACGGCCTTCTGGCTCAAGCGCGTCCGCGCCTACCTCGCGCGCGCCGACGCCAGTCTCGGCCTCGCCGGGATGACGAACGCGCTCGCCGCCGAGTGCGGCCGCTCCCGCCTCATCTTCGACTACTACAGCAAAGAGTTGCTCGACACGGAGACGGCGAGACGTGAGTGGGTCGAGCCCGACCTGAAGCGTTTGGACTTTGAATAAGAGCAACAAACCTTTGTGCCCTCCGTGAAGACCTCTGTGACCTTTGTGTTTAAGCACGTCCGACTTAAACACAAAGGTCACGAAGGTTTGCACGAAGGGCACAAAGGTTTCCGGTTGAAGGCTGACAAATCCCTCACGCCGAGAGTTCGCAGACGAGCATTTCGAGTTGGAGGCGGGAGCCACGGTCGCCGCCGCCGCCGAGCGAGGTCTTGATGGCGAGGTCGGCTGCGGCGATGCGGGCGATGCGGCGCGCGAGTTCGTCGGCGTCAGCGCGGCGGGCGGTGGCGAGAAACTCTTTGCGCTGGCTGAAGGGCATGTTGACGACGCGGAAGACCTCCTGCTCGGGCGCGCCGCGCGTCATCAACTCCTTGGCGAGCGCGAGGCGGTGGAAGTTGCTCGCCAGCAGTCCCAGGAGCATGAGGGGCTCGGCGCCGTCGTCGAGGAGTTTTCGTAAAGTCTCCAGCGCGCGCCTTCGGTCGCGGGCGATGAGGTGGTCTGACAGCTCGAAGTTCGAAAGCTCGCGCGAGCGCCCGACCAGCTCTTCCACCAACTCCGTCGTCACCTGCCCGTCGGGGAGCGCGGCCGTCGCGAGCTTCTCCAACTCAGTCGCCACCCGCCGCACGGACGGGCCGGCGAGCCCGATGACCTGCCGCAGCGCCCGCTCTTCGGCGTTCGCGCCGAGGTGCTTCAGGCGGTCGCGCGCCCACCCGGCCAGCTCCGCGTCCTTCAGCTCCGCGAACTCGATGCTCTGACAGACTTCGAGCAGCGTCTTGCTCAGCTTCAAACGCTTGTCGAGATTGTCGGCGACGAAGATAACGACGGAAGTCTCGACGGGGCGCGTGACGTAGCGTTCCAGCGCCTCGGCGTCCTCCTCGCGCAGAGGCGCACGCGGGGGCTTCCGCGAGAAGCCGGTCACAAGCACGACGCGCCGCTCGCCCATCATCGGGAGCTGCTCGGCCGCGGCAATCGCGTGCTGCACGTCAGCGGAGGCGAGGTCAAACGAAGACTCGTTGAACTCGCGCAGCGGCGAGCCCTTCAACGCCGCGTCGGCCACCGCCCGCGCCGCCGCGTCCCGCAGATAGTCCTCCGGCCCGAAGAGAAGGTAGAGCGGCCCCACCTTCCCCGCCTTCAACTCCCGCCACAGTTCTTCGCGCGTGAGCGTGGACATCAGGGTTCTTCGTTGACGCCGAAGCCGTTGACGAGGGTGGAGACGAGGCTCTCGGCGAAGCTGCGCGAGAGGCGCTCGACCGCGGGGTCTTCCTCGTTGAAGAAGGAGCGCGGGTCGTCGGTGAACTCGAACTCGCCGCGATAGACGTAGTCCTGGTTATCGTAGAGGACGCGGTTGGTGACCTGGTCGCGGACGGTGACGGCGGCCGTGATGGTCACCTCGAAGATGCGCGCGCGCCCGCGCGTGTCGAGCAGCACGCCGTAGAAGGCGAAGCTCTTGATGGTGCCGTCCACGACGGCGTCGGCGCCCTTCGCGTCGCTCTGCACGCGCAGGCCCTTGCCGCGCCGCAGGATTTCGCGCATGACCGAATCGGTGAAGCGCGACTCGATCTTGTAGCGCAACGCCTGGTTCTGGAACGCGGGCACGGCGACCGTCTTAATGTGCGTGGGCAGGCCCGACTTCGTCACGGCCTTATACCCGCAGCCGCGAAAGCCCGACGCGAACATGACGAGCCCGACGAGCGCGGTCGCGCTTAAAAATCTCTTACTGAGCAGCATCGTTTTGAACGTAGCACAGAGAGCGTGAACCGTAAACCGTGAAGGGAGCGTGAGCCGTGAATCGTGAACCGTGCCAAGAGAAGTCCTGTTCTTACTTGTCACGATTCACGGTTCACGGCTTTTATCGCGTCAACGACTCGCACCGTCTCGACGGCGGCGCGCACGTCGTGGACGCGGACGATGTGCGCGCCGCGCAGCACCGCCGCCGCGACCGTTGCCATCGTGCCGAGGATGCGCTTGTTGACGGGCGCGCCGCCGAGCAGGTGGCCGATGAATGACTTGCGTGAAGTGCCGACGAGCAGCGGGAAGTCCGCGAAGTCGCGCGCCAGCACGTCGAGTTTCGCGATCAACTCGACGTTCTGCTTCTGCGTCTTGCTGAAGCCGATGCCGGGGTCGAGCGCGATCTTCTCGCGGCGCACCCCACGGCGCTCGGCCTCCCCAATGGCGCGGAGCCAGTCGTCGGAGACCTCTTTGAGGATGTCGTCCACGGGCTCCTGCTTGTGCATGGTCTCGAAGTCGCCGCGCGAGTGCATCAGGACGAGCCCGGCGTCGTGCTCGGCGGCGATGTCGGCGAGCGTCGGCTCGAAGCGCAGGCCCGAGATGTCGTTGACGATGTCGAAGCCCGCCTTCAGGGCGGCGCGGGCGACCGTCGGTTTCGTGGTGTCGATGGAGTAGACGCAGTCACCCGTCATCACCTTCATGATGGCGAGATACCTCTCGACCCGGCGCACCTCCTCCGCCTCGGAGACGCGGCCCGCGCCGGGGCGCGTGGACTCGCCCCCGATGTCCACGATGTCGGCGCCGTCCTGTATCATGCGCTCGGCGTTGGCCCAGCCGCGCTTGCGCGCGAAGAACCGGCCGCCGTCGCTGAAGCTGTCGGGCGTGAGGTTGATGACGCCCATCACGAGCGTACGCGTGCCCCACCGCAGACTCCTGCGCGCGAGTTTCCATACGTGACTTGAGTCCATCGGACGAGATTTAACCACAGGGGACACGAAGTACACACGAAGGGCACAAGGGTTTTGACTTCACCGTCAGGGCTGCCGGAAGAGGAGGCTCATGCAGGTCAGCGCGCCCTCGGCCTTTGCGAACTCGTTGACTTGGACCGCGCGCACGTCGTGGCCTCGGCGCGCGAGCATCGCGGCCGTGCGTGGGAAGGCCGCGCTCACACAGACCGCACGGCCGACGCTCAGCACGTTCGCGGCCCACGGTTCGGACGCGTCCACCGCCACGACCTCACGCCCGCTGAAGACGGCCGTCTCAACCCATTCGGGATTGACGAGCACCGTCTCTTCGTCGAGCGCCGAGCATCCGGACTTCAGGTGCAGGCAGCCGCGCGGCTCGACCTTTAAAACCTCGTAGCCGTACGGCGCGACGAGCCGTCGCAGCGCCGCTACGCCCTCCGCGTTCGTCCGAGGCGAGAGCCCCACGTAGAGCGTCCGCCCGAGTCGCAGCACGTCGCCGCCTTCGAGCGTCGCGGGCGGCGCGACCCGCAGGACTGGACGCAGGCGCGCGACCTCCGGCTCTATCAAACTCACCTCGCCGCGCCGCGACTCGACGCCCGGGCGCGTCAGCACCGCGACCTCGTCGAGCACAATCGCCGTGTCTTCGACGAAGACGCTGTCCGGCAACTCATCGACGGCGGGCAGCGTGACGACGCGCGCGCCGCACGCCTCAAGCGCCTCTCGGTAGCCGCGATGCTGCGCGGCGGCCGCGCCCGCGTCAATCGGCTCGCGCTCCCTGTACGTCAACTCGCACGCGTCCAGAGCGCGGGCCGGCTCCCTCGTCAGCGCGACAAACATGCGTGCTTTCTTAACAGAAAAATGGGGAAGGCGAAAGCGAGTCCTGCCCGCGCCGGAAGACTACGTAAACAAGGCCGCGTCCCACCTCTTAGAAGGGCTGAGTACAGCCGACCAACTCGGCGTGAATCCTGCCGGAGCTTATCGCCCTCTTATCCGTTATGACGACCAGGCACGCGGCCTTGATCGAATTGCGTTTGGCACTCAGGAGTTGTTGGCGTAACTCCGGCGCGCCCCTGGCGTCACGGCGCATGTAGACACTCGCCCCGAGGATTTCGCTGGTGTGGTCTGTCACCTGAAAAGAGTAGTACACGTCACTTTCATAGCCGTAGTTATAATAGCTGTGCAGCTCAATCGTCCCGTTGATAACAAACGCTTTGCCGACGAAACTGGCTTGATCGGTCTCCACCTCTTTGACCGACCGAATCAAGGCCCGAAGTTCTTCCCGCCCCGGCAGGTCGGACAGTGTGGTTCTCGGGGGCGCGGACAGGGGCGAAGGATCATACACGGGCGACGGGCTTTCCTGCACACGAGAAAATGGGGGACTCTGCGGGGTGGGCGTCGGCGAAGCGGGCACGCCGGCCGTCATCCCGGTGGACTTATCGCCCGGCTTCACCCTCACAAAGACGAAGTCGCCCGCCTCGTGCCCGGAGTCGAGAAGCCGATGATGTTCCGGCGTCTGGTTAGCGCGCCCCGCGACGGCCTGGACCACATAGCTGAACAACTCGGCGCTGGTGAACCGTGGCCTCTCCGTCTGCCGCAAGCCGCGCAGGAGTGCAGCGGCGAAGACCGAGTGGCCGCTCCCGCCGCCGTCCGCCACGGGCTGGTCGCCGCCCGAGGCCATCAGCGTGCGCGAGCGCCCGGCGGCCATCTTTTGCAGAAACTGCTCGCGCTCGGATGGGCGCGACGGCGCGGCGTCAGCTCCGCGCGTCAGGGTGCCCGAGTAGCAACTGTCGGAGACGACGAGGACGTGCCGTGCCCGGATGACGCGAATGCTGGTTGAAATCTCGTCCGCGATGATCCAGTTCGACGTGTCTTCGAGCGTCGCGTCAACCGGCAGCCAGAAAGTCTTGTCCGCTTCGCCCTCCCTGTACCCGTGCCCCGCGTAATAGATGAGCAGGCTCGCCTCGGCGCCCAACTCGCGCCTGTAGGCTGACAGCGCCGAGATGATCCGCGCGCGCGTGGCGTTAATCAGCAGTCGGGTCTGAAAGCCGTACTCGACGCTCAGCACGCGTTCGACCGCGCGCGCGTCGGCCGCGGCCGTCCTGAGCTTCGGCAGGGAGACGTGGTCGTCGTTACCGATGACCAGCGCGTAGTAGCTGCCGCTGACCGAGGACGTGTCCCGGGCGACATCCGGGCCGCGTTGCTGCGCCCTCGCGCGTGCCGGCCCCGGCGTCAGGGTCGAGGCGAGGAGTCCGATGACAAAGACGAGTAGCGGGAGGATTGGTTTTACTTTCATCTCAGGAATAAGGAAAAGGGGAAGAGGCTGAGCCCCCTTCCCCTTCATCTCGGAAATTCCGGACGCTTAGGCCGGCGCCGGGTTGCCGCCCGTGATGGGGGGCAGAATGGGCTTGAGCGGATTGGCCGTGGGCTCCTTGAGCTGCGGCCGGTCTGAGTCGTCCTTGTGCGAGGACGAAGAGTCGTCGTCGAGCGGCAGGCCCGCGATGATGCGGCGAATCTGGACGGCGTCGAGCGTCTCGCGGTCGAGCAGGGTCTCGGCCAGACGAATCATCGTCTCGCGGTTCTCCTGGATGATGTTGCGCGCGCGCTCGTACTGCTCGCCGATGAGCTTCTTGACCTCCTGGTCAATCTTGATCGCCGTGTCTTCGGAGAAGTCGCGGTGCTGCGAAATCTCGCGGCCGAGGAAAATCTGCTCCTCCTTCTTGCCGAAGGTGAGCGGCCCCAGCTCGGACATGCCGTACTCGCAGACCATCGCGCGGGCGAGTTCGGTCGCGCGCTCGATGTCGTTCGAGGCGCCGGTCGTGATGCTCCCCAAGAAGACTTCTTCGGCGAGACGGCCGCCCATCAGGATGGCGATCTGGCCGAGCAGATACTCCTTCGAGTAGTTGTGGCGGTCGCCCTCGGGCAACTGCTGCGTGACGCCGAGCGCCATGCCGCGCGGGATGATGGTCACCTTGTGGACGGGGTCGGCGTTCGGCACCTTCAGGCCGACGAGCGTGTGGCCGGCCTCGTGATAAGCGGTGACGCGCTTCTCCTCGTTGGTGATGACCATCGACTTGCGCTCGGCGCCCATCAGGACCTTGTCCTTCGCCAACTCGAAGTCCGCCATGTTGACGATCTTCTTGTTGTAGCGCGCCGCGTTGAGCGCCGCCTCGTTGACGAGGTTGGCGAGGTCCGCGCCGGTGAAGCCCGGCGTGCCGCGCGCGATGACGCTGATCTCCACGTCTTCGCCGAGCGGAATCTTGCGCGTGTGAACTTTAAGGATGCCTTCACGGCCGCGCACGTCTGGACGCGGCACGACGACGCGCCGGTCGAAACGGCCCGGGCGAAGGAGCGCCGGGTCGAGCACGTCCGGGCGGTTCGTCGAGGCCATGATGATGACGCCGTCGTTCGACTCGAAGCCGTCCATCTCGACGAGCAACTGGTTCAAGGTCTGCTCGCGCTCGTCGTGCCCGCCGCCGAGACCCGCGCCACGATGACGGCCGACCGCGTCAATCTCGTCAATAAAGATGATGCACGGCGCGTTCTTCTTGCCCTGCTCGAAGAGGTCGCGCACGCGCGAGGCACCGACGCCGACGAACATCTCGACGAAGTCAGAGCCGGAGATGGAGAAGAACGGGACGTTGGCTTCGCCCGCGACGGCGCGCGCCATCAGGGTCTTGCCGGTGCCCGGGGGGCCGACGAGCAGGACGCCTTTGGGGATGCGACCGCCGAGCTTCTGGAACTTCTGCGGCTCCTTGAGGAACTCGATGATCTCTTGCAGTTCCTCCTTGGCCTCGTCCACGCCAGCCACGTCCTTGAAGGTGACGCGCTTCTGCTGGTTGTTCAGGAGCTTCGCGCGCGACTTGCCGAAGGAGAGCGCCTTGTTGCCGCCCGACTGCATCTGGCGCAGCATGAAGATCCAGAAGCCGACGAGGAGCAGGACCGGCCCCCACCACATCAGGATCGACCAGAAGGCGCTGTTGCCGGCGGCGGTCTCGTCCTCGGCGGCGATGCCTTTATCCGTGGCAAGGCGTACCAAGTCTCTTTGCAGCTCCGCGTTGCCGAGCTTGGTGTGAATCTCGGCCTTCGAGCCCTTCTCGATGGCGACGGCCTCGGTCGGCTTGATCGTCAGCTTGTCGATCTTGCCCTCATTGATGAGCGCACTCAGCTCGGTGATGTTCTTCTCCTGCGCATTCTTCGCCGTCCGGTTCGTCACGAACGAGTAGAGCATCACGGCGCCGGCCAGGATGAGCACCCAGAAAATTAGTTGTCTCGCAGTGGAACTCAAAATCTTCTACGCCTCCGACGCCGATGATAACCCATCCGGCGCCTTTTGTCGCTCCCCGCCGAACCCCTCAAAATCTCCGCCCGGCCGCCAATCCCAAGGGAGCGAGCCGCTGTTGTTATACGGCAGTCGGGCTTCGTTTGGATGCCCCCGGCGCGCGCGCCGTTGCGCCTTGCGCCGCCGACGCGCGCGCCTCACGATTGTAGGTTCCGCCGCCGCCATTTTCAACCTTTTTCCCAGAAAAGGTCACCTGGAGGCGGCTCAACGGCCGTCCGTGAGGAACACGTCCCACGCCCAACGGTTCACCTTCGCCCCCTTCGCGTCGTCCACCTTCGCGCGGTAACGGAACCGGTTGCCGTGCTCGTCCACGCGCTTCGACTCCTTGTAGTCGAGGCGGACGCGCGCCAAGAAGCTATTCCTCTCCGGGCCGAGCGGCTGCGGCGTGTAGTTGCCGAACAGCTCGCGCCCGCCGTCGATAAAGCCGTCGCCGTCGCCGTCGAGCGCCAGCCAGGCGTCGTCGAAGCCGGGGGCCGTCCACGCCATCCGCTCCCGCACGCCATCGGAGTCGATGTCGAAGTCTACGCCGCCCGCGCCGTCAGTCAGGCTGAACCCATCGCCCGCCGTATCCACCAGCACCGGCGAGTAGGTCAGACAACTACAACTCTCCTCCCGCCAGATGCCGGCCACGTCGTTGCAGGCGCACCACGCCCCCAGGTCAGGACAGAGCGTTGACATCTGGGCGAAGTAGCAGGAAGGCGGCCCGCCTCCCGTCACCAACGGGGTCGGCGTCGGCGTCGGGGCGGGACAGCATGCAGAGCTGCCATCTACCCTGATTGTAAATCTGTAATTTTCGCCATAGGTCTCTTCGCAGACCATCGGCCCACTGACGATGAAGCAGCCGCTGTCGAGTCTCCCCTCCTCGCATTCAGGGTAGTCGGAGGGGTTACAGTTCCATATGCAAGACCCAGAGAGGTTGGGGTCTGGTTGTATGAACTTCGGCTTGCAGCAGGGAAGAGGACGGTCAAGGGAACAACGTTCTGGCGGTTGAGCATCGAGCGAAGGCGGTGAGCGTTCATGGCGTCTCTCTTTTCAAGAGGCTGTGAGCTTGGCGGAGCCCATGACGACTACTAAAACCTTTGCGGTGTGGGGCGGTGGCTGTGACATCCGACTTATACGCCCGCCGGGAGTGCTCGTCAACGGTGTGAGGTCGGGAGTCTAAGCTTCGGGCTCACCTTTTCCCACGGCGGGACGGAAGTGGAGGAGGCCGCGACGGCGTTCGACGCGCGCGCCGCCGGGGAGTTCGGCGACGCGGCCGCCGCGCTCGCCTTCGAGCAGGCGCTCGACGCCGAGCAGGTTCGCGCTCGACAAACGGCGCAAGTCTCCGCGCTCGCGCGCGAGCCACAGACGCAGCGCGCGACGCCTGAGCGCGGGCGCCGCGTTGGCGAGGGCTTCGACTTTGAGTGTTGATGCGTCCGCCGTCTCTTTCGCGCGCGCCTCTTCGAGCAGCGCGGCGGCCAGTCCGTCGAGCGCGGCCGACTCTTCGCGCAGCAGCGCGGCCGTGCGCGCGAGGGCTTCGGCCGCGCGCGGGTTGAAGGTCGAGAGCAGCGGCAGGAGTTTGCGCCGCGCGCGCACGCGCGCGAACTCCTCGTCGTCGTTCATAGGGTCTTTGCGGACCTCGACGCCGCGCTCGCGGCAGTAGCCTTCCGTCTCCGCGCGCCGCGCCCACGCGAGGAGCGGGCGGCGCAAGTAAACTTCCCCGCCCTCTTCGAGCGTGCGCTCCGGCGCCATCCCGCCCAGACCTTCCGCGCCGCTCCCGCGCAGCAGGCGGAGCAGGACGGTCTCCGCCTGGTCGTCGAGCGTGTGCGCCGCGAGCACCGCGCGCGCCCCGCACTCGCGCGCCGCATGGGCAAGGAACTCGTAACGCGCGCGCCGCGCCGTCTGCTCAAGGTTGTCGCGCGTCTCCCGCGCACGCTCCGCCACGGCGGCGCGGCCCACGACGCACTCGAACCCCAACTCATGCGCCAGACGCTCCACCCAACGCGCGTCACCGGCGGCGCTCTCGCCGCGCAGCCCGTGGTCGAGGTGCGCCGCCGTCAAGTCAACTCCGAGCAGGCCGACCCGCTTCAACTCTTCGAGCGCGAGCAGCAGCGCCGTCGAGTCCGCCCCGCCCGAGACGGCGACCAGCACACGCTCGCCGCGCAAGGGCCAGCCGCGCAGCCGCCACTCACGCAGCAGCCGCCGCGCGAAACGGCCCGGCCTCTGTGTTAATTTCAAATCTGAAAGCTCGGATTTCAAATTCTTCCCGCGCTCCGTCTACAATTCCGGCACCGGCCGCCGCGCCGCGCGTGTTTGACCTGACGACGACGGCGTCGATTCTCTCATCCGAAAGGGGCACAACCGAAATGAAAGCAGGACACGGTGCGCGTGCGTTCGTCTTCGTCTTCGCGCTCGCCCTCGCGCCCGCCGCCTACGCGCAGACCGCGCAGCCCGAGCCGCCGCGCAGGCCGCAAGGCCCGGCCGCCGGCCCCGTCATCAAGCTCCCGCCCGGCTCCGGCGCCGTCGAAGAGCGCGCGCAGGCTCCCGCCGCGAAGGAAGAGGCCGCGCCGAACGCGCCGCTGAAATGGGAGTACTGCGTCATCAACGGCTTCCGTTACCACGACAAGGGCTTCAGCATCTCTTCGCCCAAACGCGTGCCGGCGGCCTACGTCCGCTACCTCCCCGAAGGCTCCGAGGAGATCGAGGGCGCCAGCGAAGAGGAGGCGCTCGGCAACGCGCTCGCCAAACTCGGCGAGGATGGTTGGGAACTGACCGCCGTCCGCACCGACCTCCACCTCAACGACGGCAACGGCACGACGACCTCCGTCTACTTCTTCAAACGCCCGAAGCGACAGGAGTGAGGCTTGCGTGGGAGAAAAAAACTGAAACCCTTGCCGGTCTCCTGCCACAAACCTTAAAGCGGCGGTGTGTCCACTTCAAACGGCCGAGAGTTTCAATAACTGACCCCGGCCAACCGCCCGCAAACCCTTCAGACAGGAGAGACCGGCATGAAGCGTCAGACACGCCCGACCACACGCACGCGCCACACCACTTCGACCAACGCACTCGCCGCGCTCGCGCTCTGCGCGCTGCTCGCGGGCTGCACGGCCTTCGCGCAGGAGCAGCGATTCGAGGGGCAATGGCTCGTCGAGTACGCGACCGACGAGGGCAAGACCTCGCTCACTCTGCGTTACCACGAGAACCGGCGCGGCACGGACGGCCGCCTGCACCAGAGCAACTGGAACACGACCCGCAACGTCGCGCCCGGGACTTTGCAGGGCTTAACGCGCGAGCAGGCGCTTTCGGCCACGGGCACCAACGTCCGCTTCGACCTGCGGCGCGACGCCGGCACGTTCGCCTGCGAGGGCTGGTTCCGGCAGGGCGACGGCTCGGGCCACTTCAACTTCATCCCCGACCCCAACTTCGCCGCCGAGTTGACGCGGCGCGGCGTCGGCACGCCCGACACGCGGCAACTCTTCCGCCTCGCGATGGCCGAGGTCGGCGTCGGCCTGCTCGACGAATTGAGGTCCGCCGGCTACCAGCAGCCGACCATCGACCAGCTCGTCCGCATGGGCGACCACGGCGTGCGCGAAGATTACGTGCGCGGACTGAAGGAGTTGGGCTACCGCCTCGGCACCGTCGAGTCGCTCGTCCGCATGCGCGACCACGGCGTCAGCCTCGAATACATCGGCGAGCTGCGCGACGCGGGCTTCCGCGACCTCACGGCCCAGGAGTTGGTGCGGACGCGCGACCACGGCGTCACGCCCTCCTTCATCCGCGAGATTCGGGCGGCGGGCTTCGACACGCCCACGCTCGAAGGTCTCATCCGTGTCCGCGACCACGGCGTCACCTCCGACTTCATCAAGGAGATGCGCGCCGAAGGTTACGAATCGCTCTCGCTCGAACAACTCGTTCGCGTCCGCGACCACGGCGTCGGCGTCGAGTTCATCCGCGAGCTGCGCGACCTCGGCTACACGCACCTCACGGTCGAACAGCTCGTCCGCCTGCGCGACCACGGCGTTGGCGCCGACTTCATCCGCCGCGCCAAGTCCGACACCGGCCGCGCCCCCACGCCCGAAGAGCTGATCCGCATGAAGAATCGCGGCAGCTACTAGACGTTCCGAGCTACCTATACCGACTTGCGAACTGAAATAAAGCGACTAACGCCCCCTTATTCTCATCTGCAAGCCGGTATTACTCGGACTTCCGAGCAAATTTCTCGGACCTTCAACGAAAAAGCTCGGACCTCCGAGCTTTTTTCTCGGAGGTTCGAGCTTTTTTCTCGGAGGTCCGAGCAAAAGGGCTCGGAGGTCCGAGTTATTTTCTCGATGTTCCGAGTTATTTTCTCGATGTTCCGAGAAAAAAGCTCGACATTCCGAGAAAAAAGCTCGACGTTCCGAGAAAAAAGCTCGGACTCCCGAGAAAAAAGCTCGGAGGTCCGAGTTATTTTCTCGAACCCCCGAGCTTTGAGGGCGGAGGCCGTCGCCTCACGCTTCGACGCCTTCGTCTCAAGCGATAATCATGGTGCCCGTTCCATCGTCGGTGAAGACTTCGGAGAGAAGTGCGTTGCGCAAGCTGCCTTTGATGATGTGTGCGCTGCGGACGCCTCGGCGCAGCAGTTCGGTGATGTTCTGAAGCTTGGGAATCATGCCGCCGGTGGCGATGCCGTCGCGGATGAGCGCCTCGACCTCCTCGGCCGTGAGGCGCGAGATTTTCGTCGCCTGCTCGCCGGGGCGGAGGTAGATGCCGTCCACGTCCGAGAGCATGACCAGTTTCTCGGCTTCGAGCCGAACGGCGATCTCGGCGGCGATGGTGTCGGCGTTGATGTTGAAGACGCGCCCCTCGTCGTCCGCGCCGAGCGACGAGACGACCGGCAGGTATTCGTGGTCGAGGAGCACGCGCAGCAAACGGTCGTCTATCTCGACCACGTCGCCGACGTGGCCGAAGTCCACCATCCCGCGCTCGCCGGTCTCGCTGTTGAGGATGTCTCTGGGCGGGCGGCGCTCGGCGTGGACGATGTTGCCGTCCACGCCCGAGAGGCCGACGGCGCGGACGCCGCGCTGGCGGAGGGCGGCGAGAATCTCTGTGTTTATCTTCCCGGCGAAGATCATCTTCGCCATGTCGAGCGTCGCGTCGTCGGTGACGCGACGGCCGTTGATGATGGTCTGCTCGACGCCCATCTGCTCGGCCAGCTCGGTCAACTGCTTCCCGCCGCCGTGGATGACGCAGATGCGGATGCCGACCTGGTGCATCAGCGCCAGCTCCTCCGCGAGCGACGCGAGATTCTCCGGCTCCTCCGTCACCTTCCCCGACAGCTTCACC
Source organism: Pyrinomonadaceae bacterium (assembly GCA_036379655.1). Lineage (GTDB taxonomy): Bacteria > Acidobacteriota > Blastocatellia > Pyrinomonadales > Pyrinomonadaceae > QHXN01. The sequence goes on from DASVGG010000003.1 coordinate 83,790, forward strand.
ACGAACGTCTTGCCCTTGAACCGCTGGATGTAGGGCAACGCCTCGCGCAGAAGGTCAAGTCTTTGCTGATGCTGGCTCACGCTTCCCTCCTACTTAGCCCTTGAGCAGTTCCGCCATGATGGCCTTCTGCACGTGCAGCCTGTTCTCGGCCTCGTCGATGACGACGGAGGCGTCGGAGTCGATAACCTCGTCCGTGACGATGCAGTTGCGGCGGACGGGGAGACAGTGCATGAAGAGGCCGCCGTCGGTGCGCGCCATCTTCGCCGCGTCCACGATCCACTCGCCGCGATAGGGCGCGCGCTCCTCCATGTCGTCCTGCGGCCGTCCGTAGAACTCGCTACTGCCCCAACTCTTCGCGTAGACGATCTGCTGTCCGTCGAACGCATCCTCCACGTCGCGCGTCACGGTCACGGTCGAACCGGCGTCGAACGCGCGCGAGTTAATCTCGCGGATCAGGTCTTCGTCCAACTCGTAGCCGGGCGGGTGCGCGATGGTCAGGTCGTGCCCCATCTGCGCCGCCGCGAGCGCGAAGCTGTTCGGGACGGCCATCGGCAAGGGCTTCGGATGCCACGCCCACGTCAGCAGCACGCGCTTCCGCCCCTCGCCCAACTTCTCGCGCACCGTCAGCATGTCGGCCATCGCCTGACACGGGTGATGCATCGCCGACTCCAAGTTGACGACCGGCACGTCCGAGTACTTCGCGAAGGCCGCGAGCACGGGGTCCCGCCGTTCCTCCTTCCAATCCTTCAACGCGGCGAAGGTGCGCACGCCGATGGCGGAGCAGTAGCGCGCGAGCACGCGCACGAACTCCTTGACGTGCTCGGTCTTGTCGCCGTCCATCACCACGCCCTCGCGGTGCTCAAGCGTCCAACTCGTCCCGCCCGGCTCAAGCACGACGGCGTTGCCGCCCAACTCGTACACGCCGACCTGCATCGACGCGCGCGTGCGCAAACTCGGGTTGAAGAAGACGAGCCCCACCGAGCGGCCCGCGAGCGGCTTCGACGCGTCCACGCCGCTCTTGAAACGCGCGGCCGCCGCGAGCAAGCCCTCCAGCTCCTCGCGCGTCCATTCGGCGGTTGTCAGAAAATTCCTCGGCATTGTACTTTCAGTGTGACATCAACGTGCAAGGGGGAGGGTTTCGGTTGCGCACCATTCTAACGACCATCGTGCTGCTCGCACTCTCGAACGTCTTCATGACGTTCGCCTGGTACGGCCACTTGAAGGAGCTACATTCGCGGAGCTGGTTCGTGGCCGCGCTTTTGAGTTGGGGGCTCGCGCTCTTCGAATACATGCTCCAGGTCCCCGCGAACCGCATCGGCTACGAGCGCCTGACGCTGCCGCAGTTGAAGATCATGCAGGAGGTCATCACGCTCGTCGTCTTCGCGCCCTTCGCCGTCTACTTCATGCGCCAGCCGCTCAAGCTCGACTACCTCTGGGCCGCGCTCTGCATGTGCGGCGCGGTCTACTTCATCTTCCGCTCCTGAACATTCACAGCAGCGCCTTCAACGCCTCGACGAACAACCCCGCTTCATCTTTCGTCACGCAGAGCGGCGGCAGCAAACGCAACACCTTCGGGTCGCTCGAACCGCCCGTGATGATGCGCCGTTCGAGCAGCGCCTTGTTGACCTTCGCGGCGACGGGCTCGTCGAACTCTATCCCGACCAACAACCCGACGCCGCGCACGCCCGCGACGCCCCGCACGCCCGCGAGGCTCTCGCGCAAAAAGCTCTCGACCGCGCGCGCGTTCGCCAACATCCCGTCCGCCTCGATGGCTTCCAGCGTCGCCACGACGGCCGCCATCGCCAGCATCCCGCCGCCGAACGTCGTCCCGAGGTCGTTCTCCTTAATCGCCGACGCGACCGCTTCAGTCGTCAGACACGCACCGACGGGCACGCCGCTTCCCAACGCTTTCGCCAAAGTGATGATGTCGGGCACCACGCCGCCCGCCGCCTCGCTCCCCGCGAAGAACCAGGAACCTGTGCGGCCGACGCCCGTCTGCACCTCGTCGAAGATGAGCAGCATCCCGCGCTCGTCGCACAGGCGACGCAACTCCTGATAGAACTCCGGCGGCGCCATCGTCACGCCCGCCATCGACTGCACCGGCTCAAGCATCACGGCCGCGACCGTCTCGTCCGCGAGCGCCGCGACAGATTCAATGGAGCCGAACTCCGCGCACAGGTGGCCCGGCACGTTCGGCTTCCCTATCTCGCGGTACTTGCCGAGGAACGTCGCGCTGATGGAGTCGGCCGTGCGCCCGTGGAAGCCGCCCGTGAACGTGATGACATTTTCGCGCCCCGTCTTCATGCGCGCCATCCGCATCGCGTTCTCGTTCGCCTCCGTCCCCGAGTTGCAGAAGAAGGCTTTCGTGATCAACTCCGGCGCGCACCCCACCAACTTCTGCGCCGCCTCCGCGCGCACGTCCGAGTAGACGACGTTCGAGTAGAACAACAGACGCCCCGCCTGCTCGCGCAACGCCGCGACCACGCGCGGGTGACAATGGCCCGTCGCGCACACCGCGTGCCCGCCGTACAAATCGAGGAAGCGCTCGCCCTCGCTCGTCTCCACCCAGGAGCCCTCGCCCCGCACCGGCGCGAACGGGAACTTCTTGTACGTCGCGAGTTGGAACTCCTCCTCGCGCGCCGCGATGTCAGTGAACTTAGTCGTCGTGTCTGTTGTCATCGTTTATGAGTTATGGATTGCCCCCGACGAGCATCAGCCCCGTCTTCTCTTCGAGACCGAACATCAGGTTCATGTTCTGCACGGCCTGCCCCGAAGCACCCTTGACGAGGTTGTCGAGCGCGGCGAAGACCGCGACCTGCCGGCCGCGCGCGGCGAAGCCGAGGTCGCAGAAGTTCGTCATCTTCACCCAGTTGATGTCGGGCGAGCCCGGGACCAGGCGGACGAAGAAGGAGCCGCGATAGAACTCTTCGTAAAGCCCGCGCAGCTCTTCCGCAGTCATCTTGCTCCCCTCGTTCAGCTCCGCGTAGATGGACGCGAAGATGCCGCGCGAGACCGGCAGCGAGTGCGTCATGAAGACCAGCTCGCTCGACCAGCGCCCCTCCGCCCCGACCGCGCGCAGCGCCTGCTCGATCTCGGGCACGTGCTGGTGCGTGAAGGGCTTGTAGGCGTAGAAGGAGTTGGAGCGTTGCGGGTGGTGCGTGTTCGCGGCGGGCTTCGCGCCGGAACCCGACGAGCCCGTCTTCGCGTCCACCACCACCCGCCCCTTCAGCGCCCCCGACGCGGCCAGCGGCCCGAGCCCCAACAGCGTCGCCGTGGCGAAGCAACCCGGATTACTGATCAGCCGCGCGCTCTTAATCCGCTCGCGGTTGAACTCCGTCAGGCCGTAGACGAACTCGCGCTGAAGCTCGACGGCCGTATGCTCGCGCCCGTAGTGCTCAAGGAACTCGCCCGCGTCGCCCAGGCGGAAGTCGCCCGACAGGTCAACGACCTTGACGCCCGTCGGCAGCCGTGGCGCGACCTCAAGGGCCTGCCCGTGCGGCAACGCGAGGAAGACGCAGTCGAGGTTCGACAGACTCTCAAAGTCTTCGGGCGCCTTCTCGAAACGCAGGTCGGTCAGCCCGAGAAGGTTCCTGTGGACTTCGCCCACGGCCTTGCCCGCGTGCTCGTTGGCCGTGACGAGCACGACCTCCGCGTGCGGGTGGAAGAGCAGTATGCGCAAAAGCTCCGCCCCGCCGTACCCCGACCCGCCGAAGATGCCGACCCTGATTCTCATTCTCTTGACTCCGAACGTCGCCACGGCGCGCGGGGCGCGTAAACATTTTCGACGGCGCGGCCGTAAACACCATGACTCGAAAGCCGCGCCCGACAAAAGCACGGGGCCGGGAGATTAACAGTACATGAACAAAGCAGGGTTCCCCTTCATCGCACTCGGCATCGCCTTCATCGCAATCGGCGTCAGCACCAACCGGACCTTCGTCTTCGTCGGCCTGGTCTTCATCTTCATCGGCCTCGCCGCCCTGCTGCGAGCCCGGCGGAGCTAACGGCGCTTCAGACGGCCAACTGCTCGCGCCGCTCGCCGACGACCTTCGACCTGACCAACTCGAACAGGCGCGCGCCGTCGCGCTTGGCGTTGCCGGCCGGCGCGCCCAACTCCTGCGTGATGTAGTCCTCGCCCATCTGCGAGTCCGTGACCGAGCCCGCCACCACGTCCACCTCGATGCCACGGCGACGGAACAACTCGATGCCGCCCCACGCGCCCACGTAGTCCGACGCGCAGAAGACGACGGCCGCCATCGCCGCGCGCAGCTCTTCGTCTTCAAACACCGACTCGACCGAGTAGCCGCCCAGGATGCCGTCGCCCAACTCGATGATGACGAGGTCGGGCGCCGACTCGTTGAGCTTGGAGATGATGGCCTTCGCCACCGGCGCGAGGTCGCCGACGCCGACCGTCGAGGGTAGCCCGCAGTCGAGGAAACTCGCGGTCGCCACGGCGCCGTGGTCGGCCATGTTCAGCGTGTCGCGCAGCGCCGCCACGCCCGACAGCTTCGCCGCCGCCACGCGCAAGCCCTGCCGCGTCGCCTGCCGCACGATCTCCGTCGCCGCGAAAGTCTTCCCCGAGTTCATGCACGCGCCCGCCACGATGACGAGCGGCGCGCAGACCGCTGGCAGACTCTTGCGCAGGGCCAAGGCCCCGTCGGCGATGTTACGGACCCGCTGGTCTTCATCGACGACGAACCCGAGCACCTCGACCTCGATGGCGTCGCTCAAGGACGAGTGATGCCCCTTGCAGTAGCCGATGACGCCGCCCATGTTCAAGAGGTGCAGACGGTCGCCCGCGCCCGCCTCCGCCGGCACGTCGCCGACGAAGCCCTTGAGCGCGCGCCGGCTCCCCAACGCGCCGACGAGCACGTCGCCGGGGTTGATCTTCGCCAGGCGCCCGGTCGGGAGTTCGAGCTGGTTGTATGTGGCGCTGTCGGTCAGCGCGCGCACCACGACCACGTCGCCCACGCGCGCCGCGCGGCGCCCGCCCACCACGGCCAGAGTCCGCCCGAGCCTCAACCCCGACACGACCGAACCGATCTTGTCGGCCTCCACGACCGTCACCTTCGTCCCCATCTCTTCCATCGGCGGCGTCCCCCTTCTTAACTAGTCGGCGTTGACCTTCGCGAGCGTGCGCAATCTCAAAGCGTTGAGCTTGATGAAGCCTTCGGCGTCGCGCTGGTTATAGACCGTGTCGGCCTCGAAGGTCGCGAGCTTCTCCTGGTAGAGCGAGTTCGGCGAGCGGCGGCCGGCGACGATGACGTTGCCGCGATAGAGCTTCACCCTGACTTCGCCCGTCACGCGCTCCTGCGTCGCGTCGATGGTCGCGCGCATCAGCTCCGACTCCGGCGCGAACCAAAAGCCGTAATAAGCACTCTCCGCGAACTTCAAACTCAAAGCGTCGCGCATCCGCAAGACCTCGCGGTCGAGCGTCAGCGATTCGAGCGCGCGGTGCGCGGCCTGTAGGATGGTCACGCCCGGCGTCTCGTACACGCCGCGCGACTTCATCCCGACGAAGCGATTCTCAACCAGGTCAACGCGCCCCACGCCGTGCTCGCCGCCGAGACGGTTGAGCGTCGAGAGGAGTTCGACCGCGCCAAGCTTCTCGCCGTCGATGCTGACGGGCACGCCGCGCTCGAACCCGATGACGACGTACTGCGCGTCCGCGCGAGCGTTCTCGGGCGACGCCGTCATCTGGAAGATGTCGGCGGGCGGCTCGGCCCACGGGTCTTCGAGGATGCCGCCCTCGTAAGAGACGTGCATCAGGTTGCGGTCCATCGAGTAGGGCTTCTCGGCCGTCGCCGTGACGGGGATGTCGTGCTCCTTCGCGTACGCGATGAGGTCGCTCCGGCCCTTGTACTCCCACTCGCGCCACGGCGCCACGACCTTGATGTCGGGCTCAAGCGCGTAGTAGGTCAACTCGAAGCGCACCTGGTCGTTGCCCTTGCCGGTCGCGCCGTGCGCCACGGCGTCGGCGCCCTCGCGCCGCGCGATCTCGATCTGCCGCTTCGCGATGACCGGCCGCGCCAGGGACGTGCCGAGCAGGTAGACGCCCTCGTACAAAGCGTTCGCCTTCACCGCCGGCCACACGTACTCCTCGACGAACTCCTCGCGCAGGTCTTCGACGTAGAGCTTCGACGCGCCGCTCTTCAGAGCCTTCTCTTCGAGCCCCGCCAACTCCTCGCCCTGCCCCACGTCCGCGCAGTAGCAGACGACCTCGCACCCGTACTTCGCCCGCAGCCAGTGCAGCATCACCGACGTGTCGAGCCCGCCCGAGTAAGCCAGTACGACCTTCTTAATCTTCTCCGTCACGCCTTCTCCTTCTCTAACCCCTAACTAACCGAACAGCTCCCAAACCTTCTTGATGGCCGTGCGCTGCGCCTTGTGCTCGTGCACGGCGATGAAGATCGTGTCCTCGCCGGCCACGGTGCCGACGATCTCGTCGAGCCCCGCGCGGTCGATGGCAACCGCCACCGCCGACGCCATCCCCGGCTCGCACTTCGCCACGACGAGGCAGTCGCCCGCCGGGTCGAGCCCGAGCAGCCCGTGCGCCGCCGCGCCCTCGGCCGCGCGCGGCAGCGTGTAGTGGCCGTTGTGCTTGACGACGCCCAACTCCTCCAGGTCGCGCGACACGCTCGGCTGCGTCGCCACGAACCCGGCACGCTCCAACAACGCGGTCAACTCCTGCTGCGTGCCGATGCGGCGCGCGCGGATGAGGCTCATGATCTTCTGCTGGCGCTTCGTCTTCTGCATCATTCAAAATCCCGCCGTTATGCAACAAGTACGCATAACGAGTGAATAGATGCATAAACTAGCAGCAAAGATGCATGGACGCAAGCCGTTGCGGGATGTTTTGTGTAGAATCGCGGGCGGGAGGAATATTGATGAGCGAGGGGAAAAAATTGTGGGGCGGGCGGTTCACGGGGCAGATCGACCCGGGGTTCGCGCGTTACAACCGCTCCTTCGGATTCGACCGGAGGCTGTTCGAGGCGGACGTGCGCGGGTCGTTGGCGCACGGCGAGGGTTTGCGCGCGGCCGGCGTGCTGAGTGAAGAAGAGGCGTCGGCCGTCAGCGTGGGGCTGCGCAGGCTGCTCGCGCGCGCCGAGGCGGAGGGCGAAACCTTCTTCGCGGACGAGGCGGCAGAGGACGTGCACTCGTTCATCGAGGCGCGGTTGACCGAGTTGGTCGGCGACGCGGGGCGCAGGCTCCACACCGGCCGCAGCCGCAACGACCAGGTGGCGACGGCCCTGCGGTTGTGGCTGCGCGACGAGATCGACCGCTGCGCCGGGGCACTGCGCGCCGCGCAGACGGCCCTGCTCGACCTCGCGGAGGCGCACGCGGACGCGGTGCTGCCCGGCTACACGCACTTGCAGCGCGCGCAGCCAATTCTCTTCGCGCACTGGTGCCTCGCCTACTTCGAGATGTTCGCGCGCGACCGCGAGCGTCTGTCGGACGCGCGGCGGCGCGTGAACGTGATGCCGCTCGGGTCGGCCGCGCTCGCGGGGACGAGTCATCCAATCGACCGCGAACTCGTCGCCCGGCAACTCGGCTTCGACTCGGTCTCGCGCAACAGCCTCGACGCCGTGAGCGACCGCGACTTCTGCGTCGAGTTCGCCTTCGCCGCCGCGCTCGTGATGGCGCACCTCTCGCGTCTGGCCGAAGACCTCATCATCTACGCGACGAACGAGTTCGGTTTCGTCGAGTTGTCGGACGCGGTGGCGACGGGGTCGAGCCTGATGCCGCAGAAGAAGAACCCGGACGCGCTTGAGCTGGTACGCGGCAAGACGGGCCGCGTCTACGGGCACGCGCTCGCGCTCCTCACGATCATCAAGGGGCTGCCGCTCACTTATAACAAGGACATGCAGGAGGACAAGGAGGCCGTCTTCGACACGGCCGACACGGTGCGCGAGTCGCTCGAAGTGACGGCGACCGTGCTGCGCAACCTGCGGCTGCGCGAGGCGCGCGCACGCGACGCGGCGTCGGTCGGCTACATGAACGCGACCGAGATGGCCGACTACCTCGTCCGGCGCGGCCAGCCCTTCCGCGAGGCGCACGAGGCCGCGGGCCGCATGGTCCTGCACGCGCTCTCGAAGGGGCTTGAGCTGCACGAGCTTGAGCTTGAGGAGTTGCGCGAGGTCTCGCCGCTCGTCTCGGATGACGTGTACGAGGCGCTCTCGCTCGAACAGACGCTGGCGACGAAGTCGCAGGCCGGCGGCACGTCACCCGAACGCGTGCGCGAGGCTCTGACCGCCGCGCGCGCGTCGCTGGACTCGACGCGGGGCTGAACACACAAGGCTCGGAATTTCATGTTTGAAGCGATGAGGATGAAGCGTTACGCGTTCCTTCGGGCGGCACTGTCCGCGACGTTGCTGTTCGCGGCGCTCGCGGGCGGCGCGCGGGGGCTCACGGGAACGCACGCGACGCGGCCGCAGGAGCGGACTCTCTACATTCCGAAGGGTCAGGAGGGCATGATCGAGGGCGTCGTCACGGTCGAAGGCAACGTGCCGCCCAAGCCCTCGCCCTCGATGGCGGCCGACCCCGTCTGCGCCTCTTTGAATAAGAGCGGGGCGCCGTTCGAAGAGATAGCCGTCGAGCGCGGCAAGCTCGCCAACGTGCTGGTCTACGTCGAGTCGGCGGTGCTCGACTCTTACATGTTTGAGTTGCGGTCGTGGATGCCCGCGCTCGGCAGCCGCCGGTGCCGCATCGCGCCGCGCGTGCTCGCCATGCAGGCCGGCCAGACCCTCTACTTTCAGAACAACGACCGCACGCATCACAACCCCGCTTTTCTGACGAAGGTGAACCCGCTCTTCAACAAGGGGCTCTCGCCCGGCGACAGCTTCGAGGTCCTCTTACAGCGGCCCGAGCCGCCCTTCGTCGTCACGTGCAGACAGCACCCCTGGGAGCGCGGCTACGTCGCAGTCATGTCGCATCCCTTCTTCGCAGTGACGGGGCGCAACGGCTACTTCGCCATCGAAGGGCTCCCGCCCGGCGACTACGAGGTCGTGGTCTGGCACGAGAAGTTTGCGGAGGCGAGAGCGAAGGTGAGCGTCGGCGCGCGCGAGTCGAAGGTCGCGAGCTTCACATTCAAGTACCCGTCGGACGTTCGTTGAGACAGTAGATAGTAGTCATACCAACTTGCCAAACGGAACAGGCGACTGCGCGCCGGGAGCGCGGCCTTGTCCTCCCTACTTCCGCTCAGCCGCGACGGCGGCCGCGACGAGGCTTGGGCGTCGGGGAGGGTGTGGGCGTGGCGGGCGGGGCCACGTCTTCGGGCGTGACGTGCGCCTCGACCGCCTGGCGTCCGTCGTCGCCGATGCGGACGACGACGATGGGCTTGACGGCGTTGCGCTCCGGGTTGAAGGTGACGGCGCCGGTGACGCCGGGGAAGTTCGTCGTCGCCGCGAGCGCGTCGCGGACGGCCGCGCGTTCGAGCGTGGGCGCGCGCTCGATGGCGGCGAGCATGATGCGCGCGGCGTCGTAGGCCGTCGCCGAGAAGGAGTCCGGCGGCATGCCGAAGAGACGGCGGTAGTCGGCGACGAAACGCTGCACCTGCGGGTCCGGGTCTTCGGCCGAGAAGTGCGTGGTGAAGTAGCCACCCGAGATTGATTGCCCGCCAATCTGCACGAGGCGCGGCGAGTCCCACCCGTCGCCGCCGACGAGCGGTACGTTGATGCCAAGCGCGCGGGCCTGACGCGCGAGCAGACCCACCTCCATGTAATAACCCGGGATGAAGATTACGTCGGGCCGCGCGGCGCCGACCTCTGCGAGTTGCACGGAGAAATCCGACTCGCCGTCGGGGTATTCCTGTTCGGCCACGACCTTGCCGCCGCGCCGCTCGAAGTCTTCGCGGAAGAGACGCGCCAGCTCGACCGAGTAGCGTTGGTCGCGGTCTACGATGAGCGCGGCTTGCAGCGCGCCGAGCCGCTCGGTGGCGAAGCGCGCGAGCGCCACGCCCTGGAAGGTGTCCGTGTAACAACTGCGGAAGACGTAGTCGCCGACAGCGGTCAATTCGGGGCTGGTGGCGGAGGGCGTGAGCATCGGTACCTGCTCGCGCTGCGCGACGCGCGCCGCTGCCAGCGAGCGCGAGCTGACGACCTCGCCGATGAGCGCGTGGACGCGCTCTTCGCGCGCGAGCCTCTCGACGACGAGCGAGGTCTCGACCGCGTCGGAGCGCGTGTCGCGCACGATGAGGTCGATGCGCATCCCCCTGACCCCGCCCGCCGCGTTCGCCTCCTCGACGGCCATGCGGATGCCGTTCAGGGCCGAGAGTCCGTACTGCGCCGTGTCGCCCGACAGAGACATGAAGGCGCCGACGCGCACGCGCTCGGGTGGCGGCGTCTCGACCACGCGCGCGTCCTGCCGCCGGCAGCCCTGCGCGCCAAGCGCGACGCAGAGCACAAGCACCGTCATGTATGTCTTCCGCCTTAACACAAGTACTTCAGTGTAGTTTCGAGTCGTGCATAGAGCAAAGAAAATCAAACACGGAGACACAGAGACACTGCTCGTTGACTGCTGTCTTTAAAGCTGTGCCTCCGTGTCTCCGTGGTTCAATCCCTCACAGTTCCGTACGGCGCGCGGCGGCGTCGCCGACTTCGGCGACCGCCTCGTCCTGCCCCGGCTCGGGCGCGGGCGTCGTGCGTTGGAGCGACCACTTGAGCGCGGGCGGCGTGACGAGCGTCGTGACGATGACCATGATGACGACCGCGCCGAAGGTGGCGGGGCCGATGACAGGCTCGGGCACGCCCCGCGCGTTCGGCAGCGTGAGCGACGCGCCGATGCCCGCGAAGATGAGCCCGACCTCGCCGCGCGGAATCATCCCTAAGCCGACCGAGAGGCGGTTGACGCCGCGCTCGACGACGGCGAGCGAGCAGACCTGCTTGCCCACGATGGCCGCGAGCGTGAGCACCGCCGCGAAGCCGAGAAGCTCCCAACGCGCGAACGCGCTCAGGTCAACCCTCATCCCCATCTGTACGAAGAAGACGGGCACGAGCACTGCGCCGACCGGCGCGATGAGGTCTTCGAGGTCGCGCTCGCCGCGCTCGCTGAACGACTCGAAGTGCGCTTCGTCGAGCACGAGCCCAGCGGCGAACGCGCCGACGATGGGCGCGAGTCCGACGACCGCCGCCAGCCACGCGAGGAAGAAACAGAACGCGAGCGACACCGTCAGCAGCACGCCGCGACTCTTGAAACGCCCGACCCCTCGGAAGAGGCGCGGCACGACGAAGTGCCCGACCACGACCGCGCCGACGAGGAAGGCGACCGACTTGCCCGCGATGAGGGCCACGTCGGAGAGCGCGAGCGAACCGCCCGCGGCCGTCGCGCGGATGGCGCCGCCGACGACCGCGAGGATGAGCAGCCCCATCACGTCGTCAATCACCGCCGCGCCGAGGATGATGCGCGACTCGCGCGTCTGAAGCCGCCCCATGTCGCGCAGCACGCGCGCGGTGATGCCGACCGAGGTCGCGCACAAGGTCGCGCCGATAAAGATGTGGCCGAGCGTCGCCTCCTCCGGCATGAAGTAGGCCGAGACGCCCCATCCTAAAAAGAACGGCACGACGACGCCCGCCGTCGCGACGAAGAGCGAAGACCAGCCGACTTCGAGCATGTCGCCGAGCTTCGATTCGAGCCCGACCTCGAAGAGCAGGATGATGACGCCGATCTCCGCGAGCGCGCCGATGACGGCGTTGGTGCGCAGGACTTCGACGCCGCTCACGCCCGCGAGCGCGAGTGCGCCCACGCACATCCCCGCAACCAGTTCGCCCAACACCGCCGGCTGGTTGATGCGCTCGAACAGTTCGCCGCCCAACTTCGCCACGACGAAGATGAGCGCGAGCCCCGCGAGCACGAACGGGTCGAGCCCGTGCCCAGCCGCCTCCGCGCCGTGCGCCGTCTCGCCGCCGCCACCGGCCGCGAGCGCGTGCGCGAACGGGAGCGCGCATGCCCCCGCGAGCCCCGCCGCCAGCGTCGGCGGCAGTGCTCTGGTCGCTCCCCTTTTCATAGGCTTGATGAGAAAGAATGCCCCGGCCCGGGCGCGGCCGTATCCACTTCGCGTCGTGTTACTCGCCGAGGTAGGCTTCCTTGATGCGCGGGTCGGCGGCGAGTTCCTTGGAGGGGCCTTCCATCACGATGCGGCCGGTCTCAAGCACGTAGGCGCGGTCGGAGTGGCCGAGCGCGGCGTGGGCGTTCTGCTCGACGAGGAGGATGGTCGTGCCCTCGCCGCGTATCTCGTCGATGGCCTCGAAGATGGTGTGGACGACGAGCGGCGCGAGGCCGAGCGAAGGCTCGTCTAGAAGAAGGAGACGCGGCCGCGACATCAGCGCGCGCGCCATGGCGAGCATCTGCTGTTCGCCGCTCGAGAGCGTCCCCGCCTTCTGCGACTCGCGCTCCTTGAGGCGCGGGAACATGCGGAAGCCGCGTTCGAGGTCGTGGGCAATCTCTGACTTGTTCTTCTTGAGGTAGGCGCCCATCTGTAGGTTCTCGCGCACGGTGAGATTGGCGAAGACGCCGCGCCCCTCCGGCGACATCGAGATGCCGCGCGCGACGAGCTGGTGCGTCGGCTTGCCGGAAATCTCCTGCCCCTCGAAGAGGATGCGCCCTTCGGTCGGCGAGAGCAGCCCCGTGATGGTGCGCAGCGTCGTCGTCTTGCCCGCGCCGTTGGCGCCGATGAGCGTCACCACCTCGCCCTGCTCGACGTGCATCGACACGCCCTTCAAAGCCCTGATGGCGCCGTAACTGACTGAGATGTTTTCGAGTGTAAGCATAGGACAGTAGGCAGATGGCAGTAGGCAGTTCGCTCCGCGTCAGGGTAGTTGAAAGTTAATCCAAGATTCTCGATAGCAGTGCTTTCAACTGCCTACTGCCATCTGCCTACTGCCTACTAATCACCCAGGTACGCTTCGATGACCTTCGGGTTGTTCCGAATCTCGTGCGGGAGGCCGAGGGCGATGGACTTGCCGTAGTCCACGACCTGTATGCGCTCGCAGACGCCCATGACGACCTTCATGTTGTGCTCGACGAGGAGGATGGTCAGGCCGAAGCGGTCGCGTATCTGGTGAATCAGGTTCAGGAGGTCGTCCTGCTCCGAAGGGTTCATGCCGGCGGCCGGTTCGTCGAGCAGAAGAAGCTGCGGGCGCGTCGCGAGCGCGCGCACGATCTCAAGGCGCCGCTGGTTGCCGTAGGCGAGCGAAGTCCCGCCCTCGTCCTTGAAGCGCGCGAGGTCGAAAATCTCCAGCAGCTCCATGCAGAAGTCGCGGTGCTCGCGCTCGTCGTGCGCGAAGCGCGGCGTGCGCAGGACGGCGTCGAAGAGTTTCTGCCGCGTGTGGATGTGGCAGGCCGTCATCACGTTGTCGAGCACGGACATGCTCGGGAACAGACGGATGTTCTGGAACGTGCGCGAGACGCCGAGCGCGGCAATCTCGTAGGGGCGCAGGCCGTCCACACGCTTGCCGCCGAACTCGATGGCGCCGGAGGTCGGGCGGTAGACGCCCGTGAGCAGGTTGAAGATGGTCGTCTTCCCCGCCCCGTTCGGCCCGATGAGGCCGTAGATTTCGCCGGGGCGGACGGCCATGTCCAACTCGTTGACGGCGACGAGGCCGCCGAAGCGGATGGTGCACTTCTCGGTCTTGAGTATCGGCGCGCCGCCGTTCGTCTTCGCGTCCGTCGTCATGGCCGCGTGTCCCCCTCGCCGAGCGAAGTGTCGCGCGCGCGCTCGCCCAGCGTCGCCTTGTCCACGGACTCCTTGTCGCGCGTGTCCTCGGCCGTGATCTCTTCGGCCTCGGTGCGCGTCTTGGCGCGGTTGCGCGCGCGCCAACCCTTGAACGGGTCGATGTTGCCGAGCAAGCCCTGCGGCCTGGTGATCATCAGGATGATAAGCAGCACCGAGTAGATGACCATGCGGTACTCGGCGAAGCCGCGCAGCGCCTCGGGCAGCACCGTCAGCACGACGGCCCCGAGGATGGAGCCGACGATGGAGCCCAACCCCCCGAGGATAATCATGATGAGGATTTCGAAAGACTTGATGAACTCGAACGACTTCGGGTTGAGGTAGCCGTCGAAGTGTGCGAGGAGCACGCCGCCCGCGCCCGCGAGCGCCGACGAGATGACGAAGGCCATCACCTTATAACGCGTCGTGTTGACGCCCATCGCCTCCGACGCCAACTCGTCCTCGCGGATGGAGACAAGCGCGCGGCCGAAGGCCGAGTTCACGATGTTGTGCACGGCGACAATCGTCAGCACCGCGACGAGGAAAATCCAGAAGAAGCTCTTGACGATGGGAATGCCGGAGTAGCCACGGGCGCCGCCGATGGCTTCGATGTTGTTGAGGAAGACGACGATGATCTGCCCGAAGCCGAGCGTGACGATGGCGAGATAGTCGCCCTTGAGCCGCAGCGAAGGCACGCCGACGAGGAAGCCCGCCGCGCCCGCGACGAGCGCCCCGAGCAGTGTCGCCAGGAGCAGCGCCAACCCCCACCCGAGCGCCCCATCTCCCAACGATTCGGCGATGCCCTTCCCGTAGGTGACCGAGAAGTAGGCCGACGAGTAGGCGCCCACCGCCATGAAGCCCGCGTGCCCGATGGAGAACTGGCCCGTGAAGCCGTTAATCAGGTTGAGCGAGACGGCCAGCGTGATGTTGATGCCCGCCAGCATGATGATGCGCGCCACGTACGGGCTAATCATCCGCCGGCTCGGGTCGAACACGAAATAGTCCAGCGCGTAGAGGGCCGCGAGCAGCAGGAAGGCGATGACGAGGTTACGCGCGTAACGTGGCATAGAATCTAAACGATGAAGTAGGAACGATGAACGATGAACTGAATACAACAGGTCTTTAGTTCAGCGTTCAGCGTTCAGCGTTCATCCTTTCCTTCAGACTTTTTCCTGCGCGACCGAGCCGAGGAGGCCCGACGGGCGGAAGAGGAGCACCAGGATCAGGATCGCGAAGGCGACCGCGTCCTTGTACGTCGGCGAAAGGTAGCCGACGACCATCGTCTCCGTGATGCCGATGAGCAGGCCGCCGAGCATCGCGCCGGGGATGTTGCCGATGCCGCCCAGCACGGCGGCGACGAACGCCTTGAGTCCGACAAGGATGCCCATCAGCGGGTCGATGCGCGGGATGCGGATGGCGACGAGCACGCCGGCCGCCGCCGCCAGCGCCGACCCCAAAGCGAAGGTGAAGGCGATGATGCGGTCGGTGTTGATGCCCATCAGCTTCGCCGACTGGAGGTTGTAGGAGACGGCGCGCATCGCCTTCCCCGTCTTCGTGTAGTAGACGATGAACTGCAACACGACCATCAGCACCACGGCGATGATCAGCACGACGATGTCCGACGAGTTGACCGAGACGCCGCCGCCGAGGTCGATGTTCTGCTTCTTGAAGAGCTCGGGGAAGAACTTCGGGTCGGCGCCGAAGACGACCTGCCCGCCGTTCTCCAGCAGCAGCGAGACGCCGATGGCCGTAATCAGCGCCGTGAGGCGCGAGTACTTGCGCACGGGCCGGTAGGCTAGCCGCTCGATGACGACGCCGAGCAGCGCGCAGATCGTCATCGCGAGCAGCATCACGACGAGCGCCGTGATGAGCGAAGGCTCCATCGCCCCGCCGCCGAGCAGGCCGCGCGCGACCAGCCCGTTCGGGTCCATGCCGAGCTTCTGCGCCCACTGCGCGCCGAGGCCGTTGGACAGGTAGTAGCCCATGAAAGCCCCGACCATGTACACGTCGCCGTGCGCGAAGTTGATGAGCTTCAGCACGCCGTAGACCATCGTGTAGCCGAGCGCAATCAGGGCGTAGATGGCCCCGAGCGAGATGCCGTTGATGAGCTGCTGTATGAACGTACTCATGCTGTCGTGGGCCGCGTGCGATGAGATTGTAGAGCTATGTTTGGACCGCCGCCCCCGTCAGGGCGTGGCGGTGGCTTTCGCGTTGGCGTTCGCGTTGGTGTTCGTATTCGCGTTCGCGCCCGTGTTCGCGTTACCCGTCGCGTTCGTGTTCGCGGCGGGGGTCGCGGCCGTGTTGGCGTTCGCGTTGGTGTTCGTGTTCGCGCCGCCCGCGCCGGCCTCGGAGGGCATCGCCGCGCCCTCGACGACGACGCGCTCCTGTATGACGTACTTGCCGCCCTCGTCCACGCGAATCATCATGATCGGCTTGACGGCGTCGCGGCTGGCGTTGAAGTTGACCGTGCCGGTCACGCCGGGGAAGTCCTTCGTCGCGGCCAGCGCGTCGCGGATGGCCTTGCCGTCGAGCGAGTTGGCGCGCTTGATGGCGTCGAACATGATGTGCGCGGAGTCGTAAGCGGTGGCGGCCAGCGCGTCGGGAATCTGCCCGTAGCGCTTCTGGTAGTCCTGCACGAACTTCTGCACCTTCGGGTCGGTGTCGTAGGGCGAATAGTGGTTGGTGAAGTAGCTGCCGACGACGGCCGCGCCGCCGATGGTGTAGAGCTGCGCCGAGTCCCAACCGTCGCCGCCGATGAGCGGGACGTTCAAGCCCTTGTCGCGCGCCTGCTTGGCGATGAGCGCCACGTCGCCGTAGTAGGCGGGGATGAAGATCACGTCCGGGTTGGCGCCCTTAATAGAAGTGAGCTGGCCGTTGAAATCCGTGTCGCCCTCCTGGAACGACTGCGTGATGACGACCTGCCCGCCGAACTTCGGGAAGACCTCGTTGATGACTTTTTCGAGGCCGGTCGAGTAGTCGTTCTTGCGGTCAACCATGAGCGCCGCGCGCCGCTTGCCGAGGCTCTTGCCGGCGAACTGCGACATGGCCGCGCCCTGCACGGGGTCGATGAAGCAACTGCGGAAGATGTAGTCGCCGGCCTTCGTCACCTCGGGGTTGGTCGAGGAGGGGGTCAAGAGCGGCACCTTTGCGTTCTGCGCGATGGGCGCGGCGGCGATGGTGCGCGACGAGGCCACCTCGCCGAGGATGCCGTGGACGCCGTCCTGCGTGACGAACTTGGTGACGATGGTCGCCGCCTCCTGCGCGTCGGAGCGGTCGTCCTGCACGAGCAGTTCGACCTGCTTGCCGTTGATGCCGCCGGCCGCGTTGACCTCGTCGGCGGCCATCTTGATGCCGTTGGTCGAGGAGATGCCGAACTGCGCCGTGCTCCCCGTCAAAGACATGAAGACGCCGATCTTGACTTTGTCGCCGCCCGCGCCACCGGGGCCGCCGGTGTTCGTACAGGCCGCCGCGCACAACAACGAAGCCGTCAATCCGAGTGCGATTAAGGTGCGTTTCATATTTTCCTCGTCCGGTTTATCGGTGTGGCGGGGCCGGCGCACGGGGGTGTGCTTGGAGACTTCGCGCGGCCGTGCGGCGGGTCGGTAGTGCAAACCCTCGCCGGCGCTAACTGGCGGTCGGATTTTGGTATCATCACCGCGAGCCGAGTGCGCAGCCTAGCTCCCGCAGAAAAGATTTTGTCTGGCTTACGTCGCGCATTATACAGTTTTACCGCCCCGTGTCGAGTGCAACCGAACACCTTTTTGCCACCAATCCGGCGACGCCGCCGTGGCGGCGCACGCGACGCCGAACGCCGCGCCGGCCGTGACGCGGCGCGCGCGACTCTGTAAAATGATTGGGCGCCGCTCGCGGGCGCCGCCGCCCGAACACCCGGCCGGGAAACTTCAGGTACTCCTTAACGCACTTTGAACAGATGACACGCCTCTTCCCCCTCCAACGCCGCGCCGCGCTCTGGGCCGCGCTCCTCGTCGCCCTCGCGTGCGCGCCCGCGTCGGCCAAACCTAACTTCTCCGTGCAGCCGCCGCCCGCCTGGGTGCAGGCGGTCGCCCCGCCCGCCGACGCCGGCCAGAACGAGCCCGAGGACGGTCTGCGCTGCATGCTCGACGACCGGCAGGTGCGCGTCACCGCGAAGGGCTCGGAGACTTTCTATCACTACGTCTCGCAGGTGACGACCTCGGCGGCCGTCCAGGAGGTCTCGCAACTGCGGTTCGACTTCGAGCCTTCGTACCAGACCCTCGTCATTCATCACATCAACGTCGTCCGCGCCGGGCAGACCATCAACGCGCTGCGCCGCGACGAGATCAAGGTCATCCAGCGCGAGGACGAGTTGAACGAGCAACTCTTCAACGGCACGCTCTCGGCCGTCGTCCTCCTCAACGACGTGCGCCCCGGCGACGTGATCGACTACGCCTTCTCGGTCAACGGCGACAACCCCGTGCTCGCGGGCAACTTCGCCGACGCGCTCACGCTCGCGCACACGGACACGTGCGCGCTGCTGCGCGTGCGCCTCCTGTGGCCCGCCGCCCGCAGGCTCTTCACGCGCGCGCACCGGACCGACCTGCAACCCGCCGTCACGCAGGGGCCGCAAGAGACCGAGTACGTCTGGGAGCGCCGCAACGTGCCGGGCGTCGAGTATGAAGACTCCGTGCCCGCGTGGTACGACCCGACGCCCTTCGTGCAGTTCAGCGAGTTCGAGACGTGGGCCGACGTGGCGCGCTGGGCCGCGCCGCTCTACCTGCCGGGCGCGCTCTCGCCCGCGCTCAAGACGCAGATTGAGGAGTGGCGCAAGCTCCCCGGCGCGGAGGAGCGGCTGCTCGCCGCGCGCCGCTTCGTGCAGGACGAGGTGCGTTACCTCGGCATCGAACTCGGCACCTACTCGCACACGCCGACCAAGCCTTCGAAGGTCTTCGAGCGGCGCTTCGGCGACTGCAAGGACAAGACGCTGCTCCTCGCGACGATGCTCAACGAACTCGGCGTCGCGGCGAGCCCCGCGCTCGTCAACACCGACGCGCGCCGCTCGCTCGACGGGTGGCAGCCCTCGCCCTACGCCTTCGACCACGTCATCGTCCGCGCCGAGCTTGGAGGGAAGACCTACTGGATCGACCCGACCATCTCCTACCAGCGCGGCACGCTCGCCAACGCCTGGACGCCCCCCTACGAGCGCGCGCTCGTCGTCACCACCGAGACTCAGTCTCTGACCAAGATGCCCTTGACCAAGCCCGCCGGGCCGACGACCACCATGCACGAGTTGTTCGAGGTCGCTGACTCCGACGCGCCCGTTCGCCTCACGGTCAAGCGCATCTTTCGCGGGGCGGACGCCGACGTGACGCGCTATCGCCTCGCGGGCAAGTCGCGCGAGGACATAGGCAAGCAGTCACTCAACTACTACGCCGACCGCGAGCCCTCCATCCAGCAGGACGGCCCGCCCGAGGTCGCGGACGACGAGCGCGCCAACGTCCTCACGGTGACCGAGCACTACACCATCCGGAGTTTCTGGAAGGAGTCAAAGCACGACTTCCCCGCGTTCTACTTCGGCGCCGCGCTGAGTAAGCCCAACGTCTCGCGCCGCGCGTCGCCGCTCGGCATCACGTTCCCTTATCACGTCGAGCAGTTGACGGAGATTCGCCTGCCGCGCAGGCAGCGTGTCCCGACCGGCGCGCAGACCACGGAGAACGACGTGCTGCGCTTCACCGCGAACACCGTGGCCGACGGCAACGTCGTGCGCGTGCGCTACACGCTCTTCACGAAGACCGACGCGGTGCCGGTCTCGCAGGTCGGAGAGCATCTCGCGACCATCGACAAGGCGCTCGACATGTCGAGCTACGAGTTGAGGCAGGGGCCGACCGTCGGCATGGTCGTGGGCAGTAGTCCCGTCAGCCCCGTGGTCGTCGTCTTCTACCTCGCGGTCCTCGGCGGCGGCGGCGGACTCTTCGGCCTCTACGTGTGGCAGAGGCGCAGGCGCTACGCGCGGCTCGCGGAGGCGTACGCCGTCTCGCGGAGGCTGCCCGGCGCGCTGCCCGAGACGGCCATCAGGCTCGGCGCCGAGTCGGACATCGGGAGCTACGTCGCGGGCTTCGAGTGCCCGAGCTGCGGCCGACGCACCTGCGGCGTCGCCTCGCGCCAGGGGCTCGTCTACGACGACCGGCGCCTCGTCGTCGTCCACGTCAAGTGCGACGGCTGCCGCGCGACGCACGACTTCTACTTCACGCTCGCCGTCGAGACGGCCCCGAGCTAAACGCCTGCTGCGCGCCGCGCCCCGGTGGTTGTAAGATGGCGCGCATGACGAAAGCCGAATCTTCGCGGCCGCGCCCCGCGCCGGCCGGCGACATGAGCCCGGAGGAGTTCCGGCGCTTCGGGCACGAGGTCGTCGATTGGATCGCGGGCTACCTCGCGCGCCCCGAAGACTACCCCGTGCTCGCGCAGGTCGAGCCCGGGCAGTTGCGTTCCCGAATTCCTTCATCACCACCCGAGCGCGGCGAGCCGATGACGGAGATACTCGAAGACTTCGAGCGTCTCATCGTCCCCGCCGTCACGCACTGGAACCACCCTTCCTTCTTCGCGTACTTCGCCACGTCCGCCTCCGCGCCCGGGATTCTCGGTGAGATGCTGTCGGCGGCCTTCGACGCGAAGGCGATGCTGTGGCGCACGTCGCCCGCCTCGACCGAGTTGGAGGAGGTCGCGCTCGACTGGCTGCGGCAGTTGATGGGCCTGCCCGCCGAGTTCGGCGGCGTCATCTACGACACCGCGTCCGTGGCGACCATGCACGCCGTCGCCGCCGCGCGCGAGGCTTTGAATTTGCGCGTGCGCGAGGAAGGAATGAGCGGGCGCGCGGACCTGCCGCTATTGCGACTCTACGCGTCGGAGCAGGCGCACTCTTCGGTCGAGAAGTCGCTCATCGCGCTCGGGCTCGGCCAGCGTTCGCTCGTCAAGGTGCCGGCCGACGCGGAGTTCCGCATGGACGCCGCCGCGCTCGCGAGGCTGATTGATGAAGACCGTCGGGACGGCCGTCTCCCCTTCTGCGTCGTCGCCACCGTGGGCACGACCTCGACGACAAGCATCGACCCCGTGCAGTCAATCGCCGACGTGTGCGAGCGCGAAGGGCTCTGGCTCCACGTTGACGCGGCATACGCGGGCTCCGCAGCGGTAGTGCCCGAACTTCGTCACGTGCTCGAAGGCTGCGAGCGCGCGGACTCTCTGGTGACCAACCCGCACAAGTGGCTCTTCACGCCCTTCGACCTCTCGGCGCTCTACAGCCGCCGCCTCGACGTGCTGCGCCGCGCCTTCGCGCTCACGCCCGAGTACCTGCGCACGCCCGAGCAGGACGCCGTGCGCAACGGCTCCGACTACGGCGTGCAGCTCGGCCGCCGCTTCCGCGCGCTCAAGCTCTGGATGATCCTCCGCTACTTCGGCCACGACGGCCTCGCCGCGCTCATCCGCGAGCACTGCCGCCTCGCGCGACTCTTCGCCGACTGGGTCGAAGAATCGGCCGAATGGGAACTGCTCGCGCCCGTGCCCTTGAGCGTCGTCTGCTTCCGCGCGCGACCCACGGTCGAAGGCGAGACGGAAGAGGCACGCGCCGCGCGCCTCGACGCGCTCAACGAGCGGCTGATGTCCGTTGTCAACGCCACGGGCGAAACCTTCCTCTCGCACACGAAGCTGCACGGCGCCTTCACACTGCGCCTCGCCGTCGGCAACATACGCACGACCGAGGCACACGTCCGCCGCGCGTGGGAACTGCTCAACGAAAAGCTTTCCGAGATTTTGAACGAAGGTGGAGATTGAAGAGAATGCTGACGCACATCGTCGTCTGGAAGTACAAACCCGAGGTGAGCGAGGAGCAGCGGCGCGAGCACGTCGAGCGGCTGCAACGCCTGCGCGGCCTCATCCCAGAGATACAGAGCTTCGCCGTCGGACGCGACGTGCTGCACCTGCCGCGCTCCTATCACACGGGGCTCGTCGCGACCTTCCAGGATCGCGCCGGCCTCGAAGCCTACGACGCGCACCCGGAGCACCAGGCGGTCGCACAACTCGGCCGTGGCATCAGCGAGCACGTCGCCTCCGTCGATTTCGAAGACGAGTGAAGCGCCGGAAGAAGATCGCGCTTGTCCTGCTCGCACTGCTGGCGGTGTCGCAGGCGCCGTTCGCCTACAGGAGCTACAAACTCTGGCGGCTGGGCGTCGCGATTGACGAACTCAACGCGAGCCGCGCGGCCGTGCCCGCCGACGGTAAGTCTCCGATTGAGGTCGTCGGCGTCTTCCACGTCCACTCCTTTCTCGGCGGGCACAGCACCGGCACGCTCGAAGAGATCGCGCGCGCGGCGAAGATCGAGCGGCTCGGCTTCGTCTTGATGACCGAGCACCCCTCGCCGCGCATCGACACCGCCACGGCGACGCTCAACGGCCTGCACGACGGCGTCCTCTTCGTCGGCGGCAGCGAGCTGGTCGCGTCCGACGGCGGCCGGCTCTTCGTCGCTCCGGGCGTCGCCGCCTCCGCGCAGAATCCCCCGCTGCAACAGCTCGTCGCGCGCGCGAAGTCCGATTCGAGACTCGCGGTCGTCGGCTACCCCGAGGAGGCGCGCGACCGTGGGCTCAACGGGTTCGACGGCGTCGAGGTCTACAACCTCTACACCAACGCGAAGCGCATCAACTACGCGACGATGCTCTTCGACGGCACCTGGTCTTACTGTGCGCGCCCCGAACTGCTCTTCGCGCGCTTCTACGAGCGGCCGGCGGAGAACCTGCGCCGCTGGGACGAGTACAACGCCTCGGGCAAGGGGCGCGCCTACGCCTACGCCGGCAACGACGCGCACGCCAACGTCGGCTTCGCTTTCCAGGACCGTGCCGGCCGGAAGGTCTTCGACTTCAAGCTCGACCCATACGAGCGCAGCTTCAGTCTCGTCCGCATGCACGTCTTCCTCCACCGAGACGAGCACGGAGGAGAAGTACCCTTCGACGAGCAACACCTGCTCGCCGCGCTGCGCCACGGCAACTTCTACGTAGCCTTCGACGTGTTCGGTGACCCGACCGGCTTCCGCTTCACGGCCGAGGCCAAACAGGGCCGCGAGACGCCGGTCACGGAGATGGGCGGCGAGGTCAATCTCGCCCCCGGCGGCGAGGCACGTTTGACGGTGAACTTACCCGTGCCGGCGCGGACGGTCTTTTACCGCGACGGGCAGGTCGTACACGAGGTCCGGGACTCCCCGCGCGCCCATCTCGACACCGGACAGAAGGGCGTCTACCGCGTCGAGGTCTATCTGGACCAACTGGGGAGCCTTCTGGAAGGAAAGCCGTGGATCATCTCGAACCCGATTTTCGTCCTCTAATTTGGCGGGCGCCGAGCGTCAGGCGTGAGTTCGGACGGAGTTAGATAACTGTAGACACAAAATCGCCCCGCGCAGGTCGCTAAGGCTTGTGCGGGGCGGTTCGCTGGGTTCGGAAGCCCGCACCCAATTTTGCGGAGAAAGGTGCGTACGCTACCTTACACTGTAGAGAATCTCGTGTTTGATTCTTCTCACGCCATCATCCAGTGTATGCGGATTTATGCGTGTACAGCCTCCTGAAAGGGTTGTCCAAGTTCGTGCAGTCTACCCCCGAACCGCGCCGCTGTCAATAATCAGTTTGACCGTCCAAGTTAGGTACGCTCACAAGACCTGCGCAGACCTCCCTCAACGTTTGTTTTTCGAAGAGAGACACCAGGGCGGCTACACGCTTTCGGCTGTCGGCGACTTATTTGGTTAGACGCGTCGTCCAAAACTTCTTTAAACGTCAAAATTTAGGCCGTTTACACCCTTCGGACGTGGCACCCGGCTTGCTCCTTGTGGTTCGACCTTTCCGTAGAGCGGGCGCGAAAACCCGCGGAAAGGTGCAAAGGAAGGGACGCCCCGGCGGGGCGTAGCCCCCACCCTGGAGCTTACAGATGACAGAAGCAGCAATCCCTCTCTGGCAGGTCGGGTCGCCGAGCGAAGCCGGCGCGGCCACGGGTCATGCCACAGATTTTGAACTGACGCAGGCGGCGTCCGCAGGAAACATGGCGGCGTTCGAGGAGCTGTACTCGCGCCATTCGCGCCGCGTCTACAGTTTGTGCCTGCGGATGACGGCCAACACGGCCGAGGCCGAAGACCTGGCGCAAGAGGTCTTCATCCAACTCTACCGCAAGGCCGGCAGTT
>DASVGG010000004.1:0-82951 GCA_036379655.1 Pyrinomonadaceae bacterium
TTCGTCATCGCCTCTGTTTGGCTCTACCAGATCATCTTCTTGAGCAACCACCGGCAGGGCAGGCCGACGGCTCATATCAAAGAGCAAGTTGATTCAGCGCGGTGGCGCATCGCTGCCTGATTTATGCGCCTCCTTCATTTAAATTGCGCCGTGAGCCACGCCTTGGCGCTGCGCCATTCTCGCTTCACCTCGGAGTCCGAGACGCCGAGGACCGCCGCCACCTCCTCGACCGTCAGCCCCGCGAAGAACCGCATCTCGACGATGCGCGCCTGCAAGGGGTCGAGTCCCGCCAGGCGTGTGAGAGCTTCGTCGAGCAGAATCAGGTCCACGTCCTGCCGGTTGGGAAAGCTGACGACCTCGTCGAGCGAGAGGAGCGTCTCGCCGGCCCCGCGCTTCCGCGCACGGCGGCTGACGGCGTGGTTGACGAGGACGCGGCGCATCATCTCGGCCGCGATGCTGAAGAAGTGCGCGCGGTTGCGCCAGTCAACCGAGTGCTGGTCGATCAGCCGGAGATAGACCTCGTGGACCAGCGCCGTCGCCTGCAAGGTGTGGCCGGGCCGCTCCTGCGCGAGGTGGCGCGCCGCGATCTGGCGCAGCTCCCGGTAGACGAGCGGCAGCAACTCGTCGAGCGCGGCCCGGTCGCCGGCCTGCGCCTCGCGCAAGAGTCTCGTCACGCCCTGTGTGGATTGTTCCCCCATGTCGGCGGTCAGCTCGCAGATATTAATCAATCCGGCACCTCCTGACAAAAATCCCGGCGAAAAAAAATTGCTCACCCCTTGAACTACGAGCCCCGTTTTTCTTGCGATTAATTATTGAGGGCGCAAAACGCCCGCGCCGACTCCGAACACAACTCTGGAGGTGGAAGATGCTCCTACGCCCGTTGCCCCCGCAGGTTTCAAGTCGAGTCTCGAACAGAGCCGCGAACGCTCCGGCCCGCCGCGCGCGGATGGCGGCCCACGAAGGGCTCGCCCAACTCGTCTGCGCGCTCATCGTGGGGGCGCTGCTGGCGACGACGGCCGTCGGCGCGTCGCTCTGGACGCACAAGCCCGCGAGCGACATCAAGTGGTACCGCGTGACCGACGTGGGCAGCCTCCTCGTCGGCGCGAAGGGCTCGCTCTACGCGCTCGACGGCGAGACGGGCCAGCAGGTCTGGTCGCGCGCGGACCTCGCGGGCGCGGAGGAGTTCGAGGTGGACACCATCCCCGGCACGCCGCTCCTCTTCGTCTCCGACACGTCGGGCACTTTCAGGAAGGGCACGAAGCTCTTCGCGCTCGACCTGCTCTCGGGTCAGAACATCTGGGAGACGGAGAAGCTTAAAGGCGCGACCGTCGCCGTCGAACCCGTCTACGAGAAGGACCTCGTCCTGCTCGTCACCGTCGAGAACAACTCCGCCGGCAAGGCCAAGCCGCGCATCACCGCGCTGCGGATGACGACGGGCGAACTGGTCTGGGAGTCTGACTATCCAGACAACGTTGACCTCTACGGCATCGAACGCGGCAGCAAGTATTTTCCGAAGTTCGACCTCTCCGGCGCGAACCCGCCGCTCTACGACAGCGACTCCGTCTACTTCACATACGCCGGCCTGCATCGTTACTCGCTCGAAGACGGCAAGCTCCTGTGGGGCACGAAGTACGACGTGACCGAAGGCTCCATTAAGCGCGGCAACGCGCAGGCCGTCATCGACGGCGACACCATCTACACGTCCGCGAAGGGGCAACTGCGCGCCATCGACAAGGCGTCCGGCGCGGTCAAGTGGGTCGGCAAGGACTTCGGCGGCGCGGTCGCGGAGATGAAGCTGAACGGCGATGTCATCTACGGCCGCCTGGGCGGCGCCTTCTACGACTTCTCGAAACGCGAGTACGTCAACAAGAAGCCGTTCGGCGTCGCCGCCGTGGACAAGAAGACCGGCGCGACGCTCTGGTACTACGACAAGGCCGACGACAGCATCACCAACATGGCCTTGCTGCCCGAGATGAACACGGTGCTCGTCGCCGACGCGAAGTCGCTCATCGGCCTCGACTCGGCGAGCACGGGCAAGGTCAAGGAGTCCTACAAGGTCAAGCTCGAATTCAAGAACAGCCTCGGCGCGGCCGGCACCGTGGCGAAGGTCGCCAAGTTCGGCTTCGGCGGCCTCGGCGCCATCGGCAAGGGCGGCGGCGACGACCGCGACGAGCCCGTCGCTTTATACAGGCGCGAGAACGGGACCGTCGTCGTCGCGGGCAAGCAGCACCTTCTGGCCTTCGACCCGCGCGCGCGCAACATCGTCTGGTCCATCAAGTACGAGGCGCCGGGCGTCCCCGGCTGGCAGAAGATCGCGATGGCGGGCCTGACCGCGCTCTCCTATTCGATGTCCACCGCGCAGGCCGCCAACTCTTACTACGGCACGGCCGAGAACCGCTGGGCCAATCGCCAGCGCATCAACTCGCTCGTCGCCTACGAGCAGTTCGTCAGTAAGCGTTACAGCGCGACGAAGCAGACGGGCAACTACGTCTACGTGCTGACGACCGTGCGCGAGGGCAAGGAGAAGGGCGCGGGCCTCGTCGGCGTGCGGATGGAGACCGGCAAGGGCGACCGCCAGATTCTCTTCAAGGACAAGGAGCCCGACTATCAGGTGGACGAGATGGCCGGCCGCGTCTTCAACCTCCGCAACTCGAAAGAACTCTCCGCCTTCGCCGTCGAAGCGGCGCCGCCCGCCGAGGAGAAGAAGAACTAACGCGGTCGCGCTTATACCCAAAGTGTCTCGCACAAACCAGGAGTGAACGAATGAGAGGGAAGGGTCAACGTCTGTTCCTCGTCGCGGCCGTCGTGTTGATGGCCGCGACGGTCATACTGTTGGTCGAGCGCGCGGGCGCGGCGGCCGGCACTTTCGTCCAGCAGGGCAAGCTCGAAGCCTCGGACGGCGCGGCGCAGGACAGCCTCGGCTTCGCGGTCGCCGTCTCGGGCGATACGGCGGTCGTCGGCGCACCGGCCGACGCGGTGGGCGCGAACCCGCGACAGGGCTCGGCCTACGTCTACGTGCGCAACGGCTCGACGTGGACGCAGCAGCAGAAGTTGACGGCGGGCGACGGCATCGCCAACGACGAGTTCGGCTACGCCGTGGCGATACAGGGCGACACGATCTTCGTCGGGCGCCACTTCACGCAGGCCGGCAACAACGCGCGCACGCGCGGGGCCGTCTACGTCTACACGCGTTCGGGGACGACGTGGACGCAGTCGGCGACGCTGCTCACGCCCTCGGACGCGGCGGACGGCGACCTCTTCGGCTCAAGTCTCGCCGTCGATAACGACACGCTCGTCGTCGGCGCGTTGCAGAAGAACAACGCGACGACCTTCTTCCAGGGCGCGGCCTACGTCTTCACCGGCGCGGGCGCGACGTGGACGCAGCAGGCGAAGCTCCTGGCTAATGACGGCGGCTTCGCCAACTTCTTCGGCGTGAGCGTCGCCGTGGGCGGCGACACGGCCGTCGTCGGCGCGACCGGTCAGGCGGGCATCTCGGCCGACTCTGGACGCGGCTCGGCCTACGTCTTCACGCGCAGCGGTTCCGCGTGGTCACAACAACAGAAGCTCCTTGCGAGCGACGGCGCGGCGGGCGACGCCTTCGGCTTCTCGGTCGGCGTGTCGGGCGAGACGGCGGTCGTGGGCTCGCGGCTCGACAACGTTAACGGCGTCGGCGGGCAGGGCTCCGTCTACGTCTTCACGCGTAGCGGCACCGTCTGGTCGGAGCAGCAGCACCTCTTCGGCGTCGAGGCCACGCAGCGCAACGACACCTTCGGCGGGAGCGTGGCGATTGAGGGCGACACCATCGCCGTCGGCTCGCCCGCGCACGAGATCGTCCCCGGCATCGCCAACCACGGCGCGGTCTACGTCTTCACGCGCTCGGGCACGACGTGGACGCGGCAGCAGAAGCTCATCCACTCCGACCCCGCGCCCGACGCGCTCGGCACCAGCGTCGCGCTCGACGGCACAACGGTCGTCGCGGGCGCGCCCTCGAAGAACAGCGCGCGCGGCGCGGCCTACGTCTTCGCCATCGACCCGAACGCGGGGCCGAAGCTCGTCGCAAATGACGGCGCCACGCAGGACCGGCTCGGCTACTCGGTGGCGGTCTACGGCGACACGGCGGTCGTCGGCGCGCCCGAGGACGACGCGAACCAATTTCAGAATCGCGGCTCGGCCTACGTCTACGTCCGCGCGAACGGCGCCTGGACGCAGCAGCAGAAGCTCCTGGTCCCTGACCCGACCATCGGCGACAGGTTCGGCACGAGCGTCGCCATCAACGGCGACACCATCGTCGTCGGCTCGCCCAACCACGACACGCCCAACGGGGACGACGTGGGCGCGGCCTTCGTCTTCGTCCGCACCGGCTCGACCTGGACGTTCCAGCAGAAGCTCATGGCGACGGGCGGCGTCGGCGGCGACTGGTTCGGCCAGAGCGTGGCGCTTGACGGGGACACGGCGGTCGTCGGCGCCATCTTCGACGGCAACAACGGGACGGCCGCCAATCAGGGCGCGGCCTACGTCTTCACGCGCGCGGGCGCGGCGTGGACGCAGAGGGCCGTGCTGCGCGGCTCGGACAGCAACTTTAGCGACTGGTTCGGCGCGGCCGTCTCCATCTCGGGCAACACCATCGCCGTCGGCGCGCCCATCGCCGAGACGCCTGTGAAGGGCGCGGCCTTCGTCTTCACCGGCGCGGGCGCGACGTGGACGCAGCAGCAGAAACTCCCGCTGCCGTCCGACCTCGGCGGCGCCGACGATTTCGGCGCGAGCATCTCGGTCTCCGGCGACACGGTCGTCGTCGGCGCGCGGCTGAACGACCACGGCACCGGCGCGAGCGGCTCGTCCAATCAGGGCGCGGCCTACGTCTTCCAACGTTCGGGCACGACGTGGACGCAGCAGCAGAAGCTCACCGCGACGGACGCGGGGCTCGGCGACGAGTTCGGCCAGAGCGTGGCGGTCGAGGGCAACACCGTCGTCGTCGGCGCGCGCACGGACAGCTTCGGGACGAGCCCGAACGTCGCCTTGAATCAGGGCTCGGCCTACGTCTTCACGCGCGGCGGTTCGGCGTGGACGCAGGCGCAGAAGCTCTCGGCCTTCGACGGCGCGGCGCAGGACCAGTTCGGTTGGGCGGTGGCGCTCTCGGGCTCGACGGCCGTCGTCGGCGCCTACCTCGACGACGTGGAGGGGCAGCAGGACCAGGGCTCGGCCTACGTCTTCAACATCACGACCGGCTCTAACCCGACGCCGACGCCGACTCCAACCCCAACAGGCTCGGTGCAGTTCACCACGGCGACCGTGCAGGCCGAAGAGGGGCCGGGCAGCGCCACGGTCACGTCGGGCGTTGTTGAGTGGTGGCAGGCTGTGAACGCGGCGGCCATGGGCTCGGCCAGTTTGACGGTGACGCGCACCGACACGACGCAGGCGGCGAGCGTGGATTACGCGACCGTTGACGGCACGGCCAACGGGCGCACGGACTACACGGCCGTCTACGGCACGCTGCGGTTCGCGGCGGGCGAGGCGTCGAAGTCCATCGTCGTGCAGGTCACGGACGACCGCTTCGAGGAGTCTGTCGAGAGCTTCTCGGTCGTGCTCTCAAACCCGGTCGGCGTCAACCTGGGCTCGCCCTCTTCGGCGACGGTGCAGGTGACAAGCGACGACACGACGACGGGGCCGAACCCGGTCGCGGACGAGACGTTCGACGTTGACTTCTTCGTCCGGCAGCACTACGCGGACTTCCTCGGGCGCGAGGCGGACGCCGCCGGCCTACAGTTCTGGAAGGATGAGATCACGCAGTGCGAGTCGCGCCCCGAGGCAGAGCGGCAGGGATGTCGTGAGGTCAAGCGCGTCAACGTCTCGGCCGCGTTCTTCCTCTCGATTGAGTTCCAGCAGACGGGCTACTTCGTCTACCTGCTGCACCAGGCGGCGTATGCTTCGGGCGAACACCTCGCGGCAACGCGCTTCCTGGCCGACGCGGGCGAGGTCCGGCGCGACGTGGTCGTCGGCGCGACGGGTTGGGAGGATCAACTCGCGGCGAACAAGCAGGCGTTCGCGCTCGCGTTCGTGCAGCGGCCGGAGTTCGCGGCCGCATACCCCGCGAGCATGACGCCCGCGCAGTTCGTGGACGCGCTGAACGCGAACGCGGGCGGCTCGCTCTCGCAAGCGGAACGCGACGCGCGCGTGGCCGAGTTGACCGCCGCCAACACCAACGCGGGACGCGCCTCGGTGCTGCTCAAGCTGCCGGACGACGCGGACTTCCGCCAGAGGGAGTTCAACAAGGCGTTCGTGCTGATGCAGTACTTCGGCTACCTGCGCCGCGCCCCGAACGAGTCGCCGGACTCGAACTTCGACGGCTACAACTTCTGGCTCGGGAAGCTCAACGAGTTCAACGGCAACTTCATCACGGCCGAGATGGTCAAGGCGTTCATCACGTCCATCGAGTACCGCCAGCGGTTCGGGCCGTGAGGCCCGTTGGACGTGGGCGCGCGTGGCATCTATAATCACGCTCGCGCATCTAAAGGGGTGCGCGAGTAAGGGGGCGATAGGTCTCGACAGGGGCTTGGATCGTCGGACGGATGCATGCCGGGCGTTCTATGCGGCCCGTTAATAAGCGTAGAAAAACACAAATGCGAACTCTAACGAGTTAGCTCTCGCGGCCTAAGATATCTTAGCCACATAGCGAGCGTCCCGCCGCAAGTTGCTCAAGCGCGCGGAGTGGGGCGTCACTCAGTTGAGCTGGCCGGGCGCGCGTGCTCAGGCGCGCCGGGTGAGAAAAATCTGGGCTAGTCATTCGCGGGGTCTTCGACGCTTCACTTACCCGCGAGCGGCGAACACGCCGGAGCAAGACCGGCAGAGGAGAAGCGGCTAAGCATGTAGATACCACCGGCGTCGGCCTTTGGACCCGAGTTCGATTCTCGGCGCCTCCATCGAACGAAAAGCGGCGGGGCTTCTCGAAAGGGAAACCCCGCCGCTCTCATTTTCAAGCGACGCCCGAACCGTACCGCGTGTGTAACCTCAGAGGACTCCCGTGTCCGACAAGCGTTCGCGCGCGGACACGCGGCGCGCGCGGGCGTGAAGGCGTCCGCGCCTCCCAATCGATTCATACGCAAAGACTAAACGCCCCGGCGCCTGGCGCGGCGGCCACATTCCCTGCTGGCACCCCGCTTGCAGTTTAGTCGGGCGATGAAACCGAAAAGAAGTCTGGTCGGAAGCCTTGCGGCGGGGCTCGCCTTCGCTTTGTCGGCGACGGCGGCGCCGTTGTTCACGTTCGCGCAGACGCCTACGGGCTCGCCGGTCGCGGCGGCTCAGCCGGCCGTCTCGCCGAAGCATAAGGCCGCGTTCGATGCCTTCGAGGCGCGCGTCAAGGAGTACGTCGCGATGCGCGAGGGCATCGAGGGGAAGATGCCCAAGCTCTCGAAGGATGCCAAGGCCGAGGAGATCGAGGCGCACAAGAAGGCGTTCCAGGATGCCGTGCGGGCCGCGCGCGCCTCCGCGAAGCAGGGCGACCTCTTCGTGCCGGAACTCGCGGCGCACATCCGCGAGGTCATCAAGGCCGAGACGCCGCAGAGGGTGAAGAAGGAGGTGCGCGAGACGGTCATGGAGTCCGAGGTCAAGTCCATCCCGCTGCGCGTCAACCAACCGTACCCCGAGTCGCAGGAGCTTCTGGAGATGCCGCCGACGCTGCTGCTCCGCCTGCCGCAGTTGCCCAAGCAGGTCAGGTTCCGCTACGTCGGGCGCAACATGCTGCTGGTGGACCGGGAGAACGGGCTCATCATCGACTTCATGCCCGACGCCCTTCCTTAATAAAGTATGAGAGTGGAGAAGAACATGAGACGCATCCTCGCTTCGTTGTTGACGGCCGCCGTGCTCTTCTGTCTCGCGCCGGCCCCGCCCGCGCGCGCGCAGGCGCAGGCGCGCGGGAGCCAGGTCGCGGCCGCGCCCGTCGTGCTGACGCTGCCCTCGAAGGAGGGCTCGACGCGCTTCATGGTCGTCGGCGACACGGGCACGGGCGCCCGGGAGCAGAACGAGCTGGCCGGCGTCATGCTGCGCTACTGGCAGGCGTTCCCCTTCGAGTTCGCGCTGATGATGGGCGACAACATGTACGGGGGCGAGAAGGCCGCCGACTACAAGTTGAAGTTCGAGGACGTGTACAAGCCGCTGCTCGACAATAAGGTGAAGTTCTACGCCACGCTCGGCAACCACGACGAGTCGAACCAGCGCTTCTACGAGAAGTTCAACATGAACGGCGAGGAGTACTACAACTTCAAGAAGGGCAACATCTCCTTCTACTCGCTCAACAGCAACTACATGGACAAGAAGCAGCTCACGTGGCTTGAAGAGAAGCTCAAGGGCGACACGTCCGACTGGAAGGTCGCCTTCTTCCACCATCCGCCCTACTCGTCGGGCGCCAAGCACGGCTCTTCGTCGTCGCTGCGCGAAGTGGTCGAGCCGCTCTTCCTGAAGTACGGCATGAACGTCGTGCTCGCCGGGCACGAGCACTTCTACGAGCGCGTCAAGCCGCAGAAGGGCGTCTACTACTTCATCTCGGGCGCGGGCGGCAAGCTCCGCGAGGGCGACGTGCGGAAGGGCTCGCCGCTCACCGAGAAGGCTTTCGACACCGACCTCTCCTTCATGCTCTTCGAGGTCGTCAAGGACGAGATGTACTTCCAGGTCATCTCCCGCACCGGCGCGACCGTGGACTCCGGCCTCATCCCCAATCTCCGCAAGAAGGCCGCCTCGAACTAGACCCTTTGAAACCCAACGGCCGGCGGCCGGTTCGAGCGCGCGTTGTGATAACATCGCGCCCGAACCGGCCGCCTTACGTCTACCCGCGCGGCCGCCCGGGAGGGTTTACCATGACCACGACACTTCAACGCTCGACCGCCAGCGAGCTTTACGCGATGCCGGACGACGGCTTCCGCTACGAGCTGGTGAAAGGAGAGCTGCGAAAGATGTCTCCCTCAGGCTGGAAGCACGGGATGGTCGTCGTTAACATCACCGTGCTGCTCGGTCAGTACGTGAAAACGAACAAACTCGGCGTCTGCTTCGGCGCGGAGACGGGATTTATCATTGCCTCCGACCCTGACACGGTGCGCGCCCCCGACCTCAGTTTCGTCGGCCGCGAGCGCATACCGGAGAGCGGCGCCCCGAAAACTTTCTGGATGGGCGCCCCCGACCTCGCCGTCGAAGTGCTGAGTCCCGGCGACACTCGTAGAGAAGTTCATGAGAAGGTCGAGGACTGGCTGGAAGCCGGCGCGCGGGTCGTGTGGGTCATTAACCCGAAGCGGCGGGCCATTACAGTTTACCGCTCGATGAACGACGTAACGCGGCTGTCCGAGGGCGATGAGCTTGACGGCGGCGAAGTGGTGCCGGGCTTCCGTTGTAAGGTGTCGGAGATTTTCGTCTGAGGCGCCGCGACTCTTCCTAATAGTTTGGACCGCAACCTTCCCATCGGAATCTTCGACAGCGGCGTCGGCGGCCTGACGGTCTACCGGGCGCTGCACGCGCGTCTGCCGGCGGAGCGTTTCGTCTACCTCGGCGACACGGCGCGCGTCCCGTACGGGACGAAGTCGCTCTCGACGGTCGAGCGTTACGCCATCGAGAACGCGCGGTTCCTCGTTTCGCGCGGCATCAAGCTGCTCGTCGTCGCGTGCAACACGGCGTCGGCGCTGGCGGTGCCGGCGATCCGCGCCGCCGTCTCGGTCCCCGTCGTCGGCATGATCGGGGCGGGCGCGCGCGCCGCCGTGCGCGAGGCCGAGGGCGCGCGCCGCGTCGGCGTCGTCGCCACCGAATCGACGGTCAAGAGCGGCGCCTACAGCAAGGCCATCAAGGCGCTCGCGCCCGAGACGGAAGTCTACGAGCGCGCCTGCCCGCTCTTCGTCGCGCTGGCCGAGGAGGGCTGGGCCGAGACGGAGGTGGCGCGCATGGTCGCCGAAGAGTACCTCGCGGAGATGCGCGGCCGCGGCGTCGCGGCGCTCGTCATGGGCTGCACGCACTACCCGATTTTGCGGCGCGTGATACAGGAGGCGGTGGGCGAGTCGGTGCGACTCATCGACTCGGGCGAGGCGGCGGCCGAGGCCGTCGAGGCGGTCATCGACGGTGAAGACCTGCGGCGCACGGCGACGCAGGAATTGAGGGACTTGCGCGAGGCCGGCGCGCACGCGCGTTACCTGTGCGACGACCTCGACCACTTCTACGTGACGGACGCGGCCGAGCGTTTCGCGCACGTCGCCGAGCGTTTCCTCGGCGCGGCGCCGAAGAGGCTGGAGGCCGTCGAGGTCTGGGGGCACGATGAGCTTCAACCCCGCTAACACTCCTTTCGCGCGCACCGACGGGCGCGCCTCGGACGCCTTGCGCGAGCTGCGCATCACGCCCGGCTTCATGCCCTACGCCGAAGGGTCGGCGCTCATCGAGATGGGGCAGACGCGCGTCATCTGCACGGCCACGCTCGACGACCGCGTCCCGCCCTTCCGCCGCAACTCCGGTCAGGGCTGGCTCACGGCCGAGTACTCGATGCTGCCGCGCGCCACGCCGCAGCGCACGCAGCGCGAGACCGGCCGTGGCGGCCCTTCCGGTCGCACGCACGAGATACAAAGGCTCATCGGCCGCTCGCTGCGCGCCGTGACGAACCTCTCGAAACTGGGCGAGCGCACCATCACGGTTGACTGCGACGTGTTACAGGCCGACGGCGGGACACGCACCGCCGCCATCACGGGCGCGTACGTTGCGCTGGTGCTTGCCTGCCGGAGGCTGGTCAGGGAAAATAGGCTTTCGGTCCTGCCGGTCACGGGCGAGGTGGCTGCCGTCAGCGTCGGCGTCGTCGGGAGCACGCCGCTCCTCGACCTCAAGTACGACGAGGACTCGCGCGCCGCCGTTGACATGAACGTCGTCTGCACGGGCGACGGCCGCTTCGTCGAGTTGCAGGGCACGGCCGAGGGCGAGCCCTTCAGCCAGGAGCAGATGGACGCGCTCCTCGCGCTCGCGCGCGGCGGGCTCCAGACGCTCTTCGCCGCGCAGCGCGTCGCCGTCGAACAGGCCGCGCCGTAAGGTCGGACGCTGTAAACGCCTCTTCCTAATCCCTTCAAGGAGCTTTGAGAAAGTGTCTTTAAGAACTTTGCAACCCCTCTCGTCACTCCCGCGCTTACTCTTCTTGACCGCCGTGCTCTTCGCCCTGCAACTCAGCGCACAGGCGCAGGGCATCGGCGCGCACAAGGGCGACAGGGGCGGCGGGACGGCCGGCGGCACCCGCTCGATTCAGGGTCACATCATCAGCCCCACGGGGCGCCTGCCCGAGACGCGCATCCGCATCTCGGTCTCCAGCTCGAACGGCGGCGTGCGCTCGGCCACGGCGGGCGAGGACGGCGTCTTCATCATCAACAACCTTGAGCCCGGCCCCTACGAGTTGACCATCGACGCGGGCGGCGATTTCGAGTTGGTGCGCGAGTCGGTCTACCTCGGCGGCCTGACGGAGAAGGCCGACGTGCCCGTCTACCTGCGGCTCAAGCCCGAGGCGAACCCCGCGCTCGCGGGCGTGCCGAAGTCGGCCGTCGCCCTCTACGTCCAGGCGCAGGAGTCCGCGCGCAAGGGCGACAACGCGAAGGCCCAGACTCTTCTCGCGGACGCCGTCGCGCAGCACCCGACGTTCGGCCTGGCGCACAACGAGCTGGCGATGATTCACATGAAGGCGGGCGCGCTCGACAAGGCTTCCGAAGAGATTAAGCTCGCCTCGAAGTCGCTGCCCGACGACTCGCAGGTGCAGCTCAACTACGGCATCATCTCGCTTGAGCGGAAGGACTACCCGGAGGCCGAGAAGCAGTTGCGGCGCTCGCTCAAGCGCATGGACAAGTCCGCGCAGGCGCACATGTACCTCGGCGTCGCGTTGATGCGCCTGAAGGCTGCGGACGCGGACGCGGCGCAGCGCAACCAATCGGAGGCCGAGCGCGAGTTCCAGCAGGCGATCAAGCACGGCGGCGACTCGGCCGCGCGCGCGCACTACTACCTCGGCGGCCTCTACTGGGCGCGGCGCGACTACAAGAAGGCGGCCGACGCGCTTGAGACCTACGTCAGGCTCGCGCCCAAGGCGCCCGACGCCGAGCAGGTGAAGGGCACGATCAAGGAGTTGCGGAGCAAGTCTTAGTTACACGTTCACTCCGGTCAGGGCGTCTCCCCTCCGCCGGGCAACAGCGGCCGCCGGGCGCGGCATCTGAGGTCAATCGACACCGGAAGGAGTTACAACTTGAGTATGCGACGCACCACGAAGCTTTTTATCTGCGCGCTCGCGCTCTTCGCCTGCGGCGCCGCCAACACGTCGGCGCAGGAGCAGCCCTACACGAGCGGGACCGACGAGTACGCCATCGAACTCCCGTCCGAAGTCTGGAAGGCCGTGCCGCGCCCCGACAGCGAGCACCGCCCCGCCGAGTTCGTCAACGGCGTCAGGCCCGACGGCTACCTGCTCGTGCGGCGCGACGTGGTCGAGGGCAACACCGACCTCAAGGAGTACGCGCGCGGCGAGGCCGACACGAAGCTGCGTTACAAGCCCGGCTTCGTCGCCGGCAAGGACGAACGCTTCGCGGGTCGGCTGAACGGCGTCGTCCTCAACTACGAGTACACGCACGGCGGCAAGCCGATGGCCGGTCGCGTCTACTACCTCCAGGCCGACGGCCGCACGGTCTACGTCCTCCACTTCACGGGGCTGCGCGACAAACTCCAGCGCATCCAGAACCAGACCGACGCCATCGCGCGCAGCTTCAGGTTGAAACAGTAGGCAGTAGGCAGATGGCAGTAGGCAGTTCAAAGCCTTGCCGTCGTGTACTCTGAATTACCTTTTAACTATCGTTACGCGGAGCGCACTGCCTACTGCCTACTGCCTACTGCCTACTATTCCATGAAATTTGCCACGGGACTCGCCATCCAGAAGTCGCCCATCGACGGCAAGGGCTGCTTCGCCACGCAGTTCTTCCCGAAGGGCAGGAAGATCGCCGAGTACGCGGGCGAGCTCATCTCGGAGCGCGAGGTCGCGCGCCGCATCAAGACGCGCCGCAAGCACCGCATCTGCGCCATCGAACGGGGGCGCCACCTCGACGGCGCGCGCGGCGGCAACGGCACCCACTACATCAACCACTCCTGCCGGCCCAACTCCTACATGCGCATCACGCACGGCCACCTGCTCTTCATGGCGCTGCGCGACATCCTCCCCGGCGAAGAGATCACCTGCGACTACATCTCCACGCACCACCCCGACGACTACCGCTGCCGCTGCAAGGCACCAGACTGTCGCGGCACGATCAATAAAGTCTGAGGCCCGCGCACGGCGTTTACCGGCGCTAGAATGACGCGCGCACGTCTGCGCATAACGTGCGCACGTGTGCGAATGCTATGCGCGGGCGTGCGCACGCTCTTCGCATGCCTGCGCACGACATGCGCAGGGGTGCGCACGTTATGCGCAGGCATGCGCACGACATGCGCGGGCATGCGCACGACATGCGCGGGCGTGCGCACGACATGCGCAGGGGTGCGCACGACATGCGCACGTCTGCGCATAACGTGCGCGCGCCTGCGCATGATGATTACACGCGTGCGCACGCCGGTAATGCGTGCGCGAAGGGCTTTTGTTTAAAGGCGTGGGAGGGTGAAGCCGACCCTGGAGCCGAGCCCCGGTTCGGATTCGAGGAAGACTTGCCCGCCGTGCTGCTCGACGACCTGGCGGACGAAGGAGAGGCCGAGGCCGGTCGATTCTTCTTCTTTAATTCTTCCGTCGCGTGCGACGCGGTAGAACTTCTCCCAGACCTTGTCCTGGTCTTCGGGCGGGATGCCGTAGCCTCGGTCTTCGACCGTGAGGCGCACGGCGTCCGCTTCGAGCGCGGTCGAGAGCGTGACCGAGGTGCGCTCGGGGCTGTACTTGATGGCGTTATCGACGAGGTTGGCGACGGCCTGCGTGATGAGGCCACGGTCGGCGGCGACGGGCGGTAGTCGCTGGCCGTCGCGCTCGACCAGGCGGATGCGCTTGCGCTTCGCCACGGGCTGGTAGCTCGTGATGGTCTCGCGCACCACGTCGTCGAGCGTGACCGGCGCGATGAAGACCTCCTGCCGGTCCTTCTGTTCGAGCTTCGCCACCGACAGGAAGGTCGAGAGCATGCGCGCGACGCGCTGCGATTCGGTGTGGATGATGGTGAGGAACTCGCGCGCGTCCTCGGGAACCTTGTCGTCGGCCATCAACAGCTCCGCGAAGCCGTTGATGGAGGTGACGGGCGTGCGCAGTTCGTGCGACATGAGCGAGAGCATGTCGCTCTTAAGCCTGTCCAACTCCTTCATCCGCGTCACGTCGCGCACGGTGACGGCGAGGCAGAGCGGGAGCGGGGCGCCCGCGCCTTCGCCCCCGCGCTCGTCGGCCGCGGCGCTCGTCACCAGCGCGATGCGCAGCAGCAACGTCTCGCCTCGGTCGAGGAAGGTCAGCTCGCGCTCGTAGACCTGTCCCGTCTGGAGCACGCGGCGCACCGCGATCTGCGGCTCGTCGAAGACGCCCGTGCGGAAGCGTTCGAGCAGCGCGAAGAGGTCGAGCTTGCGCCACTCGGCCGAGCCGAGCCGCGCCGCCGCGCGCATCGCCGGGTTGATGAAGGCGAGCGTGCCGTCGAGGTACGCGACCGCGTGCGCGTCCGAGCCCTCGGAGAGCACGAGGCCCGCGAAGCCCTGCTCGGTCAAAAGCCCGCTCACCACGCCGAAGGCTTCGAGCCTCTGCCGCGCGGCGCGCGACGAGTAGAAGGTCTCGCGCCCGCGCGGCACGTCCAGCGCGCGCGCGTCGTCGCGTTGCAGGTTGCGCGCGAACTGCGCGCTCACGTTCTCAAGCAGCGGCCGGTCCTCTTCGTCGAACCGCCCGCGCAAACGCAGCAGCAGCGCGCCGACCGCCTGCCCGTCGTGGCAGAGCGGCAGCGCGACGGTCGAGACGCCGCCCTCATCGCTCGGGCCTTCGGTCTTCACCGCAAGCTCGCGCGTGCGCATCACGCGCTCGCACGTCTCGACGCCCTCGCGCCACGCGGAGTTGCTGCCGCCGTCGTCGCGCGCGCCCGCGCGCGACGCGGCGCGCAGCCGCGCGGCCTGCACCGGCGCGCCCCACTCGTCGAGCCGGAAGATGACGGCCTCTTCCAGCGGCAGCACCGTGTTGAGCAACCGCAGCCCGCTCTGCAAACGCCCGTCGGCTCCGCGCCCTTCGAGCGCCGAGCGGCGCACGGCGAGTCGCTCGACGTTCCGCGTCAGCAATGAATCTATCTTCCACAGCCGCCGCGCCTGCGCCGTCACGAGCGACCCGAAGGACGCGAACATCACCGGCGCGAACACGATGTCCAGATGCAGGAAGCGCGACGCGAGCAGCGAGACCGCGCACAGCACGACGAGCGCGCCCGCCACTACCTGCAACGCGCGGCGCGCACCGAATCGCTCGGCCGCGAACCCGCCGCCGAGCCCCGCCGCCGCCACGACGAGCAGCACCACCCACGCCTGCGGCGGCACGCTCGGCGCCGCCGCGTCGTCGAACATGAAGAGCGCGGCGGGCGACGCCAGCAAGCCCACGCCCCACGCGCCCGCGACCAGCGCCGACACGCCGAGCGACAGCGCCGCCGAGAACAGGAACGATTTGAAAGAGAAAGAGACCGGACTTTTCAAGGCTTTATCGGGACGGGTAGGTCTGAGGAAGGAATTCCGACCGCTGGTATCGGGGGCACAACACCCAAATCCAACTTACCACGCCGGCCGCGACGTTAACAAGAGGTGAGTTTTCGACGGTTCCCGACGCGCGGTTTCAGGCTTGTGAAAGACGTGCGAACGCTTCGAGCAGTTCATCTTCCTCGGACTCGGCCACGGTGCGGAGGTCGAGCACGAGTCGGTCGTCGAGTATGCGCGCGACGACGGGCGGCGTCTGTTGACGAAGATGTTTGTCGAGCGAGTCGGCGGAGTGTCGTTGGTGCGTGAGCGCGATGAGCGCGGTCGGCGGATGCGTGGTCGGGGCCGAGCCGCCGCCGACGGCGGACTCGCCGTCGATGAGGTCGAAGTTGAGAGTGTTCGGGGCGAGACGTGAGCGCAGGCGTTCGGCGAAGGCGCGGGCGCGTTCCTCTATTTCATCCCGCGTTGCTGAGAGCATGCGGAGGGCGGGCACCTCGCGCGCGGCCGCGCCGCGTCGGTAGGCTTCGAGCGTCGCTTCGAGCGCGGCCAACGCGAGTTTGTCCGCGCGCAGCGCGCGATAGAGCGGATGTCGTCGGAGACGTTCAATCGTCTCGCGACGGCCGACGACGAGTCCGGCCTGCGCCGAGCCGAGCAGCTTGTCGCCGCTGAAGGTGACAACGTCCGCGCCCCGCGCGATTGAGTCACGGATGACGGGCTCGCCCGAGAGGCCATGCGGCGCGAGGTCGATGAGCGCGCCGGAGCCCGCGTCCTCGTAGAGCAGCAGGCCGTGTTCGTGCGCGAGCCGCGCCAACTCTTCGAGCGCGGGCGCGGAGGTGAAGCCGACGATGCGATAGTTTGAAGGATGCACGCGCATCAGCAGGCGCGTGCGTTCGTTGATTGCGAGTTCGTAGTCGGATAACTTCGTGCGGTTGGTCGTTCCGACCTCCATCATCGTCGTGCCCGACTGCGCCATCACGTCGGGCACGCGGAAGTCGCCGCCGATCTCGACCAGTTCGCCGCGCGAGACGACGGTCTCGCCGTCGCGCGCCAGCGCCGTCAGCACGAGCAGCGCGGCGGCGGCGCAATTGTTGACGACGAGCGCCTCTTCGGCGCCGGTCAACTCCGCGAGCAGCGCCTCGGCGCGCGCACCACGACGGCCGCGCGCGCCCGTCTCCGTGTCGTATTCGAGCGTGCAATAACCTGCGGCCTCATGCGCGACGGCGCGGCGCGCGGCGTCGGAGAGCGGCGCGCGGCCGAGGTTCGTGTGCAGCACGA
Organism: Pyrinomonadaceae bacterium; assembly: GCA_036379655.1. GTDB lineage: Bacteria > Acidobacteriota > Blastocatellia > Pyrinomonadales > Pyrinomonadaceae > QHXN01. The sequence goes on from DASVGG010000004.1 coordinate 16,918, forward strand.
CGCCGGTCGCGTTGATGACGCGGCGCAGTCCGCTCGCGCGCTCGCGCCCGGCCGAGAGCGTGAGCCTGCGCGCGGCCTCGGCCAGAAGCGACGCGCGCACGTCGTCGCCGTCGGTCGAAGCGTAGTCGGAGTCGGAGCGCAGCTCTTCGCGCAACTCGTCGGTCACGGCGCGCGCGAGCGCGGTCAGGCGTTCGGCCCCGAGCGTGTCGCGGAGCGCGGCGGCCTCCGGCGTGCGCAGGAGCGCGTCTATCGAGGGGAGCGAGCGCAGTCTTTCAGTCAGGGTCGTGTCAGGCATGTCGGCCGAGCCGGTAGTCAGGGACGAGACGTTAGTGGTAAGTTTAAGCGGCGGCCACGGCGCCGCCGCCGTATTCTACGCCGCCCGCCATCCGTTGAGAAACCGAAAACCTTGAACTCACTGAGCACGACGAAATTGAAGTACGCGCGGACGTTGCTCGGCGCGGCCGATGACGGCGACGCCGAGGGGGCGGCGCGGCTGCTGGCCTCGGGCGCGTCCGCTGACGAGCGCACGACGCCCGGCGGCGAGACGCCGCTCATGCGCGCGGCGGCGCGCGGCCACGAAGAGGTCGTGCGCGTCCTGCTCGACGCGGGCGCCGACGCCTGCGCACGCCGTGGCGACGGTTTCACGCCGCTCATCCTCGCCGTCTTCTTCGGGCACGAAAGGGTCGTGCGGCTGCTCGTCGAGCGCGGCGCGGACGGCTCCGCGCGCACCAGTTTGGGGACGACGGCCGCGCGTTGGGCAGCGGCGCGCGGCTTCGCTTCGATGGCGGAGGTTCTGCGCGAGGATGAAGCGTCGAGGCCGCAGCCCGCGGTCGTGCAAGTCGTTGAGAAGGGTAGGGTGCTTCAGTCGAAAGCCGCGACGAGGACGACATCCGACGAGGTCGAAATCTTTACGAAGGGGCGCGGTGGCGAGGGAAGGGAAGAGCCGGGAGCGGGGTCTACGTCTCCCACGCGCGTCGCGGAGGAGGACGACTCTTCGCCGGACGTGACGGCGGCGGGCGTCACCGTCAGGCGCGGCGGACAACTCCCAACGCACCCGTCGGCCTCGACCTTCCGTGTCAGGGACTTCCTGAGTTCGTGGCAGGGCGCGCTGGGTGCGTTGCTTCTGCTGATCGCCTTCGGCGTCGCGGTCTTCGCGCTCATGCAGAGGGGCGGCGCGTCGCGCGGGGTCGCGCAGCCCGCTCCGACGCCCGCGCCCGCCGTGCCCCAGACGGCGGCTCAGCAGGCGCCCGCGCTCCCGACGCCCGAGCCTTCGCCCGCCTTCCCCACGCCCGACGCGCAGGGAATCATGCCCGTGCCCGAGCAGGGCTACCCCGTCCCGAACACGGCCGGCCAGCCCTTCTACGTCCCGCAGGGGCCGGTCGCCCCCGTCCCCTCCGACGTGCCGAGGGATTTGACCGTCGTCTCCGAGAGCGGCGGCGCCTCCTCCACCGACGCGGGGCAGGCGGGGCGCAGGGCAAACACGAATACTTCCGCGCCCGCGCGCAACGACAACGCCTCCGAAGCCCCCCCGCGCGCCGCGCGCACGCCCGAACCCGAACCGCCGCGCCCGGCGGCCCCTTCCCCCACTCAACCGCCCCCGCCCGCCGCGCAGCCCACCCCCCGCGCCAAAGTCATCCAGTGGCCGCCGCAGTGAAACGCTGAAGTAGGAACGCTGAACGATGAACTAAAGAGCTTTTGTCTTCAGTTCATCGTTCAGCGTTCCTACTTCAGCGTTTAATTTGTTGACACCCCTCGGGGCGAAACCCTATGTTAGAAATGAGGCCGCGCGGGCGGCCCTGTGAGGAGTAAAGACCGTGCCGATCCGAGAGAATTCATTCGCGCGTCGCGCGCGGGAGCGTGAGCGCGAGGAGACCACGAACACGAAGAAGGTCGTCTTCCGCGACCAGCAGCCGACGGTCGAGGAGCAGTTGGCGCGGCTCGAAGAGGACATCCGCCGCCTCAAGGTCGAGTTCGACATCTACTTCAACGGCGCGGCCAAGCGCCCGCCCTACGACACGAAGGGGCGCGTAGACACCCTCATCAAGCGTCTCGCGGACGAGCGCACGCTCAGCTTCGCGCAGCGGTACCACTACAATTCGCTGGCGGCGCGCTACAACTCCTTCATGCAGCTCTGGCGCCGCACGATGCAGGACCGCGAGGAGGGGCGCGGCCCCGCGCGACGGCCGGCGCCCGCCCCGACTCCCGAGCCCGAGTCGGCCTCCTCTACCTTCGTCTGCTCCGACCCGCGCGGCGACGTGCGCACCGTCCGTGGTCTCTTCGACGCGCTCGTCGAGGCCCGCCGCCGTTGCGGCGAATCGACCGAAGACCTCTCTTTCGCGCGCTTCCACCGCATGGTCGCGGAGAAGTCCGAGGCTTTGAAGGAGCGCGCCGGCTGCGAGCGCGTGCACTTCTCCGTCGCCGTCGCGGACGGCCGCGTCCAGTTCAAGGCGAAGGCGGAAAAGTAGCCGGTTAAAGCGGAAGACACAAAACGGGCAGTCTGTAGAAAGCAGAAGGCAGTCAAGACCTTAACGGTTTTGACTGCCTTCTGCCTACTGCTTACTGCCTACTGCTTTCTTGAGTGCTGAGTGCGCTTGCCGGCTCGTTGCTAAGTCCGGAAGCGGTCAGTGGCCTTCAACGAAAGCTGAAGTGTTCAGTTGGGGAGGGTTACATCTTGATCACTTTCTCGGCCTGCGGCCCCTTCGGGCCCTGCGTGACCTCGAACTCGACTTCCTGCCCCTCTTCGAGGGTCTTGAAGCCGTCGCCCTGGATGGCGCTGTAGTGAACGAAGATGTCGGAAGAGCCGGGCTGCTCGATGAAGCCGTAGCCCTTCGCGTTGTTGAACCACTTGACCTTACCGGTAATTCTAGGCATAGCTGACGAATCCTCCTAACGATTCGGTGAAAAAGGGTTTAGCGGAATCTCAAGGGCATCCGCCGCCCCCACAAGTTGACCCACGAGCCGGAGCGCGCCCGCAACAAGACGCGCCCAAACACTCAAAAAAAATGCCCGCAACCGACGGCCCACGGCTTCGAAGCCTTTCGGACTCATCGTTCACGGACAGGACGAAACCACTGCGAACTTCATTGCTAACGCTTGCAAGTCTAACGGTTTGGGCGAGTTAAACCGCCCGTGGCGGGTTGACGACGGCGCATACTAAGCGAAACCGTACGCTAGTGTCAACACAAAAATTCGCGTCGCCCAAAGGTCTACGCCCGCCGGGGGGCCTGAGAGCTACAGCCCCGGCAGGTAGTGGCGCGGGCTGACGGGCAGGTCGCCGAGCCGCACCTCGTAGTGGAGATGCGGCCCCGTCGAGCGCCCCGTGGAGCCCACGAGCCCAAGCTCCTGTCCGCGCTTAAGTTCCTGACCCAGGCCGACTTCCACCTTCGAGAGGTGGCCGTAGCGCGTCGTCAAGCCGTTGCCGTGGTCGATGACGACCGTCTGGCCGTAGCCGTTCTTCCAGCCGGCCTCGATGACGTTGCCGTCGGCGGGCGCGTAGACGGGCGTGCCGTGCGGGGCGGCGATGTCCTGCCCGGGGTGGAACTCGGAGGCGCCGCCGCCGAACGGGTTGCCACGATAGCCGAAACTGTCGGTCGATTCGCCCTCGACCGGCCAGATGGAGGGGACGCGCGCGCGCTCCTTGAGCGCCGCCTCGTAGACCTGCAAGTCCATCTCAAGACGCGCGGCGCGCAGTTCCAGAAGCTCGACCGACTCGGCATCGAGCGCGGGGCCGCCCGCGCCGTGCAGGCTCGTGCCCTCTTCCTGCTGCTGCTGTTGCTGCTGCTCCTCGGCGGGGACGCCGGACATCTCGGAGAGGCGTCGAGAAGCGTCTTCGATGGCGTCCACGCGGTTTTCGAGCTTCTGAAGCTGCTGGCGCTGGCGCTCATTCTCAATGCGGAGGCGGTTGTTCTCCTGCTCGATGCGCAGGTGCAGTGCCTGCTGCGTCAGGCCGTAGACACCGTAGGCGGCGGCGCAGAAGAGACAGGCGACGACGACCACGGAGGCTTTGACCCAACGCTTGTGGATGGTGATACGGCGAACGTAGGAACGTGAACGCGAGGTGGTAGAAACGATGAAAGCGTAAAAACGCTCGTCTCTGTTCATCGGAGTGTGCTCCTTGGGCGCCCCGTCCGCGCGCCGCACTTTGGGGGAGCAGGCACACGGATGAGCGCGAAAGGCACTGTCTGCCGAAAGAAGGCGACGAGTGCGAAAACTATTTAATTACCGGGTTGCTTGTTTGCGAGACCCTTCCTGAAGAGTGCGGCCGAGGCCCGTCTCTTGAAGATACAGCCGAGACGGGAACCTGATTTGGGGCTGCACAAGGAGCTAGACCCTACCACAGGGGTCTTTTGATTGCAAACCGAGCGAAAGGATGGGAACGCGGAAGTAGGAACGCTGAACGATGAACTGAAGGCATCTCGTCTTCAAGTTCATCGTTCCTACTTCCGCGTTCGAAAAAACGCCCGCCGCCCAAAGTCTCCTCGCGGAGTTCGGGCGGCGGGCGCGGCGTCTTGACGAACTGTGCGCGGCCGGGCGTTTAAATCCCTTCGGCCTCGCGGCGGCGGCGGTTGCGCGCGCTGAGAATGGTGATGACGATGAGCAGCATCAGCGCGACGAAGGCGATGACGATGCCGACCTTGAGGACGATCATCAGGAAGCTGACCAGCGTGATGAGCTTCTTGATGAGGATGATGAGCAGCGCGATGAGCGCCGCGATGCTGCCTAAACGACCTGCCGCCATGAGAAAGCCTGACATCTCTTTAAATCTCCTTCCCCGTACCGAACGCCCGAACGTGGCGCGCCTTGCGCCGAAACATCTTAACAGAAATTCTGACTAAAACCGTGGCTCGTTGGGCCAGCCGCCGCCGACCGGCTCGCGCGAAGTGACCTGCGTCACCAGCTCGCCCGTCCCGAACCTCGTCACCTCCGAGGGGAGCGAGCCCGTCGCCCCGCCCACGACCGAAGGCGGGCGCGAGAACGTGTCGAAGTTCGGCACCTCGCGCCGGCCGCCGCGCGCGCGCACCCAGTCGAAGAGCATGTATGCGCCGAGCAGCACGAGCACCACGGGGAGAAACTCCCTGACGGGGAGGCGCACGTTAAAGACCGTGTGGAGCAGGAAGACCACCCCGAGCGAGATCATCGTCACCGCCCACGCCAAAGGGTTTCCGTAGAGCCTGCGCGCGATGGCGTCCTGCTCGGCTTCGGGCGCGAGGCCCGAGCGGATGAGCTGCGCGGTGCGGACGGCGTCCACGGCCGCGAAGAGCCACGTGCCGATGATGCCGAGGACGAAGAAGAGCGTCCCGTCGGTGACGGTCGCCATCTGGAAGAAGCTTGCGAAGATGGTGAAGTGGACGAGCGCCTTCGAGGTCTGCCCGTTGTAGGCGGCGCCCAGGCCCGGGCAGATGAGCGAGAGCAGCAACGCCACGAACGGCGAAGTCCTGCGCCGGACGACGCCGGCCGCGCCGGGCCGCGCCTGCTGCTGTTGCAAGGTCTCGACGCCCGCGACGATGCAGTCCTGGCAGTATGGGAAGCCGCGTATGCGGTGGTCGCACGCGGGGCAGAGGGGGCGGCCGCAGCGGCTGCACTGCACGACCGCGCGGTTCGTCAGGTGATACGCACAACTCATCAGACCTGCTGCCAAGACTTTCGCCCCGCCTCCCGCTTGCCCAAGTTACTTCTGCTGCCCGCCGTTCGGGCTCTGCTTCTGTTGCTGGCCGGAGTTGTTCGAGTTGCCCGACGGCGGCGAGGTAACAAGCTCCGTCGTCGCGCGCTTCAACTCGTCGGCGGTCACGGAGCCGTACTTGTAGGTCTGCGAGGCCAGCCGCAGGCTCTTGTTGTACATGCCGGCGATGGAGCCGTCGTCGGAGAGCGTGCTCGTGCCGACGAGGACGGCGATCAGGACCATCGTCGCCACGGTCGCGAGCTGCGGCGTCACCATCACGTCGAGCCAGCCGCGCATCCACTCCGTGATCCGCGCGCCGAGCGGGGCGCGGACAGCCTCGGCCTCGGTCGTGCCGAGCGTGGCCTGTAGGATGCGCGCGTGCAGACCGGCGGGCACGGGCAACTCCTCGCCGATGTAAGAGGAGCAGGCGCCGATGGCGCGCACGACCTGACCCGGCAGGTCGGAGCAGCGCGTGCAGAGCGCCGCGTGGCGCTCCCAGCGGTGATAGAGCGCGGCGGGGATGAAGCCGTCGAGGTAGTCCGTCAGATGCTCCTCGAACTCCTCGCACGTCATCGCGGTCTCGGGCGCCGTCTTCAAGAGGATGCGCGCTTCGAGCCCGGGCGTGGGCTGCGGCGGCACGTCCGCGCGGCACTCGACGATGGCGTTCCTGACTTCGTTCAGAAGGTCGTGACAGACTGGGCAGCGCAAGGCGTGCTCGCCGAACGCGCGCTGGTGTTCGCCTTCGAGCGCGCCGTCGAGGTAGTCCGTCAGACGATCTTCAAACTCTGTGCAAAGCATTCTAAATCCGCTCCATCCCTTCCACTCCTGATTTTAAAACAACCGGCGCCCGCCGCGTTCGTTCACCCTGCGAACCGGGGACGCCCTGACCCAAACAATCTCATCAAACGTCGCTCATCGCGACGACGCGCATCCGGCGCAGAATCTTCGCCAATTCGATGCGCCCGCGGTTGATGCGCGACTTGACCGTGCCCTCGGGAATCTTCAAGTGGTCAACTATCTCCTGGTAGCTCAGCTCCTCGATGTCGCGGAGGATAACGCACGTCCTCAAGTCGGGCGGCAGCTTATCAATCGCGGCCTGCACCTGCTCGCCCAACTCCTGCCGCTCCATCTCGCGCTGCGGCGTGTTGCCGGCGGCGCGGAGGTGGTAGGTGTGGCCTTCGATGTCCTCGGCCTGCGTGTCCTGCGGCGCGCGCTGGCGGCGACGGTAGTCGTCGATGACCAAGTTACGTGCGAGGCGCATCAACCAGTTTTGCAGGTCGCCCTGCTTCGGGTCGTACTGTTCGAGCGAGCGGTAGACGCGGACGAAAACTTCCTGTGTCAGGTCCTCGGCCGCGTCCGAGCGGGAGGTGAAGCGGTAGGCGAGGTTGTAGATGCGGCGGGAGTACGTGGTGACAATCTCCTCCCATGCCGCGCCGTCTCCGGCTCGACATCTCCTGACCAGCTCAGCACCTTCGCCGACACTCACCGCCGTGACTACTCCCACCTCGCGCCCCTTCAAATCCCTCCGCGGCCTCGGTTTAAAGCGTCCCGCGTGGGTGGTCAACCCATTGTCAAACGGGCATTACGACCGCCTGAGGGGGAAAGTTCCCGCGCCCTCGGAGCCCCCCGGGGCGGGCTTTTTCGGCACCCCGGCGGGCGCGGGGACCGCGCTTCGGACCCCTCGCGGCGTCCCGGCCCCGCTGTGACTATTCTAGCCGAACGATGTTACACTATATCTTGTGTCCAACGACGCGCGAAGTCAAATCCATACACAAGTAAGGGACTGCCCGCACGCCTTTACGCGCGGCGCGGCGGGCGTGGGGCGAGCACTCCGGGACTATTTCTCTTGCGTAATCATCTGAAATTCGTCGTCCTGTGTCTCGTCGCCGGCCTCGCCCTCTGGTGGTTCGGGCGCGGCATGGACTGGGACAGGGCTTGGGCGGCCATGCGGCGGGCCGACTGGCCGCTGGTGGCGCTGGCCGTGGCCGTCGTCTGCGCGACCTGTTTGATCCGTGCGCTGCGTTGGAAGACTTTGCTCAGGCCGCTCGCGCCCGACGCCTCGCTGCATGAGGCTTTCGCGGCGACGTGCGTCGGCTTCAGCGCGATCTTCCTGCTCGGGCGCGCGGGCGAGGTCGTCCGGCCCGCGTTCCTCCCGCTGCGCGACCGCGCGGTGAAGCCGGGCGCGGCCTTCGTCACCATCGCGCTTGAGCGCATCTGCGACACGGCGTTCGTCGTCCTGCTCTTCGCCGCCAACCTGCTCTTTGTCAGACTGCCCGGCGTGGACGAGGCGAGCTTCGCGCAGGTGCGCAACGCCGGACTTCTCATGTTCGCGGGGACGGTCGCGGGTCTGGGCGCGCTCTACTGGTTCGGCCGCCGCGCCGAGGGCGTCACGGCGTGGGCCGAGGCGCGGGTCGCTCGTCTGCCGCGCGCCCTGCGTAAGGTGGGCGGTCTGGTCGTGGGATTGTTGGGACAACTCGGGCGGACGCTCGCGGTGCTCGCGGGCGGGCGGGCGCTCGTCGTCACGGCCGGTTGGACGGCGGCGCTGTGGGGTTCGATAACCTTGGCGAACATGCTCGTGCTGCGGGCCTTCGGGCTCGGCGTCGGCCCGAGCGAGACGGTCTTCGTGCTTGGTTGGTCTTTAATCGGGTCGGTCGTGCCGACGCCGGGCGCGGGGGCCGGGACTTATCACGCGGCGACCGCGTTCGGGCTGACGCATTATCTGAGCTACCCCGCGGGAGACGTGCAACCGGCCGTCATCATCCTGCACCTCGTCGTCTTCGGCTCGCCGCTCCTGTTCGGGCTCTACTACTTCGTGCGCAGCGGTTTCAGCGTCGCGCGGCTGCGCGAGTTGATCGCGGCCGAGGAGGCGGAGGCGCAGGCCGAGGGACGCGCCACGGCGAGGCACGAAGGCGAAGGCGGGACGGCGAGCGCCGCGCGCGCGGCGAACGCTTGATAAGGATGCGGGTGAGGGAAGGCTCGAAACTCCCTTTGAGCTTCAACCAGAGGACGCTCTTATGAGATGCCCCTTCTGCACTTACCTCGAAGACAAGGTCGTCGATTCGCGCGAGTCGCGTGAGGGCGACTCGATCCGCCGCCGCCGCGAGTGCCTGCGCTGCGAGCGGCGCTTCACGTCGTACGAGCGCATTGACGAAATCCCTTACATGGTCGTCAAGAAGGACGGCCGGCGCGAGCCCTTCGACCGTAACAAGGTCATGGCGGGGCTGCTCCGCGCCTGCGAGAAGCGGCCCATCCCCGCGACGAAACTCGACAGCATCGTCAACGCCGTCGAGAAGTACGTCCAGGAGTCGCCCGAGCGCGAGCGCCCGACGACGAAGGTCGGCGAGATGATCATGCGGCGGCTCAAGGAACTCGACAAGGTCGCCTACGTCCGCTTCGCCTCCGTCTATTTGGAGTTCGAGGACGTGACCGAGTTCATGAAGGAGCTGAAGACGCTCGTCCGCAAGCGCGACGGCGCCACGGCGCGGAAATGAAGAGGACGATTCACGCGGCGATTTTCGACAGGGGCGAGTTGGAGCGCCTGCGGGCGCGCGTCGGCCGGTTGTTCGTGGCGTTGCAGGAGGCTTCGGAGATGGCCGCGGGCGAGGCCGGCGCGGCGTGGCTGCCGGCGGCGGACGTGTGCGAGTCCGGGGAGTGCGTGACGGTGACGGTCGAACTGCCGGGCGTGCGCGCCGAGCAGGTCGAGGTGGCGCTCACCAACGAAGAGCTGCGCGTGCGGGGGCGCAAGCGCAAGGGCGCACCGCGCGGCGTCATCTCGCATCTATGCTCTGAGCGCAGCTTCGGTCAGTTCGCGCGCGCCATCCCGCTCCGCTGGCCCGTCCGCAAGGACGGCGCGACGGCCGAGCTGAAAGACGGCGTGCTCACGGTCCGGCTCCCCAAACTCGAAGACCGGCGCGGCGTCGAGCACAGGATTGAGGTGAAGGAGAACGATGAAGCGTGAACGCTGGAACGATGAACTGAAGACGGTGCGTTTTACAGTTCATCGTTCAGCGTTCATACTTCGTCGTTGATTAACATGCCGCAGATTTCAAACATAGCCGATTCGATTGAGGCGGTGGACGCCGGCGAGCAGCAGTTGCAGATACCCGAACATCTGCCCGTGCTGCCGCTGCGCGACATCGTCATCTACCCGTTCATGATCGTCCCGCTCTTCGTCTCGCGCGAGAAGTCGATTCGCGCGGTGGACGAGGCGCTGGGCGAGAACCGCATGATCTTCCTCGTCTCGCAGCGCGACCTCGACAAGGAGGAGCCGGCGGGCGAAGACCTCTACACGACGGGCACGGTGGCCGTCATCATGCGCATGCTCAAGTTGCCCGACGGGCGCATCCGCATCCTCGTGCAGGGCTTGGCGCGCGCGCGCGTCGAGGAAGTCACGGACACGGGCGAGTACATTAAAGGGCGCCTGACCGCGATGCACGAGACGGGCACCGCCGAGCGCTCGCTCGAAGTCGAGGCGCTGGTGCGCAACGTCCGCGCGTCGATGGAGCGCGCGACGAACCTCGGCAAGAACATCTCGCCCGAGGTGATGGCTATCGTCGCCGGTCTCGACGACGCCGGCCGCCTCGCCGACCTCGCCGCGTCGAACCTTGAGCTTAAAGTCGAGGACGCGCAGTCGGTCTTGGACATCGCCGACACGACCGCGCGGCTGCGGCGCGTGAACGAACTCCTTAACAAGGAGATCGAAGTCCTCACCGTCCAGCAGGAGATAAACACGCAGGCGCGCGCCGACATCGACCGCTCGCAGCGCGAGTTCTTCCTGCGCCAGCAACTTAAAGCCATCCAGACCGAACTCGGCGAGGGCAACGAGCTGGCCGAAGAGATCGCGCAGTTCCGCGAGAAGATCGAGGCCGCCGACATGCCGAAGCACGCCGAGGAGGAGGCGCTCCGGCAGTTGAAGAAGCTTGAGCGCATGCACCCGGACGCGGCCGAAACGGCGACGCTCCGGAACTGGATGGAGATTATGACCGACCTGCCTTGGTCGAAGGCTTCGGTCGATAACCTGGACCTCATTCTGGCGCAGCAGATTCTCGACGAAGACCACTACGGCCTTGAGAAGGTCAAGGAGCGCATCGTCGAGGCGCTCGCCGTGCGTAAGCTGAAGGAGAAGCCGAAGGGCTCGATACTCTGTCTCGTCGGCCCGCCGGGCGTCGGCAAGACTTCGCTGGGCCGCTCCATCGCGCGCGCGCTCGACCGCAAGTTCGTGCGGCTCAGTTTAGGCGGACTGCACGACGAGGCGGAGATACGCGGCCACCGCCGCACGTACGTCGGCGCGATGCCGGGGCGCATCATCCAGGCGTTGCAGCAGGCGGGGACGAACAACCCGCTCATCATGCTCGACGAAATCGATAAGGTCGGTGCGGACTTCCGGGGCGACCCGTCGTCGGCGCTTCTGGAAGTGCTCGACCCGGAGCAGAACAACAGCTTCCGCGACAACTATCTCGGCGTCACCTTCGATTTGTCGAACGTGATGTTCATGACGACGGCCAACATCCTCGACACCGTCCAGCCCGCCCTGCGCGACCGCATGGAGGTCATCCGCCTCGCTGGCTACACCGAAGAGGAGAAGTTGGAGATCGCGCGTCGCCACCTCCTGCCGAAGCAGATTGAGGAGAACGGCATCACGGCGAAGAACGTGCAGATGTCGAAGAAGGCGCTCTCGGTCATCGTCCAGCAGTACACGCAGGAGGCGGGTTTGCGCCAGCTCGAACGCGAGATCGGGCGCGTCTGCCGCAAGGTCGCGCGCCGCATCGCGGAAGGGAAGTCGGAGACGGTGCGCGTCACGCCGAAGAACATCCACGAATACCTCGGGCCGCCGAAGTCGTTCCCCGAGGAGGTTCTGCGCAAGGACCAGGTGGGCGTCGCCACGGGGCTCGCGTGGACGGCCGTCGGCGGCGACGTGCTCTTCATCGAGGCGCTGCGGATGAAGGGGAAGGGGCAGCTCGTCTTAACGGGCCAACTCGGCGAGGTGATGCGCGAGTCCGCGCAGGCTGCCTACTCCTACGCCAAGTCGCGCGCCAAGGAACTCGAAATCCCCGAAGAGGACTTCGAGAAGTACGACATGCACATCCACATCCCCGAGGGCGCCATCCCGAAGGACGGCCCCTCGGCCGGCATCACCCTGGCGACGGCGATGGTCTCCTCGCTCTCGCAGCGCGCCATCCGCAAGGACGTGGCGATGACGGGCGAGATAACACTGCGCGGGAACGTCCTGCCCGTCGGCGGCGTCAAGGAGAAGGTCCTCGCCGCCCGCCGCGCGCGCGTGACCAAAGTCATCCTCCCGCATCTCAACCGCCGCGACATGGACGAGATACCCAAGGAGCTTTTCGGCGAGATGACGTTCATCTTCGTCGAGAACGTCCGCGAGGTCTTCCGCGAGGCGCTCAAGGAGAAGGCGCCCGCCCCGGCCGCCCCCGTCCCGCGCCCGCCGAGGCTGCCGCAGGCCGCCGCGCCGCGCGTCTGAGGCCGGTTTGGAAAGATTTTGCGGCCGGTTAATTTGACCGATTCCGTGGTGCAGTCTGCCCGGCCCCGTTTTAAGCTCCAGTAAAGCTTGAGACGGGGCCGGGCAGACTGCTTTTTAGCCTTCGTTTAGCCCCTTCCGGGGCGGGCGCGGGCGCAACCCGAGGCGCCTTCGCGGCATCTTAAAAGTCCCCCACGGCGAAGCGAAAGAATACAGGAATCTCGGGTCGTTTCGCCTTTTATTTGCATATAGATGCGGGTGTAAGGGTTGCCATTTACAAGAGGGCTGTGATACCCTCCCGGGCGGTTAGTGAGGGTCCTGCTCTCCACCACGGAGGCCCATCAAGCAGGCCCGTCTTCCGTTACCGAAGGGTTATCATTCTGGAACTTTAGTGGATGCCGCTCGTGCGACCCCTCGCTCATGGTCGCCGTCGTGAATTCGCTTTTATCTGGCATAAGGAGATCGACGATTGAATAACACGAGCCTCCCCCGCCGTTTCGCTAACGCCGCGCTGCTGGCGGCGCTGCTGCTCCCCTCTGCATCGCTCAACGCACAGGTCTCCCAGAAATCATACCTCCGCGACACGCCGAGTGAGATCGAGCGCGACGACCCGCGCGTCAACAAGATCGTCGAGGACGCCGAGAAGCACTTCCGCCTCGGCGAGCTGAACCTCAAAGACCAGAAGCGTCAGGCCGCCCGCGAAGAGTTCGACAAGGCCGTGGACACCCTGCTCGAATCGGGCATGGACGTGCGCTCGAACCCGCGCCTGAACCGCTACTACGTCGAGTTGGTCGAGCGCGTCTACCGTTACGAGGTGGGGCAGGCCACGCCCGGCGGGAGCACCACGCAGAACGGCGCAACCTTCCAGACGGTGGCGCAGCAGGACGGCCAGCAGCCGCAGCAGCCCGCGCCCGTCGAGGTCGGCTTCGTCGATCAGAAGTTCGAGCCGTCGCCGCTCGACGACCTGCGCGCGCTCAAGCTCGACGAGAAGGAGGCCGACGTTTCGGCCGACGACGTGGCGAAGTTGGAGAACGAGATTAAGAACACGCTCGACTTCAGCTTCACGCCGCACCCGCTCGTGCAGGGCTTCATCAACTACTACCAGGGTCGCGGTCGCGGGACGATGGAGACGGGCCTGCGCCGCTCCGGCCAGTACATGCAGATGGCGCGCAAAATCTTCCGCGAGGAGGGCGTGCCCGAGGACATCGTCTGGCTCGGACAGGTCGAGAGCGCCTGGCGCCCGACCGCGCGTTCGTGGGCCGCGGCTTCGGGGCTGTGGCAGTTCATCCCCGGCACCGGCTCGCGCTTCGGCCTGCGCCAGACCGCTTACGTTGACGAGCGCAACAGCTTCGAGAAGGCGACGCGCGCCTCTGCCCGTTACCTGAAGTGGCTCCACAACCGCTTCGGCAACTGGGAACTGGCGATGGGCGCCTACAACACGGGCGAAGGCAACATCGACCGCGCCATCTCGCGCGCCGGCCAGAGGGACTTCTGGGCTATCTACCCGTACATCGCGCAGGAGACGCGCAACTACGTCCCGAACATCCTCGCCGTCATCCTGATCGCGAAGAACCCTGAGAAGTACGGCTTCCGCAACGTCCAGCGCATGTCGCCGCTCGCCTACGACACGGTGAGCGTCCCTTCGGCGACGAGCCTTCCGTTGGTCGCGGCGCTGACCGACACGAGTGTGGACAGCATCCGCGCCCTCAACCCGGAACTGCGTCGTGACACGACGCCGGTGGGCGAGCCCTACCTGCTGCGCGTCCCGCCGAAGCGCGGGCACCAGATGGTCGCGCTCCTCAAGCGCATCCCGGCTGACCGCCGCAACCAGATGGCGCGCGTCGTCCAGGCCGCGCCGGGCGAGAACTGGGAGACGGTCGCCTCGCGCTCGGGCGTGAGCGCCGCCTCGCTCCAGCAGTGGAACGCGGGCGTTGACCTCGCCAAGGGCGGCACGCTGATCGTCCCGACGGGTGGCCGCGTGATGCAGACGGTCAAGAACTACGAGCGGCCGAACAGCAGCGCCGCCCCCGCGGGCGCGAGCCTGAAGAGCCACACGGCCAAGCGCGGCGAGACGGTCGCGCAGATCGCCGCGCGCTACGGCGCGTCGGCGTCCGAGGTCGCCAAGCTCAACGGCGTGACGCCCGACGAGCCGCTCTCGGCTGGCCGCCAGATTCGCGTGCCGCAGGGCAACGCGACCGCCCCGGCCGCCCCCGCGCGCCGCCGCTGAGAGTCGAAGACCACCGGTCAAGGGGAAGGGGTCAAGGGTAAAGCTATTTAACCCTTGACCCCTTCCCCTTGACTCATTCCACTTTTCAAACACGGCGCCCGCCAGCGCCTCACCGAGACGCACACGCTGGCACGCCTATGCTCTTCCGCACGCAGTCCGCCGTCTACGGCATCAACGCCAACTCGAACCCATCGGTCATCATCGTCGGGCTGCCCGACCTCGCCGTGCGTGAGTCGCGCGAGCGCATCCGCGCGGCCGGCAACAACGGCGCCTTCTTCTTCCCCTTATAGCGTTGCGCGCGGACGAGGCGGGGCGACACCGCCCGGCAACAGCACTTCAATCTCTTGACATATCCGATTCAGAGGAGTATTTTTCCCGCGCCTTGCTTCTCTAGCGCGCTACGCGGCGCATGATTGTCAGGTTAACAAGCGCGTAATTCTCATCAATCGCCGATGTATAAACACCGCGTCCTGTAGGCCCATATGGCCCGCTAACGTGCCGCGACTTCTCACATACTGTTAATAAGCTTCAAGCCATCTGAAGCAACAAGGGAGGCTCAGGATACATGCCCTCCGAACAGTGCCTATCCGGGCCAGCAATAGGTTCCCCGACGACTACTGCATTGCGCATCCGTGATGAATTCAAGTGATTCGTGCGTAGGAGGTAGTATGAAATTTAGAAGTACCCTCATCCTCATGGCGGCTATCGTGCTACTCGTCAGTGAGCGGCCGGTTAACGCGTCCACTTACCGGCTTGAACCAATAAATAGTTATTACAATATCGAGGTTAAGTACGACGAAATTAAGGCTTTCGTGGGAAACAGGAATCTCGACTTAACAGTTACGATGAGCACTCCCGCCAGCGTTCAGATTCCCGACTCTTCGCGCCTGGCCCTCATGAGCGTCGAATCGAACGAAGAGACAAGGATTAAGATCAAGCCGTTGTTCAGCACCGCGCGCACAGAGAACGGAGGCTTTGTTCAAACTGTATACCACTACAAGATTGAAATCCTCGACGGCCTCGAACCCCGCATGTACCCGCTAATATTGAAATTCAGCGATCCGAATAACACGGGCATCCAAAGGTACGTTGACTTGTTCGTAGGCGTACGCGGCAAAGGTAAACTCAGGTTGGTAGAGGCGTCTTTCGCGCCCGTGCAGTTAAACAGCGTAGTAAACATCGAATTAAAATTCGCTAACGATTACCCTGATTACACCATAAACATCGATGCAATCGAGATCAGCTCAGACCCGCCTGACATCATCAGGCGCGCGACACTCAAAGACGAGGTCAGCGTACTGCCCTCCCAGCGGGGTAATTTGATTTTACTGGATTCCGGCTTAAGTATTGACCCCGCGCAGCAGAGGTCAGTAAACATTGAGCTTATTACCGGGGGCATGACTTCGGCCCAGCAATGGCTGTTGGGGTTCGGTGATAGCTCCAAACTCAAGTTTGAGGTTTCTTATAATGACGGCTACGGGCGCAAGGTTTCTGACTTCACGACAGAAGCCAATGTTAAATTCAAACCCCGCGATTCGTATTTAATCTTTATGCTGGTAGTGGGATTGTTTTGCGGCACGTTACTGCTGCTGCTGATCGATTATCTTGTTAAGAAACGTGTGATCACAAAGGGAGGGTTGTTATTCTTTGCGGCGTCTACGTTGATAGTTGGTTTTATCACCGCCGTCGTGGCGCTGGTCGGGCAGATTCAGATCGTGGCCTTTCAGAAAATCAATCTCTCCTACGACGTTCCGGGCGCAATCTTCGTGATGGGACTCGCCGCGGCCTTCGGCGGGACGTATTTCATTCGCAACTGGTTTGATAAATCACCAGCCCGGTCAAAGTAACCACTCATGTCCAACTTTAGCAGAAATCCGATGGCCTCTAAACCTGCGATTGTAATCGCCACGTTGCTGTTAATAGGCAGCGCCGTCTTACCGGCGTCCGCTATTCAAAAAGGTAGGACTCGGAAGGCACAGGTGGAAGGCTCTACCCCAGAACAGATATATTCAATCGGGTTTTTCTATTACAACAACAACGAGATAAAAGACGACAAAGCGGCTAGGCAATTCCAGTACGTGATAGACAAATTTCCATCTTCGGCGGAAGCCGAAAAGGCGCAATTTTTTCTGGGTAGCTATTACCACCGTAAGTTCAACATGCAAAGGCAAAGAAGCGTCGAGACAGGTTCTGAAACGCTTACAAAGGCCAGAGACGCATACGAAGCTTACATCAAAAAGTACCCGAAGGGCGGTCCCTGCGAATGCTTGTCGGACGCATATTTCAACTTGTCCATTGTCCATATGCAACTTAGAGAAACAGCTCAGGCGCGCCAAAGACTGAATACAATGAAGGAGACGAGCAGGATTGATCCCACGGTATACGTCTATCAGGTGATATGGTCGTTCAGCTCAAAAGACATTATTGACAGCCATTTCGATACGGTGAATTTGGCGAACTACGCGGATCAGATTTCCGGGCTGGACACCGATCTTTTTATAAAACAACTTAAGTTATGGTGTATGAGCCAGAAGAGTAGGAATTAATAGCGGCATCAACCCGGATAGAGGCTCATGCCGGGTGCTTTTACTTCCCGCCCGCTTATACAGCAACTAAAGCAGGTCTTATAAGATGGCTTGAATGGTTGTTGTATACATTCGAGCCCAACTCCCAAATCTGCGCGAAAAGACCGGTACGTTTCATTGGCTCTCTGATGAGAGCCAAACTCAGTAGGCATTGCTACCCAAGGGCAGCCTGTGTTTAAGACATAAAGCACCCCATTCAGTGTTTGCGCCTTTCGCCCCATTCCATTCCAAATCTTCTCAACCCAGACCTGATTACAAGCTCAACGTTCTTCCACAAAGCGTTAGGCAACGCCGAGGCTTGCTTAATACATACTGCCTATCTATTCCAACAAGTCCATGAGACTTTCGCAGTCTACGTTTGAGTGATGATAAGGATGACGAAGATTTCCGTTAATGGCTGTTAACGACTCCCGTGGCGGCTGTCCAGCGTAGGGGCCGCTTCCTCCGGCTCAAGCCCAGTAAGCGCGGTCGAGCGAGCGGTAGCCGACGGCCTCGGAGACGTGCCTGGGGCGAATCTCTTCGGAGGCTTCGAGGTCGGCGACGGTGCGGCTGACCTTCAGTATTCGGTCGTAGGCGCGCGCGGAGAGCCCCTGGCGGGTCATCGCCTGCTCAAGTAGCCGTTCGCCCGCCGCGTCGAGGCGGCAATAGCGGCGGATGAAGCGCGGCGGCATCTGCGCGTTCGCGAAGACAGGGCTGCCACGGAATCGCTCAAGTTGGCGCGCGCGCGCCGCGATGACGCGCGCGCGCACCGTGGCCGAGTCCTCGCCCTCGGGCGCGCCCCTGTCCGCCAACTCCTTGAAGCGGACGGCGGGCACGTCCACATGGATGTCGATGCGGTCGAGGAGCGGCCCCGAGACGCGACTGACGTAGCGCTGTACCTGTGGCGGCGTACAGTGGCACTCACGGAGGGGATCGTTGTAGAAGCCGCAGGGGCAAGGGTTCATTGCGGCGGCGAGCATGAAGGAGGCCGGGAACGTCAGCGTCATCGCCGCGCGACTAATTGTCACGTGGCGCTCTTCGAGCGGCTGGCGCAGCACTTCCAGGACAGAGCGGTCGAACTCAGGCAACTCGTCGAGGAAGAGCACACCGTGGTGTGCCAGAGAAACCTCGCCGGGGCGCGGCACGGAACCGCCGCCGACGAGTCCCGCATCGCTGATCGTATGGTGAGGGTCACGAAATGGCCGGCGCGTGACGAGGCCCGAGCGACCTGTCAGCCCCGCGACCGAGTGGATGCGCGTCAGTTCCAAGGCCGCCTCAAACTCCAGCGGCGGCAAGATGGTCGGTAGCCGCTTCGCCAGCATCGTCTTCCCCGAGCCGGGTGGACCGATGAGCAGTATGATTGAGACACAAGACCTGTGTTCGGGGGGCATACATCAATCCGCCAATCCCGCCCGTTGCCGTTAATCTTGACGTTTAAGGCTTCAAAGGCGAGCCGCTTTTCGTCAAAGCCGAAGGACGCCAGACGCTTGCGGACGCGCGCCGCGTATTCCGTCAAAGCCGTTAAGCTTGCGGCGTCGGCGTCGGCGGCAGCGAGGCGGGCTTCGGCTTCGTCAACCGCTTCCTTGAGCCGCGCGAGGGTGGCTTTCTTCTCGATGATGGTCTTTTGGAACATCACCCAGAGGTCTTCGTCGGCGGTCAGGGCGCGGGTGCAACTCTTCTCTAGTTCGCCTTCGGCTTGGCGATGCGACCGCCGCGCCGATTCCACATCCGCCTCAAGTCGCGCCCGTGATTCCGAACCTTCAGCCTTCCGCCGTTCAAGTTCGGTCGTCAGAACGGTCGGGTCATCAAGGATTTTCTTTACCAAATCCCAAGTCGCGTTTTCACATTCAACCGAAGGGATACGCGCCCCGCGACAATCGCCCTCTGCTCTGAAGCGCGACGGGCATCTGTAGACCCGCCTTCCGTGTTCGTTGTCGCCGCGCATCCGAAGACCGCACTTGCCGCAGAAGACGTGGCCGCGCAAAAGGTCAGGGCGGCGTTCGTTGCGTGTCAGGTCGCCGCGATTCGCCGCGAGCCGTTCTTGCGCTGCCTTCCAAAGTTCTGGCGTGACGATGGCGGGCGCGGCGTCGTCGGGAAGTCGAATCCACTCGTCGGCGGGTCTGGCAACCGTGGCCTTCTTACCTTTTGCCGATTGCCAACGCCATGCGTAGGCTTCGCCCTTATAGGTCGGGTCGTTCAGGATTCGCTTGACCGCGCCGCTTCCCCAAGCAGGCGTCGTGCTATATCGAGCGTGTTTGAAATTACGCTTCCCTGCCGAGGGCGATGGTGTTCCTTGTTGACGGAGGCGGATGATGATTGAACGGGTCGAGACGCCTTCGGCTGCCCAACGGAAAATCTGGCGCACCGTCGCGGCTTCCACGTCGTTGACCGTCCGCACGCCCCGCGCTTTGTCGTAGCCGTAGCCGTAAAGGTCTGTGCCGCCCCGCACGACGCGCCCGTTCATCGCGTGCTGGCGTTTGCCGCGCACGCAACGCTCACGGATTTTTTCAAGTTCGGCCTCGGCCAGATAGCCGCGAACCGCTTGCATAAACTGCCCTTCGGGTGAGTCGTCTATGTCCTCGGTGACGGAAATTAGCGTGACGTTCGCGCGGTCGCATTCGTCAGCGATGATGGCGCGATGTACGTTCTTACGCGACAAGCGGTCTAATGAATGTATGACGAGGGCTTGATACTTGCCCGCGCGAAGCTCGGCGCGGACTTCGGAAAGCTTCGGACGTTCCCACAGTTCGCGCCCCGTATGCTGTTCCTTGACGACGTGCGCGGTGTAGCCGAGCGATTCCGCGTGCTTGACCCCAGCGGCGGCTTGGCTTTCGAGGCTTGTGCCGTTCTCTTCTTGCTTGTCGGTCGAAACGCGACAGTAGACGACGGCTTGACCGCCGCCCTGTGTGGTTTTAATCTTCTTCATGGTAAGTAACAATCCGTCCTTTCGGGTTGTGAAGAGGGGCTTACGCGGTGGCTCGCGTAAGCCCTTCCGTTTTAGTTCACGGTTTCCAGATACCGCTTCACAAGCTTGTATGCGGCGCGATGCTTGCACGGCATCGGGTACGCCTTGCACTGGCAGACGCCGTTCGCTTCGTAAATTTCGCCCGACTCGGAAAGCATCAAAAGCGACTTGCCCGTGTAGTGAAGGTAAGGATTGCCGCTCGTCAGAATCGCCGCGCCCTTGCGAACGGCATTCTGCCAACGGCGATTATTCCCGACTGCCGCGAGCGCGTTTTCCACAACCGCCGCAAGCCTTGTTTCGTTCAGGTTCATCATCTTGCTTTTCCCTTTCGGATTTGGTATCCTGTAATCCCCTAACTTTTGTTAGGATACCACGGTTCCGTTACGGAAAGCAACCAAATTAGTACTTGGAGCGTCTAAAATGGTAGGGAAAAAAGGGCGGAAGGAAGGCGACAAGGCGGGCGAGATGATTGGTTTTTCGATGTCAACTTTTCTGGATATGGCAGACCGTAGCGGTCTGATTTCTATCCCTGAAGCCGCGCAGATTCGCGGCACGTCCAGAGCCGCGATTCAACATCTAATTGAACGTGGGCGCTTGACGGCACATGAAGTTTTCGGCAGGACGATGGTACTAAGATACGAGGTCGAAAATTTCGAGCGTAAGAAGTCTGGCCCGAAGTCGGAGGGGGAGGAATAACGACGGGAACAATCTAAGTTCGGTTTAGTTTTATACGCCGAAATACAGGAGCGACAAAAAGGATGAGCGCGGTCTGCCACAACCGCGCGGCCTTGTTGTCGCTTTTGTTTTTATGACTAGGAAGTAATTAGCCGATGACGGAAGCCGTCAACGTAGATGCACCAGCCGCGCCATCGCCCGCGCAAGCGAACGCTTGGCGCAGATTGTGGGACGTGTTGTTACTTGAAACCCCTGAGCCGACGCCGACCGATTCAAGGGACGCCGACGCCGACGAAAGGGCGAATTGATTCGATAGGGCGCGGGCGGTGGACGGAGCAACCACCGCCCGCCCGACAAAGGAGACTTATGCCTGACATTGACACAATGTTGCTCCGTCACGCTTACGCGCACCCCGCGCCGCCCGATGTCCAGCGCGACTTCATATTCACTGGCGAGCGATACGTCTTCAACCCGCCGCCGATAAAGAATCACGCGCTGCCCGCGTTGACGTGGAGCGTCGCACCGAACGGCATCAACTACCTAACCGCGCGCGTCTCTGTGCCGAAGATGCTTCACGGAACCAACACGGTGACGGTGACAGATAGCGACGTGACACGCGCACTAAACGGCATTACAGATTTTGCTTCGGGCGTCGCGGGCGTGGACTTTGACGCGACCACAGCGAACGTCGGGCGCGTTGATGTTGCACACAACTTTCAGATCGGTGAAGCCGAAACTTACGCTTACCTGTCTGCCCTTCGTGCCGCGTCAATGCCGCGCATGGTCAGGCGCGTTATTGATGACGGCACGGTGGACTTCACGAACGGCTCGCAAAAGGTTTGCGTGTATGCGAAGCACGCCGAGACAGCCCACCTTGCGAAACAAGGCAAGGCAACGGACGAGGACGTGCGGCGCGCGGTCGGCGTGCT
Organism: Pyrinomonadaceae bacterium; assembly: GCA_036379655.1. Lineage (GTDB taxonomy): Bacteria > Acidobacteriota > Blastocatellia > Pyrinomonadales > Pyrinomonadaceae > QHXN01. Next base: position 38,412 of record DASVGG010000004.1, read on the forward strand.
ACGGGTCGAGCATCGCTACTTAAATTCTGGCGCGTGCAAGCGTCTTGCCGAACGCTTGAAGCTTCCAGACCGCCGCGCCGACACCTTGTTACGGTCTTTCGTTACCGAGACAGTGATGGGTGAAACCATGAAGGATTTAGGTTTGGACAAGGCGATTGAATCTGGCGATGCCCGGCTCGCGCTCTTGCGTGAACGCTACGGCTTCGGGACGGTATATCAACGGCTCGCGGGCTTCCTTGCCCTATGCGATGAACACGGCGCGGACAACCTTGTGCGCCTCGGTGTCATATCCGACAGAACCTTTTACCGCCAGCGTCGGGAAGTCGAAGCTGCGGGCGCGTGGCTTGTGTCGCCCATCAAGCGGACTTTGCCGCCGCTTCGGTTGGTACGAAACACACAAGCTGCCTCGGCCTTCGCACTTGGATAACATCCTAAAACGTAGCGCCAAAAATGGCAGAGGTGAATATATTTCGTCGCGCGAGGTCAGGACGCGCGGCGAATGATGCGACGGCTTCTAGCTCATGGTAAGCCGTCGCCAGCGGTGGCGGTCAACACGTGGATTAGTCTCCTTTACCGTGTTGACCGCTGCCGACAAATTTAGGAGGTCTATATGGATTCACTAACCGAAGCCGAGCGACAGCTAACCAACTTGGCAACCGACCGCGAACGCATCCAGCGCGCGCTGTCACAAGCCGTAGAAGATGCCGACGCCGACGCGATGATTAGACACCGCCGCGCGCTCGATGATAACGACGTGCGCCAGTACGCCGCCCGCGCCCGCATCATGCGCCTTCGTAAGTCCGAAGACGAACGCGCGCGGCAGGACGCGATGGCCGAACGCGAAGCGTTGGAGGTCGCGCTCGCGGAAGCAACGCGCCAGTACGCCGACGCGGTATCTGTCGCGGACGAAAGGCGCGTGCAGATGCAAACTATCCAAGCCCGGCTCTTCGGCTTGGATAGTTTTATTGAAACGCACCGCCAATCAATCAACGAAGGCACGGCAACACTTCGACAGTACGTCTCGCGCTGGCACACGGACGCAATCAAAGCGGCTTCGGATGATGCTGCGTGCATATAAGAGGTGACTTATGAAACAACTATTAGAACTATTGACATTCACGAACCTTCTAGCCGATGCGGAACAGCGCAAGCGTGCGACGTTCAAGGGTGAAGACTTAAAGGTGACGGACGCGAACCGCGCCGAGGTCATCCGCGAAGCTGAAGCGCAAGCCAGAGCCTTTGCCGCGTCGCGTAACAAGAATCAAGGCACTACGCCGAAGGCACACACCGACGACGAGGCGGGCGTGGTCGCGGGTGTAGAGGATTGGCTCGCTCGCCAGCGCGTGCGCGGTCATGGTAGGCGCAAGAAGTAACGCGCCCCGTGCATGTTTGGCGCGTCGGTTGGGCAGAAAAGGTCGTGGGGTGGGGTGCTTTGGTATCAGTGACCTAACCCCCGATATAAACCGATGTCTGGAAAATCTAGGGGCGACAGATGCAAGGATTTACTAGGTTATGCAAGCAAAGAAGGAATTAACGCGAAGGCAGGAGGCCGCGCTGTTGGCCTTAATGGACGGCACGAATCTTTCGCTTGTGGAAGTTGCGCGAAAAATCTCGGTTCACGAAAGCACGCTCTGGAGGTGGATGCACCGCGACGAGGCTTTTATGCGTGCGTATCGTGACCTGAGACGCGTCGCGGTCGAGCATGGCGTGGCGCGGCTTCAGGGCTTGTTGGCGAAGGCCATAGAGACGCTGGAGCGCAACTTGGACACGGGCAACCGCCCCGCCGAAGTTAGAACCGCCGCGACCATCATCAGGCAAGCGGTCGAAGGTGTTGACGTGTGGGACACGGAACAACGTCTGTCCGCCGTCGAGGAAAAGTTACAACTAAGGAAAGGGGGGCAGCATGGCTAGAAAGCGAAGACTGGAAGCGGCGGAAGCAATCATTACGCCCGACTTGAATCCGCCCGTGTTGATGTCCGATGAAGACTATCTGTTTTGGTACGGGCTTCTTCTTGAAAAACTGGAGGCAGCACGGTCGGCCAATGCGCCCATACAGACCGCGCCCGCGCGCCGCGAAGAAGACAAGAGCGAAGATCGGCGCGACTTCGATAACATGATTTTCAGAATCGCTGACAGACTACGGAATGCCCCGCCGTCACCAATCCCGCCGTTGGTCTTGAGCCACATGACGAACCCCGGCTCTTGCGCCTTGTCCGCGCCCGTGCCCGCCAACGATGATTCGACTGCCAGTGAATTGTTAAAGGCGCTGCGGCGGAAGTTGGGGCTTGAACGATGACGGAAATTAGAAGCGCGATTTACGATGATGGGGACATCTACTGCCGCAAGTGTGAGCGCCACATGGCGCGGCTTGTTCACGGCGTCCTAACGGCGGGCGGCATCCAGCTATACGGGCGCGTCAAGTATTTTTGTGCGACTTGCGGCACGCCGTATTTCTATGCCGAAGCGCAGCCAGAAGACACGCCGATGCCCGAAGGCGCAATTCAAATAATCAACGCGCTCGGCAAGGATTACAGCGAGAGTTGGTTATATCAAAAGGAACTAAAGAAGCGGAAAGCTATCGAAAGCAAGTAGTCAAAAGAGACAATTCGTGATTCGTCGGGTCGGAAACATAGCGGAAGGGTTGAAGCGCAAGAGCCGGGGTTCGTTCTACACCCCGCGCGGGTCGGCGGTCACACAACGGGATTGATGACAGATATATCTGTCGCGCGGTTCACTGTCGTTTTTGTTAGACGCAGAGAAGCCGCGCACGTGCCCTTTTCATGCGCGGCCTCTCGGCACAACCCGCGTGAGGCGCGGGCGTGCGGCGGTAGCACGCTGCCCCTTCCGCGCTACCGCTTAACCAACCCTTTGACCGTCCCGACTATCAGCCCAACGTCTTGCGGCTTCCTGAGAAAGACATCCGCGCCAGCCGATAATGCCTCCGTAGCCGCTTCGCTTGCCGAAAGCACAATGACGGGCGTGCGCTGGCGGTGTTGAAGTCGCCGCGCATATCGCACAAGCTCAAGCCCGTTGACGTTCGGCAGATGGTTGTCGAACATCAACAGGCCATAAGTCGCGGCGCTCGCTATCTTGTGAAGTGCCGCCGTCCCGTCGTAACAAAGCACCACGCGCCAGCCTTCCGCTTCCAGCGTGTCCCGCACGGCTTCCGCGACTACTTTGTGGTCTTCAACGTAAAGAATGGTGAGGGGCATCTATGGTATATTCCGCGCGGTCGTGTCTTTGAAAATAAGGCAACGGGTCGGATGCAAAGCGTAGCTCACCCTCAGTGATGAGCATCGCCGTTGAGCATGAGAGGTTCATACTCACGGCGGAACGAATACGCGGAAGCATCCTAGTTGAAAATACAACTAGGGGCAAGTCAAAAAGTGCCCTGTCAGGAGGTCATTCCTGATGGGGCGCTCCGCTCGTCCGAAACCCGCGCGGCTGCCTGACAAGCTTCGGCTTATACGTGAAGCGTTAGGACTTTCGCAAAACGAGATGCTGGCGCGGTTGGGTCTGAAGGGGAAGCTTTTGCGTGCTGCCGTGTCAGGGTATGAGATAGGAACTATCGAACCGCCGTTGCCGACGCTTCTCACTTACGCGCGGCTAGTGGGAATTTCGACGGACGTTCTGATTGATGATAACTTGGAATTGCCTGACAAGTTGCCCGCGCGAAGAGGCACGAAGGGTTAAGGCGGCGGGCGTTCATCAACGACGGCGACAAACGCCGTTAGAAGCCAAATGCGGGCGCAAAATGGCTATCCTAGAACACTAAGCTTCCCTATGTTATTCACGAACAATCGGTGAGTTTGGAAAATGCTTATTAAGTTCAACTTCACAACTGGAAACCCACTGTGCCCATTGGGAACTTGATTCGGGTATTTCGGGAACACTACATTTAGCGTTATGTTCTATGAGCGACCGCCACTCTTCAAGAAATCCTCTAGGGACATCTACCTTTTCAATTAGCAACCTGAAAAGCTGTTTGCCCCTACCACGTATTTCGCTAACCTTTATGCTTCCGCTCACACAATTTTGCCACTCAGTATCAAGGTCACTAACGGTTCGGGCGTTAGCGTTCGATTCCTTGTTACGAAGGCGGCGCGCACCTTCAAGAAGCATTAGCAAAGAGAGGAATGCAATGAATAGAAGTATGATTACAATCCCGCTCAAGCCAAGTGCGTTATAAATAGCTTGGATTATCTCCGAGTAGGACTTGCCGAAGTAAGATATAAAAATAAGCACAAGCAAGCCATAGACTAACTTCATTAGTTTAGCCCCATTGCTAGGCTTGATTTCTATATAAGCAAGGCTGAGAAAGTTTTGGAAGTCACGTAAAGGCGTAAGACCCTTTTCAGGTCGTGGGATAAGGCTTTGCTCTTTAGGTAAGACAGCAGGCGGCTGCACTTGGATTCGTTTCTGTAGTTGCATGGAATAAAGATACTCCTTCGCTTTCCTACGTCAAGATAATCATACGAAATAGCAAAGCCCGCAGTTCCTCACCCCTGAAGACTGCGGGCTTTGCCGATGCGGGCGGACGTATCCGCCGCATCTATCCCATAATAAAGAAGCTAACGCAGGTCTTGTGTTCTAAACGATAGGATGTTGTGCGCGCCAGCCGAAGCGACTTCGAGCGCCCGCTTGACGGCCTGTTGGCCGCGCACCTCGCGGAAGTCTACGTCGTAGGTCCCCGACTCCAATAGCAGCTTCGCCTCGTCTACGCGCAATGGGGCAGGGGCCGCCCCTTCGCGCAACGCTGCAATCAACTCGACCGCCGCGCGCAGCGTCGCCACCGGGTACACGTCCACGCCCGCGACGAAGGCCGCCTCGGCCGCATTCTTCTCGGGCAGCAGGAGGCTCCGGATGCCCACGTCGCGCGCGCGCAAGGCCACGGGGAGTGCGCCGCGCACGGGGCGCACGCGGCCGTCGAGCGAGAGTTCGCCGACCGAGAGCACGTCGGTCAGGCCGTTTGCGTCCCCGAGGTCGCCGTTGGCGCCGAGGATGCCGAGCGCGATGGGCAGGTCGAAGCTCGCCCCCTCCTTGCGCACGTCGGCGGGCGCGAGGTTGATGGTCGTCTTGTGGAAGGGAAAGAAGAAGGCGCTGTTGTTGACGGCCGCGCGGATGCGCTCGCGCGACTCGCGCACGGCCGCGTCGGGCAGTCCCACAATAGTGACCGAAGGGTTCGAGTCTATCTCGCCTCTGGCGGGTGTCAGGTCAACCTCGATGTCTACAAGGTGTGCTTCAATGCCGTGGACGGCGGCGGATTGCGTGCGGAAGAGCATAGGCATACCAGCGTGTACGTGCATGTGAGGCGCTGGCGGACGCCATTGTCTGTTAATCCCGTGGAGGCTCCCTAGCTATTTGTCCAGGTGGCAACTCGATCATATCGGAGTCGAATGCAATTGGCTACTGGTCTGAGAAATGGAACATGTCCGCAACGGGCGCCGACCTTGAAGCCTGCTCGCATCCTCCCGGCGCGCGTCTCCGAGGCGGTCGGCCGCCGCTCGCCCGACAGAACATGCCCGGCCTGAAGCGCGAAGGCTGTACCGATTCGTCGCGCGCCAATGTATATTGGGCCGGATGCGGCGGGAGATAAGGGAGCTGGCGGAGCGGCTGTGGGACTACCACCACATGAACCACGCGCTGGAGAGGTCCGAGGTCATCCTCGTCCTCTGTAGCCACGACACGGCCGTGGCCGAGCGTGGGGCACAGTTGTATCTGGAAGGTTGGGCGCCGCTGCTCGTCTTCTCGGGCGGGCTCGGGGTCATCACGAAGAACCTTTGGAGCGAGCCGGAGGCGGAGCTGTTCGCGCGGATTGCGAGGCGCGTGGGCGTGCCCGACGAATGCATCATCGTCGAGACGCGCTCGGCCAACACGGGCGAGAACGTCCAATTCACGCGAACGCTTCTGGCCGGGCGCGGGCTCGAACCGAGGCGCCTCATCCTCGTGCAGAAGCCTTACATGGAGCGCCGCACGTACGCGACCTTCAAGAACTACTGGCCCGGGCCGCGCGTCTCCGTCACCTCGCCGCGGGTCTCGTTCGAAGAGTATTTGAAGAACTACTCCAACAACGCGCTGACAGAGGACGACGTGGTCGGCATCATGGTCGGCGACCTGCAACGGCTCAGGGTCTATCCCGAAAAAGGTTTTCAGATACCGCAGGACATCCCCGAAGACGTGTGGGCCGCGTACGAGGCGCTCGTCCGCGCGGGCTACGACAAGTACCTTATATAAAAATCTGATGACGCGCTTCCGTGTGTCGCTTCTAACGCTGGCGCTGCTCCTGCTCATCTCAAGCCTGACGGCCGACGGGCAAGGGTCGAAGCGGAAGAGTTGGCCCGCGCAGACGAAGGGGCAGGTCTTCTACGAACTCGCGGACGAGTACGGGCTGCTCGTCTGGAACGACTTCTGGCTCTCGACGCAGGACTGGAATCTTGAGCCGTCGGACCCCGCGCTCTTCCTCGCCAACGCGCGCGACGTAATCACGCGTTTCCGCAACCATCCATCCATCGCCGTCTGGTGCGGGCGCAACGAGGGCGTGCCGCCGCCCGTCATCAACGAGGGGCTCGACGAGTTGCTCCGCACGCTCGACGGCACGCGCTACTACTCGCCCAACTCGCGCGACGTGAACTTGCAGGGGAGCGGGCCGTGGCACTACGGCGACGCCTTCAAGTTCTTCACGACGCGCGGGCGCGGCTTCTCGACCGAGTTGGGGCTGCCGTCGCCGCCGTCGGCCGACACCATCCGCGCGATGCTCGCGCCCTCCGACCACTGGCCGCCGAACGACGCCTGGGCCTATCACGACTGGCACTACGGCGGCGGGGGCGACAACAAGCACTTCATGGGCGCGATGGTCGAAGAGTTAGGCGAGCCGACGAGCCTCGAAGACTTCGAGCGCAAGGCGCAACTGCTTTCTTACGCGAGTCACCGCGCGATGTTCGAGGGTTTCAACGCGCACCTGTGGAACCCGAACACGGGGCGTTTGATGTGGATGACGCACCCGGCGTGGCCGAGCATGGAGTGGCAGATGTACAGCTCGGACTACTCGACGCACGGCGCGTACTTCGGGGTGAAGAAGGCTTGCGAGCCCGTCCACGTCCAACTCGATCAGCCCGACTTAAGCATCACGGTCGTCAACAACACGACGCGCCCGCTCCGCGACCTGCTCCTCCTCACACGCGTCGTCCATCTGGCGGGGATGGGAATCTCTACGAGTCAGCAGACGCTCTCGGCGCCGTCGAACGCGGCCGTCCGCGTTGCGCGGCTCGACTTGCCGAAGGAGGCGAAGGAGGGCGTCGTCTTCGTTAAGCTACAACTCCTGGACGGCGAGCGGCGGGTGCTCGCCGACAACTTCTACTGGCACGCGGCGCGGAAGTCGGACTACCGCAAACTCAACAGCCTGCTCGAAACCCCTCTGGCCTGTCTCGCGGTGATGAAGAAGGAGGCGGGCGCGGCGCGCGTCGAAGTCGAGTTGACGAACCACGGCGACGGCGTGGCGCTCGCGGCGCAAGTCGTCCTGCGCGACGCAGAGACAGGGGCGCGCGTGCTGCCTGTTTACGCGAGCGACAACTACATCTCACTGCTCCCGGGCGAGCGGCGGCGCGTCACGGTCGAAGTGCCCAGGCCAACTCGCGGCATGAACGTCGAGCTGAAGGGCTGGAACGTGAGGGCCGCGAGCATCCCCGTCGTCGCGGCGCGTTGACGCCGCGCGCCGTTTCGTTTAGAAGTTGTCAACACTGCTATTGACCGACGGCCCGCTCTAATTTTCAATTCAAAGCCATACACGCTCGCGGAGGACGGACGGATGCACTCTGGACGTAAGCGGTTTCTCGCGCTGGTGCTGTCGTGCCTTGCCTTACTTCAAAGCGCGTCGGCGCGGACGCGGCCCGATTTGACGAAGGAGCCGACGCTCTACGTCGTCGGCTACGCGCACCTCGATACGCAATGGCGCTGGGAGTACCCGCAGGTCGTCAACGAGTATCTGCCGAACACGATGCGCGACAACTTCGCGCTCTTCGAGAAGTACCCCAACTACCTCTTCAACTTCACGGGCGTCCGTTTCAAAATGGCGCGGGGCTCCATGAACGCGCTCGCCGCGCGCGGGCAGACGTTGAAGCTGCCCGTTGGAAACTTCAAACGGCTCTACGTGCTCGCGGCCGCGACGGGCGGCAACCCTTGGAGTTGAACGTGCAGGACTGGGGCGGTTTCGTCGGTCAGTGGGACGCGCGGCAGTGGCGCGCGGGCGAACGGCGGATGCCGCCCGGCGCCTCGCCCGCGACGGCCGCGCGCATCCGCTCGCCGCGGTACCGCAACGACCCGTACGCGGAGATGACCGGCATCCGCCCCGGCTTCATCAAGCCCGCGCCGCTCGCGTGGTACGCCTCGCACCACCACCGCGCCGACGGCCTGAGCGAGGCATACGCCTACTCTTACCTCTTCGCATACGCGCTCGACATCCCCGTGGGCGCGAAGACGTTGACGCTCCCCGACGACGACAAGGTGCGCGTCTTCGCCGTCACGGTGTCTGATGAGAGTGTTGCGGTCAGGGCCGCGCATCCCCTGTTCGATTCGCTTGAGCGCGCCAAGCCTTAAAGCCTCGGACGAGAGACGAAAGATTGATGCAACGACGTTACCCGCTCGCGCTCATTCTTACACTGACCTTCGCCGTCTGCGCCGCCGCGCGGGAGCGGCCGTTGTGGCAGCTCGGGGAGTTCAACGGCTCGTCGGACGAGTTCGGCGCGCAGGCCGCCGGGCCTTTTGATGTAACGAAAGGGAGCGTGAAGGACTGGGGCACGACGCAGCCGGCCGTCGTCGAGGCGAAGGCCGACGGGACGGCGGCGCGCAGGATTTGCTTCGAGCTTGCGGACGCGCCCGTCGGCGTCTACACGTTGAGGCTCGGCCTTATCATGACCTCACCGCGCCTGCCCGTCGTGCAGTTAGAGGTGAACGGTCACAAGGGTTGGTTCTATCAGCGGCCCGAGAGCGAGTACAAGGAAGGCAACATCGAGGCATACATCTTCCCGCAGTACGCGTTCGGCGTGTTGCCGGCGGCGATACCCGCCGAGTTTTTGCGGCGGGGCGCGAACGAGATCGCGCTCACGGCCGTGGCCGACCCCGCCACGGCGGCGCTCCCCGGGGGCGAAGACACGACGGACGCCGTCCTGCGCTACGACGCGCTCGCGCTCGTGCGCGGCGAAGAGGGCGGGCGTCGCTCGACGCCGCACACGGAGCCGACGGCCATCTACAAGCGCGAAGGTGGGAAGCTCTACGAGGTCGTCCAAGTCACACGCGGTTGGACGAAGAGTGCGCGGCCCGGCTCGCTCAGGCTCACGGTCGGCGGTTGGAGCGACACGCGCGACCTGACCACGGCGCGCGAGTTCGGCGAGCATCGCTTCGAGTTCCTCGTCCCCGAGTTCGCCGTGGGTACGACCGCGCAAGTCAACGTCAGTTACCCCGACAACACCGGCATCGAGCCGGGCGTCTCGATGAAGCTCACGCCGAAGCGCAAGTGGACCGTCTACATGGTGCCGCACGAGCACCTCGACATAGGCTACTCGGACTTTCAGACAAAGCTCGCCGAGTTGCACAGCCGCATCGTGGACGAGGCGCTTGAGATGACGACCGAGCGGCCCGAGTTCCGCTTCAGCCTCGACGGCTACTGGCAGGCGCAGCAGTTCTTAGAGGGTCGTTCCGAGGAAGAGAAGAAGAAGTTTTACGACGCCGTACGCGCGCGCAAAATCTTCGTGCCCGCGCAGCATTCCGTCATGCTCACGGGCGCGGGCACGGCCGAGGTGTTGCTGCGCTCCTTCTACGCCTCGCACAAACTGAACCGCGAGCACGGCGGGCCCTGGAACTACGTCAACATCACGGACGTGCCTTCGTACACGTGGTCTTACGCGTCGATACTCTCGGCCGCGGGCATCAAGTATTTCTCGGCGGCGGCCAACGCCGACCGTGGGCCGACGCTCATGCTCGGCGACCTGCACCGCCGCTCGCCCTTCTGGTGGGAGGGGCCGGACGGGTCGCGCGTGCTGCTCTGGTACGCGCGCCACTATCACCAGATCGGGAGCCAGTTTGGACTGCCGCCGAAGTTGGCGAACGGCTACGAAGGTTTGCAGACATTCCTGAATGTTTATGAGCGGCCCGACTACGCGCCTTCGGCGGTGCTGATGCACGGCAGCCAGTGGGAGAACACCTCGCTGCACAAGACGCAGGCCGACATCGCGCGCGAGTGGAACGCGACGTACGCATACCCGCAACTGGTCTTCGCGGGCTTCGGCGAGGCGTTGGAAAAAATTTCGACGGGCGTCGAAAACAAGTTGCCCGTCGTGCGCGGCGACGGCGGGCCTTACTGGGAGGACGGCGTCGCGTCCGACGCTTTTCATGCGGCGATAGAGCGCGAGAACGAGCGGCGCGCGGTCTCGGCGGAAAAACTTTCGACCATCGCGGCGCTCGTTGACCCGCGCTCGCGCCCCTCGCGCGCGGCGCTCGACTCGATGTGGGACAGCATCTTTCTCATGAACGAGCACACGTGGGGTTGGGGCCGCAGCGTCACCGAGCCGCACAGCGAGGACTCCGAGAAGGAACTGGCCTACAAGCGCCTGCGCGCCGTGATGGCGCGCGACCAGGTTGACTACGTGCTCGACCGCGCGATGACGACGATTGCGGGAAGTATCGAAACTCCGCAACGCGCGCTCGTGGTCTTCAACACGCTCAACTGGCGGCGCGACGGCTGGGTCGAGTTCGACTTGCAGAAGACGCGCGAGCTGTTTGACATCGAGACCGGGCGCGTCGTCAACGTCGAAGTGCTCGAAGAGCACCCGGCCTACCGGCGCATACGCTTCATGGCGCGCGGCGTTCCGGCCGTCGGCTACCGCACCTACCACGTCCGCGACAAGGCCCCGGTCGCCGTAGCCGAGACGCCCTCCGACACTTCGACCTCGGCGCAGTCCGGCATGATTGAGAACGACTTCTACCGCGTCCGTCTCGACGCGGCGAGCGGTTCGATTCGGAGCGTCTACGACAAGCAACTCGGGCGCGAACTGGTCGATTCATCCAGTCAGTATCGCTTCGGCCAGTACGTCTACGTGACCGGGGGCAATGAACCCTTCCCGAATCAGTTGCTCACCTACCGTAAGACGACGCCCGTCGCGCGGCTCGACGTGCACAGGGCGACGGCGGGGCGCATCGTCTCGGTGCGGTGGACGCCGACGGGCAGCCGCGCCGTCCTTGAGAGCAGCGCGCCGAACACGCCGCGCGTCACGACGGAGGTCGTGCTCTTCAACGACGCGAAGAAGATCGAGATCAACTACCGCGTCAGCAAAGAGACCATCTACAAGAAGGAGGGCGTCTACTTCGCCTTCCCCCTCGCGGTGCGCGACCCACGCTTCCACTTCGACGTGCAGAGCGCCGTCGTCAACCCGGCGAAGGATATGATTCCGGGCGCGGGGCTCGAATGGTTCTCTTCGCAGAACTGGGCTTCCGTCGGCGACGAAGGCTTGACGGTCGCGATTGTGAATCGCGATTCCTTCCTCTGGACGTTCGGTGATATCGTACGCGGCACCTGGCCGAAGGAGTTCAGGCCAGCCGGCCCGGCGCTCTTCTCATACGCGATGAACAACTACTGGAACACCAACTACGTCGCGGCGCAGGGCGGCGAGTTCACGTTCCGCTACGTGCTGACGAGCGCGCGCGCGCTCGACCAGGCGGCGCTGGCGCGCATGGGCTGGGAGGAGACGACGCCGCTCGAACGCACGCTCGTCAAGTCGCAGGACCAGACTTATCCCGCGAAGAAGACTCTGCCCCCGGCGCAGTCGAGTTTCCTGAGCGTTGACAACCCTTCGGTCTTGTTGAGCGCGTGGAAGCAGTCGGAGGACGGCGCGGGCACGGTGATGCGCTTCATCGAGTTGGGCGGCTCGCGCTCGACGGTGACGCTCGGCGGCCGTGTGCTCGGCAGCGCCTCGGGCGAAGTCTGCAACGCGGTCGAGGAGTGCGGCCGGCGAATCGAGCCCGGTCAGGACGGACTGACTTTCACCATCGGCCCGAGGCAGATATTCACGCTGAAGGTGAGGCCCGGAAGGTTCACCATGAACGAGTAGTCGCGGCCGACGCGGCGGGCACGGAGGAGTTGTGATTTCAAACTTCAAGTTTGAAATCACACCTTACGGAGGCAGCGGACGATGCAGGTCAGCGAGACACAGACACACGACCGCGCGCTCGGGGGGGCGTGGGCCGAGACGCCGACGTACACGCGCTACGGGGTGCTGGCGCTGCTCGTGGCGCTGGCGGCGCTCACGTACATCGACCGCCTCTGCATCTCCATCGCCGGGCCGTCGATCATGAAGGAGTTCGACTTCACGCCGGTGCAGATGGGCTACATCTACAGCGCGTTCACGTTCGCCTACGCGCTCTTCGAGGTGCCGAGCGGCTGGTTCGGCGACCGCTTCGGGACGCGCACGGCGCTGACGCGCATCGTGCTCTGGTGGTCGGCCTTCACGATGCTGACGGCGGCGAGCGTCGGCTTCGTCTCGCTCTTCGTCGTGCGCATGCTCTTCGGCGCGGGCGAGGCGGGCGCGATCCCGAACTCGGCTTCGACCGTCTCGCGCTGGTTCCCGGCGGCGCAGCGCGGGCGCGCGATGGGAGCGGTCTGCATCGGCCACGCGCTCGGCGCGACGGCCACGCCCTTCATCATCTTCTACCTCATCGACCTGCAAGGGTGGCGGCTCCCGTTCGTCGAGTGCGGGCTGCTCGGCGTCGTCTGGTGCGTGGTCTGGTACAAGTGGTTCCGCGACACGCCCGAGGAGCACCCCTCCGTGAACCGGGCCGAGGCCGAGTTCATACGCGCGGGAGCCCCGCCCGCAGAGAAGCACGGGCACGGCGTTCCGTGGCGTGTCTTCGTGCGCAGTAAGAACATCTTTTTCTTGTGCGCGATGTACGTCTGTTACGGCTACGGGCTCTACTTCTACATCACGTGGCTGCCGACCTACCTGATACAGGCGCGCGGGTTCGACAAGGAGTGGGCCAGCATCTTCTCTTCGCTGCCGTGGCTGTGCGGGGCGCTGGCGTTCGTCTGCGGCGGTTGGATTACGGACACGCTCGTTAAACGCGGCCGTCACAAACTCGCGCGCAGCGGGCTCGGCGCCTTCGGCTTGACGATGAGCGCGTTGATGCTCGTCTTCGTCGCGCGCGCCGAGGAGAAGTTCGTCGCGGCCGTGCTCATCTCGGTCGCGCTCTTCTTCCAGTTTTTGACGACGCCCGCCGTGTGGGCCACGTGTCTCGACATCGGCCGGCGCCGCGCGGGCGTCGTGAGCGGGACGACGAACATGTTCGGCAATCTCGCGGGGACGGTCGCGCCGATCATCTTCGGCTACGTGGTACAGACGTGGGGGTCGTGGACGATTCCGTTCTACATCGCGGCGGCCATCATGGCGTGCGGGGTCGTGATGTGGCTCTTCATCGACCCGCGCCGGCCGCTGGAGGAAGCCGTTTAAAGGATGACTGACGAGGGGAGCGGGATGGAGCGCGAGTACGACTTACTGACGATGGGGCGCAGCTCGATAGACCTCTACGCGAACGAGGTGGGCGCGCCCTTCACCGAGGTCAAGAGCTTCGCCGCCTACGTCGGCGGCAGCCCGACCAACATCGCCGTCAGCGCGCGCCGCCTGGGCCTGCGCACGGCGCTGCTCAACGCGTTGGGCGAAGACCTCGTCGGCGACTTCGTCAAGAACTTCCTCGACCGCGAGGGCGTCGAGACGCGCTACGGCGTGCGCAAGCGCGGCCGTCGGACGAGCGCGTTCCTCTTAGGCATCGAGCCGCCCGACCGCTTTCCCATCGTGCCTTACAGGGAGGGTGGCCCCGACTTCGAATTGAACATCAACGACGTGCTCGCCGCCCCCATCCCCGCGAGCCGCGCGTTGCTGCTGACGGGCTCGGGGCTCGCGCGGCAGCCGAGCCGCGACGCCACGCTCTTCGCCGCCGAGCAGGCGCGCGCCTATCACACGATGGTCGTGCTCGACCTCGACTTCCGCCCCGAACTCTGGCAGGACGTGCGCGCCTACGGCGTCGCCGTCCGCTCGCTGCTGCCGCTCGTCGATGTCGTGCTCGGCACGTCCGAGGAGGTGAGCGCCGCGTTCCTCTCGGGCTGGACGGGCGAGGCCGTCGCGCGCGTGCTCGCGGCGGGGCCGGAGGCGCTGGTGCTGAAGCGCGGCGCCGACAGCACGCTCGTGCACGTGCGCGGCGGCGAGGTGCTCGACGTGCCGACCTTCAAGGTCGATGTCCTGAACGTGCTCGGCGCGGGCGACGCCTTCGCGGGCGGGTTCCTCTACGGCTATCTGAAGGACTGGGACTGGTATCGCTCGACGCGGATGGGGAACGCGTGCGGCGCCATCGTCGTCACGCGCCACGGCTGCGCCAACTTCATGCCCTACGAAGAAGAGGCTCTCGCATTCATCGAAGAAAGAGGAGGTTTCTGACTGTTGAGTTTTGACGCGAAAGAGTTCTTGCCGGCCGCCGTGCTGGCGAAGGTGACCGACGTGAGAGTCACCGACCCCGAGCGTTCCAAGCGCGCGGCCAGGAAGCGTAAGCGACGCTCGCGCTCGACAATCATCGCGGGGAATACCTACAGCTTCCCCACGCTGACGAAGGACGGACGGCTTAACATCCTCGCCGCCGACCACCCGGCGCGGCGCGTGACGCGCGTCGGCGACGACCTGCTCCGGATGGCCGACCGCCGCGAGTACATGTCGCGCATCCTGCGCGTGTTGATGAGCGACGCGGTTGACGGCCTGCTCGCCACGATGGACATCCTCGAAGACCTGCTCATCATCGACGACCTTCTGAAGGAGTCGAACGGGCGCGGGTTTCTCGACGAGAAGGTCCTGCTCGCGAGCTTCAACCGTGGCGGCCTGCTCGGGAGCGTCTGGGAGATCGACGACCCGAACTCCGGCCCGACCGCCGCGTCGTGCAGGGAGTGGGGCCTCGACGGCGCGAAGATTCTCCTGCGCATCTGCGACGACGAGAAGGACTCTCTGAAGACTCTGCTCGACACCGTCAAGGCCATCACGGAGCTGAACGCCGTCGGCCTGCCGATGTTCCTGGAGTCGCTGCCGGTGGTAAGAGAGGATGACGGTCGGCACGGCGTCTATCGCATCGTCAAGACGGCCGAGGCGCTGGCGCGGACGGCGGGCGCGGCGGCGGCGCTCGGCGACAGCGCGCGCTACCTCTGGCTGAAGCTGCCCTACTGCGAGAACTACGAGATGGTCGCGAACGCGACGACGCTGCCCATCCTGCTGCTCGGCGGCGAGCCCGTCGGCGACGCGACGCCGTTCCTGCGGGAACTGCACGCGGGCCTACGGGCCGGCCCCAACGTTCGCGGCGCGCTCGTCGGCCGCAACATCCTCTACCCCGGCGACGACGACCCGCTCGCCGCCATCGAGGCCGTCGGCGGCATCATCCACCACGGCTGGACGGTCGAACACGCCATAGACAATCAGGCCGCACACCGTGGCCGCGACATGGATTGGCTAAAGCGTATTGCCTAAAGTTGCCCCTGGCTTTCACATTATGCCCCTTCGGGGCTGTCTTTTACCTTTGCGCTTCACCCGAACGTCCTCTTCAACATCTTCAACTCGTCTTCCGACATTCGCGCACCCTCTAAAAAATATAGTCGTCGGGGCGTCTCGCGGCTTCAATCGCGCGCGCGTAAAAATCCTCGCCGCCGAAGTTGCCCGACTTGAGCACGACGGGCAGACGGTAATGCCCGAGCGAGTAGCAGAGCGGCACGCCCGGCTCGATGTTGCGCCCGACGCGCAGCGCACCAAGGTTCAACCTTCGACAGAGCGCACCCGAGGTCTCGCCGCCCGCGAAGACGAGACCCGAAGCCTCCGCCCCTTCGAGAATCTCGGAGACGAGGTCCGCGAGCGCGTACGCGATGCGCTGCCCGAGCGCGGGCACGTCCAAGCCTTCACACGCGCCCCACGCCTGCACGCGCGCGACCTCCGTGGGCTCGTCCGTGGTGTAGAGCAGGCAGTCGCGCCCGGCTGCGAGTTGGCGGCGCACGCCTTCGACGAGGGAGGCGCGTTTGAACTCCGCGCCGAGCAGTTCGCGCGGCTCGACGCGGAAGGCGTGAGCGCCTTGAGACTCGAAGCGGCGGTTCTGCGCGCGCGTCGCGACCGAGCAACTGCCCGCGACGACGAGGCGCCCGTGGCCTTCCGTGTTTGAGCTTGAGAGTGGTGCTGCTTGGGCGTTCAACTCTTCGACCCAACCGCGTTCGCGCCAGACGTTGGGGAGCCCCTGGCCGAAGGCGGAGCTGCCGGTGACGAGCCGCAGGTCGGCCGAGGCGCGGCAGACAGTTTCGACGTGCGCGTCGGTCAGGCAGTCAACGATTGCGACGGAGACGCCGTCGGCGCGGAGTCGCTCGAAGCGGCGCGAGAGTTCGTCGGCGCCTGCCTCGACCGCTTCATATAAAGCGAGGCCGACGCGGCGCGCGGTCTGTCGGGAGAGATGACGGACGAGATTCGCCTCCGTCATCGGCGTCAGCGGGTGCTCGCGCATGGGCGAGTCGCTGAGCAGTTGTTTGTGGACGAAGTGATAACCCTTGTAGGTCGTCCGCCCGTTGACGGGGAGCGCGGGGAGGGCGACGGTGAACGCTTCGTTCAACTCTTCGAGCGCGGCGTCGATGGTCGGGCCGATGTTGCCTTCGGGCGTCGAGTCGAAGGTGCTGCAATACTTGAGTTGTAATGCGCGCGGGTCTTTCGACTTGAGGAGTTGAATCGCGGAGCGCGTGCGGGCGCGTGCCTCTGCGGGCGGGAGGTTGCGCGTGCCTTCGGCCATGACGACCGCGTGGTGGCCGGCGCTCCATTCGTCGAACTGTCTCTGTTCGGGGAGGTCGATGACGAGCAGCGTGCGCAGGCGTTGTTCGGCCAGCATCCCCGCGAGGTCGCTGGCGCCCGTGTCGTCGTCGGCGACGGCGCCGAAGAGAAGCCTGCCGCTCATCTCAGACGGAATACCCGAGCGCCTCGCGCACCGCTTCGAGGCTGGTGTGGAGGCTCGTCAACACGGGCACGCGCGCCGTGCGTTCAATGAGCGGCAGTGAGCGCGCCATCGAGACCTGCGCGAGGACGATGGCCGCGACGCCCTTCTTCTCTAAATTCTCGACGGCCGCCGCGAGCAGTTCGTCGTGCGTTGCCGCGTCGCCGCCGAGCAGGGCCGTGTAGGCGTCGGGCGCGACCTCTTCGATTATCTCTATCTCTGCGCCCGACTCTTGTGCGGCCTCGCGGAGAAGTCTGGACGTGGGGACGAGGGTCGGCGGGAACGTGGCGGCGACGCCTATGCGGCGGCCAGCGCGCACGGCGCGACGCGCCATCGGGTAGTCGATCTTGAGGACGGGGAAGTCGCAGTCGCGCGCGAGCGACTGCGTCATCTCCTTGGAGACGGAAGAGCACGTGACCATCGCCAACTCTGGTTGATACGTCTCGGCGGCGGCGCGGAGCATCTCGTCAAGACGACGACGAACGTCTTCGCCCCTTCCGGCCGCGAGCAGGCGGAGCAGGCCGTCGTCGAGCAGGTTGGTTATCTCAAGCTCCGGCGCGGCCTCCGCGTAGAACTGCGTCAGCGGGCCGACGGCGGCCGGCGAAGTGTGGATGAAGGCGACGCTTCTCTTCGTCTCGGTCATCTGGCTTCAGATAATTTCAGGTCTCGAATTTGAACTTTCAAAATTTTATTGAGGGCTTGTCGGCCGGCGCGTCGAACTGTTAATGTTCGTCGCACATCCGGAAGGTCTTCGTCCCGTTGTTCTAACCAGATTCCGAATCATAGCATAGACCCCCGCGAGGTGAGCGCACGGCCCCGCCCGTGGGCGGCGGCGCCGTAGCGCGCTCTTCGAAGCTTCAACCGAAAGGTCAGAACCCTACCGATGAGATTAAACGTTTACGCACTCTGCCTCGCCCTGCTGGCCGGGGCTCTGTTGGTTACGAGCGGCTGTCAGGCTGGCGCGGGCGGCGCGGGCGGCAAGCGCATCGGCGTGACGCTGCTGACGCGCGAGCACGTCTTCTATAAAGACCTTGAGGCGGAGCTCAAGGAGGCGGCCGACAAGGCTGGTTATCAACTCATCGTCACGGCGGGCGAGATGGACCTCGCCAAGCAGCAGTCGCAGATCGAGAACTTCATCGTCCAGCGCGTGGACGCCATCATCGTCTGCCCGGCCGAGTCGAAGGGCATCGCCCCGGCCATCGAGGCGGCCAACCGCGCGAACATCCCCGTCTTCACCGCCGACATCGCGGCGCAGGGCGGACAGGTCGTCTCGCACATCGCCTCCGACAATCTCTCGGGCGGGCGGCTCGCGGCCGAGTACATCGCCAAGGCGCTCAATGGGCAGGGCGAGGTCGGCGTCATCGGTCAGCAGGAGGTGCAGTCGGGGCTCGACCGCGAGTTGGGCTTCAAGGAGGAGATGAAGAAGCACCCCGGCATCAAGGTGGCCGCCGTGCTCAACGGCGGCGGCCGGCGCGACTCGGCGCTCAAGGCCGCCGAGGACATGCTGCAAGGGAACCCCAACCTCAAGGGCATCTTCGGCATCAACGACGACTCGGCGCTCGGCGCGCTGTCGGCGGCGGAGTCGGCCGGCCGCAAGGACATGGTCATCGTCGGCTACGACGCCATCCCCGAGGCGGTCAAGGCCATCCAGCGCGGCAGCGCCTTGAAGGCCGACGTGGCGCAGCAGCCGCGCGACCTCGGCGCCAGGACCATCGAGGCCATCAGCAAGCACTTCGCCGGTAGCCCCGTCGAGAAGAGCATCTCCGTCCCGGTCAAGATCGTGGACGCCAACTCGCTGAAGTAAGTGCGCGCCGCCGAGCGGCGAATCCTTATGAGTGAAACCGCAAGTGGGCGCGAAGTCGCGCCGCGCCCGCGATACCTTCAGTGGCAGACCATCGCCGAGTACGTCATCGTCGTGGCGATAGTGTTGGAGTCGATCTTCTTCGCCGTCTACGCGCCGCAGTTCCTGTCGCTGCCCAACCTCCTCAACATCGCTCTGAGCATCGCCATCACGGGCATCCTCGCGGTGGGGATGACGGCGGTGATTCTGACGGGCGGCATCGACCTCTCGGTCGGGTCGGTGGCGGCGCTGGCGGGCATCGTGGCGGCGATGGTGGCGGCGGCGGGCGTGCCGGGCGGGGTGGCGCTCGCGGCGGTCGCGGCGGTCGGCGTGGGGTTGGCGGTCGGCGTCTTCAACGGCGTGATGGTCGCGCGGTTCCGCGTGCCGCCCTTCGTGGTGACGCTGGCGATGCTGACCATCTGTCGGGGCCTGGCCTTCGTCATCACGGACGGCCGCTCGGTCAGCGACCTGCCGCCGGGCTTCACCTTCTTCGGTCAGTCGCGGCTCCTCGGCGTGCCCGTGCCCGTCTGGTTGATGCTCATCGTCTTTGCCGCCGGGTGGTTCGTGTTGAAGCGGATGACGTTCGGGCGCTACGTCTACGCCGTGGGCGGCAACCGCGAGGCGGCGTTCCTCGCGGGCGTCAACATCAAGGGCGTGACGTTGCTCGTCTACGTCCTGAACGGGCTGTTGGTGGGACTGGCGGGTCTGGTGCTGGCGTCGCGCCTGGGCGCGGGCGTGCCGAACGCGGGGAACCAGTATGAGTTGGACGTGATCGCGGCCGTGGTCGTCGGCGGGACTTCGTTGAACGGCGGGCGCGGGAGCGTCATCGCGACGCTGTGGGGCGCGGTCTTCATCGGCGTGCTCAACAACGGCCTCAACCTCGCCAGCATCGACCCGTACATGCAGCGCATCGCGCTCGGGGCCGTCATCCTGCTCGCCGTGCTCGCCGACCAGCTCAACAAGACGCGCGGGCAGGTCGTCGCGTGAAGCTTGATGGGGAATATTGTTCCCCTGGTTGAATGTAAAGCGGGACGTGTTTGACACAGAGACACGGAGACACAGAGGCACGGCTTGAAGAGTTATAACTTCAAAGCTGTGCCTCTGTGTCTCTGTGATTGATTTCCCTACCACGGACTTAACATATTCGAATTAGGGGACGGCCATGACATCAGGTTTCATCGCGGAACACTTCAAGGCTAACGGCGAGGTGGTCGCGCGCAGCGCGGAAGTCTTGCACGAACCGGCCGAGGCGGTGGCGCGGGCGCTGGTCGAGTCGTTGGGTGCGGGGAAGAAAGTCGTTGCGTTCGGCAACGGCGGGAGCGCCGCGCAGGCGAGCCATCTCGTCGGCGAACTGCTCGGCCGCTTCAAGATGACGCGCCAGCCGTTCCCGGCCATCGCGCTCGCGAGCGACGCGGGGACGGTGACGTGCATCACCAACGACTTCAGTTACGAGGTCTTATTCGAGCGACAGGTCGAGGCGCTGGCGCAACCGGGCGACATCGCCTTCGGCTTCACGACGAGCGGGCGTTCGGAGAACGTGAGGCGCGGACTCTTAAAAGCTAAAGAGCGCGGCGCGGTGACGGTGGCCGTGACGGGCGCGGCGGGGCTCGTCAATGGCGAGGCCGACCACGTCCTCGCCGTGCCGAGCGACGTGACGGCGCACGTGCAGGAGGTGCACTTGATGCTGCTCCACGTCTGGTGCATCTACGTTGACGAGAAGTTGGGCCGCGCTCAAAGTTAAAGGACAAAGGGACACGTCGGATGTCGGACGACTCGTTTGAGCGGGAAGGTTTCGGGCGCAGGCGTTTCATCGCGGCGGGCGCGGCGGCGCTCGGCGGCGTGGCGGCGTCTACCTTGCCCGCGCTCGGCGCGCAGGGTAACGCGAGGCGGCGCGTGCTGCACGTCGTCGGCTACTCGCACATCGACGCGGCGTGGCTGTGGCCCTGGCGCGACGGGTCGAACATCGCCATCACGACCTTCCGCAGCGCGCTCGACCGGATGAAGGAGACGCCCGACTTCCGTTACACGCACTCTTCGTCGCACCACTACGCGTGGGTTGAGCGCGCGGACCCGCAGATGTTCGAGGAGGTGAAGGCGAGAATCAAGGAAGGACGTTGGGAGGTCGTCGGTGGCTGGCCCGTCGAGCCCGACTGCAACATCCCTTCGTCGGAGAGCTTCGTGCGTCACAGCCTCTACGGCAAGGCTTACTTTCAACGCGCGTTCGGGCTCGACGTTAACATCGGCTTCAACCCGGACGCGTTCGGCCACGCGGCCGGTCTGCCGACGCTTTTGCGGCGCGCGGGCTTCCGCTACTACGTCTTCATGCGGCCCGAGGCGCACGAGGCGAAGCTGCCGCTGCTCTTCTGGTGGGAGGGGCCGGACGGCTCGCGTCTGCTGACGCTGCGCATTCATCGCGGCTACAGCCGCCCCGCCACGGGCATCACGGAGGCGGCACAGAACAGCTTCGCGCCGGGCTTCGAACACGCCGCGTACTTCCTCGGCGTCGGCAACCACGGCGGCGGCGCGACGAAGGAACAGATAAGAAGAGTTATCGAGCAACGCGCGGACGCGACGCTCCCGGAGTTGCGTTTCTCGACCGTCGCGGACTTCTTCGCCGCCGTCGAGAAGTCTTCGGCCATCGCCGACCTGCCGGTCGTGCGCGGCGAGTTGCAGCACCACGCGCGCGGTTGCTATTCGGCCTACGGCGAGGGCAAGCAGCACAACCGACGCGTCGAGCGTTTGTTAAGTCAGGCCGAGGCGCTCTCGGTCGCGGCCGTCTTGCAGCACGGGCACGCATACCCGGGCGCGGCGTACCGCGCGGCGTGGGAGAAGCTGCTCTTCAACCAGTTCCACGACCTCCTCGCGGGCACGGCGCTCTACACGGCTTACCAGGAGTCGCGCGACCAACTCGGCGCGGCGGCGGACGCGGCGCACGGCAACCGCGTCGAGGCGTTGGAGTCTCTGGCGCGTCGCGTGGACACGCGCACGGTCAAGGAGGGCGCGGCCTTCGTCTTCAACCCGCTGCCGTGGCCGCGCAAGTGCTTGGTCGAATACCACACCGAGAAGATACCGGGCGGCAACCCGTGGCGCGCGGTGCCCGATGGCGTCGTCCCCGTCACGCACATGGAGACGGCCGAAGGGCGGAAGGTGCCCATCCAGTGGCGCCCCTCCGACAGCATGACGCAGGTCTACCCGCGCGTCTCGGCCGTCGTGGACGTGCCCGCCTTCGGCTACAAGGTGCTCGAACTCGTCCACGGCACGCCGCCCGACTCGACCGAGCCCTACGCGGAGACCTTCTCGCTCAACGAGAGCGGTTTCGGCATCTCGTCTTTGAAGTCGCGGGACGGCAAAGAACTGCTCGCGGGCGCGGTCGGCCTCGTCGTCATCGGCGACCCGAGCGACACTTGGGGGCACGGCGTCGTCAAGTACCGGCAGGAGATGGGGCGCCCGCAGTTCGTCTCGGCGCAGAGAATCGAGGACGGCCCCGTCACGCGTGTCACACGTCACCGCGCGCGTTGGAACAACTCTGAGATAGTGTTGGACGTGGCGCAGTTCAAGGCGCTGCCGGACTTAATCGAACTGCGCTTCGTCATCGACTGGCGCGAGCGCGAGCAGATACTCAAACTCGAAGTGCCGACGGCGCTCGCCGCGCCGCGCCTCTTCGCGAAGGTGGCCGGGGCGGTGAGCGAGCGCCAGACGAACGGCGACGAGGAGCCATACCAGGACTGGGTGGCCGTGCAGGGGCGCGTCGGGACAGAGGAGTACACGGTCGGGCTCGTCAACAACTCGACCTACTCGTACGACTGCTTGAACGGTCTGCTCCGCACCGTGCTCGTCCGCTCGGCGCCCTTCGCGCGACACGACCCGTTCCAGGTGCCGCACAACGACGCGGGCGCGTGGCAGGACCAGGGCCGTCAGGAGCGCCGCTTCTGGCTCGTGCGCGGCAAGGGTCCGTTCACCGCGTTCGAACTCGACCGTCTGTCGGAGGAGGCGCAGACGCCCGCCGAGTACGTGATGGACTCGGCGCACGAAGGCACGGAGCCGCGCGAGCGTTCCTTCTTCAGCCTCGCGCCGGGCACGGTGACGCTGTTGGCTTTGAAGCTCGCCGAGAGCGGACGGGGTGTCGTCCTACGCGTGCAGGAGCGCGCGGGCAAGGCGTCTGAGTTCACGCTTGAGAGCGCCGCGCTCGGCGTCAACCACCGCGCACAGATAAAGCCGTGGGAGATAAAGACGCTGCTGATAGAGGGCGGCGCGTCGGAACGCCGCGCGCAGGTCAGAGAGGTTAACGTGCTTGAGGTCTAAAGCTGTCTAACGCCGGGAGCGCGGGCATCCCTGCCCGCCAAAGCGTGCTTCAGCACGCTTAGCAGTGAAGCTTCATCACTCAACGCTGAGTCTAAAGTTTCTCTGCTTTCGCGCTGACGCGCTCATGGCGGGCAGGGATGCCCGCGCTCCCGGCGCTAAGGCCCGTTGAATTAGAGATTGGGGCGGTCATGAGATTGATGTTGAGAACGTTTGTCGGGCTCATGCTCGTTTGCCTGCCAGCGATGGCCGTCGTGCCCGCGCGGCGCGCGGAGGTCGTGGAGCTTCAGCCGCTCGCGGCGCAGGCGCGGCGCGTGGCCGAGGCTTTGGAGTTGTTGGGCGAGCCCTTGAGCGCCGCCGACGCGCGCGCGCTCGAACTCGCGGTTGAAGACACGGACCAGTCGCGCGGCGCGTCCGCCATCGAGCGTGTGCTCGACCGCAGGGCTCTCGTCCACGTCCAGATAAGCCCCGAGAGCCGCGTCAGCGTCACGCGCGGCGCGGCGCGCGCGCAACTCGTCGAGCAGGGCTGGCGCTGCTTCCTCGTCAAGGTGCGCAACGACGCGGGCGTCACGGCGCAGTTGCGCGCGACGAGCCCGCAGGCGTTGCCCGTCTACGCGCGCGGCGACTCGAACATCCCGGGCGGCTTCAGTCTGGAGCCGCGACCCACGCGGAAGATAACGCCGGGCGAGATTGCTGACCGCTGGCTCGAACTCTCGATGTTCGACAAGCCGCCGCTGGAAGCGAAACTCTCCGGACTCGCGCTCGAATACCGCGTCATACAACTGCACAGCCGCGACCGCAAGCGGCGCGAGGCGCGGCTCGGCTTCGACGTTGGACAGGGCTCGCAGGACATCGGCTTCCGCAACGACGTGCCCGTCCTCTTCGAATGTCTGCCGTCGAAGGACGTGACGCTGCGCGTGCTCGACGAGAAGGGACGACCGACCACCGCCTCCTTCGTCATACGCGACCCGCAGGGCCGACAGTATCCCGCGAAGACCAAGCGGCTCGCGCCCGACTTCTCCTTCCACCCGCAGGTCTACCGCGCCGACGGCGAGCGTGTGCGACTGCCCGCCGGCTCCTACACCGTCGAGTTCACGCGCGGCCCCGAGTACGTCAAGCAGCGCGAGACTCTAACCGTGAGCGCGGGTCGAAGGGTCGAGCAGTGGAGCTTCAAACTCAAACGCTGGATAGACCCGGCCGCGATGGGCTGGTACTCGGGCGACCACCACATACACGCCGCCGGCTGCTCGCACTACGAGGCGCCGACGCAAGGGGTGCTGCCGAAGGACATGATGCGGCACATCATCGGCGAGGGGCTCAACGTCGGCGACGTTCTGACGTGGGGGCCGTGCTACTACTACCAGAAGCAGTTCTTCGAGGCGAAGGTCAACAACCTCTCGACGCCCGAGCACCTCATGCGCTACGACGTGGAGGTCTCGGGTTTCCCTTCGAGCCACGCCGGCCACCTCACTCTGCTCGGCCTCAAAGACCAGGACTACCCCGGCGCAGAGACTATCGAGGAGTGGCCGACGTGGGACCTGCCGATTCTGAAATGGGCGAAGGCGCAGGGCGCGGCCGTCGGCTTCGCGCACTCGGGCTGGGGGCTTGAGGTCAGGTCGCGGGAGTTGCCGAACTACGAGATGCCGAAGTTCGACGGCATCGGCGCGAACGAATATATCGTGGACGTGACGCACGACGCCGTTGACTTCATCTCGGCCGTGGACACGCCCGCCGTCTGGGAGTTGAACGTCTGGTATCACACGCTCAACAGCGGCTTCCGCACGCGCATCGCGGGCGAGACGGACTTCCCGTGCATCTACGGCGAACGCGTCGGCATGGGTCGCTCCTACGTGCAGCTCGACGGGCGGCTCGACTACGACGCGTGGGTGAAGGGCTTGCGCGAGGGGCGCTCGTACGTCTCCGACGGACGGAGCCATCTGCTCGACTTCAAGGTTGAAGACCTGGCGGTGGGGACGAACGGGAGCGAGTTGACGCTCAAGGGGTCGCGGCGCGTGCGCGTCTCGGCGCGCGTGTCGGCGCTGCTCGCGCCGGAGCCCGACGCTTCGGTGCGCGGGCGCCGCCCGGACCAGACTCCGTACTGGGACGTAGAGCGCGCGCGCGTCGGCGACACGCGCGAGGTGCCGGTCGAGGTCGTCGTCAACGGCCGCGCGGTCTTCAGTAAGAACATCTTGGCCGACGGCTCGTTGCGGAACTTCTCCGCCGAGGTCCATCTTCAGAACAGCGCGTGGGTCGCGCTCCGCATCCTGCCCTCATCGCACACCAACCCCGTCTTCGTCATCATCGGCGGCAAGCCCGTCCGCGCCTCGCGCCGCAGCGCGCAGTGGTGCCTCAAGGCCGTGGACCAATGCTGGAGCCAGAAGTCGCCGCAAATCTCCGAACGCGAACGCCCCGACGCCGAGCGCGCATACGAACACGCCCGCCGCGTCTACCGCAAGATCATCGGTGAGTGCACGGTGGATTGAAGGAGAGTAGACAGTAGATCATAGACAGTAGACAGAAGGCTCCGCTTCGCGGCGGTTGAGGATGAAAATCGTCGGGTCCGCAATCGAAAAGTGTCCTCTACTGACTACTGAAAACGGTCTACTGTCTACTTTTTTATACGTGCGATGTCGCGGGCAAAAGTTCGAATGTAAAGTTCAACTTTCTTCTTGATATGTATGTGCGCCGTCTGTAGTATCGCGCTACTTTGGTGGGGAGGGGAACAATCTTCCACCGACGACCGTTCGGGGGGACGGCGGTCAAAACAGTTAACATCCTAAGTATCGGCCACTTCTTTTTCCGCTCTATCTCAGGAGGCATCCATGAAACGTTTTGCCCGTCGGCATCTGCCGACGTTAGTTCTTTGTGTGCTGGCGTCCGCCGTGACCTGCCTGGGGCAGGAGTCGCGCGCCACGCTCACGGGCCGCGTCAGCGACCCGAACGGCGCGGCCCTCCCCGGCGCGACCGTGAGCGTCACCAGCCAGCAGACGCAGCTCACCGAAACCGCCACGACCAACGACGAGGGCAACTACACGGTGCCCTTCCTGCTGCCCGGCCGCTACACGGTCAAGGTCGAGGCGCAGGGGTTCAAGGCCGCCGAGAGTAACAACGTCGAACTGCACACGGCCGACAAGGCGACCTTCGACGTGCAGCTCGAAGTCGGCGCCGTCGGCGAGGTCGTCAACGTCAACGCCGAGGCTCCGCTGCTTGAGCCCGACACGGCCTCGCGCGGGCAGGTCATCGAGAGCGCGCGCGTCGCCGAACTCCCCCTGGTCGGCCGCAACCCGCTGAACCTCGCGACGCTCGCCCCGGGCGTCACCTTCAACGGTAACCCGCAGTTCAACCGCCCGTTCGACAACGGCGACAACGTCAACTTCTCCATCAACGGCGGCATCAACCGCCACAACGACTTTCTCCTCGACGGCGCGCCGAACAACTCCATCACCGACGCCAACGCCAGCCGCACGGTCTCAAGCAACAACATCGCCTTCGTGCCGTCGGCCGAGGCGACCGAGGAGTTCAAGGTCCAGACCAACTCTTACGACGCGCAGTTCGGGCGCACGGGCGGCGGCACCGTCAACATCACCATCAAGTCGGGCGGGAGCAAGTTTCACGGCTCGCTCTACGAGTTCGCGCGTCGCTACCAACTGAACGCCAACTCGTTCTCGAACAACGCGCGCGGCTCGCAATTGACCGGCCCCTGCGCGGGTCAGGAGGCGAGCCCACGCTTTACGCGCGACCAGTTGACGTGCGACAACCTCGGCGGCAGCAAGATCGACCAGTACGGCGTCGTCCTCTCCGGGCCGCTGCTCATCCCGCGCTTCGGCGAGGGCGGCAAGGTCTTCGCCAACGGGCGCGAGAGCACCTTCTTCCTCTTCAACTACGAAGGCTACAAGGAGCTGACGCCGGGGCAGGGCTTCTCGTCGGTCCCGACGCTGCTCGAACGCCAGGGCGACTTCTCGCAGTCGGGCATCACCATCTACAACC
This sequence comes from Pyrinomonadaceae bacterium, assembly GCA_036379655.1. Lineage (GTDB taxonomy): Bacteria > Acidobacteriota > Blastocatellia > Pyrinomonadales > Pyrinomonadaceae > QHXN01. The sequence continues at coordinate 65,566 of DASVGG010000004.1, forward strand.
CGCTCTCGACCGTCTGCAACGCGCAGGGCGTCTGCACGCGCACGCCGTACGCCGGCAACGTCATCCCGCAGGCGGGCAGCCCCGGCTGCGGCGTCACCATTGCCTGCATCAACCCGACGGGGCAGAACATCGTCAACGCCTTCTCGCTGCCGAACACGGGGACGCCGACGACGCGCTTCAACAACTTCTACCTGAGCCAGGGGCTCGGCACCGACGACTTTCACTCGTGGGTCATGCGCGTCGATCACCGCATGAGCGACCGCCAGAGCTTCTTCGTCCGCTTCGTCGAGAACCGCCGCGACCAGTTCGCCTTCGGCGGCAACAACCGCATCGGCCTCGGCATCGACCAGCAGGGTCCGCTCGTGCGTAAGAACTACGGCGTCGTCGTGGACTCGACCACGACGCTCTCGCCGACCTCGATCCTCAACGTGCGCCTCGGGTTCACGCGCTTCCTCCAGGCAGCCTTCCGCCAGTCGTCGTCGCCGTTCGACGCCACGTCGCTCGGCTTCGCGCCGTCGTTCTCGAACTCGCGGCCCGTCTCCATCGTGCCGCGCATCACCTTCAACGACCCGGCGGGCGGCATCCCCGAGTTCGGCTCGCGCAACCCGAACTCGAACATCACGAACACGTGGAGCGTCCCGGCCTACCTGACGCACATCGCGGGCAACCACACCTTCAAGTTCGGCGGCGAGTACCGCCGCTTCCAGATCAACCAGTCGGGCGGCTCGTTCAACTTCGGCGGCGGCGCCTTCTGCTTCAACGGGCAGTTCACGGCCGCGAACCCGAACAACATCCGTGGCGGCGGCGGCGGCGCGGCCTTCGCCGATTTGCTCATCGGCGCCCCGGCCGCCAACATCAACCTCCAGTGCAACGGCAACGCGGGCGTCTCGCAGTTGGAGAACGTCTCGCCGACGACCTTCGAGTGGGCCTACTACGCCGGCTACATCCAGGACGATTGGAAGGTGACGCCGAAGCTCTCGCTCAACCTCGGCTTCCGCTACGACTACGAGCAGTCGCCCATCGAGCGTTTCAACCGCCAGAACCGAGGCTTCGGCTTCGGCCAGGCGAACCCGCTCGCGACGGCCGTCAAGAACGCCAACGCGACCGACTGCCCGGCCTGCGCCAACCTGACGGGCGGCCTGCTCTTCACCGGCGTGGGCGGCAACGACCGAGGCGCCTTCGACCCCGACCGCAACAACTTCCAGCCGCGCCTCGGCGTCGCCTACCAATGGAACGAGAAGACCGTGCTGCGCGGCGGCTACGGCCTCTTCTACTTCCCTTCGGCCGAGTACGGCGGCGCCACCGGCTTCAGCATCATCACGCCGTTCAGCGGCACAATCGGCGGCGGCGTCAACGGCGCGGGCCAGTTCATCCCGCGCACGGACGCGCTGAACAACCCGTTCCCGTCGGGACTGCTGCCGCCCACGGGCTCTTCGCTCGGACTCGGCACCGCGCTCGGCGCCAACCTGACGTTCACCAACCCCGAGCGCGACATCCCCTACATCCACCAGTTCTCGGCGGGCATCCAGAGGGAGCTTCCGGCGCGCATGAAGCTCGACGTGTCCTACGTCGGCAGCCGCAGCCGTGGCATCCTGACGGGCGACGCGCAGGGGTCGGGCGGACGCAACCTGAACGTGCTCTCGACCGCGCAGCTCGCGCAGTTCCGCGCGAACCCTGCCTTCTTCAACACGAACGTGACGAACCCGTTCGCGGGGCTCATCCCGGGCAACCCCGACCTGAACGGCGCCACCATCCCGCGCCGCCTGTTGCAGCTCCCGTTCCCGCAGTTCGGCTCGGTCATCCTCAACGGCGAGAACATCGGCAAGCTCTGGTACAACTCGCTCCAGGCTTCGCTTGAGAAGCGCCTGAGTCGCGGGCTCGTCGGCGTCATCTCCTACACCTTCTCAAAGAACATCGGCGCGCTCGGCTTCCTCAACGATCAGGACACCGAGCCGAACCGTTCGGTCGTCAACTTCGACAGCCCGCACGTCTTAGTGGCGAGCGCCGTCTATCAACTTCCGTTCGGGCGCGGGCAACGCTTCTTCCACGACGCGGGCAAGGCCGCCGACCTCGTCGTCGGCGGGTGGGAGTACAACATCATCGGCAGCTACCGCACGGGCGTGCCCATCGACCTGCCGGGCAACGTCGATCTCATCGGCGACCCGCGCATCGACGACCCGGAGTTCAGCAACCCGAACCTGCCGGGCACGACCGCGACCTTCATCAACAACTGCGTGCAGCAGACCAGCGATGTGACGCTGCCCGCCAACAGCTTCTTCAACGGGCAACTGCTGCCGGCGGCGACGGTCGTCCCGGCGGGCACGTCGCTGCGCTTCGTGACCGCGTCGAACGGCTCGCGCAACGCGCGCGAGACCTGCACGAACCCGGCGTGGCGCATCCGCCCGGCCAACACGTTGCGCACCATCCCGTTCCGTCTCGGCAACCTGCGCCAGCCCTCGGCGTGGCAGTTCGACATGTCGATGAACAAGTCGTTCAACTTCACCGAGTCGGTGCGCTTCCAGTTCCGCGCCGAAGCCTTCAACATCTTGAACACGCCGCTCTTCGGCAGCCCGGACACGAACCCGACGAGCCAGACCTTCGGCGTGCTCAACCCCAACAACGGCCAGCGCAACATCCCGCGCCAGGTCCAGCTCGGCTTCAAGTTCCTCTTCTAAAGAAGACTTGAGCCTGCCACAAAGAGCAGGGCACTCCCGACGGCGGGAGTGCCCTGCTTCTTTTACGCCGACCCGCAAACGCTAACGTCGCGCGGGGACGATGCGGACTTCGCGCTCGCCCGCGCGCGCGCCGAAACTCGCGCGGGGGATTCTGAGCAGCGCGCCCGCGTAGCTGTAGGATGAAGGTGGTAGGGCTCGGCCGTCCACCTCGACGCGCGACGGCCTGACCGCGAGCCACGCGCCGAAGTCGCCCGCCTCGCGCAGCCGCACGGTCACGGCCTCGCCGCCGCGCGTCACCGAGACGACGGCCGCCGTCCCCACGTACTTGTCGAGCAGGCCGAAGACGGCGACCCCGCGCTCGACGGGCACGATGGTGAAGAGGTCGTAGTCGAACTCGCCGAGCGTGAAAGTCAGCGCCTCCTCCTGGCCGCGCAGCAGCACCGCGCGGTCGCGCCCGCGTTGATAGACGGCGAACTGCTGCCCGTCAGACCTCGCGCCCGCGATGTCCGAGACACGCAGCGCGCCGCCGACGCTCGTCGCCGTCTTGTTGACGTTGAAGGCCGCGACCGTGGCCGCTGGGAATCCCTGACGCATGACCGTGCCGAAGATTTTGAGTGGGACGGGTTCAATCGAGGGGTCGTTGAGCAGCAGGTCGCGCGTCACCTGCGCCGGCTCGTCGGGCGCGAGCAGGAGGCCGTCGGAGAGCGCGAGCCGCCGGAGTATCTCGGGCCGCTCCTTGCCCGGCTCGTCGGTGAAGTAGACGGGGCCGCCGCTCACCGCGCGCGCGGCGGCGTGGTACTCGGCCGCCGCGTCGTGCGACTGGAACATGTCCCAGTCGGGGTATGCGAAGTTCGCCATCCAGAAGGCGTTGTATGCGTTCTGGAAGACGTGGTCTTTCGGGTTGTGCCTCAACTCGGGCTGGTAGTCGTCGCTGCCGCGCGCGACGTTCGACGTGCGCCAGTTGTATGCGTTCTCAAGCGTCATCTCCATGCAGTTGATGAGGCCGAGGCCCGGCTCGGGCCGCGCGCCGTCGTCGAAGAACTTGCCGGCCGCCGCCTGTAGGTTGCGGTGCGCGCCGCCGCCCGAGTCGAAGAGCGGCATCAGGCCGTCCGTGAACTTGACGTTGTTGCCCTGCCCGTCCACCTTCACGAAGTCGTAGCCCCAACTCTTCAACTTCCGAAACCAGTCCTCATAAAAACTCTCGCCGCGACCCTCGCGCGGGTCTGGCAGGAGCTTGCCTTCGAGCCCCTTGAACATCTTGTGCTCGCGCGCGAGTTCGGAGTCGGGCGCGACGCCGTTCCAATAGCCCTGGAACGTGTGCCACACGCCGACGTGCGGCACCTTGTACTCTTCGCGCAGCCGGCGCGCGAGCGCGGCCATGCCGCCGGGGAACTTCGCGGCGTCGGCCTCGAACGCGGTCAGCTTCTGGTCCTTGACCGAGAGCCAGCCGTCGTCCACGAGCACGAAGCCGAGCGGCACGTTCTTCTCGCGCAGCGAGCGCACGCTCGCGACGACCTTGTCGGCCGTCACATCCTGACCGTACGCGTTCCACGAACACCAGCCGAGCCGCGTGAAGACTTCGGGATAAGGCTTCTGCCAGCGCAGACGCCCGTACTGCCCGGTCGCCGCGAAGGCCGTCTCGTAAGCCTCGCGCGGAAGCTTGTACGGGTCCGCGCCCGCGATGTAGGCGAAGAGCGGCACGCGGCGCGGCACGAAGTCCGGGTCGTAGCTCGAAGCGGTGACGCGGAACTCGGGCCGCCACTCGATCTCGGAGACGCCGACCTCGCCCACCATCCCGCCGCCCGCGAGCGGGACGAGCAGGTGATAGTCCGGCCCTTCGGTCTGCCGCCACAGCATGAGCTGATTGGCCGGACCCAGGAATCTGTAGTCGGAGAAGAAGACGGGCGCCGTCCAGTAAATCTTGAAACGCTTGGTCGCCATCCCGCGCGCGAAGCGGTCGAGGCTTGAGACGAGCTGTACGCCCTCGCGCGGGGCCAGCGCCGGCCCTTCGTATTCGAGCCACGCGACGAGCGCGCCCGAGTTCTGGTAACGACGCACTTCGAGCGCCGCGCCCTTCACGCCGCGCGCGTCGCCGTTCGGCTTCAAGCGGAAGCGATGTCGCTCGAAAGGCCCGGCGGCGTCCGCGCCCGCGTCCTGCCCCGCCGCCTCCAACTCGCCCGAGACCGCCGCGCCGCCCGCGAGCCGCAGGCGCATCCGCATCAACGTCAACACGAGCCCCGGCCCGCGCTTGAGCTGCAACTGCCCACGGTTGAGCACGACGTTCGAGTCAAACGTTTGAGCACACACCGCGACGCACGCGGCCGTTATGAAGAGCGCAAGGAGCAGGATTCGTCTAAGCATGAATGACCACTTTCTCAAGCGACAAGGACTCTTAGCGCGCGTCCTTCTCCATCCCGTCGTTGAAGGAGGGCGGGGCGGCGCCGGGAGATGTGGCCCAACGCTTGTTTGGTTCGGGGCCGAGCGTGAAGTCGAGCACGCCGCCGCGTTCGATGGCCTCAAAGGGTATCCAAGTCTTCTCGTACGGCCGGCCGTTCAGGCGCAGTTCCTGCATGTAGGGGCTCTGCGCGCCCGCGCCGCGCGCCTTAATCATGAGGAGCCGGCCGCCCTTCTGACGGATGTCTATCTCCGGGAAGAGTGGGCTGTTGACGGAGAAGCCGCCGACGCCCGGGATGCTCGGATACAGACCGAGCGACGCGAAGACCACCCACGAAGAGGTCGCGCCGAGGTCGTCGTTGCCGGGGATGCCGCCGGGCTCGTGCGTGAACAACTCGGTCAGCACGCGGCGCGTCACGGCCTGCGTCTTCCAGGGCTCGCCGACGTAGTTGTAAATCCAGGGCACTGGGAAGACCGGCTCGTTGCCGATGAAGAAGTAGGGTCGGTCGGGGCCGGCGTTCAACTCGGTGAAGAAGCTGTCGAGACGTTTGCTGACGGCCTCGTTCCCGCCGATGCGTTCGATGACGGCGCGCAGGTTGTGCGGGATCATCCACGTGTACTGCGTCGCGTTCCCCTCGACGTAGGACTTGTGGCTCTCGGGCCGCCAAGGCAGTTCCGACTTGTAGAGCATCGCCTTGAAGTCGAAGCCCGGCAGCCACGAGCCGTCGGCCCAACGGCCGCGCACATAGCGCGTCGAGGGGTCGAAGAGCCGCGTCCAGTATTGCGCGCGGCGCATCATCTCGGCGTGCGTCCGCTCGTCGCCCCGCGCGCGCGCGAACTGTGCGAGCGCGAAGTCGGCGGTCTCGTATTCGAGCGCGACGGAGGGCGAGCCGCGCAGACCTTTCTGCTCCATCGGGATGTAGCCGTGCTTGAGGAAGTCCGCGAGACCGGGACGCACGAGGTATGTCTTCGACCTCGCCTCGGGGTCGAGCGCGCCGCGCAGCATCACTCTCAACGCCGCCGTCGGCCAGAAGTCGCGCGCGCCGAAGGCCCACGTGCTCGCGATGATGGGCACGGCCGGGTCGCCGTACATCGCGCCGCTCTCGTCGTTGGCGACGGGCCACTTCGGCAACCCGCCGCCGCCCTGCTCGGCCATGTAGACGAGCGACCGCGCCATGTCGGACGCCTCTTCGGGGAACAGCCACGCGACGAGCGGCGAGTGCGAACGGTAGATGTCCCAGCCCGAGAAGTTCGTGTACTGCGTGTGCCCCCGCGTCTTGTGCACGCGGTCGTCGAAGCCGATGTACTCGCCGTCCGCGTCGCCGAAGGTCGTCGGGTGCAGCAGCGTGTGATAGAGCGCCGTGTAGAAGAGCCGCGTCTCGGCCTCCGTGCCGCCGCGCACGTGCACGCGCCCGAGCGCCTCGTTCCAACGCGCGCGCGCGCGCATGCGTACCGCGTCGAAGTCCCAATCCTGATTCTCCGCGCGCAGGTTCGCGCGCGCCTTCTCGACGCTCACGTAAGAGACGCCGACCTTCATGCGCACGGTCGTGCCCGCGTTGGTGTCGAACGTGACGAACCCGCCGGTCCGGCTCCCGCCCCGGGCGGGGCTCACGCCGGGCAGCACGCGTTCGCCGTCCCACGAGCCGAACGACGCGAACGAACGGTCAAACTCAGCGGCGAAGTAGAGTACGTAACGGTTGCGCGTGCCGCAAAAAGCCCCGCTCGCAACCATGCCGCTCATCCGCCGTTCGCCCTCGACGCGCCACTCCGCCTCCTGCACGCCCGTCGCGTTGCGCCCGACGTTGACGAGCAGCGTCGCGGGCGAGTTCCTGGGAAAGTCGAAGACGGCGAAGCCCGTCCGCGTCGTCGCGGTCAGACGCACCTTCACGCCCGACTCCAACGCGACCTCGTAGAAGCCCGGCGACGCGCTCTCTCTTTCGTGCGAGAACTTCGCGACGTAATCGCCGGGCGAAGTGGCGGGCGACTTCTCGACGCGCCCCGCGATGGGCATCAGCGGCACGTCGCCGAAGACGGGGCAGCCCGGCCCGCTCAGGTGCGTGAGGCTGAAACCGCGAATGGCCGCGTCGCGGTGGACATAGCTGCCTCGGTCTTCGGGGCCGAAGCCGCGCTCAGTGTCGGGGCTGAACTGCACCATGCCGAAGGGCAGGGTCGCGCCGGGGAAGGTGTTGCCGCTCGCATTGCCGCCGAGGTAGTCGGGCAGCGGCGAGTTCGCCGTCCCCGTGAAAGGGTTGACGTACCGCGCCGCGTCGAACGCGCGCGCCGCCGCCGTCCGCGCGTTGACGACGGGCGCGAGCGCGAACAGGAAGATTAAAAAGGCGGAGATCATTCTCTTCATCATCAAGTTTTATCGAATCTCGATGGTCTTCCCCGTCACGTTGAAGCCGCCGCTGACGACGCCGGACGTGGCGGCGTCGGCCGCGCCCGTGAAGCCGGGCTGCTTGCCGCCGATTGAGACGCGGAACTCGCCGGGCTCAAGCCGCCGGCGTCCGCGCTCGTCCACGAGCGACAGGTCGCGCGGCGTTAAAGTGAAGCCGACGCGCCGACGCTCGCCGGCCTTGAGGTGGACGCGGCGCACGCCCTTGAGCGCGCGCAGGGGCACGGGCGCCGAAGCCTCCACGTCGGTCACGTAGAGCTGCACGACCTCGGCGCCCGCGCGCTCGCCCGTGTTCCGCACCTCGACGCTCAGCTCGACGTTCTGACTCGTCGTGTAACGCTTCGAGTTGAGTTTGAGGTTGTCGTACTTGAAAGTCGTATATGACAGACCGTGGCCGAACGGGTAGAGCGGGTCGCCCCTGAAGTAACGGTAGGTCTTCCCGTCCATGCGGTAGTCCTCGAAGGGCGGCAGTTGTTCGACGGACTTGTAGAAGGTGACGGGCAGACGCCCCGCCGGGTTGTAGTCGCCGAAGAGCACGTCGGCCAGCGCCGTCCCGCCCTCCTCGCCCGGATACCAAGCCTCGACGATGGCCGGCACGTTCGCTTGCGCCCAGTTGACGGCGAGCGCGCCGCCGTTCATCAGCACGAGGACAACGGGCTTGCCCGTGGCGGCGACGGCCTTCAGCAGTTCGTCCTGCGCCCCGGGCATCTCAAGGTCGGTGCGGTCGCCGCCGCTGAAGCCCTTGACCTTCACGTCCATCTCCTCGCCTTCGAGCGAGGGCGCAAGACCTAAAGCCATCACGACCACGTCCGACTCGCGCGCGACCTTCAGCGCCTCCGCGCGCAGAGAGTCGTTGAGACCCGGCGGCCCCCAGACGAGTTTGGCCGTGGCCGCCGCGTAGTGCTCGTAGTATTCGACGCGCAGCTTGTATGCGCGGCCCGCCTCGAACTCTATCGACCGCGTCAGCGTCCGCGTGCTGCTGTCGCGCCAGCTATCGACTATCGGCCGTTCGTCAAGGAAGACGCGGATGCCGTCGTCCGCGCGCACGCCGAACTGGTACGTGCCCGACGCGGGCGCGACGAAGTAGCCCGTCCAGCGCGCCGAGAAGTTGTCGGTGTTGATGCCGGGCACGGGCGCGTCCGTGAACCAGTCGAAGTTGAGCTGCTCGTCCGTGCGCGTCGCGACGGGCGTGCCCTGCAAGTCCTTGTTGTCGAAGTACTCGGCCTTGAGTCCGCGCGCGCTCTTGTCTGCGTTCAGGAAGAATGAGGAGGCGGGGACAGGCAGAATCGCGTCGCCCGTCAGCGTCGTGCCGAGCGCGTAGGTGACGCGCGTCCGTGGCGAGACCTTGCGGCGGATGCCTTCGAGCGGCGTGACCCACTTGGAAGGGATGCCGTGGTAGTTGCCGAGCAGCACTTCGAGCGAGTCGGCGTTGGGGCCGATGACGGCGATTGTCTTCAAGTCCTTCTTCAGCGGCAGCGCGCCGCGCTCGTTCTTGAGCAGCACGATTGATTCGCGCGCGGCGCGCGCCGCAAGCTCGCGGTTGATGGCCGAGTCGTTCACCTCGACGGGGATGCGCGCGTATCGATTCGTCTCCGGCGGGTCGAACATGCCGAGGCGGAAGCGCGCCTCGAAGAGACGTTTGACGGCCGTGTCAATCTCTGACTCCGTGATGAGGCCCTGCTTAAGCGCGGCCGGCAGCGCGCGGTATTCGTAGCCGCACGTCAAATCAGTCCCGGTCTTGACGGCGACGGCGACGCCCTCCTCTTCGGTCTTCCTGTAGTTGTGCTTCTTGTAGATGTCCGCGACGGCGTCGCAGTCGGAGACGACGTAGCCGCCGAAGCCCCAACGCTCGCGCAGGACTTGTTGAAGCATTCGCGGGCTCGCGCACAGCGGCTCGCCGTTGAGGCGGTTGTAGGCGCACATGACGGAGCCGGCCCTGCCCTCGACGACGGCCGCGCGGAAGGCGGGCAGGTACGTCTCTTCGAGGTCGCGCTCGGGCGGGTGCGCGTCGAAGGTGTGGCGCAGGGATTCGGGGCCACTGTGGACGGCGTAGTGCTTCGGCGTGGCGATGGTCTTGAAGTAAACGGGGTCGTCGCCCTGCATCCCTTTGACGAAGGCGACGCCGAGCCGCGAGGTGAGGTAAGGGTCTTCGCCGTAGGTCTCCTGCCCGCGTCCCCAGCGCGGGTCGCGGAAGATGTTGATGTTCGGCGACCAGAAGGTCAGACCGTAAAAACGCTTGCGGAAGTCGCGCCGCGCGGCATCGTTATACTTGGCGCGCGCTTCGTCGGAGATGGCGTTCGCCACGGACTTGACGAGGTCTTCGTTCCACGTCGCGCCCAGACCTATTGCCTGCGGGAAGACCGTCGCGTGGCCCGCGTAGGCGACGCCGTGGAGCGCCTCGTTCCACCAGTCGTAGGCGGGGACGTTGAGTCTTTCAATCGCCGGCGCCTTGTTCATCATCTGCGCGACCTTCTCTTCGAGCGTCATCCGCGAGACGAGGTCATCGACGCGCTGCTTAACCGGCAGACGTGGGTTGAGATAGTTCGGCGTCTGCGCGGCGGCGGGCAGGGACGCGAGTAGGACGGAAGAGAGACAGAGCAGGAGAATCAGTTGACGCATCGTTTGCTTCAAAGAGGCGTCTCCTACAGCGAGCGCGACTCAAGGATGACGGCCTCGAAGGGCGCGAGGCTCATCTCGCCCATGACCTTGGTCACGGCGCGCGGCAGGCTGCTGAGCGCGACGGTGTAAGAGAACGGGCCGGTCCTCATCGGCGACGGCAGTTTGAACGTGCGGCGCTCAGGAGACATGTTGAGCGCGACGAGGACGTGGTGCCCGCGCGCGACGCGTTGGTAGGCGTAGACGTGCGGGTCGTCGCCGACGCTCGCGTAAGCGCCGTCGAGGAGCGCGGGGCTGCGGCGGCGCAGCGCGATGAGCCGGCGGTAGAAGTTGAGGAGCGAATTAGCTTCCGTCTCCTGCGCGTCCACGTTGCGCTCTCTGTAGCTCGGCGGGACGGGGAGCCAGGGGCTCCCGTCGGTGAAGCCCGCGTGCGCGGTCGCGTCCCACTGCATCGGCGTGCGCTCGCCGTCGCGCCCCTTGCGCAGAGGCCAGTAGCGTTTGCCCACGGGGTCGCGGACTTCATCAACCGTCTTCGGCTCGGTCGTCACCATGCCGATCTCTTCGCCGTAGTAGAGGAAGGGCGAGCCGCGCAGCGTCAGCAACATCGTCGCCGTCAGCCTCGCGATGAGGTCGTTGTTTCTGCCGTCGCCGAGGCGGTCGTAGTGGCGCGGGATGTCGTGGTTCGAGAGCACGTAGGTCGTCCAGCGCCCGGCGAGCGCGCGCTCGCTCTGTTCAATCACGTCGCGGAAGATTTTGGCGTCGAGCTTCGAGCGCGCGGGCTCCATCACGAGGAAGAAGTTGAAAGGGAGATGGACGCCGTTGTCTTTGGGGCCGTAGTAGCGCATCAGCTCCTCCCACTTCGGCACGTACGCCTCGCCGACGAGCACGCTCTCGGGGTTGATGCGGTCGTTGAAGGCGCGCAGGCGCAGCATGGCGTCCCGCACCTCGGGCAGGTCGCGGTTGTACTTCTTCTCCTGCTCGTGCTCGGTCGTGCTGCCGAAGCGCAGCTCGGGCAGCACGGGGTTGTCGCGAAGCTGTGTGTCTTCGTAGAGGTAGTTGACGGCGTCGAGGCGAAAGCCGTCGGCGCCGCGCTTGAGCCAGAAGCGGACGGTCTCAAGCATGCGCCGCTCGACCTCTGGGTTGCGCCAGTTCAACTCGGGCTGCCGTGGGTAGAAGTAGTGGTAGTAGTACTGCCCCGTCTTCTCGTCCAACGTCCACGCGACGGGGCCGAACGATGAAGACCAGTTGTTCGGCCGCGAGCCGTCGGGCTTCGGGTCGTGCCAGATGTACCAGTCGCGTTTGGGATTCGTTTTAGACGAGCGCGCCTCTTTGAAGAAGGGGTGCTGGTCGGAGGTGTGGTTGAGGACGAAGTCGATGACGACGCGAATCCGTCGCCGGTGTGCCTCTTTAACCAAGCGGTCGAAGTCCGCGAGCGTGCCGAACTGCGGGTCAACGTTCTCGTAGTCGCTCACGTCGTAGCCGAAGTCTACCTGCGGCGAGGGATAGAAGGGCGTGATCCAGACGGCGTCCACGCCGAGGCGCGCGAGATAGTCGAGCTTCGAAGTGATGCCGTTCAGGTCGCCCACGCCGTCGCCGTCCGAGTCCTTGAAGCTGCGCGGGTATATCTCGTAGAAGACGGCGTGCTTCCACCAGGGCGTGCCGTTGTTGCGCGCCGCGCGCGCGTTCGAGCGGCCCTGTGCGACGGCCGCTTGAACCGGAATCAGAAGGACGGAGAAGAGAAGTACGATGGTTAAAGTGACGATGGTCGTGTGGCGCGACTTCATCCGCGTTTAGTCCTCTTGGCTTGCCTGTTCGATGCGCCGCTCGCGCGCGGCCTGCCCGAGGATGACGGCGCCGTGCAGGGCGCTGTCGCCGCCGAGCGAGGCTTGCAGGATGTTGATTCGCTCGGGCGGCAGCATCCGCGCGCGCGCGCGCACGCGCTCGCGCAGCGGCCCGAAGAGTTGCTCGCCGGCCTCCGAGACGCCGCCGCCGATGATGACCGCCTCCGGCGCAAGGATGTTGAGGAGGTTGCCGACGCCGACGGCGAGATAGTGAATCATCTCGTCCCACACCGCCGCCGCCGTGGCGTCGCCGTTGCGCGCGGCCTCCGCCACCGCGAGCCCCGTGATTTCGTTCGGACTCAAAGATGAGAGCGAACTCGCTTCGCCCGCCGCGAGCCTTTCGCGCGCGCGCCGCGCGATGGCCGTCCCCGAGCAGAGTGCTTCAAGGCAGCCGCGCGCGCCGCACCCGCACGCGGGGCCGTCCGGCAGCACCGTCATGTGTCCCACCTCGCCCGCGCCGTCGCGGACGCCGTGCACCAACTCGCCGCGCACGATGACGCCGCCGCCGATGCCCGTCGATTGCGTGATGTAGACGAGGTGCCTGTAGCCTTGCCCCGCGCCGTGCCTGTGCTCGCCGAGCGCGGCGGCGTTGGCGTCGTTGTCGAGCAGCACGGGCACGCCGAGTCTCTCTTCGACGAGTTTGACGACGGGGAACTCGTCCCAGCCGGGCAGGTTCGGCGGCGAGAGGATGAGGCCGCGCCCTCGGTCGAGCGGGCCGCCGCAGCCGATGCCGACGGCGGCGAGCCGCGCGCCCGTCTTCCCGAGCATGCGCTCGATTTCCGCGAGCGCCTCTTCGACGATGGCGTGCGGCCCGCGCTCGCCGGTGCGCGCGGGAAAGCGTTTGCGCTCGACGATGCGGCCGTCGAGGTCGGCCACGGCGAGCGCGATCTTCGTCCCGCCGATGTCGATACCGGCGACGCATTGGTCTGGCAATGTCTGATTACCCTTCAAGGATGATGGCAAGCGCCGACGGCCGCTAGTATTCCACGTCCCCGGAGTTTGTCAACGGGCTCGGCTGGGTGAGGCGGGGCGGGATGCGGGAACGATCAAGTATGAACGATGAACGCGGAACGATGAACTGAAAGACTGTTGCTTTCAGTTCATCGTTCCGCGTTCTGAGTTCATCGTTCCGAATTCAGCGTTGCTGCTGTTTGCGTGAAGCGAGCCTTGCCTCGATCTGCGTGCGGAGGCCGGGGTCGAGTTCGAGCGCGCGGCGGAAGTCGCCCTGGGCCGCCGCCTCGTTACCCTGTATCAGGAAGGCGAGGCCGCGATTGGCGTAGGCCAGCGCGTTCCCGCCGTTGAAGCTCAGTGCTTTGGTGAAGTCCGTGACCGCGCCGGCCGTGTCGCCGTCGGCGATCTTCAACATGCCGCGACCGTGGTACGGGTCGCCGTAACGCGGGTCGAGTTTCATCGCCTGCTCGTAGTCCGCGAGCGCGCCCGCCGCGTCGCCGGTCGCGCGCCGCGCGTCGCCACGATTGTAGTAGACCCGCGCGTCGCGCGGCGCGAGCCGCAGCGCCTCCGCGTAGTCGGCGAAGGCGCCGGCCGTGTCGCCCTTCTCAAGCCGCGCGTTGCCACGCCCCGTGTAGCCGATGGCGAAGCGCGGGTCGAGCCGCAACGCACGGTCGTAGTCGTCGAGCGCGCGCCCCGGCTCTCCTTTGAGCATCCACGCGGTCCCCCGGTCGTAGAAGGCCCAGACCTCGTTGGGCTTGATGAAGAGCGCCTGGTCGAAGTCCTCGATGGCGCCGTCGTAATCGCCCTTCGCCAGTCGCGCGACGCCACGATTGAGGTAGGCGCTGGCCGCGCGCGGGTCGAGCACGCGCGCGCGCGCGAAGCCGTCGTCCACCTCGGCGGCGGGAGTCTTGCCGCGCCGCGCCGACGAACCTTTGAAGAGGCTCGAACTCAGGTTGATGGCGGAGGTGAAGTCCGAGATGGCGCCCTCCAGGTCGCCGCGCGCGTAGCGCTCGGACCCGCGCTCGTGAAACTCCTTGACCGAGTCGGGCGACTGCGCGCGCGCGCCCGCCGTCGCGACGAGGACGATGAAGAGAACGACCGTCAGCTTAGTTTTCATCTTACTCCTCCCCTCGAAGACACACGTCCCCGACCGCGCCCCTGGGGAGGGCGGCGCGCGTGACGATGAAGTTGTTTGTGCGGGAGGACGCACCCCCGCCGGGCTTCGTTAACCGCGTCGTTGTGGCGACGCCTGGGGTGCGCTAAGATGCAGGCTGTCGAGACGATACATCTTGAGCACGCCTTTGGCGCCGCTCGAAGTGTGAGTCGCGTGGGGCTGTCGCTATCGCAAGTAGCGGCAGCCCCTTCGTCGCTTTATGAAAATGTAAGACGAAGGGAAGGGTTAAAAGTTCCGTATCATGACCCTTCGCCTCACGCAGAGTCAGTGACGCGACGGGGTAAAAGGTTTCAAGCGTCGCGGCCGTACGAGCGTTCGTATCATTCGAGCTTGAAGCGTACGGAGCGCGTATGGAAGCTCCGCGCGGCGACGGTCGAACGGCGCCGCCAGAGTGTTGACTCGCCGCCGTCCACGGCCGTACCATTCCACATCCCTTTTGGTTCCGCCTCGCGACCCGCGCCGCCCCCGTCCTTTTCGTCAACGCATTCGGAGGGGATATGCAGGACCACGCACGCCGTCTCAAGTTAGCGACCGCCGCCGCGCTCGCCTTCGTCGCGCTGTCTCCCGCCCACGCGCAGACCTCTTCGGCGGCGCGCGCGGCGGCGAGGGCCGAAGCGGAGCTGCGCCAGCGGATGCTCTGGGACTTGGAGAAGCTGAAGCGGGAGAGGCCGGAGCGCGCGCCTGACGCGCGGCCCGACTACGGCGAGGTGGCGGAGGAGTTCAAGCGTTTGCAGCTCGTCAACTACTCGCTCGCGGGCGCGGCCGACCCGAAGACGACGCTCGACTACGCGCGCGTGAGGAAGGAGTCGGCCGAGGTCAGGAAGCGCGCCGCGCGCCTGAAGTCGTACCTCTCGCTCCCCGAGGTTGAGGCCGATGTGAAGCGCGAGAAGGTTGTGGAGATACAGACGCCGGAGGCATTGCGGGAGGCCGTGGGCAGACTCGACGCGCTGGTGAATAGCTTCGCGTGGAACCCTATCTTTCAGAAGCCGGACGTGGTTGACCTCGAACAGTCCACGAAGGCCAGCCGCGACCTCGCGGGCATCATCAGCCTCAGCGAGCAGATACGCAAAAGCGCCGACGAGTTGGGCAAGAGCATCGCGAAGAAGTAGGGCGCGAGACAGTATTGACGTAGAGAGGCGGCGGCGGAGTCTGCCGCCTCTTTTGTGCCTTCGCGCATCTGCGCGGCGGCGCGGCATCGTGTACACTCGGGCCAAAGGCAACTAACAGATGCGGGTGTCTCAAACAGACGAGGCGGGCGTCGCGCCGAAGGTTTTGTCGGTGGCGGGGCTGCGCAAGGCTTACGGCGCGACCGTGGCCGTGGACGACGTGTCGTTCGAGGTGGCGCGCGGCGAGATCGTGGGGCTGCTCGGGCCGAACGGGGCAGGGAAGACCACGACCATCAACATGATCCTCGGCGTGCTGGAGCCGACGGCCGGCACCATCCGCGTCGAGGGGTTGGACGTGAGGCGCGAGCGTTCGCGCGCTCTTTCAAGGACGAACTTCGCGGCCGTCTACGCGCCGCTGCCCGGCAACCTCACGGTCACGCAGAACCTGCGCGTCTTCGGCATGCTCTACGGCGTCAAGCGGCTCTCGCAGCGCATCGAGGAGTTGCTCGAAGAGTTCGACCTGCGCGCTTTTCGCGACACGAAGTGCGGCGTGCTCTCCTCGGGCGAGCAGACGCGCGTGGCGCTCGCCAAGGCGATGCTCAACCGGCCGCACCTGCTTTTGCTGGACGAGCCGACCGCGTCGCTCGACCCTTCGTCGGCGCGGGAGACGCGCGCGCGCATGCGCCGCTTCGCCGCGGAAGGCTTCGGCGGCGTGTTGTGGACTTCGCACAACATGTACGAGGTCGAGGAGGTCTGCGACCGCGTGCTCTTCGTCTCGAAGGGGCGCGTGCTGCTCGAAGGAGACCCGAAGTCGCTGCCCGCCGAGCACGGGCGCGACTCGCTCGAAGAGCTTTTCATCGCGGTGGCGCGCGAGCCCCTGACGCTCGTGCCGGGCGAGGTCGTATGAAGGCCGGGCGCGCGGCGGCAATCTTCTTGCGCCAGCTCTACCTCATGCGCGGGAGCGTGGCGCGCGTGCTGCCGCTCTTCGCGTGGATCACGGTTGACATCGTGCTGTGGGGCTTCATCACGCGCTACCTCAACACGGTGGCCGCGCCGGGTTACAACTTCGTTCCGGCGCTCTTAGGCGCGGTGCTGCTCTGGGACTTCTTCTCGCGCGTGATGCACGGGGTGACGACCGCATTTTTAGAAGACGTTTGGTCGCGCAACTTTCTCAACTTCTTCGCCTCGCCGCTCAAAATCTCCGAGTACCTCGCCGGCCTCGTCATCTCAAGCGTCGCGACGAGCGCCGTCGGGCTCCTCGTCATGCTGGTGCTCGCGTCGGTCGTGTTCGGCCTCTCGTTCGCGGCGTACGGCGTGCTGCTCGTGCCGTTCCTGCTCGTGCTTTTCCTGTTCGGCATCGCGCTGGGGGTGGTCGGCGCGGCGGTCGTGTTGAGGTTCGGGCCGGCGGCGGAGTGGTTCGTGTGGCCGCTGCCGGCGCTGGTCTCGCCGTTCGCGAGCGTCTTCTACCCGCTCTCGACCTTGCCGCTGTGGATGCGGGGCGTGGCGCTCGCGCTCCCGCCCTCGTACGTCTTCGAGGCGATGCGCTCGATCATCGCGGGCGGCGAGGCTTCGTGGGCGTCGCTCGCGTGGGGGGCGGTGCTGGCCGTCGTCTACGTGCTGCTCGCCTGCTGGCTCTTCGTGCGCGTGCACCGGCACGTCGTCCGGACGGGGCTGCTCGCGCGCTACAGCGCCGAGACGGCCTGACGCGCCGTGATTCGTGTACGCCGGCCTGTGTTAGAATCCCGGAGGTCGGGCGGGCCGTCCGGAGAGCCTTAAAAAATCGGGGCGGGCGGCGGAAAACGTTGATTTCAGGCGGGGTAGGGCAACGACGCGCGGCGCGCCCCGCATCACAGTCGCGAATAGACCCGGCGTCAGGCCGCAGGCTCCCCGAGCTACAGGCCGCAACCCCTGCCGGGTAAGCTTTTCGAACTCGACAAAAGGCGGGCGCGTCGGCGTGACTTTCAAAGTGGAGAGTTGTGAGTTGAGGGCGAGCGACCTTCTACTGGGCCGGACGTTCGGAGACGTGACGAGACCCGAGTTCGAGATCGAAAGCGCCGAAGACTACGAGCTGACGCAGGCGGCGTCAGGCGGAGACATGGCGGCGTTCGAGGAGCTGTACTCGCGCCATTCGCGCCGCGTCTACAGTTTGTGCCTGCGGATGACGGCCAACACGGCCGAGGCCGAAGACCTGGCGCAAGAGGTCTTCATCCAACTCTACCGCAAGGCCGGCAGTT
>DASVGG010000005.1:0-3558 GCA_036379655.1 Pyrinomonadaceae bacterium
GTCGAAGAAGCGCGCGTGATCCCAGCGCGAGGCCGGGACCTCCGTGACGCAGTCGCGCCCCGCCCGCAGGTTGAGCCAGAGCCGGTGCAGGTCCGGGGCCTGCGGGTAGCGCCCCGCCACCCCGATGATCGCTATGTCGTCGTCGCCGCCTGTTTGCACCGAATCAATTGCGCGCCGGTCGTCTCCGCCCTCCGCCGGAACGAGGGGAGGCTGCTTCGCTTCTGACACCGCGACCGGCTGAGAAGTGACCTCGCGCGAGGGCCCCGCCGCGGGGGCCGGCTTCAACGTGGAGGCCGCCTCACGTCTGGTGGAGGCTAGGAGTTGAGCGCCGCCGATATCCGCCAGATGGGCTGCGAGCTGGCGAGCGGTGCGATACTCGAAGAAAAGCGTCTTCGAGAGCGGCCCGAAAGTCTTCTCCAGCGTGTCGGTCATCTGAATAATCATCAGAGAGTCGAGGCCGTACGCGTTAAAGTCGGCGTTGGGTTCGATCCGACCTATCTCTATCTGGGTGGTCTTCGAGAGGACGGCCCTCACCAACTGCTGGGCCAGTTCTAGCTTGACCCCGGATTCCGCGTCGGCGGCGGGCTCCACGTTGGTCGGAGCCGGCTCGTCGCTCGCCGGTTCGTGTCGCTCGCCGGATGCTTGTCGCAGCAGTTGAATGAGTGAGCGCAGCGTCCTCTGCTCAAAAAAGTCGGCATAACTGTCCTGAATCGGCAGCCTCTCGCTGAGGCTGACAAACACCTGATGTAAGCCCTGCCTGTCGAGTCCGAGTTCTTCAAAGTCGCTGTTCATGTCGAGTTCGTGCGCATCGACATCGAGGATGCGAGACACGATTCGCAGGACGTAATCACTCAGCGCCTCGTCGTCTTCGACGTTCAGCGCCGAGACCGGACGCTCGTTCAACCCGGCAGTCGGCGCGTCGGCAAGCAGAGCTTTCCTCATCCGACGGGGCTCGCCGCCCATGACGAGCACTTGCGATTCGTCGGAAGCGAGCGCCGCGTATAGCGCCGCGAGGCCGTCTTCGGTCTCCATCGGCATCATGCCGAATCTCTCGAAGAGGGCCTTCGCGGCGTGCGGAGTCAGGTTCATCCCGCCCTCGCGCCACAACGGCCAGTTGACGGAGAGGGTCCGACCCCGGCGCACGCCGCGGGCGACGAGCTGATTCCGCAGACGGGCGAACCCGTCCATGAAGGCGTTCGCCGCCGCGTAGTCGCCCTGTCCCGGATTGCCCAGCTCTGAAGTGATGGAGGAGCAGAGGACGAACAGGTCGAGCGGCAAATGCTTCGTCGCCTCGTCGAGGTTTTCCGTCCCCGCCACCTTGGCGGCGAAGACTTCACGCAGCTCCGCCGGTCGTTTCCCGAGCATGAGGCCGTCGTGCGTGATGCCGGCCGCGTGGATGACGCCGTTCAGAGTATGGTGACGGCGCTCGATCTCCTCGATCAGCGTATTTACGCCCGCGCGGTCGGCGACATCCACGGGCCGGTAGATGACACGCGCTCCCGACTCCTCCAACGACCCGAGCTTGCGCTGCCCCTCTTCATCGAGGGCGGAGCGGCCGATTAAGTAGAGCGTCGGGGCGGACGCCTTCGTCGCGATCTCCGCGGAGAACAAGAGCCCCAGCCCTCCCGCCCCCCCCGTGATGAGATAGACTCCTTCATCCTTCCACGGGGCGCGAACACCGGCGGCCGTCTCAAGCTCCTTCCAACTCGGCGTCAGGCGCTCACCGCCCTCGTACCGAATCCGCGTGTCTTCAGGACGATTTCCGTTCTGCCTCAGCAGTTCGGACAGGTGCTCTCCCGACTGAGCGTTATCAACCTCAATGACCTGCCCGATCAGCCTCGGGCTCTCAAGTCTGACGGTCGTCAACATGCCGGCCAGGCCGCCCCACAGCGACCCGCCGCCACTCGCCGGGACGACGAGCTGCACCAACGATTCGTCCTTCGAGTTACTCTCCGAGAGGGCTTGCAATTCATTCAACAGTCGCAGCGCGAGCGATAGATACTGTTGGTGCGCGGCCCCCTCCGGCTTCCAGTAGACGGCATTCATGCCTTGCAGCGGGATGTCCAGACCACACATGACGACGACGTGCCGCGCGTGCCGCGTCGGGTTGTCGGAGCGAAGGTCGTTCCGCAGCCAGACGCGGCGCGTCATCAGCACGTCAGGCCGGTCGGCCTGCGCGAGGTCGAGTACCCTGAAGGAGAATCCCTTGAGCCGCGCGCACACCTCGCCGCCCTCGTCGCAGACGGTCACGTCCACCTTCAACAGCGCGTCACCCTCTGCGTCTCCGCTCTGCCTTGAGACGACCGCCCACATGGAGGGGGCCGTCCGGCGATATACCTCTATTTCGTCCGCCGCGAACGGGATGATGGCTCTGGCGCTGCCCTGCCGGTGGAGAAGCCCCAGAGAGGATTGCAAAGCCGCGTCCAGCAATGACGGGTGCAGGTAAAATTCCGGGCCGGTGTGAGAGACGGCGTGGGGTAAAGACAGTTTCGCCAGCACCAGCGGCTCACCCCGTTGGCCGCGACCCTGAAATAGAGCGGAGATGCCGCGAAAGCCTTCGCCGTAGACGACCCCCGCCTGCTCGTAGAGCGCATAGTATTCGTCGGGGCTCATCAACTGTTCGGCGCACGACGCTTTGAGCGAGTCGAGGTCAATCTGCGGCGCCGGCTGTCCGGGAGACAATTCGACGACGCCGTTACAATGCGTCACCGCATCGTCGTTCGTTCCCCCCGTATAGACTTCAAATCCGGCGCCGCTATCTTGCGGCGTCAGTCGGACGGATACGTTGACATCCTCTCCGGCGTAGGCGATAGGCTTGATCCAGGTGAGACGGCTGAACACGACGCACGTATCAGCAGTCTCGCCGCTCACGACGAGGGAGCGGGATGCGGCCTCTCTCACCATCTCGACATAGGCGGCGGCCGGTAAAATCCTCTTCCCGCCGATCTGATGGGCGGCAAAAAAGAACTCTTCTCCGGTGAACATGGCTGAAAAGCGCTGCTCGTGAAAGGTCGATTCGTTACTATGAACGAGCGGGTGAAGCAATCGACGCTCGACCATCTTCTGTAATCGACCCTCGACCGCCGGCAGTGTCAGAGCTTCAACCGCGCTCCGGCTGCTCGCCTCGTCGACCCAGTAGCGCTCCTCCGCGAACTCGTAGGTCGGCAGGCTCACGCGCCCGTAGCCCCCGCCCTCGTACATCCGCTCGTACCCCTCCTCGTACCCCTCCGCGTACAGGTCGCGCAGCACCCCGACGCTCTCCTCGTCCCACGCGCCCCCGCGGCACCTCTCCAACCGCGCTCCCGCCTCCCGCCTCTTCCACCCGCTCTCGCGCCTCCCGCCCGCCTCCACCTCGCCCTCCGCCGCCTCGCTCGCCGCCCCCTCGCCCCTCAGCCACGCCTCCAGCTTCCTCCGCAGCTCCCCCATCTCGCGCGCCACCACGGCCACCCGCCGCCCCATGTGCCGGCGCCCCACCGTCAGCGTGTAGGCCGCGTCCCCGCAGTCCTCTCGCTCATCCCGCCCGGCCGCCCACCCCGCCAGCCGCTCGACCTGCCGCCG
>DASVGG010000006.1:0-14140 GCA_036379655.1 Pyrinomonadaceae bacterium
GTCGAAGAAGCGCGCGTGATCCCAGCGCGAGGCCGGGACCTCCGTGACGCAGTCGCGCCCCGCCCGCAGGTTGAGCCAGAGCCGGTGCAGGTCCGGGGCCTGCGGGTAGCGCCCCGCCACCCCGATGATCGCTATGTCGTCCGGCGATGCGGCGTCCACGACGCTATCGTGTTCAACCTCCTTACGCGGGGCGAGGCGCGAGCCGGAGACGGGTAATCGGGTCTTCTCCTGAGCCGTCAGGACTCGGGGCTCGGTCTTGTTTGCGGCGGGCGGTTCTGGCTGCTCAGCGGGCAGCAGGTCGGGTAATTTGTGGGAGTAGTTGTCAACGAAATATGTTGCCAGAGAGGCGAGGGTCGTATATTCAAAAAACAGGGTCTTCGGCAGAGTCCCGAAAGTCTTCTCCAGCGTGTCGGTCATCTGCACGATCATCAGCGAGTTGATGCCGTACTGTTCAAACGGCGCGTTGGGTTTGACGCGCGCGACCGGCAGCTTGATCTCCTTCGACAGCAGTTCCCGCAGAAATTCAGTGACGCGCGCGGCTAACGCGTCGCCGGCCGGCGCGGCCGTAATCTCTCCGCGGCGCGAAGGACTCTCCGCCTGCTCGGGCCGGGTCGCCGGTCGCTGCTTCAAGCCCGCGGCGAGGGACGAAGAGAACTCGGCCAGCGTCTCTTGCTCGGTCAGCGCCGTGGGCGGCAGTTGTAGGCTGAACTCCTCATTTATCCTCTGAATCAACTCGGCGTACTGCACCGCGTCGAGGCCGTACTCCTCCAACTTCACGTGCGCATCGACCTCCGCGCTGTCAACCGCTATGATTCGGGCGACTTCCGCACGCAGCACGCCGAGGAGTCGTTCGGAGGTGTCGCCATCCCCGCCGGCGGCCGGCGAAGCGGTGACGTGCGGTATGAGCCGCGCGTGATCGCCGGCGATGACCAATACCTGCGGCTCGCCCGAGGCCATGCACTGGTAGAGCGCGGCCAACCCCTCGGCGGTCTTGATGGGCTCCATGCCGGAGGCGCGGTAGAGGTGTTGCTGTTGTTCCGCGCTCAGGCTCATCCCGCCGTCCTGCCAGAGAGCCCAGTTGATTGACAGGGTGAGGCCGCGGCGTCGCCCTTCGGCGACTTGGCGGCCGCGGTAGGCGGCGAACTCATCCATGAAAGCGTTCGCCGCCGCATAATCGGCTTGCGCCGGATGTCCGACGGCCGCCGCGGCGGACGAGAACATGATGAAGAAATCCAGCGGCAGCTCTTTGGTGGCGGCGTCGAGATTGAGCGTGCCTTTCACCTTCGGGGCCAGAACGTGAAGCAACTCCTCGGCGGTCTTTCGGGGAAGATAGTTGTCGCGCGTTAACCCTGCGCAATGGATGATGCCGTCGAGCGCGCCGAACCGTTCGCGCGTGCTGTGAACGATTCGTATGACATCGTCAACGTTCGTTACGTCAGCCGCCTCGTATTCCGCCTGCGCCCCCCGCGCCCGCAACTCGTCCAGAAGGCTCACGATCCGTTCGTTGTTTGCCGTCCGCCCCGTAAGCATCAGGCGCGCGTCCGCAGCCCGTCGGGCGATCTCCAGCGCCAGCAGCCGGCCGAGCCCGCCGGCCCCGCCCGCGATCAGGTAAACGCCCTGACCTTTCCATGGCACGCGTTCGGCGCTGACGTTCCACGCGCGTTGTTGCCATTCGACAACGAGAGGCTCGTCGTTCTCGTAGCGCACGATTGGTCGGTCGTGAAGGCGGGCGGCCTCCGCCAGTTGACGGGCAATACTCTGCGCCGAATCGCCTGCGGCGACTTTTATCAACTGACCTATGAAGGCGGGGTTTTCAAGGTGCGCCGTCTTCAGGAACGCCGCGGCGCCGCCGAGAAGGCCGAGCTCGCCTCCGTCGGGAACGACGACCTGCACCAACAGTCTCCACCCGGCGTTCGCTCTGCGCGTCTGCTCCCGCACGACCTCGAAAATTGATGTGAGGCACGTTTCGTAGGCCGCGTCGCCGGAAAGACCTCGCAGGTTAACGCTCCGGCATTCCGCGCCCTCGACCGAGACCTTTTGCACGCCGCAGAAAAGCACCAGATGTGCGCCGAAGGCCGTCCGCCGGCCGGTCTCTCCGGTCGAGGCCCTACGCCAGCGCGGGACAAACAGCAGCGGCCGGTCGCTCGGCTCTGCGGCGAAGATTGTCGGGACCCTGGAGGTTAATCCCTCGACGCTCAGGCAGAGCGTGCCGCTCTCGTCGTAGAGGTCGAGGGCCAGCCGGTGCATCGCCTCACGCCCGCTGATCTGCCCCAGCTCCCTCGTAAGCGCCCACACTCTTGGGGGAAGGCGCTGATAAATGTCTATGGCATCCAGGGCGAAAGGAATGGCCGCCCGCACCTCTCGGGCGCCGTAGGCGAATCCGAGAACGGACTGGAACGCGCTGTCGAGAATTGACGGGTGGAGAAGCAATTGGGAGACGGGTTGGGCGGCGGCGTCGGGCAAGACGATCTCCGCCAGCACTTGACGACGGCCCCCGGCCTCCTCACCGACGAGTAACCTGTGAATGCCTCGGTGCGCCGGCCCATAAGCTATGCCCATCTCGGCGAAAGCCCTGTAGCACTCTTCCGCGCCGAGAGTCGCCGAGCTAAACCGCCGCGCGACATCATGAAGATTGATGGGGTTCCGCTCGGGAGTCGCGACCAAATCTGCGCCCCCCCGCGCGTGGATGGTGCGTCCGTCTTCAGACCAGCCGGCGACGGAACGGATTTCGAACCTCAGGCCGCCGTCGTCAGTGGACACCTCCGTCTCGACAGTCACTGGCGGGCCCGAGATGACCAGCGGCTCGGCCCAGATGACATTCTTGAGCCGGACGTAATTCTCCGCGCCCCCGCTCTGTGGTAACGAATGCTCGACGGCCGCCCTGGCCAGCTCCAGAAACGCAGCCCCCGGAAGCATCTTTTGCCCGTGCACGACATGATCGCTGAAGAAGCTTTCGTCTCCGCTGAAAGTCGAAGAGAAGCACTGTCGCGTCATGTCCGAAATATTCCGGTGGAGCAGCGGATGGATGACTTGGGGCGGAGGTGAGCCCGCCGCTTCCGCCGCGACGACCGTGATGGGCGCGACCGGGAACGGCTCCGTCTCGAACGGATAGCCGGGCAGGCTGACGCGCCGCGGGCGACGCCCGCCGTACCCGGCCGACCACTCGATGGCGAAGCCCCTGACCCACGCCTGTGCCACCTTCGACAGCTTCCCGTCAACGAACCAGGTGTTGAGTAACGTAACGAAGTCAGGCTCGTCGTCGAACGGGAGGGCACTGTCGCCGTCGGCATGGCCGAAGAACACGTCGACGGAATTCTCACCGACGGCGAAGCCTTCGAGCGCGGCCGAGACTTCCGTCAGACTGCCGGCGACGAAGGCGAGGCGGTACGGCATGGGCTCGCGCCCGACCTGAAGAGTGAAGGCCAGGTCGCGAAGATCAACCTGTTCGTCCGCCTCGACCGCCTGCGCCAAACGCCGCGCGTAGGTCTTCAGCGCCGCCTCCGACTTTGCGGAGAGGACGACGAGCGCCGGCCGGGACTCGGCGGATTCTTCTACGGCCTCGCGCGTGTCCACGAACTCCTCCACGACGGCGTGGGCGTTGCTGCCGCCCGCGCCGAAGGAAGAGATACAGGCCACGCGGCTGATCGGCTGGCCGTCCGGCCCCAACGGCCGCCATTCCTCCGCGCGCTGTTGAACCTGAAAGGGCGTGACGGAAAAATCTATGTGCGGGTTGGGCTCCTCCGAATGCAGCGACGGCACCAACCGCTTGTACTTCATCTGAAGCAGTATCTTCGTCAAACCCGCGATGCCCGCGCCCGCCTCCAAATGGCCGATGTTGGTTTTGACCGAACCGATCCGGCAATAACCGACATCCGGGGTCTCCTGACGGAAGGCATCCGTCAGACCCTGAATCTCGACCGGGTCGCCGAGCGGGGTGCCGGTGCCGTGCGCCTCGACGTAACTGACGGCGCGCGGGCTGACTCCGGCCTTGCGCAGCGCCCGTCGAATCAGTCGTTGGTGGGCTTGCGGGTTGGGAACCGTATAGCCGTTCGCCTTGCCCCCGTGATTGATGGCCGTTCCCCTGATGACCGCGTAGATGTTGTCGCCGTCCTCGACGGCCCGGCTCAGCCGCTTGAGGAAGACCGCCCCGACGCCCTCGCCGGGGACGAAGCCGTTGGCCTGAGCCCCGAAAGCTCTGGTCGTGCCGTCGGGCGACATCACGCGCAGTCGAGAGAACTCTGTAAAAGCAGACGGGTGCGTGTAGGCGTTGACGCCGCCGACGAGGGCCACCGTGCAGTCGCCGGAATGAATGTGAAGGCACGCCTCGTGGAGCGCGGACAGCGAAGAGGAGCAGGCCGTATCCACGGGCATGCTCGGGCCGGTGAAGTTGAAACGGTATGAGACGCGATTGGTCAGCGAGAAATAAGAGTCCTTATAACTATCCAGCCCGGCCTTTGACACGCCGGCGAACACGCCGACGGTTTCGTCCTTCAGAGCCGCCGGCGTATACCCCGCGTCTTCGAGGGCGTGCCACGCACACTGCATGAACAGACGCTCTTTGACGTGCATGTACTCGGCTTCGACGGGCGAGAGGTTGAAGAAGAGTGAGTCGAAGTGGTTGAGCCGGTCGAGAAAGCCCCCCCGGTGCGCGTAGTACTTGCCGGATTTGATGGCAAGCTCCGAATCCCTCTCGTGATACTGCCGCGTCGGCCAGCGCCCCGCGGGCAACTCCCTGACGGAGTGGACGCCCTGCGACAAATTCCGCCAGAACTGTGTCAGGTCGGGCGCGTCCGGGTAACTTCCGGCGACGCCGATGACGGCGATGGGCTCGAACGTGTCGGCCCCGCGGGCGATTCCGGCCTCCTGCCGTGCCGGCGTCTCCGCCTTCGCGCTTCGTTTCGCCGGGCTGAAGGCGTGCGCGTTCGAGTCCGGCTCCGCGGAGGCGTGCGACTCTCGGGCGGCGGGCGGCGTTGCGCCGAGCGTCTCCGCGACCAACCGAATCAGGCCGCGCGGCGAAGTCTGTGCGAACACCTTGGCGGGGAGAAGGTTGACGCCGTGCTGCTGAAGAAGTTGGGCGGAGAGATGGATGACGAGTAAGGAGCTGAATCCCAACTCGCTGAACTGCCTGTCGAGGTCGAGCGACTGCGGACCGAGCTTAAGAAAGTCGCTCAACAGATGGCGGACTATGGACTCGGCGTGGGCGAAGCGGGGCTGGTCGTCGCGCCGCGGCTCGGCGTGTGCCTGACGCTCGGCCGTCGTCCGCGGCGCGGCGTCAGACGCTCGGGCGGGCGCGTCCGCCGGCGTGGTGTCCGCTGTCGGCTCGCTGCTCTGAGCGCCGAGCGGGGGCGCCTCATACCAGCAACGAACCGTCTCGAACGGATAGCCGGGCAGGTGGAGCCGCGGCAGTGTGCGATGGTTGTCGGGCCGTGGCCAGACGATGCTCTCGCCCGCGACCCAGCGCGCGGCAATCGCGCCGGCGGATTCCCCGCCCGCATCCGTGGAAGGCCCCGCGCCGGCGCCGTAGAAGACGCCGGCCGGGCCGTCCTGCGCGAGCCAGAGGCCGGCCGCCTCGATTAAAGACGCGGTCGAATCCGCCACGAACGCCGCGCGATGGTTCATCTCGTCCCGGCCGGCCTGCATCGTCAGCGCAACGGCCGCCAGAGAGGGTGCCGGATGCTCGGCCAACTCGGCCACGACAGCGGAGACGAGCTGCCGCAGTTGTGCGGGCTTGCGCGCGGAGAACGGAACGACGTGGACGCCCTTCTCCCGCTCGGGCGGCAGAGGCTCACGACGGTATTCCTGAATCAGGAGGTGAGCGTTGTTGCCCGACGCCCCGTAAGAATGCAGGCCCGCGAGGCGCGGGTGATCCGTCTCAGGCCAGGCGACGGTCTCCGCGGCGAGACGACAGGGCTGCTCTTCCAGATCGAGATGAGGATTGATTTCCGTGAGGCCGAGGATCTTATGAACTTTATCTGTTTGGAGGCTGCGGATGATCTTGAACAGCGCCCCGAAGGCCGAAGCCGCGTGCATGTGCCCGGTCATCGGCTTGAGCGTGCTGACGCGGCAGCCGCCCGCGGGCAGCATCACGCCCTGCTCTCGGGCGAGTGACTTCAGCGCCCTGTTGCAGGCTTCCCACTCCGCGATGTCGGTGAGCTGGCTGCCCATCCCCTGCGCTTCGACGTACGTCACGTGACGAACGTCAATTCCGGCTTCCCGGTAACACTCCTTGATCAAGCTCGCGTGACTCTCGATGTCCGGCGACGAGATCGAAGTCCCGCCCCGCCCGTTGAAGTTGACGGCGCTGCCGACGATCAGCGCGTAGACGGAATCGCCGTCCTCTCGCGCCAGCGCAAGCGGCTTCAGCAAGACGGACGCGACCGCCTCTCCGCGGAGATACCCGGCGGCGTCCTTGCCGAAGGAGCGCACGGTCGGCTCCAGACTCAACTGCCCCATCTGCGACAGCGAAAGGTGTGTGTCGGGATTGAGGATGAGATTGACGGCCCCGACCACCGCTTGGCGTATCTCGCCCGCGCGCAGCGCCCTGATGGCGCGGTGGGTGGCGACGGCCGCCCCCGAACACATCGTATTGACGACCTCGCTCGGGCCGCGAAGATCAAGGTAGTAAGAGATCTGGTTGGCGATGATGCTGTCGGCGCCGAGAAACCCCGGAGCCGTCAGGCCCTGAGCCTTCAGCCTTTGCAGATACTCGTTCCACTCATAGCCCACGAAGACGCCGGTACGGCTTTTCCCGAGCGACTGCGGGGCGTAGCCGGCATCCTCCAGCGTGTGATAAACCGACATCAGCAACAGGCGAAGCTGCGGGTCCGTCAACTCGGCCTCGCCCGGCAGCATACGGAAGAACTCCGGGTCGAAGCTCTCGATGTCAGGGATAAAGCCGCCCCAGCGACTCGGCTGCTGCGTCGAGCCCTCGTCCGAAGGGCCGGCGGACTGCCCCAGCACGAAACGCCCGGCCGGGAGTTCCTCGATGAGGCTCCTGTCCTCGTCTATGGCACGCCAGAATTCCTGATGCGACATGCAGGACGGGAAGTAACCCGACAGGCCGACGACGGCTATCGGCTCCGGCGCGGCGCCGGTCTGTCCGTCCGCGTCGCGGCCGGCGCGCTTCGGCTCAGGGCTTGTCCCCCCGCCCGTCGCCCTGGCTATGAACTCCTCGATCTCTCTTCTTTGCTGTTGGTTCGCCATACCCTTGAACCTCTACCGAACCCGTCGAATAAATCTGCCGGCAGTCGTCACCTGTACGAAGCGATCAGGGTCTTCAAGAAGGGCAGCGAGCTCATCACTTTGTCATACTCGATGCCGAAATCTACCAGACAGGCTACGTCGTCAACGCCGGCGGCTATGGCCTTATCCACCACGCGCCGGCATTCATCCACGGTTCCGAACAGCGCGCCCGACCGGTAATACCGCCTGAAGGAATAGTCGAGAATCTTCGCTTTCTCTTCTTCCGTGATCCGGCTGATGCTCGTGTTCTTGAGCGCCCTCGCCGCCAGATGCGAGTCCACGGCGCTCGCGATGTATTGCCTGAAGGGTCTGTCCACGACCCGCCGGACTTCCTCCGAGTCATCGCCCACGAAGGTGTGAAGCATCAACGACACGGTGCCGCCGCCGGGGTCGTGCCCCGCCTCGCGGCGGGCGCTTCGGTAAAGCTCGATCTTCGCGGCGAGCATGTCCAAGTCGTACCCGTAGAGCATCGTGAAGATGTTGTATCCGGCGGCCCCCGCGAATTGGAAAGATTCGTCGCTCTGGGCCACCAGCAGCCACACCTGCAACTCCTTCTGCACCGGCCTCGGGAAACAGCGAACCGGCATGCTCTCGCCGTCGGGGCCTGGGAATGCGACCCGCTCGCCGCGCCACAGGCGTTTGACTATCCCGATGCGCTCGGCCATCACCTCCCTGCGGTTCTCGTAGTTTTCGGGCGCGAGAATGAAGTCCGCTTTGCTCCAGCCCGAGCCGAAGCCGAGGTCGACGCGGCCGCCCGACAGCACATCCACCATCGCCCACCATTCCACGACCTCGGTCGGATGATGCAAGGGCAGACTGATGCCCGCCGTCCTGAAACGGATGTTGCGGGTCTGCGGGACGAGCCACGAGGCGACCACGGCCTGATTCGGGTAGATTGACCCGAACTCGTAGAAGTGACGCTCGGGGAGGTAGACGGCCTGAAAGCCCTCGCGATCCCCGAAGAGCGTGACGTCTCTCATGAACAGATACTTCTCCTTGTCCGACACGTCGTCGCGCACGTCGGAGAAGAAGAGGAAACTGAACTCCGGTTTTTTCGCGTCCGTTGAGCCCACCTGTTTACGTCCTGCGCCGTCGAAACCCCGCCCCTCGTCGCGGTCAGGAGACGAGCGCCTCCGCGTCCGGCCTGGTTACCGAGCGAAAATCGGCGAACCTCCTGTTCAGCATCACCGCCGCGCCCTCCATGATCTTCTCTGCGATGTGGTCTACGTGGCGGTGGCGCCAGTCTTCCAAGTCGGTGCCGCTGACCCACTGGTTGAAGGCCCCGAGCGCAGGCCCGCATTGCACCTGAAAGTTGACGCGCTCGCTCTCGTCGCCCAGCAAGGCCGCGCGCGTGCTCTTGTTCAGATAGGATTTGAAGATCAGGGCCATCTTGTGTTTGCCGTTGACCTCCGCCTTGGCGAGTTCTGCGGGGGCGCGCGCGGCGTAATACCTCCTGACGTCTTCGTAAATCTCGTCGAAGGTTCGCTTGTTGAAGTATTTGTCCTGCACGAGACTTCTGTCCCTCTCGCCGATCTCTTCAATCGAGTTGTGGTTCTTCCACAATTCGTAGAGCTTGTTGGCGCGCGCCGGGAAAAAGACGCCGCGCTTCATTACCTGAACCTTCGCCCCCATCTCGAACAGGTCGGCCGCCGGTGCGTAGTCGGTATCCTGCACGTTGATCTTCTGCAACATGTCCTTGACCATGTCGCTCGTCCCGGCCTCGCAGGTGCATTGATTGATCGAGCCCGTGAGGATGAAGTCCGCGCCCAGAAGGAAAGCGGCCGCGGCCGCGTCGGGCGTGCCGATGCCGCCCGCCGCACCGACCCGCACTTTCTTCTGATAGCCGTACTGGGCGCAGACCCGGTCGCGCAGGCGGACGATGGTCGGAAGCAGAGTGCTCATCACCGCCCTGTCGGTGTGCCCGCCCGAGTCGGCCTCGGCACAGAGGTCGGTGGCGACCGGCACTTTTTGCGCGAGCTTGCTCTCAAGCGGCGTAATCTGACCCGTGCGGAGCAAGTGCTCGACGATATTCGGCGGGCTCGGCTCTAAAAATGCTTTGGCGACTTCAGGGCGCGAAACCTTGGCGATGATCCTGTGCCTGCCGACGATCTCGCCTGCGGGCGACACGGCGAGGCCCTTCAGCCGAAACAGGACGAGCGCCGGCGTGATCTGCATGAAGGCCGACGCCTCGACACATCTCACGTCGTACTTTTGGAACAGCTTGACGGACGCGATTTCAACTTCCTGGTCTGCCGGCTCGAAGAGCAAATTCATCCCGAAAGGCTGTCCGCCCGAAAGCTCCCCCTTGATCTGCCGGATATTCTCCTCGACGGTGGTCGGCGAGAGCCCGCCGGTGCCGAAAAATCCGATGTACCCGGCCCTTCCCATCCTGACGACCAGCTCTTTGGAAGCGATTCCCATGTACATCGCCCCGGCGACGTAGGCGTGCTTCACCCCGTAGTCTTCCCTGAAGGAAGCCGAGCCGAGGTTGGTGGCGGTGATCGTCGCCTGCGGGGCGCCGGCGGCCTTGGCGGCCTTGGCCGTCAGTGGGGTCGCCCGCGCCGCGGCCGGCTGCTCGATGGAGAAGCCTTCGGGCACGCCCTGACGGCGAATCGTTGCTGCCAGTTTGGTCAGAACCTCGCCGGGGCCGAGCTCCGTCAACCCGCTCTCGACGCCGCAGCGCATCAGATACCAGACCGACTCCAGCCACCGGACGGGCGCTATGATCTGTCTGGTCAGCATCTCCCTCACTTCCCGCGCGGACGTTCCGTAAGGTCTCGCCGTGACGTTGGCGATGACCGGAATCTTCGGGCCGCCGAGTTCGAAATTATCGAGGAACCGCGCGAACTCGACTCTCGCCGGCTCCATATAGCGCGAGTGGAAGGGGGCGCTCACTTTTAAGGCCACCAGCGTGCCGCCTGCCTCTTCCAGATACTTTTGCGCCCTGCTCAACTCGTCGTGCGGCCCGGCGATGACGGTTTGTCTGAGGGCGTTGAGATTTGCCACATCCAAGGCGGACAACCCGTTCTCCTCGATGACGGCGTTGATGTCGGCGTGTTCCAAGTTCAGGACGGCTGCCATGCCGCCGCCAGAGGCGGCACGCATTAAAGCGCCACGCTTCTGCACCAGCTTCAAGGCCGTCTCGAAATTGAAGACCCCGGCCGCACACAACGCGGTGTACTCTCCGAGGCTGTGACCGGCCAGATAATCGGGCAGCGGGTGGCCTTCGCCGAGATGTTTTAGATAGCTGAGATAGCTGACGGTGAAGATAGCCGGCTGTGTAAAGTCGGTTTGCGGAAGCTGATCGTGCGGGTCTTCAACGCACAGCTCTTTTATCGAGTAACCGAGGATGGAATCGGCATTAGATGTAATCTCCGGAAATCGGTCGAACAGCGCCTCGCCCATTCCTTTAAACTGAGAACCCTGGCCCGGAAAAACGTAGGCTGTCTTTTTCATCTAAACCTCCTGCGGCTCGGAAAGCAAGACGCTAATATCCTCGACCGCCGTCCGCAGACGGGCCGACCCGTCGCCAAATCGCTGAAGCACAGACCACGATGGCGAGGGCCGACGGTGCGCGCCGTTGTACTTGACCATGTTGGACATGGAACCCGACGGGCTCACGTCGAGGTAAGCGTAAGCGCGCGGAGGGGAGAGCAGGCGGAGCGTCCCCGCGATGTCTATGGGCCTGCGCACCACGTTCCAGAAATAGTCGTGCGAAACGTCTTCGGCGAAGGCCACGTGCGTGCAGGACATCATCGGTATCAGCGGCCTCTTCGTTTTCAACTCGCCGGTCAAGGCGAGGAATTCTCGCCTGGCCGGCTCCATCAGGCGCGAGTGAAACGCGTGCGACACCGGGAGTAGACTCGTGGCGATGTCACGCGCCTTGAGGAAGGACTCAAACCTCGCCAGGCGGGCGTGGGTGCCGCTGACGACGAAAATCTCGGCGCCGTTGATGGCGGCCAGCTCGCAGTCCTCGCCGAACTCTGGGTGCTCCGCGAGGATGCGCGGCGAGTGGAGGACCACCATCATCCCGCCGGGCGGACAACGCTCGTTGAAGACCCGCGCCTGCCGGATGACGAACCTCAGCCCCTCCTCGACGTTGACCGCGCCAGCGACGGCCGCGGCCGCGACTTCGCCGAGGCTCGACCCGAGCACCATGTCCGGCCTGATGCCCGAACTGATTAGCGTCTGCGCCAGCGCATACTCGACCATGAAGATGGCCGGGTGGGTTAACTCCGTCTCGTCGAGCGCGACGGAACCCGACCTCTCGCCGTAGAGGCGCTCGACGACCGACGCGCCTGCCTCGCGCCGCGCCCGCTGGTCGAGCCAATCCATCCATTCGCGGAAGACCGGGCTACCCTCATACAGGTCTTTCCCCATGCGCGGGTACTGCGACCCCTGCCCGGAGAACATAAAAACCAATTCGGGTCTTGTTCGGCTCATCTCGAATGAACGCTCTCTTCGCCTTCCGGTCCCGGCACGCTCTCGGCAGACTCGTGGCGCGGCGCGAGTCTTAGGCGGCGGTAGACGCCAGATGCGCCGCCAGCTCTTTGATGGTCGGGAATTCCATGAGCCAGTGGGGTTGGATCACGCGGCCCAGCTCCTTCTCCAGTCTCGTCGCAATCTGAATCGCGGCGACGGAATCGACACCATAGCGCTGAAGCGGCACGCTCTCCTGTACCTCGCTGACCTGCAACACGCCGACGACGGTCTTCAGAATCGTCGCCGCCAGGTCGTGACCGGCGCTGCCGTTACCGTTGGCGGGTCGCGGTGCCCTCTCCTCGGCGTGCAGTGGCGGGCCGGAGCCGTTCGGGGAGGACTTGTCCTCGAACAGCAGGCCGTGTATCCGACCGACCAGCTCGTCGCCGCCTGCGCCGAGGTCGTGCGGCGCCAGTCGCGCGGCGAACTCGTTGCGGTCAATCGCGCCGCCGACGAGCCTGAGCTGTTCCCAGAAGGAAACCAGATGCAGTAGCCCCGTCGTGGCTTCGTCACGCGTCTCCGCGCGTCGCTCCGGCGACACGTTGATGCCGGAGAGCGCCTTGTCCCGGTCGGTCACGGCGACGAGGCCGACGACGGGGCTGTCTCCTACGCAGGCTTTTTCAATAACGTCGAACCCGGCTTCAATGTCTATGAGATCGAACCCCAGCGCGGCGAGCGTCTGTTGGCGGTTCTCCGGCAGGTAGCGATCCACGCCCCACGCCCCCCAGCATTGCGAAACGGACGCCCCGTTGCGCTCTCCCGCCCTTTGCAGACCCCGCCGGTATCTCGCGTAAGCATTTTGGTAGGCCGCCGCGTAGCCGTAATCGGCCGAGCCGCGAATACCGAATGCCGCCATCGAGGAGAAGAGGACGAAGAAGTCCAAAGGCTGCGACGCCGTTACCCGGTCGAGGTTCATCGTCCCGAGGACTTTGGCCTCCGTCACGCGCACGAACGACTCCCAAGACTTGTTCAGGATCAGCCCGTCTTCGACCAGCCGCGCCATGTGGATGACGCCGTTCAACCGGTGACCGCCCTTTTCGACCTTCGCCAGCGCCGCCTCTAACGAATCCAGGTCGGCGACATCAGCCTTCAGGTAGGTGATACGGCCGCCCTCGGCCTCAATCGCCTCGACGATTCCTTTGCGCTCCGGGTTCAGCTCGCCGCGAGAGAGAATGAAGAGATGTGCCTGATAGCGCTTCGCTAGCTCCCTGCACAGAAGCTCGCCGACCGGCCCCAGCCCTCCGGCGATGAGATACTTTCCGTGGTGGCGGAACGACGCGGCGACGCCCGGCGGCAACTCCTGCTCGACGAGGCTGCTCACGAGCCGCACGCCGTCGCGATACTGAATGACAACGGCCCCGCCGGCTGTGTTCGCATCCGCGGCGAGCCATTCCAGAATTAGCCTCTGATGCGCTTCGGCCGCCGTCGCCGTCTCATCCTGCCCGACGACCGTCCAGCGATGCCGCGGGTTCTCCAACATCGCCGAGCGCGCGAACCCCGAGAGGGCGTCCGACGCCGGCGCGTCGGCCTGGCTCTTGGCCGAATGCAGATAGCAAATGCTTACTTCATCCTCCCAAAGCTCTCTCATCAGCTTTTGGCTGAGCTGGAAAGCCGTCTTAACATCCGGCGGCAGATGTCCCGCCGAGCCCTGCCGACCGCCCGAGTCCAGCAGGAAAAGCACGCCGGGTTTAGCCGATTTGAACGAATAATGCTCAAGCTCGGAGTAGGCCAACTGGTCGAGGCCGATTCCGTTCCCTTCGAGGTTCAACAACCGTCGCAGCACGTCCGCGAAGGCAGAGGTGGCCTTCCTGTCCGCCGCGAGGACACACATCCGCCTGCCGCAGAAACTTTGCACGCGCTGCTTCCAGTCCTGCGGCAGAGCGAGGACGCTCGGAAGGAATACCTCCTCCGTGAAGAGCCATTGCTTGCTCTTGCTCACGCGCTCGGCCTCGCGCGTGTTCGCAGAGAGTCCTTCATCGTTTGTGTCGTCTACCCAGTAGGGCTCTTCGCCGAAGGCGTATGTGGGTAGGCTCACCCGCCTGTAGCCGCCACCCTCGTAGATACGCTCGTACCCCCCGCCGTAGCCCCCGACGTAGAGGTCGCGCAGCGCCCCGAGGCTCTCGGAGTCCCAGCCCCCGCCCCTGCATCTCTGAATCCGCTCCTCGGCCTCCGCCGCCCCCTCGCCGCCTCGGCGCCCCCCCGCCGCCTCGGCATCCCCCTCGCTCACCCCGCTCGCCGCCCCCTCGCCCCTCAGCCACGCCTCCAGCTTCCTCCGCAACTCCCCCATCTCGCGCGCCACCACGGCCACCCGCCGCCCCATGTGCCGGCGCCCCACCGTCAGCGTGTAGGCCGCGTCCCCGCAGTCCTCTCGCTCATCCCGCCCGGCCGCCCACCCCGCCAGCCGCTCGACCTGCCGCCG
>DASVGG010000007.1:0-196712 GCA_036379655.1 Pyrinomonadaceae bacterium
GCTTCTTCGCATTCGCGCTTTGCGCTCATGGCGGGCAGGGATGCCCGCGCTCCCGGCGCGACACACTCTTCTTAGCCCTCGCCGGGGTTCACGTTGTTGCACACGCGCCGGGATGCGTTATTATCCCTGCGTTCTACGTCACACAAACTTTCAGGGGAGTCCGCCGTTGTCCGAGAAGCGACCGCTCACAGTCCTCTGCATCGCCACCTTCGAGAAGGGGCAGGATTTCATGCGCGAGTGTAAGCGGTTGGGGTGCCGCGTCCTCGTCGTCACGATGGAGAAGCTGCGCGACGCCGACTGGCCGCGCGAGTCGGTGGACGAGTTCTTCTACCTGCCCGAGGGCTACAAGCGCGAAGACGTGACGAAGGGCGTCAGCTTCATCGCGCGCACGCGCGACATTGACCGCGTCGTCCCGTTAGACGACTTCGACGTGGAGACGGGCGCCGCGCTGCGCGAACACCTGCGCATCCCCGGCATGGGCGACACCACCGCCCGCCACTTCCGCGACAAGCTCGCCATGCGCGTCAAGGCGCGCGCCCACGGCGTCCTCGTCCCGGAGTTCGTCCACGCGCTCAACCACGAACGCGTCCGCGAGTTCACCAAACGCGTCGCGCCGCCGTGGGTCTTGAAGCCGCGCTCGGAGGCTTCGGCCGTCGGCATCAGCAAGGTCTCTTCGGCCGAGGAGCTGTGGCCGCTGCTCGAAGAGTTGGGCGACCGCCAGTCCTTCTATCTCATCGAGCAGTTCATCCCCGGCGACATCTTCCACGTCGATTCGGTCATCTGGCAGGGCGAGCCGCAGTTCACGGCCGTCAGCAAGTACGGCCAGCCGCCGATGACCGTGGCGCACGGCGGCGGCATCTTCATGACGCGCACCATCCCGCACCGGTCGGCGGACGCGCAGGCGTTGCAGTCGCTCGACCACGAACTCATCCGCACGCTCGGGCTCGTGCGCGGCGTCACGCACACCGAGTTCATCAAGGGGGGCGACGGCCGCTTCTACTTCCTTGAGACGGCGGCGCGCGTCGGCGGCGCCAACATCGCCGAGGTGGTCGAGGCCGCGCGCGGCATCAACCTCTGGCGCGAGTGGGCGCGCATCGAGGTCGCGGGCGAGCACGGTCACTACGAGATACCCGAATGGCGTAACGACTACGCCGGCATCGTCATCTCGCTCGCGCGGCAGGAGTGGCCCGACACGTCCGCGTACGACGACCCCGAGATCGTCTTCCGCCTGCGCAAGCGACACCACGTCGGCCTCCTCGTCGCCTCGCACCAATCCGAGCGCGTCGAGTACCTCCTGCAAACGTACGCGCGCCGGCTCCTCGAAGACTTCAGCGCCACGCTCCCGCCGTCCGACCGCCCGACGAATTGAAAGGCGAGGAGACAGTAGTCAGTAGGCTCCGCGTTACTGAGATTGAAGATGACAATGGTCGGGTTCGTAATGAAGATGTATTTCTACTGACTACTGACTACTCGAAACCTATGCCCAGAGACTTGATCCGCGAGTACATGAGTTTCCTTCAGGTCGAGAAGGGGCTCTCGAAGAACTCCCTTGAGAGCTACCGTCGCGACCTCGCGCGGCTGCGCGCGGCGGCGGAGGCGTTGGGGCGCGAGCCGCATCTTCTGGGGAAGGCGGAGATGTCGCAGTTCGTCATGTCGCTCAGCCGCGAGGGACTGGCGCCGGCATCCGTGGGGCGTACGCTGAGCGCCGTGCGCGGCTTCTACCGCTTCCTCTTATTGGACGGACACGTTAAGGCCGACCCGACCGCCGACATCACGCGCCCGCAGGGCGGCCAGAAGCTGCCGCGCTTTCTGACGCAGGAGGAGATTGAACGTCTGCTCGAAGCGCCCGACACTGCCACGCCTGAAGGCGTGCGCGACCGGACGCTGTTCGAGTTGATGTACGCGACCGGCCTGCGCGTCAGCGAGGTCGCGACGCTCCCGGCGGGCAACGTGGACGTTGACACCGGCGTGCTCCACTGTTTCGGGAAGGGGAGCAAGCAGCGGCGCATCCCCATCGGACGCTCCGCCATCGCGTGGCTGGTGCGCTACGAAGCGGCCCGGCGGGCGTTGCTCGCGGGGCGCGAGTCGCAACGACTCTTCGTCGGCTACCTCGGCCGTCCCATCACGCGCCAGAACATCTGGGCGATGCTCAAGCGCGCGGCCGAGAAGGCCGGCGTCGAAGGCGTCACGCCCCACGTCCTGCGCCACAGCTTCGCCACGCACCTGCTCGAACACGGCGCCGACACGCGCAGCGTCCAGGCCATGCTCGGCCACAGCGACCTCGCCACCACGCAGATTTACACGCACGTCACCAGCGAACGCATCCGCAGCGTCTACGAGAAGCACCACCCGCGCTCCAAACGCTGAACGCTGAACGAGGAACTGAAAGCTTGATGCCTTCAGTTCCTCGTTCAGCGTTCAGCGTTCAGCGTTCCAGCTACATGCTCTTCAGACTCACGTTGCCGGAGGCGGAGGAGATTTTGAGGGTGCGTGCGCCGCTGCCGAGTTGGCCTTCGGCGCGGCTGCCGGAGCCGTACTTATCGCGACGGACCTCGATGGGAAAGTTCGTCTCGATGTCGCCGGAGGCGGTGGACATCGAGACGCGGGCGTCGATGTTGGTCGGCATGCGGACGTGCACGTCGCCGCTGGCCGAGGAGAAGCGCATGTCGCCCGAGCCGTCCACCTGCGTCAGCTCGACCTCAACGTCGCCGCTCGCGGTGCTGGCGTTGACCGTGCCCGTCGCGTCGGCGACGCGCACCGTCCCGCTCGCCGAGGAAGCCTTGATCTCGCCGCCCACGCCGCGCAGCGTCACGTCGCCGCTCGCCGTCGAGAGGTGGACGCGGCCCGCGAAACCTTCGGCCTTCACGTTGCCGCTGGCCGTCGAAATCTTGTCGAAGACGATGTTGGCCGAGCGCGGCACGCGCACCTCGAAGCGGATGCTCGCCTCGCAGTTGCGGCAGTCGTTCGGGTACTTGGCGCGCAAGGAGACGCGCCCCTGCGTGCTGTTGTCCTCGACCTCGACCACGTCGCGGTCGCGCCCCTCCTTGTACGCGTTGACGACGACCGCGCTGCCTTCATAGCCCGTCAGGTTGATGTCACCCGAGACGTTGGCGATTGCGACCGTCCCGCCCGCCGCGAGGTTGTAACTCTTCTGGAAGTCCTGCGCCGCCGCGCTCACGGCCGCCGCCGCGCACAGCGCCAGCGCGCCCACGATGTGCAAAAAAGTCCTGCGTCCCATCACACTCAAACTCCTCTCCTGTGGTGAAAACTCGAAACGAACCGTCTCTCGTTTGTGTAAACACCGCGAGCGGGAATTTTGTGGCAGGAAAAAAGATTGATTCCATAAGCAAATGAATCAATGACGCGATGACACGATGAATCAATCTTAGACGCTCTGCCCTGCGGCGTGGCCGGAGGCCCAGGCCCATTGGAAGTTGTAGCCGCCGAGGTGGCCCGTCACATCAACGACCTCGCCGATGAAGTAGAGACCGGGGACGTTGCGCGACTCCATCGTTTTGGACGAAAGCTCGTCGGTCGAGACGCCGCCGCGCGTGACCTCCGCCTTCTGAAAGCCTTCGGTGCCGGCGGGCCGTATGCGCCAGTCGTGGAGCAGCGCGGCGACGCGCTCGACCTCCGCGTCGGTGTAGGCGCGCAGCGGGCGCGGCGGCGCGAACAACTCGGCCCAGACCTGCGCGAAGCGTTTCGGCAGATGACGCGCGAGCGTTGTGTGCAACTCCGCGCCGGCCGCGCGCTTCTGTTCGAGCAGCGCGCGCGCGTCCTCGCCGGGCAGAAGGTCCACGGAGAGTTCGAGGCCGCGCGACCAGTAGGAGGAGATTTGCAGGACGGCCGGGCCGCTCAGCCCGCGATGCGTGACGAGGAGGTTCTCGGCGAACTCGGTCCCGTCGCAGCGCACGACCGAGGGCACGGAGACGCCGCTCAGCGGTTGAAAGTTAACGAGGTCTTGCCGCGCGAGCGTGAGCGGCACGAGCGCGGGCTCCGGCTGCAAGACCTTCAGCCCGAACTGCCGCGCGAGCCTGTAACCGAAGTCCGTCGCGCCGAGCTTCGGAATCGAGAGCCCGCCCGTCGCGACGACGACCGACTCCGACTCGAACTCGCCCCGGTTCGTCCTGACCTGAAAGAGACCGTCCTTACTCACCACGTCAACGCGACAATTAGTGACGACGCGGACGGCGGCCGCGTCGCACTCCGCCAGAAGCATCTCGACGATCTGCCGCGAGCTTTCATCGCAGAAGAGTTGACCCAGTTTCTTCTCGTGATAACGGATGCCGTGCCGCTCGACGAGCGCGACGAAGTCCGAAGGCGTGTAGCGCGCCAGCGCAGACTTGGCAAAGTGCGGATTGCGCGAGATGAAGTTGCGGGCCGTCGTGTTAACGTTAGTGAAGTTACAACGCCCGCCGCCCGATATTTCTATCTTCCGCCCAACGCGCTCGTTGTGTTCGAGCAGCACGACGCGACGCCCGCGCCCGCCCGACACGAACGCGCACATCAGCCCCGCCGCCCCGCCGCCGATGACAATCACGTCGGCCTTCATCACTTGCGGCTGTCTTTCTCAAGCATCGGCTTCAGGTGCCGGTAGACGGTGGCGGCGACGAGTTTGGTGCCCTCGACGTTGGGGTGGACGCGGTCCTGCTGGTTGTACTTGTCGATGCCGGCGACGCCTTCGAGGAAGAAGGGGATGAGGACGATGTCGTGCTCGCTGGCGAGCGACTTGAAGGCGTCGCTGATCTCGACCTCGTAGTCGCGGCCGGTGTTGGTGGTCGTCAACATGCCCGCGAGCAGGACTTCGGCGCCGCGCGACTTGGCGCGCTTGATGATGTCGGAGAGGTTCTTCTTCGTCTCGCTGACGGGCTGACCGCGCAGGAAGTCGTTGGCGCCGAGTTCGAGGATGACGAAGCGGACGCCCCCCGCGTCGAGCGACCAGTCGATGCGCCGGACGCCGCCCGCCGAGGTGTCGCCCGAAACCCCCGCGTTGACCACCTCGTACTTGAACCCGTCGGCGTCGAGCAGTTTTTGCAGCAGCGCGGGGTAGCTCTCCTGCGGCTGGAGGCCGTAACCGGCGGTCAGGCTGTCGCCGAAGGCGACGATTTTAGGTACAGTCTCAGCAGGCGTCGTCGGCGCGGCGGGAGTTTGGGCTGTTTGAGTCGAAATTGAAGAGGGCTCGCGCGAGCCGCCGCCGCAGGCAGCGAGAAGCGTGGCGGCGAGAATCAAAAGGGCCACGGGCGAAATCTGAAGAAGTGCGGACAGCAATCTTTTCATGATCGAATTATACCAAGTCTCGAAGACCGTTCAGTCCGGCGCGGAGCGCCTGACCATCCTGCGCGAGCTTGACCTGCGGATTCCCGACGGGCAGTTCATCGCCGTCGTCGGCCCCTCGGGCAGCGGCAAGTCAACGCTGCTCGGCCTCGTCGCCGGGCTCGACGCGCCGACATCGGGGCGCATCCTCATCGACGGCGAAGAGATCACGCGCATGGGCGAGGACGCGCTCGCGCGGCTGCGCGGAAAGAAACTCGGCTTCGTCTTCCAGTCCTTTCACCTCATCCCTTCGATGACCGCGTTGGAGAACGTGCTCGCGCCGCTTGAGATTGCCGGACGCCGCGACGCGCGCCAGCGTGCGAGAAAGTTGCTCGAAGACGTTGAGCTAACGGAACGCGCGCATCACTACCCTTCGCAACTCTCGGGCGGCGAGCAGCAGCGCGTGGCCGTCGCGCGCGCCTTCGCCAACGAGCCGTCGATACTCCTCGCGGACGAGCCGACGGGCAACCTCGACTCGCGCAACGGCCGTCACGTCTTCGACCTCATGGTCGAGTTGAACCGGCGGCACGGGACGACGCTCGTCCTCGTCACGCACGACCACGACCTTGCCGCGCGCGCCGACCGGCGCATCTCTCTGCGCGACGGCAGCGTCGTCGCCGACGAGACGACGGATGAAGGCGGTAGGGAAGAGAGCGAAGTGTTGGAGGAGGCGAGGACTTGAGTTTTATCTTCAACCTCGCGTGGCGCGAGCTGCGCTCTTCGTGGCGGCGTTTGCTCTTCTTCTTCCTGTGCATCGGCATCGGCGTGGGCAGCATCGTCGCGCTGCGCTCGATGATACAGAGTTTGAACCGCGCCGTGGCCGGCGAGGCGCGCGCGCTGATGACGGCCGACGTGCAGGCCGAGACGACGCGCGAGTGGCCTCGGGACGTGCAGGCGAAGATTGAAAGAGTCGCGCGCCCGCCGCTCGTCGAGGCGCGGACGGAGACCGTCGAGGCGCCGACGATGCTGCGCCCCGCGGACGAGGCGCGCGGCGGCGCGCTGATGGTCGAGCTGAAGGGCGTCGAGCGCGGCTTCCCGCTCTACGGCGACTTCAGGCTTGAGGACGGGCGGCCGTTCGACTTCGCGCTGGTCGAGAACGGCGGGGCGGTCGTCGCGCCGCTGCTGCTCGAACGTCTCAACCTGAAGGTCGGCGACCGCGTGCGCATCGGCGAGCGCGAGTTCGAGATACGCGGCGTGTCGAAGCAGGAACCGGGCAGTTCCGGCGGCTTCCGCCTCGGGCCGCGCGTCTTCGTCGCGCGCGCGGATTTGGAGGCGGCCGGGCTCACCGGCTTCGGCAGCCGCGCGCGGCGCAAGATACTTTTTAAGACGGGCGAGGGACGTTTGAACGAGTTCGTCAACGCGCTGCGCACGGAGGTCGGCAACAACGTCGTCAACGTGCGCTCGTACAGGGACTCGCAGGAGAACCTCGGCGAGCAGTTCTCGCGCGCGGAGAACTACCTCTCTTTGACGGGACTGGTCGTGCTCGTGCTCGGCGGCATCGGCGTCTCGTCGGTCACGCGGGTCTTCGTCGAGCAGAAGAAGAAGTCCATCGCCGTGCTCAAGTGCGTCGGCGCGACGGGACGGCGTTTGACGGCCGCGTACCTCGCGCAGGTGCTCGCGCTCGGGGCGTTGGGCAGTTTGTTGGGAGTCGCGTTGGCGAAGGGCGCGCTCCTCTTCGTCCGCGCGCGCTTCGCGGAGAGTTTGCCGCCGAACCTCTCGTACGACCTGCAACCCGGCGCGGTGGCGCAGGGTTTGGGGCTCGGCCTCGTCATCTCTCTGCTCTTCTCGGCGCTGCCGCTGCTGCGCATCCGCCGCATCAAGCCGAACATGCTGCTGCGCGAGTCGGAGCAGGACGCGCCCGGTAAGAGGCTCGACCTCTGGCGCGCGTTGGTGGCGGGCTTCGTACTCGCCGGTCTCTTACTTCTGACTTCGTGGCAGGCGGGCTCGCTGCGCGTGGGCGTCTTCTTTCTCGGCGGGTTGGGGCTGACGGCGTTGGTGCTTTACTTAGCGGCGTGGCTGCTCATCTTCGTCGTGCGACGCGCGCGGGGCCTGGGGACGTTCGCCGTGCGGCAGGCCATCAACAGCATGCACCGGCCCGGCAACCAGACGCGCGTCATCGTGCTCGCCGTGGGGCTCGGCGCGTTCCTCGTGCTGTCCGTGCAGGCGCTACAGGCGGGGCTGCTCGACGAGTTCGACGTGGCGCGGCGCGGCAACCTCGCGAACATGTACCTCATCGACGTGCAGCCCGACCAGGTCGAGGGCGTGCGTGAGATTGTAAGTAAGACGACGGGCGCGAGCGCCGAGTTGATACCCACGTTGCGCGCGCGCATCGCGGCGGTGAACGGGAAAGACGTTGACCTCGAAGCCGCGGGCGTGCGCCGCGAGCGCGGGATGCTCGGGCGCGAGTACGTCGTCACGTACAGGCCACGGCTCGAAGCGAACGAGACGCTTTTGGCGGGCCGGTTCTGGGACGAGACGCCCTCGACCGAGCCGGAGGTCTCGGTCGAAGAGGGCGTGCGCGGCGTGGGCGGCATCGACGTGGGCGGCACGATCACCTTCGACATACAGGGCCGGAAGATGACGGCGCGCGTGACGAGCGTGCGCCGCGTGGACTGGCGCAACTCGCGCACGGGCTTCCTCATCCTCTTCCGCCCCGGCGCGCTCGACCGCGCGCCCACGACCTACGTCGGCGCCATCGACGGCCCCACGAACGAGCCCGACCGCTCGCGTTTCCAACGC
The DNA here is from genome assembly GCA_036379655.1 of Pyrinomonadaceae bacterium. Taxonomy (GTDB): domain Bacteria; phylum Acidobacteriota; class Blastocatellia; order Pyrinomonadales; family Pyrinomonadaceae; genus QHXN01. Next base: position 8,053 of record DASVGG010000007.1, read on the forward strand.
GCCATCGTTGACCGCTACCCGAACGTCAGCGTCATCGACGTGGCCGACATCGTGCGCGGCATCAGCCGGATACTTTCGAACATCACGCTGGCGGTGAGCTTCATCGGCGGGTTCGTGTTCCTGAGCGGCGCGCTCATCCTCGTCGGCTCCATCGCGATGACGAAGTTCCAGCGCGTCTACGAGGCGGCGGTCCTGAAGACGCTCGGCGCCGAGCGGCGCGTGCTCCTCACCATCATGCTCGCCGAATACGGACTGCTCGGCCTCGTCGCCGGCCTCGTCGGCGCGGCCGCCGCCAACGGCCTCTCCTACGCCGTCTCCCGCTACGTCTTCGACATCGGCTGGACCTTCGCGCCCACCCTCAACGCACTCGGCCTCGCCGTCACCACCCTCCTCGTCGCCGCCGTCGGCGCGCTGTCGAGTCTGGACGTGTTGACGAAGAAGCCGCTGTCGATACTCCGCGCGCAGTGAGGTTTGATTGACTTGAGAAGTCGTTGATGTCCGTAACTGCTAACTAAATAGATTCTCGACGAATTGAAAAGAGTTTTGAGATATTTGCCCGTATTCTTGTACCCAATTCAAGAAGGCTTGTTTTTTTATATCAGCACTTCCCCCCCATGCTGTTTTAAAATGCTTGACGAATAATTCAATGTCCCGAATTGTGGTCTCCGGCTGGTTAACGAGTCCTCCTGCTATCCCTACGTAGTGCAGGGCAATTGACTCGGTAACCTGGTCAGAAGGAGTTAGCCAACGTATTGTTTTGTCGCAATCCACGTAAAAACCGAGCTGCTTAAGTTGGTCTATCGACGAACATTCCCCACCTTTGTTCTCTAAGGAAACCTTCATCTCTCTAAAAGTCCGATCTCCGGCCATCAAACGATTCACAAAAGCAGCCGGAGCATTTTTCGCATGATGACGCGTGAACTCTTTCCATAGACCATCAATATCGTCTTGATCCTCAGTCAGCGCCATCCTGCGTAAAATAATTGTTTTGCCAACCTCTTCAATGGAAAGGATTGCAAGGGAGGCCGCACGAGGAAAACGCCCATGTTCGAGCAGAAGAACTGCATCTTGAAATAGACCTTGAGCATTACTCATCACGGCATTTATACCTTCAACAATCTGTTGAACCGTTAACTTGCCGCCATGCTTGTTCAAAATGTGAACCATAACTCACCCTTCTTTGTAGAGAGATGGTAATTCTAACCCAGTTCAAGAGGTTTGAGGTCGGGCTCGACCCAGTGGGCGCGGGCTTCGGGGGAGAAGAGGAGTTCGCGCGTGTAGTGCGCGAGGGGGAGGCCCTTGTCGTGGGTCGCGGCCAACTCGTTGGCGAGGTGGACGAGGGCGCGGGCCTCGTTGCGCTCGGCGCAGAGGAAGGTGTCCACCACGCGGAGCCAGAAGAGCGTGAGCGTCTCGTGGTAGCCGCCCGTCGGCGTCGAAGGGATGCCGTGCGCGGCGTTGTAGTGCTTGATACGTGCGCGGACGCGCGCGACCGCGTCCGGCCAGTCGAACTGCAAGAGGTGCCAGAGCGCAACCGTCAGGTGCGCGGCGTGCGTCCACTCCTCGCGCGGCAGCGTGCAGTCCTCGAACCGGCGCACCAGCGAGAGTATCTCCTCGGTGGTGCGGAACGTCACATCATCAAGTGTCGCGATTGCCATGACCCGAAACCCCGTCGCGGCCGAGCCGCGAAGCTCTAACACTACTCGTCCAATCGAATGTAGCACCCCGTACCCGCCCTCGCCCAAGGGAAAGACCAGCGTGAGGTAGTTACTTTGAGTCGTACCCCGTGCCCGTGTGACTTTTCAGGGCTTAACTTGTCATGCGGGATTTGAACCCGCGAGCATGCGCCCCTGCACGCCACCATGATGCGGCCTCTCGGCCGCGGCCAGCCTACCCGGCTGGAGGGTTCACGCTCGCATCCTTACCTTTGGGCTACCGACTACATTCGTCCTACTCGCTCAACTCGGCCTTCCAGTTAAGCTCCTGTATGCGCGCGTCGAGCGCGCGGAACTCGCGCGCGAGGTCGTCGGCGCGCTGCTGCGCGTCCGCGACGCTGACGGCGCTCACGTACTTGACCTCGCTGCGGCTGTAACGGTCCTGCGAGATCGACGCGGCCCCGGCCAACTCGCCGTAAAGACGGTGACGCAAACCGAGCGCGTCACGCTCCGCCAACGCGTCCGAGAGGCTCAGGCCCTCGCCGAACTCCGTGGCCGAGTTGGTGCGGTTGATGCGCTTGACGAGGTCGGCCAACTCACGCGCGACGCGCTCGGCCTCCGCGAGCAGCGCCTGTGGCTCCTCGGCGGGGCTGTCGCCCTCCTGCACCTTCGCGTTGCGGACGACGCGCGCCTTCAACTGCTCGAAACGCTTCTTGCAGTCGGCGCGTAAAATTAATGCCTCTGCCAGCTTCATCTGCTTTTACCTCTACAAAAAAAGTGTTCGTGCACGCGGCGACAAGGTTTCGACGAAACGACTTCGCTGCTCTACCGTTGAGCTACGGCAGCGTTATGTCTGGCTGCCGCCGGGACTCGAACCCGGAACCCGCGGCTTATCAAGCATGTAGTTTCGCCAGCATTCGCCGCGCGCACGAAAGTTGAGTGGCGACAAGATTGGTGAGAGTTTTCCCCCCCGCAAGTGATGGAGGGGGTAGGAGTCGAACCTACTATTAGCCATGTACTCACACCGGCATTCGCCACCGACAAAGAACAAGAGGGCCGACAAGGTTTTACCGCGACGACGTTTTCACGTTGGAGGTGATGTAGTCGCGGCAGCATTCGGCCCCGTAGGCAGTAGGCAGATGGCAGTAGGCAGTACGCTCCGCGTTAAGTACGTTGAAGTATTAACTCGAAATCTTCGACTTAAAGTTCTTTAACTGCCTACTGCCATCTGCCTACTGCCTACTGACATTCACAGAGCGATCTGCTCGATGACGCCGACCCAGTGGGCAGCGCCGAGGCGGCCGGCGGCGAAGTCCGCGACCACGTCGAAGACCCGGTCGCTGAAGCCGCCGACGTTGAGCACGTCGGCCGACTCGGCGGCCTGCACCGTGCCGTACGGCTGCACGTCGATGCAGACCATGCGGGCGCGGCGGTTGCGCTGCTTGAACCGAGCCCACTCCTGCATCGTCGCCGTGCCGCGTCCGCCGCGCGCGTCCACCCACGACTCGTTGTCGGAGACGTAGAGGACGAGATCGCCCTCGGCCTTGCGCTCGTTCAGGAGTCGGAGCGGCGCCGAGCAGTTCGTGCCGCCGCCGCCGACCGCTGCGAGCTTCTGCGCGTTCGTCAACACGCTGTCGCGCGGGTTGAGGTTCAAGCCCTTGACGACCTCGTGCTCGAACGGCAGGACCTCCGCGCGCGGGTTGCGGCGCACGACCGCCGCCGCCACGAGCGCCGCCACGTCAACGCAGCGCACCGCCGTCGTCGAGCCCTTGCGGTAGCCCGTCACGGGCGACTGCATCGAGCCCGACACGTCCGCGCAGACGTAGACCTTGCCGCGCACGCCCGGCACGTTCTCCAGCGCGACCTCCATCGCGTCCTGCAACGCGTCGCGCACTGGCGCCGGCACGCGCTCGTCGGCCGAGGCGTAGGCGACCATGAGCTGGTAAGGGAAGACGCGTGCCTTCTTCACCTGCTCGGGGTCGGCCAGGCGTGCGGCGACCAGCTCGGTCAGGCCCGACTGCGCGAAGACGCCGTGGCGCGCGAACGTGTTGAGGTTCATGCGCGTCATCTGCCAAGGCGCGCGGCGCGCGATGGCCGTCCACTCGGCCGTGCCGAGTTCGAGCGCCGTGAGCATCTGGAACGGCACGTCCGGCACAACCGCGCGCGCGCCGGCCTTGAACGACTCGAACTCGCGGACGAGCGCGGGCAGTGCCTCCGCGTCGAACTCGCGTCCGACGAGGTAGCCGTAGAGCGCCTCGCGCTGTGGGTCGCGCGGCTTCGGGTGGACCATCTTCACGATGTCGGCGAGCGAAGGCGTCTGGCCGACGCTCGCGCGGAAGACCGCCTCCGGCGCGCGCGCCTCAAGCCACTCGCGCACGAGCCGCTTCGGCGCGGTGCCGAGCGACTTGCGGCCCGTCGTGCCCGAGCGGACGATCTGCACGAAGTTGCGCAGCATCTTGCCGTTGTCCACGACGCGCGGGAAGACCTGTGCCAGCAGGCGCACGTCCTTCGCCGCGAGCACCGCGAGCAGCAGCGCCGGCATGTCCTTCATGAAGCCGCGCTCGCGCGCGTAGACTGCGGTCTTCGCCACGAACTCGGGCTCGACCTGCTCGCACAGTTCAAGCACCTTCGCGAGCTGCTCCTCCGCGCCCGCGTAGAAGGTCGCGCCGAGGCAGCCCGTCGCCGCGTACTGCGCGAGCGCCTGCTTCGGCGTCAGCGCGTAGGCCGGCGCGTTGTGCTCGTTGCGCGCGTCCGCCGCCGGGATGAGCTTGCCCACGAGCGACTTGAAGAGCGTCTTGTTCGCCATCGTAAATGTCCCCCTTTGACAAAGGTTCAAAGGCTCTGCTTGCCGGGAGCGCGGGCATCCTGCCCGCGCTCCCGGCGTGAAGGGAACCGAAATACCTTGAGGGTTGAACTGCGGAGGAAGGACTCGAACCTCCGTGACCTGTTTCAGAGACAGGCAGCCTGCCATTGGCTGACTCCGCAAAAGAAGTCGGCGCGGGAGGACTCGAACCTCCGGCCTCTCGGTTATCAGCCGAGTGCTCGGCCAACTGAGCTTCGCGCCGTGAAGAAATGTCATAGGCCGGGTCGGATTCGAACCGACGATCCCCCGCTTAAAAGGCGGATGCCTTGGGCCTCTTGGCTACCGGCCTGCGTGTTGAAAACTGTGGCGGAGGGATTCGAACCCACGATGGCCGCTTTAACAGAGCGGTGCCTTACCGACTTGGCTACGCCACACCGAGATGGTTGCGGGGGCGGGAATCGAACCCGCCTTTGGTCGACGGCTTATGAGACCGCCGTGCCCCCAGGGCACATCCCCGCGCAAACGACTGCGGCGGCGGGACTCGAACCCGCACCTCCTGGTTTACTAGACCAGCGCTCTGTGATCCGTTTGAGCTACGCCGCACAGATGGACCGGGAGGGACTCGAACCCTCACAAGAAGTTTGCAAGACTTCTATGCAGCCTTTACATCACCAGCCCTTGAGAACAATCGCGGAGGCGGGACTCGAACCCGCGTCCGACACGGTTTATGAGACCGCCGCTCTGCCACTGAGCTACTCCGCATTAACTTCGAAGACGAGCCTGGCAGGACTCGAACCCACATCGATCCATTTAGAAGACGGATGCTCTTTCCATTTGAGCTACAGGCCCACGTGTGAAGGCGATGGCGGGATTCGAACCCGCACGTTTCCGCTTACGAGACGGATGCTCTGCCGGTTGGAGCTACATCGCCGTGTTAGAGGTGGACGGGGCGGGCCGCCGGTAGTCGGCCTCTCGCTCCACGGTCGCGCGCGCCCACGCCCGCGCGCGCGATGAGCCGCGCCCCGATGTGATGGCCGGTGAAGGAATCGAACCTTCGACATCCTGTTTGTAAGACAGGCGCTCTAGCCTGGCTGAGCTAACCGGCCGGGATTGGAACGATGAAGTAGGAACGATGAACGATGAACTGAAGACAACGGACTTTCAGTTCATCGTTCATCGTTCCTACTTCATCGTTCCAGAGATGGAGGCAGTTGGAGTCGAACCAACCTCTTCGGCTCTTCAGGCCGACGCTTGCCCTCGTCAGCTATGCCTCCGGGAGTTTTGTGTGAAGGAGGTAGGACGGCCGTCCGGCCTACCTCCACGTTCAGGCCGACTCGCGCCGCTCGGGTTTGAGCGGCACGCCCTCGATGTCGAGGTACTTGCGCCACGCGGGGCGCGACTCCGCGTAGTGGCAGAGCAGCAGGTGTTCGAGGCCGTAGCCGAGCGGGCGCTGCGTCGTCAGCAAAGGCATGCGCGCCTCCTCGGGCGTGCGGCTGCCCTTGCGCGTGTTGCACGCGACGCAGGCCGTCGCCAGGTTCTCGGGCGTCGAACGACCCTCGCGCGAGCGGGGCGTGATGTGGTCGAGCGTCAGCTCCGCCGGGGCGCGCTTCTGCCCGCAGTACTGGCAGCGGAAGCGGTCGCGGACGAAGATGCGCAGGCGTTTCATGGAAGCCGTCTGGCGGCGGCGTCGGACGTTGACGTAGCGGCGCAGGCGCACCACGCTCGGCACGCGGAACTCCGCGCGCGGCGAACGCAGCACCCGCTCGCCGTCGTACTCCTCGACCGAGACGGCGCCACGGATGACCATACACATCGCACGCGCCACCCCGACCGTGCCGAGCGGCTCGTACGAGAAGTTCAAGAGCAGAACACGGCCGTTCAGAGTTCTCATCCCGGCGGACCTCCTTTCAAAGTTTTGGTGAAATTGGAAGTGCGGGCGGCGTGAGGGGCCGCGCGGGGTGCGCGACCCGCCCGCAGTCTGTTAAAGGCCGTCAGTCGAGGAAGGCGACGCGTGGCGCGAACGGGGCGTTGTGCTCCAGGTTCATGAACACGCGGTGCCAGCCGTCGAGCGTGACGGTCTTGTGATCGGCGTGGCGCACGGTGCCGCGAGCGAAGACGCCCGCGCCGCGCAGGAACAGTTGCCAGTTCCAGTTCCGCGCCTTCGGGTTGCGTTTGACGATGTTGTCGTACTGCTCGAACGTGACCCCGACGGGGAAACGCGTGCAGACCCAGACGCCGATGCCGCGCGTGCGGTAGGCGAACTGGCAGACGTGCGGCTTGCTCCCGGCGCCACGGCTCAGGGGCTCGTTGCGGTGCACGAGCCACTCGGGCACGACGACGGCGGGGTCGGGGACGAAGAACCACTCACCCTGCCGGACGAACGCCTCGTTGCGGCGACGGAAGCGGTTCTTCTGTCGCCGTATGTTGCGTGCGATCCAACGCTCGTCGAAAGGCTGAAGCGCCTCCAACGCCGTCCTCACGCCCGAGACCGAAGCGCCCGGCACGGCGCAGACGAACCAGTGTCGCTCGTCGTGGCCGCAGAGGTACTTCTCCTTCACGCCGTCGCGGCGTGCGAGCAGGAGCAGGTGCCGCATGTCGGGCTGGAGGTCCGCGACCTCGTACTCGACGCGCTCTTCGTCGCCGACGCGGATGTCGAAGAACTCGCCGTGGTCGTCCGTTCCGATGTCGATGCCGGGCGGCCTCGGCCGCCAGCGGAAAGGCTCGTTCACAACTTCGCGGACCTGTACGCGCGCGCCCATGCGCGCAAACTTGTCGGCTAACAATCCGGTGTCCATAACTACTTCCTTTGCCTGTGCCCCTCGCGGGGCTTCTCATCAAACAGGCGCGGACGTTAGCTCACGTGCGGGTCAAACCCCTGCGATAGAGCAACGGTGCCGCGCCCTGCCCGCGCCGCCCGAAGGCGCGCAGGAAGACTCTCGCGACGTAGTACAGCCTGAGCCGGTACATGACGCGGCCTCCTTTCTCTTATGTTCGGGTTGAAGGTTTGACGAACCGACGAGGTTCGCCGTTTGAGAGCGCACGGCCGGACTCGAACCGGCGCCTACGGTTTTGCAGACCGTCGCCTTAACCGTCTTGACTACGTGCGCGAAGGGATGCCCGCGCGGTCTGTGAGCGCCCGCAGACTTACACTTATGTTGCTGCGGCCTTCCTTGCGCGGGCCATGCGGGAAGCGGGACTCGAACCCGCAAAGCGAGTTTGGAAGACTCGAATGTTGGCCTTTACATCACTCCCGCGAAGTTGGGAAGGGCGGTGCAGGAATCGAACCCGCATCTGAGCCATTCGAAGTGGCCCGCTTTTTGTTCCGTTAAGCTAACCGCCCAAAAGGAAGGGAAGTGAACGGCGGGATTTGAACCCGCGTCCCCGGCGTGGCGGGCCGGTGCTCTCGCCTGGCTGAGCTACGTCCACGTGGAAGAAGTCGGAGCGGTGGGATTCGAACCCACGTCGTCTCGGTCCCAAGCCGAGTGCCTTTGTCTCCCCTAGGCTACACTCCGAAAGTGTATGCGCCGCGCGGGACTCGAACCCGCAGCCTCCCGCTTAAGAGGCGGGTGCTCATGCCCGTTGAGCTTCCGGCGCGTCTGTTTTGGCGGAGCGAGCGAGACTCGAACTCGCGTCGTCTGGATCGACATTCCAGTGCCTAGCCTCTCGGCCACCGCTCCTTGAAAGTTGGCAGGGCGTGCGGGATTCGAACCCGCGCGTGCGCGATAGAGAGTCGCGTGCCTTGGTCCGGACTTGGCTAACGCCCCGTGTTAGGTGAAAGGTCGGCCGGCGGGACTCGAACCCGCAACGTACTGCATTCACAGTGCAGTGCTCTGCCCGTTGAGCTACGGCCAACGTGAAAGTTCTGACAGGGGTGGCGGGGTTCGAACCCGCAAAGCCACTTGGGCGACTGTTTGAAAAACAGCCCGCTTTGCCTTTTGCATACACCCCCAGGGTTTTAAGAAGTTGGCAGGAGCGGCCCGAATCGAACGGGCATGTGTCCCATTGAAGGGAGCGCAGGGTTGGAGCCTGCCGCATTGCCTTTATGCTACGCCCCTCCGAATGCGCGCGGAGAGATTCGAACTCTCACAGTGCATTTTTTAAGAATGCCGCCTCTGCCTGCTTGGGCTACGCGCGCCAGTGATGCGCGCGGCGGGAGTCGAACCCGCACCGAGACTCTTTTTGAGAGAGCCACCTCTGCCGTTTGGGTCACGCGCGCGTCTGCGGAACGATACGGGAGGAGGGATTCGAACCCTCAAGAGCCGCCTTCTGACGACGGTGTGTCAGCCAATTGCACCACTCCCGCGTGTGATGCTGATGGAGGGACTCGAACCCTCACCGGGCACTCAAGCCCGCGGCGCTCTCAACGCCGTGCGTTTGCCATTACGCCACACCAGCGAAACTTTCCCCGACGACTCCGGGGGAAGGAGTCGAACCCCCATGACCTGCTTCAAAGGCAGGCGTCCTCCCTTTAGACGACCCCGGAAGAAAGCGAACCCGGCACGACTCGAACGTGCGGCCTCAGGCGTCGCAGACCTGCGCTCTAATCCTTCTGAGCTACGGGTTCAAAGGAAGTATGAAGTAGGAACGATGAACGATGAACTGAAGACAACTGCTTTTACTTCGTCGTTCATCGTTCCTACTTCATCGTTCCGAAGCGGAGGCGGTGCGACTCGAACGCACAGGGGCGCTCACGCGCCCGGCGGCTTAGCACGCCGCTGCACTGCCTTTTGTGCGGCGCCTCCGTATGTTTGGCGGAAGGTGCGGGAGTCGAACCCACAGGAGCCCTCGGCTCCGACAGTTTTCGGGACTGCTTGGCGTGCCCGTGCCCAACCTTCCGTCGATGCATCAGGAGGGACTCGAACCCCCATGCTCGCGAAGAGCGACAGCTTTACAGGCTGCTGCCTGACCGATTCGGCGTCTGATGCGCGTTACGTTTGAAAGCAAAAAAATTGATGAAGGCGGAGAGCGGGAAACTCTCCCCGCCTTCATCCCCTCAAGGTAATTCGGTTGTCAAACAGCAAAAATAAAAGGAGCGGGCCTTATGGCTTCCCCAGAGGAAGCAGGCCCGCTCCACGCAAGTCTCTACGAACTATTTCGAGATTTGGGGAGCGGGAGGCCGCCCCCCGCTGAATCAATTCTGTAACTGCCGACGATCTTTGCGACCTAGCCCTTCGGGTCGAAGGGCCATGCGCTCGATGAGTCCGCCGCCGTGATTAAACGTCGGCCGGCTCGGGCAGACGACGCCCCTCGCGCCCGCGCCCTGATACAGGGCGGACGTGAGGCCGGCGGCCGACCATTGGCTCGCCGTCGCGCGTCTGTCTATGTTCGAGTTCGTCGTCATCGTTTTAAGTCTCTCTTCTCAAGAGGTCGGCCCGTGGAACGGGCGACGGTGTGAATATACGCAGACTACTTTGCGCTGTCAAGCACTTTTTTCAAAAATCTTTTGAGCGGTATTTTTAGCGACGTGCGTGGGTTGAAGGGTCGGGCTCGTGGAGGCGATACTGTGGCCGACATGCGCCCAACAGTCATCGCCGTCGGCGGCTTCAACTCGAACTCGGGCAAGACGACGCTCGTGTGCGAGCTGCTGCGCGCGCTTCCGAAGTGGGAGGCTTTGAAGATGACGCGCGGGCACTACCGCTCCTGCGGGCGCGACCCGCACGCCTGCTGCGTCGCGCATCTCCTGAGCGAAGAGCCGGTCGTCCGCTCCGGCCGCGCGGAGACCTACGCGCCGGGCAAGGACACGGGCCGCTACTGGGAGGCGGGCGCGTCGGAAGTGCACTGGGCGGTCGTCACCGACGCGCAGGTCGATGCGGGCTTCCGCGCCGCGCTCGCGCGCGTGAAGGCGCCGGGCGTCGTCGTCGAGGGCAACAGCTTCCTGCGCTCCTTCGAGTCAGACTTCACCGTCCTCGTCGCGCGCCCAGACGTTCTGAAGATTAAGACTACCGCGCGGCGCGTCTTGCCGAAGGCGTCCGCGCTCTACCTCTCGGACGCGGGCCAGGGAATCGACCCCGACGAGCGCGCGCGCTTCGAGCGTTGGTGGCGCGAGGCGGGGCTGGAAGAGGCGGCGCCCGCGTTGCCCGTCTACACGCGCGAGAATCTGTCTGAGTTGACAGAGCGCATCGCACACGCACGTTAAATTTTCGTGGGGAGGCAGAGGTTGTCGGAAGTGGGAGGAAGGATATTTCAGCTCAACGTCTCGAACGGCGGCGTGCCGAAGCTCGCCGTCCGCGAGGCCGTGCTCACGCCGGAGGGTCTCACGGGAGACCGACAGCGCAACCTGCGCTATCACGGCGGCCCTGACCGCGCCGTGTGTCTGTTCGCGCTCGAACGACTGCTTGAGCTACAGGCAGAGGGGCACCCGATCTTCCCCGGCTCGGCGGGCGAGAACCTGACGGTCGTCGGGCTCGAATGGTCTGGGCTGGCGCCGGGCGCGCGGCTCGCGTTGGGCGAAGAGGCCGTCGTCGAGGTGACGAGCTACACCTCGCCCTGCAAGAACATCGCGGCCTCGTTCCGTGAAGGCGACTTCAAACGCATCTCGCAGAAAGTCCACCCCGGCCACTCGCGCCTCTACGCGCGCGTGCTGCGCCCCGGCCGCCTCGCCGTCGGCCAGTCCGTCACTTTCATTAAAGAGTCTTGATCGGCCGTGGACACAGCGGCCAAAAAGAAAAGGCGTCGGGAGCCCCCACCCCCGACGCCTACGGCCACTCGCGTGGCCTGCCCCAAAGTTTCACTCGTTCTCAGAAGGAACGCCCGTTAGGTGAGTTGGATAGTAAACCCACCGCCGCCCCCTTTGGTTGCAGTTTCATTGCGAGGCCGAGACGTTTTGCGTGCGGTCGAAAAAAGTGAGAGGGCTTTGCGTTTCTCACGACGCAAAGCCCTCTCTTTAACAAGTAACCGACGGGCCGTGAGGGATTCGAACCCCCGACACCTAGTTCCGAAGACTAGTGCTCTATCCAGACTGAGCTAACGGCCCATACCGCTTTTGAAATCTATATGTGCTGAGTCGTTCAGCCGTTTTGCGACGATGACAATTTGCGCACCGAACTTCGCACTTCTCTATCTCTTTCAGCAGGGAAGTCCACGATAACATTAACCACCCCATCGCTGAAACGTTGTAGGACTTTACACCGCGCACGTGGTCGAATTCCAGTACGACAGGATCATCCTCGCCGCAATCGACACAAGGGTGATTTTCTAGATATTCATAGAGCTTTTCCTGAATCTCGGCTATCGACTCGTCCCGTCTGACGCGCGCTTTCTTAACATAATATTTGACGTTAGCCGCATAGTGAGCTTTGGCATGTGCGCGGCCACAGTTCAAACAGTAAGAATGTCGCGTTCCCTTTAGCTTACTCCGAAAAGGGAATTCTGAAACGTGTTTTACCACCCGACATTTAGAACATGTGCGACTTTCAGCCATGTTGTTAAATCCTGGCAGAGAGGCAGCACTACAGGAACAGTTCTCGGAATCAGACGCTCTATCCAACTGAGCTACGGGTGCGTGCGGCGCGTTGGTGCGAGGATAGCACAGGCGCGTCGTGTGTTTAATGTGACGGCGTGGCGGCGGGCGCCGGGCTCGTCGTCGTCGCGCGGCCGTGGAATTCGCGGCGGACGTAGCGGACGAGGTTGTTGATGCGTTGTTCGTCGAGGCGTTTGCCGAAGGCGGGCATGTCGTCGCCGCCCTCGCGAATCTGCTTGGCGAGTTCCGCGTCCGAGTCTTTCAGCCCGTGCTCGCGCAGGCTCTCGACCTTGATCTTCTCGCCCTCGTCCAGTTCCACGGTGCCGCCGGTGCCGTCGGCCTTGTGGCACTTGATACAGAACTGCGAGAAGTCGGCGGCGGCCGAGGCCAGTTCGTCGGGCGTCGCGGCGGGGGCGGGCGATGCGGTCGTCGCCGTGGCGGCGGGGCGCGCGTTCGTGTTGATGTTCTGCGCGGTCTGCGTGCTGTTGCAGGCGGCGGCGAAGGGGAGTGCGGCGAAGAGGGCGAGTGCGGTCTTATGAAGTTTCATGCGCTCGGAGAAAGCGGCCCGGAGACCGTTCAGGTTGTGCGTCGTGTTGAAAGAGCGGGGCGAGTATAGCGTAAGGTTGCGGGAGTTTGAAGGAGCACGGGCGCGGGCATGAAAACAACTCGGTGCGCGCGCGGCGGTTTGCAATCCTGCGCGGCGCGAAGCACAATACGACTCGCCCGGCAGGTACTCACTCTCCTCTGATTGCGACGCACGCGCGCGTAGAGAGAGACAGCCCTTCAACCCCTTGATAAGAATCCCCTGAGGAAGCAAGACCATGAGCACGGAACATGAGCAGGCCGGGGCGGGACGCCCGACGCTGCGGCTGGCCGACAAGGCCGAGCGCGGGGCCGAGCAGCCCGAGCAGCCCGAGAAGGCCAAGATCGCCCGCCAGTTCGTCACCTTCACCTTCTACAAGGCGCGTCCCGAGTGGCGCCTGCTCGACGCGCAGGCGAAGCTCGACGCGAAGCGCGAGTTCGTCGAGGTCTTCGAGTCCTATCGCCGGCAACTGTTGATGCACTGCTACTCCATCGTCGGCCTGCGCTCGAACGTGGACTTCATGCTCTGGCGCATCGGCTACGGGCTCGACCCGTTCCAGGAGATGTCCGCGCGGCTCAACGGCACCGTGTTCGGCCGCTACCTCGACGTGAGCCAGTCGTTCCTCTCGATGACGAAGCGTTCGATGTACATCGACAAGGACAACCCGGAGCACGTCGAGGACCGGCTCCACATCGTGCCCGGACAGTCGAAGTACCTCTTCGTCTACCCGTTCGTGAAGACGCGCGAGTGGTACGGGCTCCCCGTCGAGCAGCGGCAGGAGATGATGGACGAGCACATCCGCGTCGGCTCCAAGTATCGCTCGGTGAAGCTGCACACGACCTACTCCTTCGGCTTAGACGACCAGGAGTTCGTCGTCGCGTTCGAGACGGACCAGCCCTCGGACTTCCTCGACCTCGTGCAGGAGTTGCGCGAGTCGAAGGCGAGCCGCTACACCTTGCGCGACACGCCCATGTTCACCTGCCGCCAGCTCCAACTCGCGGAGTGTCTGGACGAGCTTGGATAGCACTTTCAGCAACGACGACGAGGAAGGGGAGCCGCCGCGCTCCCCTTTTTTAATTTTAGTTTTGAAATTACAGATTTGAAATTCCATTTACTCTACTGCGATTATCGACGCATGCCGCACAGTGAAGTTGTTAAGCGTCTACTCGCGCTGATAACGGCCGTCGTCGTCTGCACGTCAATCCCGCAACGCTCCGCTTCTGCTCAGAACAACTCGCAGCCGAACGCGGCGCGGCGGTTCGAGTATCTCTGGTACGAAGCCGAGAACATGGGCGGGCTCACGCTCGACGCGCGCAACGAGCCGCGCCTCAACCCCGTGTGGCAGAACCTCCCGCGCGAGAAGGCGCCGGGGTGGGGCATCAACGGGCCGGGCGTCTCGGCCGAGTGGACGCAGGGCGGCGAGAGCGAGTGGAACTCCGTCGCGGCCTCGCCCGGCGAGACGCGCGCCACGCTCTTTCAAGAAATCGAAATCCCGCGCGACGGCGACTACCGCGTCTGGGCGCGCTACGGGGACTGGGCGCGCAGGGACGAGAGCTTCACCGTCAGGCTCACGCAGCAGGGGCGCGAGGTCTTCCGCCAGGAGTTCGGCGCGCGCGACCTCGTAGACCCGCACGACGAGGTGAGCATGTACTGGGGCTGGGCCTTCACTTGGGACGGCTCGCCCGAGGCCGTGTTGAAGAAGGGGCCGGCGCGACTCACGATTGAAATAGAGAAGGCGGCGGGCGCGCACCGTCAGGTCGATTGCGTGCTCGTCACCAACGACCCCGCGTTCCGTCCCGAAGGCCGCCGCAAGCCTCTCTTCCACGCGCAGAGGGTCTTGAGCGACTGGGCCGCGCAAAGGACTCCGCTCGCGTCTCTGCTCGACAGTCCCTCGAACGTCGAGACGACGCCCGCGCTCTGGCGACGCCCCGCGCTCGCCGGCCGCGACTTCCTCATGCCGTGGAACATCTCGGAGACGTTCTGGGACCTCGTTGATAAACCGGCGAGCGAGCGCCCGCTCTACCCCTTCAACGCCGAGCCCGTCGAAGCCTTCGTCGAGAAGTACAAGGGCGCGCGCGACGTGCCCATCTTCAACTCGCCGCTCGTCGTGCCCGTCTTCCACATCAACAGCCTGACAAAACATTTCACGGAGGGCAGCGCCTTCCTCAACTTCGTCCGTCAGACGCGCACGCCCTTCGCCGTCAACATCAACTACGGCGAGGCCAGTCTCCCCGAGGCCGAAGGCGCGGCGGCGCTCAAGCGACTCGAAGGCGAGTTGCGCGGGCAGTTCATCGGTTGGATTTCGGGCGAGAGCATCGGGCACGTCTATCATCCGATGGCCTCGCGTCTCACGCTCAAACCAGACATGCCGCGTCGTGCGATGCTCGAAGGCTACCGCGCGGCCTACGCGAGCGCGCTCGAAGAGAAGTGGGCGAACACGTTCCGCGTGCCGGCCGGCGCGATGTGGGACAAGCTCATCCCCGCGCAGTCCACCTCGACCACGGCCTTCGCGCACACGCTCTTCAACTGGGGCGTGCGCACGCTCGGCATCGAGACGGCGGCGGTGCAGCCCATCACGGCCATGCGCATCGCCTTCGTCCGCGGCGCCGCGCGCCAGTACGGCGGCAACTTTCTCTACTACCACGCGCCCAACTTCGGCGACACCGCCACGACCTTCACCAAGGTGCAGAACTTCGCCGGCCCCGACCACTTCTTCCATTCGCGCTACGGCACGACGATGGGGCCGTCGCTCTCCTGGTACAGAAAGAACTACTACCTCTACTACATGTCGGGCGCGTCGGCCGTCTATCTCGAACAGGGCTTCGACCAGTTCTTCAAACCCGGCCCCGGCGAGCACCCGTTCCAGCTCAACCCGCTCGGGCGTATCACCGAAGAGTTCGTCCGCTTTGCACAGGAGCACGCGGAGCGCGGCACGCCTTATACGCCCGTCGCCTTCCTGCTCGACCCCGCGCACGGTTGGGACATGACCGACTATCCGCAACTCCCGCTCGGCGTCTCTCCCATCAATCGCTCCGACCGCGCGCTGCGCGAGTTGTTCCTCGCCGCGTACCACCCCGCCGCGCTGGACGAGGGTGAACCGGCGATGGCCGACCGGCAGGCTTTCACCAGCGCCGCCTTCGGAGACATCTTCGACGTGCTCGTCGCGGACGAGAAGAGGGCCGACGCCGTTGACGCATACCGCGCGCTCGTCGTCGGCGGACGCGTCGAGTGGACGCCCGCGTGGGCCGCGCGCCTGAAGGCTTACGCGGAGAAGGGAGGCACCGTCGTCCTCAACGCCGCGCAGGTCAAAGGTCTCCCGTCCGAGTTGTTAGGTGTCAGGATGATAGGCGCGACGGCCGAGGCCGACGACGCGAACTGTCTCGCGAACGGCGAACCGAAGACCGACCTGAGCGGTCAGGTCTACCGCTACGAGCGCGTTGATTTGCGCGGCGCGGAAGTCTTGATGAAGACGCCTACTGGCGACCCGCTCGTCACCGTCAAACGCGTCGGCCTCGGCCGCGTCGTCTACTGCGCCGTCCCGGACCTGCTCGGCCTCGACGAAAGACTCGTGCCTGCGGCCGCGCACCTGCTCGCGCACCTCGCCGCCCAGGCGACGCCGGTGAAAGTGACCGGCAACGTCGAATACCTCGTCAACCGCAACGCGCGCGGCTGGGTCGTCACGCTCATCAACAATCGCGGCGTCTACAAGCCACAGCAGGGTCTCGCGCAGGTCAACCGCGCGGAGTCGGCCGAGGTCACGCTCGCGGGGAACGGCGCGACCATCAAACGCGCCAGCGAATGGACGACCAACGTGGAGCTTAAGGTCAACGACGGCGCCGTCACGCTCAGCGTCCCGCCCGGCGGCGTGCGCGTCGTGGAGCTTCTACCGTAGATTGCATTAGCGCCGAGACTTCTTTTAGGATGTCACGTCCAACGGACGGCAAACGCGAAGGCTCAAGGGGGAGGCGCATGAAGGTTGCGAGGCACTACCTCGTCAGCGGCGAGGTGCAGGGCGTGGGGTTCCGCTTCTTCGCGCAGCGCGTGGCGGCGCGCCACCAGGTCACGGGCTACGTCCGCAACCTCGAAGACGGCCGCGTCGAAGTCCACGCCGAGGGCACGCCCGAATCGGTCGAGGGCTTCAAACACGACCTCGCCGCCGGCCCCCAACACGCCCGCGTCGAACAGGTCGAAGAGGTCTCCGTCGAGCCGACCGGGCGCTATCCGAGTTTCAGAATCGAAAGGTGAAAAGTAGTAGGCAGTAGGCAGATGGCGGTAAGCAGTTGGTTGAAGGCAAAGGCCCTTGACCGTTATTTTGAAACTGTCTTGACTGCCTACTGCCATCTGCCTACTGCCTACTGACACATGGATCAACTCAAATCTCTCATCCGCGAGGTGCCGGACTTCCCGAAGCCGGGCATCAACTTCTACGACATCACGACGCTCTTGAAGCACCCGGAGGGTTTCCGACAGGTCATCGACGCGCTCTCGTCGGAGTTCAAGGGGCAGCAGGTCGATACCGTCATCGGCATCGAGGCGCGCGGCTTCATCTTCGCCCCGGCGATGGCCTACCAACTCGGCGCCGGCTTCGTCCCCGCGCGCAAGCCCGGCAAACTCCCGTCGGAGTGCGCCACCGTCTCTTATGATTTGGAGTACGGACAGGACGCGCTCCAGATGCACCGCGACGCCGTCGGCTCGGGCCACCGCGTCGTCATCGCCGACGACCTGCTCGCCACCGGCGGCACGGCCTCGGCCGTCGTCCGCCTCGTCGAAGAACTCGGCGGCACGGTGGTCGGCCTCGCCTTCGTGGTCGAGCTCGAATTCCTGCCCGGCCGCGAGAAACTCCAGGGCCACGACGTGCGCTCGCTCCTCAAGTACCAGTCCTGAGGGGCAACTGGACGCCCGCGGAGTTCATCTGCTAACTTCAACGGCAGTCCGCTCCCGTAGCTCAGTGGATAGAGCACTCGCCTCCTAAGCGAGGGGTCGCAAGTTCAAGTCTTGCCGGGAGCATTCAAAGTAAGTCGAGGGAGAGAGGGCCGCGCGCCCTCTTTCGTTTTTGGAGAGGGCGTGGCGTGGGCCGCGCGCGAATCGTTGTTGACAGGGGCTTAGGAAGAGACTAAGAATCGTTCCGACCCTGCGGACACACGTCGAAAGAGAGGATTAAGAGTATGAGTATCGGCCTGATTCTGCTCATCATCCTGATTCTTCTGCTCGTCGGCTCGGTGCCGTCGTGGCCTTACAGCCGTGGGTGGGGCTACTACCCGAGCGGGGGGCTCGGGCTCCTGCTGCTCATCGTCCTCATCCTGCTGCTGCTGAAAAAGATTTAGCGGCTGGACTGCGGCAAGTGCGTCGGACGCGCCCGCGCGCGCCGTGCTCGCAGTGTGCGGGCCGTAGGCTTCCGCTTCGGCTTGAGACTCTCCCTCCGTCCGTTCACACAGACCAACGAACTGACGCCCGAAGAAAAATCTTGTTTCGGTCGGCGCTTCCGTGTATTATCCCGGCGGTTGGACATTCTTTCGCGGGTGAAACAAACAATGCTCTCCTACGCAAACGTCGAATCCGTCATGTGCCCCGACCGCACGACGCGTTGCGCGCGTCCGCTCTTCATGACGACCGTGTCGGCTGGCTTCCCCTCGCCGGCCGAGGGCTACATCGAGGGGCGGCTCGACCTCAATCGTTACCTCATCAAGCACCCGACGGCGACCTTCTACGTGCGGGTCTCGGGCGACTCGATGACGGGCGCGGGGATACACCCCGGCACCATCCTCGTCGTGGACCGCAAGGTTGACGCGGAGGACGGCGACATCGTCATCGCGCGCATCAACGACGAGCTGTGCGTCAAGCGCCTGCGCCTCCGCCACGGCCGCATCTGGCTCATGCCCGAGAACGACCGCTTCCAGCCCATCGAAGTCATCGAGACGATGGACTTCGAAGTCTGGGGCCGCGTCATGCACGCGATACGCTCGTACTGAAAGAAGTAGGCAGTAGGCAGATGGCGGTAGGCAGTTGGTTGAAGGCAAAGTGCCTTGACCGTTATTCCCTAACTGCTTTAACTGCCTACCGCCATCTGCCTACTGCCTACTGTTTCTTCGGAGTCTCACGACTTCGTCGAGGATGCGGTGTGCGGCGTCGAGCTTGGACATGAGCGGGAGCGCGGCGGGCTCTTCGCGGTCGCGCGCGAGGAGGGTGATGACGTTGGTCTCTTTGTCGAAACCGGCGCCGTCCTGCGTGAGGTCGTTGGCGACGATGGCGTCGAGGTTCTTGCGCGTGAGCTTGTCGCGCGCGTTCTCGACGACGCGCTCGGTCTCGGCCGCGAAGCCGACGACGAGCAGGCCGTCGCGGCGCGTGCGCGAGACCTCCGCGAGGATGTCGGGCGTGGGTTCGAGCGTGAGCGTCAACGCCGACTGAGACTTCTTCATCTTCTCACGCGCGCGTTCGGCGGGGCGGTAGTCGGCGACCGCCGCCGCCGCGACGAAGACCGTGGCATCCGCGACCTCGCGCATGACCGCCGCGCGCATCTCCTCGGCCGAGAAGGCGCGCACGGTGCGCGCGCCCGTGGGGGGAGTCGCCGTCGTCGCGCCCGCGACGATCGTCACCTCGGCCCCACGCCTGAGCGCAGCCTCCGCCACGGCGAAGCCCATCCGCCCGGACGAATGGTTGGAGATGAAACGCACCGGGTCTATCTCTTCCCGCGTCGCGCCCGCGGTGACGAGCACGCGCTCGCCCGCGAGGTCGTTGCCGCGCCCCGCCGACTCCCTCAACATCCCGAGCGCGGCTTCTACTATCCTTTCGGGTTCGGAGAGCCTTCCGGGGCCGATGGTGCCGCAGGCCATCTCGCCCGCGTCGGGCTCGACGATGCGCACGCCGTCGGCGCGCAGCCGCGCGAGGTTGCGCTGCGTCGCGGGGTGCAGGAGCATCGTCGTGTTCATCGCGGGCGCGACGAGGACGGGAGCGTTCGAGGCCAGATAAGTCGAAGTCAGGAAGTCGTCGGCGACGCCGCCCGCGAACTTGGCGATGATGTTGGCCGTGGCCGGAGCGACGACGAACAGCTCGACCGATTGCGAGAAGGTTATGTGCGCGATGGGGTCCGGGTTGTCGGGCGCGTAGTCGTCAACGACGACGTGTGCGCCGGAGAGCGCGCGGAAGGTGAGCGGCGTGACGAACTCGCACGCGCGCTTCGTCATCCCGACGCGCACCTCGCAGCCCGCGCGTTGTAGGCCGCGCAGGACCTCGACGGCCTTGTACGCGGCGATGCCGCCGGAGACGCCCAGCGCCACGCGCCTGCCCGCGAACCCCGCCCCGCCTGTCGTCCTCGAATCGTTTGAAGCGTCGGAAGGCATAAAGAAGCTGTACCGCGTGGCCCGAATGTAGCACCGGCCGCGCGGCACGCGCAACGCACACCCGTTTGTGATAAGATTCCGCGCGTCCCAACCCCCGAAACTGGACGAGACTGCGGACTCCGCTCAACGTCTTGGGTAAGAGAGCGATGAGAAGATTGACGCGCACGCTCGGGCTGTTAGCTTTCTGCCTGTTCATCCTTTCTGCCGGCGCGTCCGCGCAGACGCGGGGTCGCGTGCGCGGCGGTGGCGAGGAGTTCGGGCCGAACGTGCGTGCATACCTCGGCTACCTCCGCAACGAGCAGGAGGTCGTAGACGACCGCGCGAGCCGGCGCGAGATTGACCGGCGCTACTACCTACACAACTCGAACCGCATCCAGGCGTTGCGCCAGATGGCTCTCCGCATCGCGCGCACAAGCGGCAACGACTATCTGCCGGAGCTTGAGGCGGTCTCTCCGGACGAGTTCGTGCAGTTCTTCGAGACGCCGCCGGACCCCGCGCAGTTACAGACGGACGGCGTGATCGAATACAAGTTTCGTTACCTCGGGATGGTCCTCTCGCGTGGAGAGAAGTTCTACGTCTTCGCGCGCCTCGACCCATACGAGCAGGCGGAGCTTCGGAAGCAGGGCGAGGCGAAGCCGAAGCCGACCGTCAACGCCGCCGCGCCGACGACGACGGGCGTCGATGCGGCCGTCCGCCCGCGCCGCGTCACCGCGCCTTAACGCCTCCTGTCACGAACCGCGAACGATGCGCCAGAACTCTTTCTTCGACGTGGAGTCCGAGCCGGGCGAGCACGACCCCTCGCGCCTCGTCCTCTACGCCCTCGGGGAATTTCAGGTGCGCGGGAAAGTGCTCGCGGGCCGCGACCTCCCCTTCGACCGCCTCCGTGGGGCCTTACGCCGCGCGGCCCTCGCCCTCGGCGCGCCGGAACTCGGCGACGAGGCCGCCGCCGCCGCGCTCGGCGCGCTCGGCGCGAACGTCCGGCGCGTCCCGACCTTCGTCGCCAAACACCCCTTCCGCGTCGTCGTCCCCGAGCCTCTGGCCGAAAAGTCACGCCGCTTCTTCCTCGAAACGAAAAAGAGAGATTAATAACTCGGCAGCGGGACGAATGATGTTTACGCGGGCACAGGCCCTCTGTTAACATTGCGCACTCGATTTCCCGTTCACAAACTGGCGGTCGAAGACACACGGCGGGGCGGAGTGTGAGTCGTAAAAGTGGCGGCGCGAGTCGCCGGACATTTCTGGGCGGCGTGGGCGCGGCGGCGCTCGCCGCCTCCGCCTCCGCGAAGGCACTCGGCTCGCAGAAGACGGGCGAACTGCACCCCTTCGGCTTTGTCATCCACGGCGGCGCCGGCACCATCGAGCGCGGCCGCATGACGCCCGAGCGCGAACGCGCCTACCGCGAGAAGCTGAACGAGGCACTTCTGGCCGGCTACGAGGTTTTAAAAAAGGGCGGCGGCGCGCTCGACGCGGTCGTGGCGGCGATAACGCTTCTGGAAGACTCGCCGCTCTTCAACGCGGGCAAGGGAGCGGTCTTCACCAACGCCGGGACGAACGAGCTTGACACCTCCATCATGGACGGCCGGACGCTCAAGGCCGGAGCGGCGGCGGGTCTGAAGCGAGTTAAAAACCCGATCCTGCTCGCGCGCCTCGTCATGGAGCAGTCGCCGCACGTGATGATGACAGGCGACGGGGCGGAGGTCTTCGCCGCGCAGAAGGGGTTGGAACTGGTCGATCCCAAATATTTCTTCACGGAGGAGCGCTGGCAGCAGCTCCAGCGTGTGAAGGAGGCCGAGAAGAGCTCTCCGCCGAAGCAGTCGAAGCTCGAAAGGGAGTTGCGTTCCTTTGACGAGCACAAGTTCGGGACGGTCGGGGCGGTGGCGCTCGACCGCGCGGGGAATCTCGGGGCCGGGACTTCGACCGGCGGGATGACCAACAAGCGTTTCGGAAGGGTGGGCGACTCGCCCATCATCGGCGCCGGAACTTACGCCGACAACGAGACTTGCGGCGTCTCCTGCACCGGCGACGGCGAATATTTCATCCGCGCCTCGGTCGCGCACGAAGTCTCTTCGCGGATGCGCCACGCGGGCGAGTCGGTCGAGCGCGCGGCGGCCGGTGCTCTGGAAAGGGTCGGGAAACTGGGCGGCACGGGCGGCCTGATCGCACTCGACCGTCGCGGGAATTTCGCGATGCCTTTCAACACTTCCGGCATGTACCGCGGCGCGGTCGGACCCGAAGGGCGGCCGAGGGTCTCCATCTACAAAGACTAGCCCGCGCCGCGCGCGCCGGAAGGGTCTGGAAGGGGGCCGAGAGGGTGAGAAAATAAGGGTTGACAAACAGCCCCTTCTTGCCGCAAATTGTTGAAAAATCGTTGAATTCACGAAGATGTTTATTGACACGCGCGCCCGTTTCGTGTAAAAAAAGCGGGTCTTTTGAAGCCCACAGTGGCTCTCATCCTGCTTTTATGAGACACCGCGGGGGCTATTCCCGAGACGGATTGGCGAGAAAACCACTAAAACAAAACGTCTCAGGCGAGACTTTCTAGCCTAAGAGTTGAAGGCTCGCCGCGCGCTCTCTCAAAAAAATTGACAGTTTCACCTACGGGAGGAGAAGTAATGACTAGCAGAACCTGGAGCCGTACGCCCATCTCGCTCGCCCTGGCGCTCGCCATCCTGTGCACATACTCGATGGTAGGCTTGGCGCAGACGGGGCAGACCGGCCCGACGGGCGACCTTTCGGTCGTCGGTGAAGTTTCCGTCAACGGCACCAACGCCATCTCGGGCGCGACCGTTTTCTCGGACAGCACAGTTACGACCGGCCAGAATTCGAGCGCCGTCGTCAGCCTCGGCAAGCTCGGCCGCGTCGAAGTCCTGCCGAATTCGAGCATGAAGCTCAGCTTCAACGACACGGGCGTCAGCGCCATGCTCGACTCGGGCCGCGTGCGCGTCTCGTCCTCGTCGGGCATCGCCGCCACGGTCACCACCAAGGACGGCGCGGCGGTCGCCGACAGCAATCAGCCGAACGTCTTCATGGTTGATGTCGAGTGCGGCAACACGGTCGTCTCCACGCAGTCGGGCAAAGTCGAGCTGCGCGCCGGCAACAGCGTGAAGCAGATCGCGGCCGGTGGTCAGGACACGGCCGGCACGGCCACCCCCGGCACCCGCTGCACCCGCTTCCAGCAGCCCGAGATGCGCGGCCTGTCGAGCGGCGCCCTCGCGGCGCTCCTGCTCGCGGCGGGCGGCGCGGTCGCGGCGGCCATCATCGCGGCCACGCAGGACAACGACTTCAACTTCGGCGGTACGCCGATCGTTATCAGCCCGGCTCGCTAAACTTCACCCAGGTTTTGCGGCTCAGGGCTCCGGTTGTGCCGAATTAACGCTCGAACCCGGTTCGACCCCACACCTTTGCGGGTCACGCGCATGCAGCGCCGCGTGACCCGCAACCTTTTGTCTGAGATAATCACCCGCTGGAAAGTGATCCCACCTTTGGAAAGGTCGTTTTAAGCAAGATGCACATAGCAGTAATCGGGACGGGTTACGTCGGGCTCGTGACGGGAACCTGTTTCGCAGAGTTCGGCACGTCGGTGACGTGCGTGGACGTGGACGCCGCCAAGATCGAGCGGCTCAAGCAGGGCGAGATGCCCATCTACGAGCCCGGCCTCGACCAACTCGTCGCCAAGAACACGCAGGCCGGCCGCCTCAATTTCACCACCGACATCAAGGCGGCCGTCGAGCAGTCGCTCGTCATCTTTCTCGCGGTGGGGACGCCGCCGCGCGAGGACGGCTCGGCCGACCTCTCCTACATCGAGGGGGCGGCGCGCGACGTGGCCCGTCACATGAACGGCTACAAGGTCGTCGTGACGAAATCGACGGTGCCCGTCGGCACGGGCGAGCGTCTGCGGCGGCTCATCCGCGAGCACCAGACGAAGTTCGACTTCGGCATCGTCTCGAACCCGGAGTTTCTGCGCGAGGGCGCGGCCATCGACGACTTCATGCGGCCGAACCGCGTCGTCCTCGGCAGCCGCGACGAGGCGGCCATCGCCATCATGCGCGACCTCTACCGGCCGCTCTACCTGATCGAGACGCCGGTCGTCATCACTTCGCTTGAGGCGGCCGAGTTGACCAAGTACGCGGCCAACGCGTTTCTCGCCACCAAGATTTCGTTCATCAACGAGATTGCCAACCTCTGCGACCAGATCGGCTGCGACGTGCACGACGTGGCGCGCGGCATCGGGATGGACAATCGCATCGGCCGCTACTTCCTGCACCCGGGGCCGGGCTACGGCGGGTCGTGCTTCCCGAAGGACACGACGGCGCTGCTCTCGGTGGCGAAGGAGTACAACGCGGAGTCGCGCATCGTCGAGGCCGTCGTCGAGGTCAACCGCCTCCAGCGCGAGCGGATGGTCGAGAAGATCGAGCGTCTCGTCGGCGACGTGTCGGGGAAGACGGTCGCCGTGCTTGGGCTCTCTTTCAAGCCCGAGACCGACGACATGCGCGAGGCGCCTTCGGTTGACATCGTCAAGGCGTTGCTGGCGAAGGGCGCGCGCGTGAAGGCGTACGACCCGGTCGCGGCCGAGCAGGCGCGCAAGTTCCTGCCCGAGATCGAGTATGCCGAGGACGAGTTCGGCGCGGTCGAGGGCGCGGACGCGCTGGTCTTCATGACCGAGTGGAACCAGTTCCGCGCGCTCGACATGCAGCGCGTCAAGGAACTGATGCGCGCGCCCAAGGTCGCGGACCTCCGCAACATCTACGAGCCCGAGCGCATGCGCAAACTCGGCTTCGACTACGTCGGCGTCGGAAGGTAAACAGAAGGTGATAAGTGATGAGTGATAAGTGATAAGAAAGTACAGCGGCTTTTTCTTATCACTTATCACTCATTCTTTTCTTATCACTTATCGCTCATCACGTATCTCCCCAAATGCTTATGTCTCTCTCGGGAACTTATCTGGTCACGGGCGGGGCCGGGTTTGTCGGCTCGCACATCGCGGCGGCGCTGGCGGGGGCGGGGGCGCGCGTGCGCGTGCTCGACGACCTTTCGACGGGGCACGCCGAGAACCTTGAGGAGATCGGCGGCGACGTGGAGTTCGTTCGCGGCGGCCTGACCGACCCCGAGGCACTTGAGCGCGCGCTGCGCGGCGTCGAGGTCGTCTTCCACGAGGCCGCCATCCCTTCGGTGCCGCGCTCGGTCGAAGACCCGGAGGCGACGCACCGCGCGTGCGTGGACGGGACGTTCTCGCTGCTGGTGGCGGCGCGGCGCGCGGGCGTGCGGCGCGTGGTCTACGCCGCGTCGAGTTCGGCGTACGGTGACCAGCCGACGATGCCGAAAGTGGAAGACATGCGGCCCGAGCCTTTGAGTCCTTACGCGGCGGCGAAGCTCGTCGGCGAGTACTACTGTCAGGTCTGGTCGCGCGTCTACGGGTTCGAGACGGTCTGCCTGCGCTACTTCAACGTCTTCGGGCCGCGCCAGGACCCGAGCTCGCAATACTCGGGCGTCATCTCGCGCTTCATCTCGGCGCTGGCGTCGGGCGGGCGCCCGGTCATCTACGGCGACGGCGAGCAGTCGCGCGACTTCACATACGTCTCGAACGTGGTGGACGGGAACCTGCGCGCCGCCGAGAGCCCGCAGGCCGTCGGCCGCGTCGTCAACGTCGCGACGGGGCGGCAGACGACTCTGAACGAACTGCTCGACGCGCTGAAGAAGTTAACCGGCCGGACGGACGTTGAGGCAGAGTACCGCGAGCCGCGACGCGGCGACGTGCGCCACAGCCTCGCCGACATCACGCGCGCGCGCGAGTGGCTCGGCTATGAGCCTCGGATAGGATTAGACGAGGGACTGCGCCACACACTCGACTGGTGGAAGCAGAGCCGCTACGCCAACCAGTAAGGCGCCTGTTAAAAGAGAATGAGGACGACGGGCTGCGTGTCCGTCGTCCTCATTCTCTTTTGTCCCGCTTTAAAGATTAGCCTTCGACTAACTTTCTCAAACTCTCGGTGTAGGGAGGGCGGGCGACGCCACGGTCGGTGATGATGGCGGCGACGAGTTCGCCGGGGGTCACGTCGAAGGCGGGGTTTTCGACCGCGACGCCTTCGGGGGCGAGGCGCTGCTCGCGGATGTGCGTGACCTCGCGGGCGTCGCGCTCCTCGATGGGAATCAGGTCGCCGGTGGCGAGCGCGAGGTCCACGGTCGAGACGGGGGCGGCGACGTAGAAGGGGATGTTGTGCTGCTTGGCGAGCACGGCCACCATGTAGGTGCCGATCTTGTTGGCCGTGTCGCCGTTGGCGGCGATGCGGTCGGCGCCGACGACGACGCAGTCGATCTTGCCCTGCTTCATCACGTGGCCGGCCATGTTGTCTGTGATGATGGTGACGGGTATCTCGTCTTTCTGAAGCTCCCACGCGGTGAGGCGCGCGCCCTGTAGGAACGGCCGCGTCTCGTCGGCGATGACGGCGACGCGCTTGCCGGCGTCGCGCGCGCCGCGCACTACGCCCAAAGCCGTGCCGTAGTCGCCCGCGGTGGCGAGCGCCCCTGCGTTGCAGTGCGTGAGCACGGTCGAGTTATCCGGAATCAACTCGCCGCCGAAGCGCCCCAACGCACGGCTCGACTCGATGTCCTCGCGGAAGATGAGTTGAGCCTCCGCAATCAAGTCCTTCTTGATCTGTTCGGCGTCGGCGCCGGCGGCCCTTGAGCGGCGGAAGCGTTCGCGCATCCGCTCGATGGCCCAGAAGAGGTTCACGGCCGTGGGGCGCGTCTTCGACATGATGTCGCAGAAGTAGTCGAAGTCCTGCTGAAGGTCTTCGACGGAAGTCCCGACGGCCTGCATCGTGCCGAGCGCGAGCCCCATCGCGGCCGAGACGCCGATGGCGGGCGCGCCGCGCACCACCATCACCTTGATGGCCTCGGCCACCTCCTCGCAGGAGCGGAAGGTGAGATACTTCTCCTCGGTCGGCAGAAGGCGCTGGTCGATCATGCGGACGCCCTCGTCCGACCACTCGACGGTCTTAATCATTGGCGGTAAGAATCTCCTCGGAAGTTTTGCAAAAGAAGGGCTATCTTAAGGGAGCGGGCCGGGGCGGGCAACCTCCGGCACGATAAACGAAGTGCGCGGCGGCCGTGACTCGTTCCTAGTCACGGCCGCCGCGCAGTTTTCAAACATCATCGCGCTTAGTTATCGGCCCTTGTCAGGAAGCCGCCGACGAGGAAGACGATGCCGAGGAGGATGTGGACGAGGTGGTCGGGCGACGCCAGTTCGAGCGTGTGGGGCAGCACCGCGAAGAGGCTCGAATCCTGACCGTGCGCGGGGACGGCCTCGACCGTGTGCGCGCCCGCGTGGCCGAGGAGGAAGCCCGCCACGCCGAGCAGCGCGTAGACGACCCCGAAGACGATGCAGAAGAGGCGCGCCCCCGAAAGCGTGCCGGAGAAGCCGAAGTAGAGGGCGAGCGCGCCGGAGATAAGGTGGACGAGGTTGTGGGCCAGGCTCAGGTGCATGCCCAGCAGGCCGGGGGCCAGGAAGCCTAAGACCCCGACGAGGATGAACACGACGCCCATGATCTTCGCGATTTGTTTCGCCATAACTCTTTAGTTCCTCCTTGGGAAGAAAAGGTGGAGAGGGCGCTGGCCCTCCTTTTTGTTTCTTCTTCGAAAGGTCGCGGGCGGGGAACCGCGACATAAGCTTGGGAACGAGTGGACGCATTTTACATTAGTACGCGGCGGAACTATGTACGGATTCCTACGGAGCGCGGCCCCGGAAAGTGCGCCTGTTGAGGAGGCCGTTTGGCCTTTGTTATACTCGCCGCAAAGGGAAAGTGAGCAGTAAGCAGTGAGCGGTGAGCAGAAATACATCTGCCTCCGAACGACTGCTGCTCACTGCTTACTGCTCACTGCTTACTGCTTACTATGAAAAATGGTTGGGAAGCCATCATCGGCATGGAGATTCACGCGCAGTTGAGCACGGAGTCGAAGATTTTCTGCGGCTGCTCGACGCGCTTCGGGGACGAGCCGAACTCGAACACGTGCCCGGTCTGTCTGGGACTGCCCGGTTCGTTGCCGGTGCTCAACCGGCGCGCGGTCGAACTGGGTGCGCGCGCGGCGCTCTCGTTGGGGCTGCGCGTCAACGAGGTCTCCATCTTCGCGCGGAAGAACTACTTCTACCCGGACCTGCCGAAGGGCTACCAGATTTCGCAGTACGACCGGCCGTTCTCGGAGAAGGGCTTGCTCGAAATCATGACCGCCGAGCGCGACGAGGGCGGGCACGCGCGCGAGTGGCGGCCGATGCGGATACGCATCACGCGCCTGCACCTCGAAGAGGACGCGGGTAAGAACGTGCACGAAGGACTGCCCGAGACCGAGCGTTACTCCTACATCGACCTCAACCGCGCGGGCACGCCGCTGGCCGAGATCGTCACCGAGCCCGACTTCCGCACGTCCTGGGAGGCTTACGACTACGTCAACCACGTGCGCCGCGCGTTGCAGTGGGTCGGGGCGAGCGACGCGGACATGGAGAAGGGCAACCTGCGTTGCGAGGCGAACGTCTCGGTGCGAAAGATAGGCGAAGAGAAGTTCGGGACGAAGGTCGAGTTGAAGAACCTGAACTCTGTGCGCTTCATGCAGCGCGCCATCGAGTTCGAGATTGAAAGACAGATTGCGCTCATCGAGTCGGGCGGGCGCGTGACGCAGGAGACGCGCCTGTGGGACGAGCGCGCCGGGCAGACGCGCGTGATGCGCTCGAAGGAGGAGGCGCACGACTACCGCTACTTCCCCGAGCCCGACTTGCAGCCGCTCACCGTCACGAACGAGTGGATTGAACAGGTCCGCTCGACGATGCCGGAATTGCCCGACGCGCGCCGCAGGCGCTTCTCGGAGCAGTACGAACTCTCCTTCAGCGACGCCTCGCTCTTCGTGCGCGACTCGGCGCTCGCTGACTTCTACGAGCGCGCGGTCGCCGCGTCGAACCCGCGCGGCGCGGCCAACTGGTTGAAGGGCGAACTGCTGCGCGAGTTGGACGCGGCCGGCATAGCCGCCGACGCGTCGCCCATCACGCCGGAGGAGTTGGGCGCGCTCGTCGGCGCCGTCGAGGAGGGGCGCATCAGCGGCAAGCAGGGCAAGGACGTGCTGGCCGAGATGTTCAAGACGGGCAAGGGCGCGAACAAGGTCATCGAAGAACTCGGGCTCGCGCAGGTCTCCGACGCGGGCGAGATCGAGAAGATTGTTGCTGACGTGCTCGCCGCCAGCCCGCAGCAGGTCGAAGCCTATCGTGGCGGCAAGGAGGCGCTCTTCGGCTTCTTCGTCGGGCAGGTGATGAAGGCTTCGAAGGGCAAGGCCAACCCGAAGGTCGTCAACGAACTGCTCAAGGAAAAACTGAAAGCCGAATAGAGTTGTATGGACTACAAGGGGAAGACCGCAATCGTCACGGGCGGGACGAAGGGCATCGGGCTCGCCATCGCGGAGGCGCTGGCCGCCGAAGGGATGAACGTCTGCGTCGGCGCGCGCAACGTCGATGAAGTTAAGCAGACGGTGCGCGAGTTGGAAGGAACGGGCGCATCCGCGACGGGCGCGGCGTGCGACGTGCGCGTGTATGAAGAAGTCGAAGCACTCGTCGCGCACGCCGTCGAAGAGTTCGGCGGCGTTGACGTGCTCGTCAACAACGCGGGCATCGGTCTTCGCAAGTTAGTCGAAGAGACTTCGCCCGACGAGTTTCGCGCGGTGTTGGAGACGAACTTGTTCGGCGTCTTCCACGGCTGCCGCGCCGTCATCCCGGAGATGAAGAAGCGGGGCGGCGGCTACATCGTCAACATCTCTTCGCTCGCGGGCGCGAACCCGCACCCTCGGATGGCCGCCTACAACGCGTCGAAGTTCGCGCTCAACGGCTTCAGCGAGGCGTTGATGCAGGAGGTCAGGCACGACCGCATCAAGGTTAGCTACGTCATGCCCGGCTCGGTCAACACGGAGTTCGGCGGCGGCACGGTGAGCGAGGAGAACGCGTGGCAGCTTCAGCCCGAAGACATCGCGCGCGTGGTTGTGGACCTGCTGCGCCACGACCAGCGCAGCCTCCCGAGCCGCGTCGAGATTCGGCCGAGCATGCCGCCGAAGAAGTGAGACGGAAGTAACAAGCAAGGAGACGGCCTCAACCCTCAGATGGAAGCAGCCGAGCAGATAGCGGAGGCCCGCGAGGCCGCCGACGAGAAGTTTAAGAACCGCGCCGCGCTCATCATTGCCTTCATGGCGACGCTCCTCGCCATCACGAGCCTCGGCGGCGGCAACGCGGCCGAGGACGTGGCGAACCACAACATCCACGCCAGCGACACGTGGGCCTTCTACCAGGCCAAGAGCATCCGCCAGACCACGATGCGGGTCGCCGCCGACGGACTCGAAGCAGACCTGCGCGCGAACCCGAACATGACGCCGGACGCGCGCGACTTCATACAGCGGAAGATCGACGACTACCGCGCGACGGCCGCGCGTTACGAGGACGAGCCGGACAAGGACGACCCCGACAACCCCCTGAAGGGCGAGGGGCGCAAGCAGCTCACGGCGCGCGCGAAGGACTTCGAGTCGCAACGCGAGCGCGCGTCGAAACAGGACCCGAACTTCGACTTCGCGGAGGCGCTCTTCCAGATCGCCATCGTGCTCGCCTCGGTCGCCATCCTCTCGGGCTCGCGCCTCGTCCTGCGCGTCGCGCTCGTCGCGGGCCTGCTCGCGACGCTGCTGATGCTCAACGGCTATTTCCTGATTCTCCCCGAACTGCTCTGAAGAGAGGACGGCCATGCTGAAGTCAATCATCGTGCTCGTCATCCTCGCCCTCGCGACGCTCGACACGTCTGCGATGCAGGGCGCGGGCCAGAAGGCCGTCGCGGAGGACGACCGCCTCAACGCGGAGGTCATCAAACTCTACCGCGAAGGGAAGTATGACGAGGCGCTGCCGATAGCGAAGCGCGTGCTTGAGCTGCGCGAGCAGGCGCCCGGCGGCGCGGGCCTGAAGCTGGCCTACGCGCTCACCAACCTCGCCAACATCTACGCGCGCAAAGGTCTCAACAAGGAGGCCGAGCCGCTCTTCACGCGCGCTCTCGTCGCGGCCGAGAAGGGCGGCGCGGCCGAGACGGACTTCGCCGCTGACCTGCACGCGCAGCTCGGCCTGCTGAGTTTTGAGAAGGGGAGATATGGAGAGGCCGAGACGTTCCTGCAACGCGCGCTCGACATCCGCGAGAAGATGCACGGCGCGGAGGACGCGCGGCTCGTCCCGGCGCTTTTGAACCTCGCCGACGTGAACTTCCTGCGCACGCAGCCGGAGAAGGCGCACGCGCTGCTCGGCCGCGCCCTCTCGGTCCTCAAGCGGCAGCCGTACGCGAAGGACGTGGCCACCGCCAAGCGGCTCAAGAACTACTACTGCCCGCTCATGGGCGCCGGCCCGTTCAACAACAGGGAACTGGTGAAGGAGTTGGGCAGCGTTGTCCGGCGTCTGGAGGAGCCGGAGCGGGCCGAGAAGTACGACAGGGAGCAGAAGGAGCAGGCGGAGCGCGCGGCGCGGGGCGAGGTCGAGAAGAAGGGCGACAAGAAACTGGTCGAGGGCGGCGTGCTCAACGGCCACGCCATCAGTAAGCCCGCGCCCACGTACCCGACGGCGGCGAAGAACACGGGCGTCTCGGGGACGGTCGTCGTGCAGATTCTCGTAGACGAGTCTGGCTACGTCGTCAAGGCCGAGCCGTTCTGCGGCCACCCGCTGCTGGCGGCGGCGGCGGTCGAGGCCGCGCGCAAGGCGCGCTTCACGCCGACGCTGCTCTCGGGGCAGCCGGTCAAGGTCTCCGGCGTCATCACCTACAACTTCGTCCTACAGTAGTGTGCGATGAGGGCCGTGCTCCAGCGCGTGACGCGCGCGTCGGTGAGGGTCGGAGGCGAGACGGTCGGCGAGATCGGCGCGGGACTCGTCGTGCTGCTCGGGGTCGCGCGCGACGACGAGCAGCGGGACGCCGTCTACCTCGTCGAGAAGGTTCTGAACCTGCGCGTCTTCGAGGACGCGGAGGGGCGCATGAACCTTTCGCTGGCGGAGGCGGGCGGGGCGCTGCTCGCCGTCTCGCAGTTCACGCTCTACGGCGACGTGCGCAAGGGGCGCCGGCCTTCGTGGTTCGACGCCGCGCCGCCGGAGTTGGCCCGGCCGCTCTACGAGTTCTTCGTGGCGGAGGCGCGCGCACGCGGCGCGCGCGTCGAGACCGGCAGCTTTCAGGCGATGATGGAGGTCGAGCTGGTCAACGACGGACCAGTGACGATTCTGTTAGACAGCAGGAAGCTTTTCTAATTTCAGATTTCAAATTTCAAACTCTTAGGGTGTTCATGTCAAAGAAGCGGATCATCATTCTGGGGGCGCTGTTGGTGTTGGCTATCCTGTCGTTCAAGGTCTACGACAACAGGAAGCAGGAGAAGGTCTTCGACGAGGCCGAGGCGCCGGACGGGGCGAAGGTGACGCGGGGCGTGAAGCCGGAGGCGGACGCGGAGGCGGTCGTGCTCGAAGTCGAGTCGGGCGGCTACTCCTACGGCCGCATCGTCATCGAGCTTTATCCGAACGTCGCGCCGAAGATGGTCGAACGCTTCAAGCGGCTCGTCAAAGAGGGCTTCTACGACGGGACGGCCTTCCACCGCGTCAACGCGCGCGCGGGCGTCGTGCAGGGCGGCGACCCGAACTCGAAGGACGAGAACCCGGCGAACGACGGGCTCGGCGGCTCGCCCTACGAGGACCTGCCGGCGGAGTTCAGCGACATCCCCTTCGACCGTGGCATCGTCGGCGCGGCGCGCGCGGGCGTCAACACGGCCAACAGCCAGTTCTACATCACGCTCCGCCGCGTGCCGCAGTGGGACGCGCAGTACACGGTCTTCGGCAAGGTCGTCGAAGGCATGAACAATGCCGACGCCATCGCCGGAGCCCCCACGCGCCCCGCCCCTTTCAACGAGAATCCCGCCGAGAAGATCGTCATCAAACGCGCCACCCTCCAACCCCGCGCGAGCTTCAAATAGGGCAAAGGGAAAGGGGTAAGGGACGAGCAATCCCTTACCCCTTTCCCTTTGCCCTTTGCCCTACGGCTCAGATCGTGTCGTCTTCGGTCTTCGAGCGCGGGTCGAGTTCGAAGCGGCGGCGGTCGCGGCGTTCGAGCTGGTCGTTGAAGTCGAGTTCCTGGTTGTCCTCAAAGTTGACGCCGACGGCGTGTGCGTTCTCTTCAACGTCGGACTGGTCGGGGGTGGGGTTGTCGCCGGAGGCGGACTCCTCGCCGCTGTCGTTCACGTCCTCCCAGGTGGCGTCGAGGTCGCCGCCCGAGTCCTGCGGCGAGGCGGCCGTGTTGTTGCGCAGGCGTTGGGCCAACTGCCCGGGGTCTTTCGGCGCGCGCGCGATCTCCTCCTCCATGAACTCCTCGATTTCAGGGTCGGGCACAACGTCCGGGTTGTTGCTCAGGTACTCGAAATCCTCCGGCCTCTTCTTCGGCATTCTCTCAAACCTCCAAACGTAAGACGGCTACATAAATCTCTCCCGAGAGATTATCCCGACACTCGTTTCGCCTGCTTCGCTAAAGTGCGCCAAATATAACAAATCGCCCGCAACCGCCGCAAACAGTCACTCCGGAAGGTTACAAAGTTTAACGGCTCGGTCGGGGCGGGCGCGGGGCGCGAAAAAGGTCTTGTGCTGAAGGCGGTTTCGGTATATAAGGCGGGCCATTCGTGGCGGGTCCTCGGCGGACATCCGCCACTGCGTTGTCGGCGGTTTGGGACGCCGGACGCTGCCTCACGAAACGCGAAAGTTCGTGAGTGGTAGAGGCGGCGCCTATCTTGGGAAGGGCGCCGCCTCCTTTTTGTGTCTCCGCGAGGGGCTTGCTTGACGATTGCGGGGGGCGAACTTAAACTGAAGGGTAACCTCTTGCTGTACAAATTCACCCGTCTGAACCGTCCCGGCGAAGGGAGCGGCGTGCGGGTGGAGTCCGCCGGGCCGAGCTTCTTTTGAGAGAAAATAATGTCACACAACCTCTTCAATACGCTGCAAACATTCACAACGGAATCGGGTAAGTCGGGGCAGTTCTACTCGCTGCCGCAGTTGGAGCAGGAGGGCGTCGGGCCGGTCTCGCGCCTCCCCGTTTCGATCCGCGTCGTGCTCGAATCGGTCCTGCGCAACTTCGACGAGAAGGTCGTTGATGAATCGGACGTGCGCACGCTCGCCAACTGGCAGGCCGTCGCCGAGCGCACCGACGAGATACCCTTCAGCGTGGCGCGCGTGCTCTTGCAGGACTTCACGGGCGTGCCTTTGCTCGTGGACCTCGCCGCGATGCGCTCGGCCGTCCAGCGCATGGGGCGCGACACGAAGATCATCGAGCCGCTCGTCCCCGTCGATTTAGTCATCGACCACTCGGTGCAGGTGGACTTCTGGTCGAGCGCGGACGCGCTGCGGCTCAACATGGAGACGGAGTTCCGCCGCAACCGCTCGCGCTACCAGTTCCTCAAGTGGGGCATGCAGGCGTTCGAGAGCTTCAACGTCGTCCCGCCCGGCATCGGCATCGTCCACCAGGTCAATCTCGAATACCTCGCGCGCGGCGTGATGGAGAAGGACGGCGTCTACTACCCCGACACGCTCGTCGGGACCGACTCGCACACGACGATGATTAACGGGCTCGGCATCGTCGGCTGGGGCGTCGGCGGCATCGAGGCCGAGGCCGCGATGCTGGGTCAGCCCGTCTACATCCTGACGCCCGACGTGGTCGGCGTGAACCTTTCGGGGAGTCTGAAGGAGGGCGTGACGGCCACGGACCTCGTGCTGCGCGTGACCGAGATGTTGCGGAAGGCGAAGGTCGTCGGCAAGTTCGTCGAGTTCCACGGCGAGGGCGCCGCCAGCATCCCCGTCGCGGACCGCGCGACCATCGGCAACATGGCGCCCGAGTACGGCGCGACGATGGGCTACTTCCCCGTCGATGAGAAGTGCTGCGAGTACCTTCTGACCACGGGGCGTGACGCGGAGCAGGTGGACATCTTCCGCGCCTACTACCAGGCGCAGGGGCTCTTCGGCATCCCGGGCGCGGGCGAAATAGATTACAGCACCACGCTCGACCTCGACATCTCGACCATCGTGCCGAGCGTCGCCGGCCCCAAGCGCCCGCAGGACCGCATCGAACTCTCGACCCTCAAGGATAAGTTCGAAGACCTCCTGCGCAAGCCCGTCGGCGAGAGCGGCTACGCGCGGCCGGACGAGCAGTTGGGCGAGCGCTTTCACGTTGACCTGAGCCGCGAGGTGCATGAGGTCGCGCGCTCGCTGCCCGTGTTGCCCGGCGCGCTGCACGCGGGCGGCGGCGGGCAGGACTCGGAGTCGGTCCCGCACACGGTCGCGACCGAGACGGTCGGCGGACTCGGCTCGCGCAGCGAGAAGAACACCAGCTCCGCCACCGAAGTCGAGATGATGAACAACCGCCCGACGCCCGACCGCGTTGACTTCGAGGAGGAGAAAACGGGCGAGTTCCTCATCAAACAGGACGACAGGGCGGAGTTGGGGCACGGCGACGTGGTCATCGCGGCTATCACTTCATGTACGAACACGTCGAACCCCGGCGTGATGCTCGCCGCGGGCCTGCTCGCGAAGAAGGCGGTCGAGCGCGGACTTAAAGTCCCGCCGACGGTCAAGCCCTCGCTCGCGCCCGGCTCGCGCGTCGTGACCGAGTACTACCAGAAGACCGGTTTGCAGCAGTACCTCGACCAACTCGGCTTCAACACGGTCGGCTACGGCTGCACGACCTGCATCGGCAACTCCGGCCCGCTCGACCCGCGTATTGAATCTGTCATCAACGAGCACGACCTCGTCACCGCCTCGGTGCTGTCGGGCAACCGCAACTTCGAGGCGCGCGTGCATCAGTCCGTGCGCGCCAACTTCCTGATGTCGCCGCCGCTCGTCGTCGCCTTCGCGCTCGCGGGCCGCGTCAACATCGACATGCAGAACGAGCCGCTCGGCAGGGACAAGCAGGGCGAGGACGTTTACCTGCGCGACATCTGGCCGACGCTCGAAGAGGTCGGCGAGGCGCTCGGCGCCGCGACCGACCCCGAGACATACCGCAGGCTCTACACGGACTTCTCCGAGGCGAACCCGCTCTGGAACGACATCCCTTCGGTGACGGGCGAGGTCTACCAGTGGGACCCGCAGTCAACCTACATCCAGGAGCCGCCCTACTTCGAGAAGTTCAGCATGGAGCCGGGCAGCTTCTGCGACATCCTCGGCGCGCGCCCGCTCGCGGTCTTCGGCGACTCGGTGACGACCGACCACATCTCGCCCGCGGGCGCCATCAAGGTCAAGACGCCGGGCGGACGTTACCTCTTACTGCGCGGCGTCGAGCAGCAGGACTTCAACTCGTACGGCTCGCGCCGGGGCAACCACCAGGTGATGGTGCGCGGCACGTTCGCCAACGTTCGCATCAAGAACCTGCTCGCGCCGGGCACGGAGGGCGGCGTTACGATGCTCCAGCCGACGGGCGAGCTGATGCCCATCTACGACGCGGCCACGCACTACCAGCAGGCGGGCGTGCCGCTCGTCGTCTTCGCGGGCGAAGAGTACGGCACGGGCTCCTCGCGCGACTGGGCGGCGAAGGGGACGCTGCTCTTAGGCGTCAAGGCCGTCATCGCCGAGAGCTTCGAGCGCATCCACCGCTCGAACCTCGTCGGCATGGGCGTGCTCCCGCTCCAGTTCAAGAACCACACCAACGCGGAGACGCTTGGGCTCGACGGCACCGAGATCATCGACATCACGGGCCTCCAGAGCGTCGAGATCACGCCGCGCCAGGACGTGACGCTCCGCATCCGCCGCTCCGACGGTTCGGAGCAGGAGGTGCCGGTCACGCTCCGCATCGACACGCCCATCGAGATCGACTACTACCGCCACGGCGGCATCCTCCCGTTCGTGCTCCGGCAGTTGATCACGCAGTCGTCGTAACGCTGAACGATGAACTGAAAGCCTGAAGGCCGGTCGTCCCGAGAAGGGGACCGGCCTTCCGTTTTTTTGAGTTCAGCGTTCAGCGTTCATACTTCATCGTTCTGACGTGTCTTGGCAGGCGGCACCGCCGCGTTATATAAAGCGAGGGTGGGGACATTCATTTACACGGCGGCGGGCTTCGTCCTGCTGGCGCTCATCATCTTCGACATCTACGCGACGGTGCTCCATTCGAGCGCGCGCTACGGCCCCGTCGGCGAGTCTCTGAACCGCGCGGTCTGGCGCGTGACGCGCGCCGTCGCCTTCAGGCTCTCGCGCGCGAACCGGCACCGGCTCCTCAACATGGTCGGGCCGCTGCTGCTCCCGCTGCTCATCGTCGTCTACATCGTCCTGCTCGTCACGGCCTTCGCGCTCGTCTACTACCCGCACATCCCGGGCGGCTTCACCTATGGCGTCTCGCACCCCGAGCCGGGCTGGATCGACGCCGTCTACTTCAGCGGCGTCACGCTCACCACCGTCGGCTACGGCGACGTGATGCCGCGCACGACGCCCCTGCGCCTCCTCGCCCTGTTCGAGGCCGCGTCGGGACTCGTCGTCATCTCGCTCGCCATCACGTACATGCTGACCGTCTACACGGCGCTCGAACGCAAGCGCGCCGTCGCGGTCTCCATCTATCATCAGGCGGGGCAGGGCGCGGACGTGGCCGGCTTCATCGCGCACCACTTCGTCGAGGGGCGCTTCTACGGCCTGCGCGACGCGCTGCGCACCGTCACGCGCGACCTGCAAGGGCTGCTTGAGTCGCACATCGACCACCCCGTCATCCACTACTTCCACCCCGTCGAGGTCTACAAGGGAACGCCGCGCGTCCTCTTCCTCCTGCTCGAAACCTGCGCCGTCATCCGCGCCGCGCTCGACCGCGAGGAGAACTCGGACCTGCGTAACTATCCAGAGGTGCGCACCCTCGACGCGGGCGTGCGCCACGTCCTCGAACAACTGGTCGATTCGCTCGACCTCGAACGGCGCACGCGTCCGCGCCGCCCGACCGAGCAGGAGGCGCGGGAGACCAACGACCGCTGGCATCGCCGCTACGACCAGACGGTCGCGCGGCTGCGCGAGTCGGGCATCGGCGTCCGCCGCGACACGGAGCAGGGCTGGGAGGAGTACCGCTCGCAGCGCGAAGAGTGGGAGTCGAAACTGCGCCGCCTCGCCATCCACCTCGGCTACGACTGGGAAGAGGTGACCGGTGACCGCGACCTCGAATACGCCGCCGACGAAGGTAAAGAAGCACCGCGCGCCACAACCCTGAGTTAATCCTGAAGACGACGAAGGGGCTGTTTGGACTCCGAAGCGCGGCGGGTGTAAAGTAGGCGCACGCCAAATCGGACACATTCCATAGATTGGACACACACCGAGACTTCATCCGGAAGAGGAGAGAAACACCATGTCTTCAGCTAAGTCGGCATCCGAGACTCCCCGCAAATATCAACTCTTCATCGACGGCCAGTGGGTTGACGCCGAGTCGGGCAAGACCTTCACCACGCCGAATCCCGCGACCGGCGCCACGCTCGCGGAGGTCGCGGAGGGCGACAAGGCCGACATCGACAAGGCCGTTGACGCCGCCCGCCGCGCCCTGGAGGGGTCGTGGTCGAAGGTCTCCGCGCGCGACCGTGGCCGCATGCTCTACAAGCTCTCGCAGCTCATCGAAGCGAAGTCGAAGGAACTGGCCGCCCTTGAGACCGCCGACAACGGCAAGCCCATCAAGGAGACCTCCTACGTAGACCTGCCGCAAGTCGTCGAGAACTTCGAGTACTTCGCCGGCTGGGCGACGAAGATCGAGGGCGAGACCATCCCCGTCCCCGGCCAGATGTTCAACTACACCCTGCGCGAGCCCGTCGGCGTCTGCGGCCAGATCATCCCCTGGAACTTCCCGCTGCTGATGGCCGCGTGGAAACTCGCCCCCGCGCTCGCCGCCGGCAACACCGTGGTCCTGAAGCCCGCCGAGCAGACGCCGGTCGGCGCGATGGAACTGGCCTCGCTCATACAGGAGGCGGGCTTCCCCGACGGCGTCGTCAACGTCGTGCCCGGCTACGGCGAGACGGCCGGCGCCGCGCTCGCCGCGCACCCCGGCATCGACAAGGTCGCCTTCACGGGCAGCACGGAGGTCGGCAAGATCATCGCCCGCGCCGCGTCCGACAATTTGACGAAGGTCTCGCTCGAACTCGGCGGCAAGGCGCCGAACATCGTCTTCGCCGACGCCGACATCGAGCAGGCCGTCAACGGCGCGATGATGGGCATCTACTTCAACCAGGGCCAGGTCTGCTGCGCCGGCTCGCGCCTCTTCCTCGACGCGCGCGTCAAGGAAGAGTTCCTCGACCGCTTCAAGGATAAGTCGTCGCGCGTGCGTGTAGGCGACCCGATGGACAAGAACACGCAGATGGGGCCGCAGGTCTCCGAAGAGCAACTCAACCGCATCAAGAGCTACGTGGACATCGCGAAGGGGGAGGGCGCGCAGGTCTTGACGGGCGGCTGCCCGCCGCAGCTCGAAGGCGACTTCCAGAAGGGCTACTTCTTCCAGCCGACCATCTTCGGCGACGTGACGAACAACATGCGCGTGGCTCAGGAAGAGATCTTCGGCCCGGTCGTCTCCATCATCACCTTCGAGGACGAGGACGACCTCATCAAGCAGGCCAACGAAGTCGTCTACGGCCTGTCGGCCGGCATCTGGACGAAGGACATCACGCGCGCGCACCGCTTCGCCAAGGCCGTCAAGGCCGGCACGGTCTGGATTAACACCTACAACATGTTCAATGCGGCCTCGCCCTTCGGCGGCTACAAGCAGTCCGGCTACGGCCGCGAGATGGGCAAGCACGCGTTGGAGATGTACACGCAGGTCAAGAGCGTCTGGGTCGATCTCTCCGGCAAGCCCATCGGCTGGTTCGGGAACTAGAGCCCGCCCAGCCGGGAGCGCGGGCATCCCTGCCAGCCATGAGCGCGTCAGCGCGAATACAACGAAGCGCCACACTTCAACGTTGAAGTGTGGCGCTTCACGGTGAAGCATGCTCACGCACGCTTTGGCGGGCAGGATGCCCGCGCTCCCGGCAAGTAAAATCTACCGGGCCTCGTAGACGAGCACGCGCTTGCGCCGAGACCGCCCGACGGCGTAGCCGATGAGCGCGCCGACACCGCCGCCGAGCACGGCTCCGCCCGCGGCAAACACGCCCCTGCCGGGGAAGAAGTCGCCGCCGCCGCCGGCCGCGCCGACCGCCGCGCCCCCGCCCGCGCCCACCGCCAACCCGACGAGCGTGCCCTTTTTCGCCGAACTCCCGCCGACCGTGTAGACCCGCGACACGTCGCCGGCCTTCAACTCGGTCTGCTTGCCGCCGACCGTCAGAGACAGCGAGTCATCCGACACGGCGGTCAACTTGCCCTCGACGCTCTTGCCCGTCTTGAGCTTCACCGACAGCTTGCTCCCCGAAGCGACGGCCTTGAGCGACGACCAGTCGCTCGAAGCGGTCTGCGCCGACGCGACCGGCGACAGCAGCAGAGACGCGATGAGGACGAGGCTGAACGTCAACCTTCTGCTTCCCACGAACATAGACGGCTCCTCCCTTGCGGGCGCTTTGACCCGCGTCGTCACAACTCCGCCCCTCGTTCGATGTCCGACTTGTGTCTGTGCTTAAAGGCTGACGCATCATACGCTCGGCGGCGCTTACTTTAAAACCCCTTTCGGAACGGACCAGCGGTGCAGCTCGATCTTCAACCGGCCCGCCTTGACCGCAGGGTCGGTGTCGGTCAACGACTGCGCCTCCTGCAAGGTGTCCACCTTGAAGATGAAGACCCCGCGCCGTTCGCCCCCGTCAAAGAAAGGGCCGGCGAGGACGAGCTTGCCGGACTCCGCGAGCCTGTTGATGTTGGCCATGTGCCCTTCCTGAAGCTTCCGCGTCTCCTCTGTCTCCGCCGCGGTCCATTGCGGCCCGCGCACGAGGATGCCGAAGACGTAGTTCGTCGGCGTCAGAGGCATCAGCGGCGGGTTGATGTAATTTCTGGCGGCGAACCACGAGAGCACTTCGGGCTTCAACATGCCCGCCTTGACGGCCGGAAGCGCCGCCGTGGCCTGCCGCGCCTCTTCGAGCGACTCGGTCTTGATGACCATTATCTCGCGGAGGTCTCCTTCGCCCGACACCTCACCCGAAACGGCAATCTTCCCCTCCGCCATTAATTTCTCGACGAAGGCCCTGTGCTCCCTCGAAACCTTCGCGGAGGCATCGGCCGCTTTCCAGTCCGGCGCGAGACGCAGGAACACTAACTGGACTTTGCCCATGTCGTACTTCGGAGCCTCTTGCGCGGGCGAAGGCGCGGCGTAGGCCAGCGTCAGCAAAAGGCCGGCGAGCAACTGTCTGATCTTCAATGTCGTCTCCATCCTTTAGGCGGTCGGCTTCGGCAGCAGCGCCTCGCAGTTGAGCGTGCGCGGGCCGTTCGAGTCGCAGACGGCGTACTTGGCGCCCTCGTACATGGTGACGCCCGCGTGCTCGCCGCGCGCGTTGAGGACGTAGAAGTTGATGCCGAAGGCCGGGTTGCCGTCCTTGTTGAGCAGACGCTTCTCGATGGTGTTGGCCTTGATGCGGCGGAGCGCCTCCATCCCCGCGTCCTTCGGGCTCTTGCCTCTTCTCATCTCCTCGACGATGAGGAAGGAGCAGAGGTTGTAGAGGTTCGCTTCGCCGCGCCCGGTGGAGCCGGCCGCGCCGACCGCGTTGTCCACGTAGAGCCCCGCGCCGAGGATGGGCGAGTCGCCGACGCGCCCCGGTATCTTCCACGCGAGCCCGCTCGTCGTCGTCACGCCGCAGACCTCGCCCTTCGCGTTGACCGCGTCGCAGTTGATGGTGCCGTGGAAGTGCTCCTCGCGGATGAGACCTTCCCTGACCATCTTCAGACCCTCGCGCCGCCAGACCTCCGCGCGCTTCGCGGGGTCGAGGTAGTGCGAAGGGTCCGTGCGCCGCTTCCATTCGAGCCACAGCTTGCGCGAGTGCTCGGTGTTCAAGTCGTCTTCAATCTTGAAACCCATGTTGCGCGCGAAGAGTTGCGCGCCCTGGCCGACGAGCAGGTGGTGGTCGGTCGTCTCCAAGACGACCTTCGCGACGAGCGAAGGCGTGCGCACGCCTTCGAGCGAGGCCACGGCCCCGGCGCGCTTCTTCGGCCCGTGCATGCAGGACGAGTCGAGCTGGACGACGCCGTCGGCGTTCGGCAGTCCACCGTAGCCAACGCTGTCGTCGAGCGGGTCGAGCTCGACGATGTTGACGCCGGCAATCACGGCGTCGAGCACGTCGGCGCCCGAGGTCAACAGGCGGAAGGCGCGCTGCACGCACGTCTCGTCGCCGCCGTTCTTGAACTCGTTGCCGTTGGACGAGGCGACGACCGCCGGCCTCACGTTCTGGATAAGGACGGCGGGCGCGCCCGCGTTCAGGGTTTTGGCCGAGGCGACGGCCACGCCCGCCGCCGCGCCCGCTCGTAGAAAGTCACGCCTTCTCATCTTTTTCATCGACTCTCCTTTGGGAAGACCTACGCCCTCCTTTACGGTCGGGCTCCCGCGTCGTGCTTGATGACGACGCCGTCCTTCATGACGAAGTTGATTTGCTTAAGCGTCTGTATGTCTTCGAGCGGGTCGGCCGGCGTGGCGATGATGTCGGCCGCCATGCCGGGCTTGAGTTGGCCGCGTTCGCGCTCGACGCCGAACAGGCGCGCGGCGTTGACCGTCATGGCCTGAAGTATCGCGCGGGGCGGCATGCCCGCCGCGACGTAGCTGTCAATCCACGCCAACGAGAGCGTGCCGCGCGTGTATTTCGGAATCGCCATCGCGGCGTCGGTGCCGAAGGCGATGGTGGCGCCGAGCTTGTACGCGGCGGCAAGGCGCGCGCCCGTGTCGCGGTACTCCTTCGCGGCCTCCTCCGGGCTCGAACCCAACTCGCGCAGCGCCCACTCGGGGAAGGGCGTGAAGACGAGCGTGATGCCGCCCTGCTTCGCGACGGCGATGTCTTCGTCGGTGATGCCGTTGACGTGTTCAATCGAAGCGACGCCCGCCGCGACGGCGTTGTGTATGCCGGCGGTCGTCCACGCGTGCGCCGCGACCTTCAAGCCGACGGCGCGCGCCTCCGCGACGATGAACTTGATGTCTTCGACCGAGTAGATGTACTGCTGGTCGTCCACGACGATCTTGATGACGCGCGCGCCGTAGTGAACGTTCTCGCGGACGGCCTTGCGCATCTCGTCGCGCGTGTCGGCGAAGAAGTATTCGGGCTCGCCCAACTCGCGGCGGCCGGGCTGTAGGTGGAACTGGCCGCCGTAGGGCGCGATGATGCGGCCCGCCGTCAGCATCGTCGGGCCGGGGACGAGTCCGCCCGCGATAGCGCGGCGGAGGCTGACGCACGCGTAGTCGCCCTCGTTGCCCACGTCGCGGACGGTGGTGAACCCCGAGGCGAGCATGTCGCGCGCGTTGGCGACGCCCTGGATGGCGCGGTAGGTGTCGGGGTCGCGGATGCTGGTGTAATAGTAGTTGCCTGCATCGCGCTTGAGATTGATGGTCATGCAGAGGTGCGTGTGCGCGTCGAAGAGTCCGGGCATGACCGTGGAGCGCGAGAGGTCGATGACGCTCGCGCCCTTCGGGACTTCGACGTTAGCGCCGACGGCCTTGACCTTCCCGGCCTCGACGACGATGGTCTGGTTCCGCGCGGCGGCGCCGGCCTCTGGGTCCACGAGCCGTCCCGCGCGGATGACGGTCGTCTGCCCCGTAGCCCGCGTGGCACAAGCCGCGAGGAGTAGGAGCACGAATAGGTAACGTGTCATCTGTGCGTTCCCCACCTCCACGAACCCTTTAGGGTTTGACTTCGGCCGGCCACTGGTACTTCTTCGACCAGAGCAGGAACTGCATAACGCGCCCGCTGTTCGACTCGGACCACTCGCGCACGCCGGGCAGGCCGCTCGAACGCAACGCGTGGTAGACGAACGCCTCGACGTGGCCTTTCTGCTTCAACTCGACGAAGTAGGGGACGTAGTATGACGGGACGAACGCCGACTGCTTCTTCTTCTCGCTCTGCTCGGCGAGCACCGCCAGCACCGTCTCCATCTGCCCGACGAGCTTCTGCGCCTCGGTCTTCTCCTTCTCCTTCTCCATGAGCGTGAGCGCGGACGAGAGCCCGAGCACGGTGTCCACGGCGGAGAAGTCGCCCTCGTCCTTCTTGGCGTCGAGGTCGAGCGTGAGGTTGATCTCGCCGGGTTTGCTGCCCGCGCTCGCCCCGCCGGTCAGCACCGCGCGCACTAGTCTGACCGCCGCGGTCGAGCGTTGCGAGGCGGGTTCGAGGACGAGGAACCGCGACGCCGCGAGCAGCGCGGGCGTCTTGTAGCCCGCGTTGTAGAAGATCGCCGCCAGCATGAGGTGGCTCGAAGCATGCTCGGGGGCGGCGGCCAGCCCGGCCTTCAGAGACTTCCTGGCCTCGTTGAGCTTGCCCTTGTTCCGGTAGGTGACGGCGAGGTTGTAGTGCAGCAGTCCGTCGCGCGGGAACTGCTTGACGGCCTTCTTGTAGACCTCGACGGCCTTGTCGGGCTCGCCGAGCAGGTCGAGGTTGTTCC
This sequence comes from Pyrinomonadaceae bacterium, assembly GCA_036379655.1. Taxonomy (GTDB): domain Bacteria; phylum Acidobacteriota; class Blastocatellia; order Pyrinomonadales; family Pyrinomonadaceae; genus QHXN01. The sequence goes on from DASVGG010000007.1 coordinate 52,434, forward strand.
CGATGAGGAGGTAGAAGCCCGCGAGCTGCGGCGAGTCATACCCCGCGCCACGGTAGCCGATTTCGAGCGACTTCTTGAAGTCCTTCTTCGCCATGTGTGCGAAGCCCAACTCGTAGATCGCCACGATGTTGGCAGGGTTCTCGGCCAGCACGGACTCGTACTTGCGGATGGCCCCTTCAAAGTCGCCGCGCTCGTGGAGGGCTATGCCTTCGCGAATGGCCGTGGTCTGCGCCTCGGTCGAAGGCTGGGGCGTGAGCTTCGGCTCGGGGAGCTGTTGCGCGGCCGCGTGCGCGGCGCAAAGGGCCAGAAGGAGGAGGAGCGTCAGCGTTGCTTTGTTGAATTTCATGCCGTCCCTCGCAGGTGTTGAAAGTTAAAGGCGCCGTGGGCGCGGAGCGGCCTTCGGCCTTACTCCCGCCGCAGGGTCAGGGTCTTGAGCACCCATTCGTCCGGGTCGATGGCTACCGACTGCGGTCTCGCTTTGAGTTCGAAGTCGAAGGTCTGCTCGCGCCCCGAGACTTCGACGACTTTGCGTTGCGTGTCGTCGCCGTTGCTGAACTCGACATCGAGCGGCATGCGGAAGAGGGCGCCCGGCTGCGTCTGTTTGACTCTGAGGGTCAGACGCTTCGAGGTCTCGTCCCACCTCCACGCCGCGTCGTAGACGGGGAAGGCCGGCTCGTAAATCCACTGGCGAAAGAACCAGCCGAGCGGCCGGCCGTGGTGCAGCTCCATCACGCGTTGAAAGTCTTCGGTCAGGGCGTTGCCGTCGCGGTATGTGCGGTAGTAGTCGCGCACGCCCGCGAAGAACGTCTCGTCGCCCACGACGCGGCGGAGCATGTGCAGCACCCACGCGCCCTTCTGGTAGTTGTTCCGGTTGAGCAGCTTGAAGAGGTCTTTAACCTCGGGGTCGTAGACGGGGCGCGCGACCGACTCGGCGTCCTTCACATAACGCTCTTTGTTGTTGAGCATCAGCCGGACGAACTTGTCGCGTCCGTCGGCGCGCTCGTAGAAGAGCGCGCCGAAGTACGTCGCGAAGCCCTCGCTCAGCCAGAGGTGATGCCAGTCCGATTCGGTCACCGAGTCGCCGAACCACTGGTGCGCTATCTCGTGCGCGACCGTGCCTTCGAGCCCGCCGGTGCCGTCGTAGGAGTTCTCGTCGAAGAAGATGTTCGACGAGTTCTCCATCCCGCCGAAGCGCGTCGAGGACTCGACCAGCGCGAGCTTCTTGTAAGGGTAGGGGCCGACGAGGTCCGTGTAGAACTCAAGCATGCGCAACGCGCGGCCGTGGTCGCGGAGTCCGTTGTCGCGGTCCCTGGGGTAGAGGTAATGCCAGAGGCTCGTCCCGTCCACGGTGCCCGCGTTGATGATGGAGAACTCGGTTGCGCCGAAGACCATGCAGTAGACGGGGACGGGCACCTGCTCGCGCCAGTGCGTGAGCCGCGTGCCGTCCTGCCGGCTCGTCGTCTCGATAAGCTCGCCGTTGGCGACCACGTCGTAGCGGACGGGCGCGTTGATGAAGAACTCGACCTTTGCCTTGTCGGACGGATGATCGACGGAAGGGAACCATTGACGCGCGCGGTCGGGCCAGTTGTCCGCGAAGACGGTGCGGTCGCCGAACTTGTTCCGCTTGAAGTAGAGGCCGTCGGACGGCGCCCCGTGATATTTGACCGAGACGTTGAGAAGGTCGCCGGGTTTATAAGCGCCCGTCAGCGCGACGCGGAGCCGGCCGCCGTCTCGCGTGAACTTCACGGCTTTGCCGTTCTCGCTCACGCCATCGACGGCGAGCCCGGGGAAGTCGAGCGCGACCTCGCGGACGTTCTCGGCCCTGACGGCGAAGACGATCTCGGTCTCCGCGCTTATCTCTTCGCCCGCGTCGGCGATGCTCAGGCGGATGCGGTACTGGAGCGCGTCAATCGCCGTCTGCCGTGGGTAGTCGTCGCGCGCGACCGCTGGCGCGAAGAGGCAGAGGAGCAGCGTCAGCGCGCCGGAGACTTTGAAAATTGAAGTTTGAACTTTGAGATTAGTCTTCATGCCTCATTGCTGTTTGGCGGGCGGCGCGGGAAGCTCGACGCCGTGGGCGAGCGCGAGCAGCCAGCGGCCACGGCGTCTGACGAAGATGTCGGTGAAGGCGGCAACGCTTTCAAGCTCCTTGCCGTCGTCGGTGCGGAGCACGGCTACCTGGGCGCCGGTCATCACGGCCGTCTCGCCGAAGATTCTTACGCGCAGGTCCTTGCCCTCGACCGAGACGATGCGGCCGGGGAGCGCGTTGACGTTCTTGATGAAGTCGGCGCGGTTCACCTCGCCCTCGGGGCTGCGGTAGACGAAGTCGTCGGACAGGATGCGTTCGAGTGCCTTCGCGTCCCTGTCGCGGATGGCGTCCATGATCTCGCGCTGAAGGCGTTCTATCTCCACGACCCAACGTTGCTGCTCGCTCATGCCTTTCATCTTGAGATGCTCCGGCGCCTGCGCGCGGGCCGGGGGCGCGGAAAAGAGAGCAACCGCCAGCGCGGCGACGGCAATCAAAGGTTTGGTCAAGACTCTCTCTCCTAATTCACAGGTTGGGACCAGGCGTTTCGGGAGTAGGCCGAAGTGCGTGCCGGGGTAAGTTAACATAACGGCCTCGGGCGGCGTCTACTTTTCGGGACGGCCACGGGGCCGTGCTATCATCGGAAACGCTCTCCCGACAACCGTCAAAGAAAGTTGAAGGAGACGCACATGCTTTCACGTCGCAAGCTTTTCTTCCTGCCCGTCCTGCTCGCGAGCCTGCTGGCCCTGACGGCCTGCCCGAGCCAGACGAGCATCAGTAAGCTGAAGGCCGACCCCGACCGCTACATGGACAAGGAGGTCGGCATCGTCGGCCGCGTCACGGACAGCTACGGCATCCCGTTCGTCGGCGGCGCCTACGAGCTGGACGACGGGACGGGGCGCATCTGGGTCGTCACCGAGCGCGGCAGCACGCCCGCGCGCGGCGCGCGCGTCGGCGTCAAGGGGCGCGTCTACTCTGGGCCGACCATCCGTGGCCGCAACGTCGGCCTGGCCGTCAGGGAAGAGGACCGCCGCGTCAAGTAGCAGTGATTTGAGATTTCAGATTTGAAATTTCAGATTGTTCCAAGCTGAAGCCGTGGCGCCCGGACAGTTTGCATGATGAGTATCGGCCGCGGCCTCGACGAACAGTTCGCGCGCCTGCACGGGCGCTCGCTGGCGCTCGTGCGGGCCGTGCCGGCCGAGCGGCTCTACTGGCAGCCGGAGCGCGGGCCGTCGTCGCGCACCTTCCCCGTCTACTCCTGCGGCGAGCACCTCCTGCGCTCGGCCGCCGCCGTCGAGCAGACCTTCGGCGGCATCACCGTCAACCTCTGGGACGACCCCTTCGAGTGGACCCTGCCCGAGTCGTTGCCCACCCCCGAAGACGTTGCGCGCTACCTCGAAGAGGCAGAGACGACGCGCCGCCGCGCCTTCGAGTTCCTCCGCTCGGACGCGGACTTCGGGAAAGAGATAGCGGTGCCTTCGGGCGAGATGCGGACGCTCTTCGCGCTCGCCGTCGAGACGCTGGCGCGCGCCGCGCATCATCAGGGCCGCGCCCACGCGACGCTGCGGCTCTTCTCCGACGCGCGCCTGCCGCGCGTGTGAACGTGTTTGAAGGTGGTAGGGCACGGCGGTTGCGCGCGAACTTCGCGCGTGGGATAGTCGTAAAGGAGGCCGGGACTTTAACCTCATCCCGCGAAAGGAAGGTCGAGAGATGTTCTGTCCACAATGCGGCCAGCAGCAGGTTTCGGACGCCGCGCGCTTCTGCTCGCGGTGCGGCTTTCAACTGATGGCCGTCGCGGGTCTGCTCGCCACGGGTGGGCGCGGCGCGGCGCCGGAGCCGGCCTTCGAGGCGGTGCCGGCCCCGCCTTCGCCGAAGCGGAAAGGCGCGCAACTGGGCGGGAAGTTCATGCTGGCGGGCGCGTTCCTCATCCCGACCCTGGCGATTATCAGCGAGATTATCGGCACGCCTGAAGAGTTGGCCCTCCTCGGCGTGATAGCCTTCGTCGCGGGCCTCTTCCGACTCCTCTACGCGCTCTTCTTCGAAGACGGACCGTACCGCAGGCATTTGGAACGGCAGCCGGCCTACGCGCGGCAGCCGCAGTTCGAGCAGCCGCCGCACCCGGTCTCGGCGCTGCCGCCGCAGCAGTCGCAGCCCGCGCGCTCGTACGTCCCGCCGCGACCCGACACGGCCGACCTTGGCTACAGGCCGAGCGTGACCGAAGGCACGACGCGCCTCCTCGAACGCGAGCGCGACGAGCAGGCGCGCTGAGACATTTTCAAAGTTCACAGGAGCCCGAAGATGTTCTGCCCCAACTGCGGCCAGCGGCAGGTTTCGAACGAGGCGCGCTTCTGCCCCAACTGCGGCCTTCACCTCGAAGTCGTCGGTGAGTTGGTGGCGAACGGGGGCCGTCTCCACTGGCGCCCCCCGCAACAGCAGCAGGTGGCCTCGCCGGAGCTGACGCCGCGGCAGAAGGGCATCAGGCAGGGCGCGATGCTCATGCTCACCGTGCTGCTCGCCGTCCCGCTGCTCGCCATCTTCGCCGTGGCGCTGCTTGGCCTCCCCGGCGAGATAGTCGCGCTCGCGGCAATCGGTCTACCCGTCGGCGGCTTCCTGCGCATCATGTACGCGCTGCTCTTCGAGAGCAACACTCCGGCCCTCCCCGCGGCGCCGCAACCCTCGTACATGCCGCCGCCAACCATCCCCAACTATCTCGGCACGCCGCAGCAACAGTCTTACACGCTGCCGCCGCGACAGGCCGCGCCCGTCCCCGCGCGCCCGCCGCGCTTCAACACGGGCGAACTAATCGAGCCCCCGCGCGCCAGCGTCACCGACCACACCACGCGCCTGCTCGACAAGCAGCCCGATGAACCCCCGCGCCAGTAAAGATTCAAACGAAGGTGAGACCGAACCGTCTCTCGCCGCGCGCCTGCGCGAACGCATCCACGACGCGGGGCCTTTGACCTTCAAAGAGTGGATGAGCGCCGCTCTCTACGACGAGCGCGAGGGCTACTACCGCAGGCACGGCGCCGAACGCTGGGGCCGCGCGGGCGACTACCGCACGGCGCCCGAGCGCGGCACCCTCTTCGCTTCAACCTTCGCACGATACTTCACACGACTCTACGAAGAACTGGGGAGCCCGCGCTCCTTCAACCTTATCGAAGCGGGGGGCGGCGCGGGCCGCTTTGCGCACGGCGTTCTGAAGACACTTCGACGCGACGCCCCGCACGTCTACGAACGCTTGCGCTACGTCTTCGACGAAACGAGCGCGGACTCACGTCAACGCGCCGCCGAACTGCTCAAGCCCTTCGCCGAGCGCGTCGAGTTCCGCCGCATGTCGGAGCTTAAAGAACGACTCGAACACGCCGTCGTCTTCTCGAACGAACTGCTCGACGCCTTCCCCGTCCATCGCGTGACGATGCGCGGCGGGCGCCTGCGCGAGTCGTTGGTGGGACTGGATGACAACAGCACCTTCATCTTCGTCGAAGGCGAGCCCTCGACGCCGCGCCTCGCCGAACACTTCGAGCGGCTCGGCGTGACGCTCGAAGAAGGGCAGACTGCTGAAGTCAATCTCGAAACGGCCGACTGGCTCGCGCGGGTGTCCGAGATCGTCGTCGGCGGTTTCGTCGTCACCGTCGATTACGGTGACGAGGCCGCCGCGCTCTACGACGCGCCGCGCAGGCGCGGGGGCACGCTGCGCGCCTTCCGTGGGCACGAGTTCGTTGAGGACGTGCTGCGCGACCCCGGCCGGCAAGACCTGACGACGACCGTCAACTGGACTCAGGTCATGGCCGAAGGCGAGAGCGCGGGCCTGCGCACGCTCTCGCTCGAACGCCTCGACGGCTTCCTCCTCCGCGCGGGGCTCGTCGAGCAGTTGGAGCTTGAGAGCACCAACGCCGCGTCCGACGCCGACACGGCGGCCCTCCGCCTCGACGCGCGCGAGATGATTCTGCCCGGCGGCATGGCCTCGCACTTCCAAATTCTTGTACAGAAGAAGGCCGATTCGTAACCCTACCTCCGTCGTAATTTTCCTGCTAAACTCACCGCGCTCGACCCTCAGCACGTAAATACATGCCCCGCAGGAGACTTCGATGAAAAGGACTCTCGCGCTCTCCGTCTTTCTAATCATCAACCTTGTGCTGGCGCCCGCGCTGAACCTCTGCGTGGCGCAGACGACGCCGTTCATGTCCGACGAAGAGATACGGATGCTCTCGAACGAGATATCGGGCGACCGCGCCTTCGAGCACATCCGCTGGCTCTCGCACTGGCACCGCGACTCCGGCATGGAGGGCTTCTTCAAGGCGCGCGACTACGTGATGCAGGCCGCGCGCGAGGCCGGCGTGGACGAGGTGCGCTTCATCGATCAGAAGCTTGAGGGGCCGAACTACACCCCGCGCTCGGCCGAGTTGTGGATGGTCGAGCCCGTCGAGCTGAAACTCGCGGACATCGGCGAGCACGCCGTCTACCTCGCCGACATGAGCCGCGACGCGGACGTGACGGCCGAACTCGTAGACATCGGCGACGGCACGGAGGCGGCGCTCAAGGGCCTGGACGTGAAGGGCAAACTCGTCCTCACGGACGGGCCTCCGCAGCGCGCCGTCAACAACGCGGTGGCTAAGCTCGGCGCCGTCGGCGTCGTCACCTACCAGACCTCCGAGAACCGGAGCCCGTTGGACTACCCCGACCAGGTCGCGTGGCAGCGCATCAGCGCGGAGCCGCCCGCCGGCACGAAGGGCACCTTCGCCTTCGTCCTCCCGCCGCGCAAGGGCGACGCGCTGCGCCGCATCCTCCACACGGACGCCGTGCAGGACTTCTTCGCCACGGGCAAGCCCGCGCGCGGCGGACGCGTCGTCCTGAAGGCGAAGGTTGATACCGAGTTCGGCCCGTCGCCCGGCAAGACGGGCTTCGTCGAGGCCGTCATTCGCGGCACGCGCCCCGGCACGCAGCAGATCGTCCTCACCGCGCACTTGCAGGAGGAGCAGGGCTCGGCCAACGACGATGGGAGCGGCTGCGCGAACCTGCTTGAGCTGGCGCGCACGTTCACCAAGCTCATCAAGGAAGGGAAGATGAAGCGGCCGCAACGCGACCTGCGCTTCTGGTGGACGGACGAAATCTATTCGGAGTACCAGTTCTTCCGCGAGCACCCCGAGGAGATGAAGAAGATTCTGGCGAACGTCCACCAGGACATGACGGGCGCGAACCTCGCGATGGGCAGCCGCGTCCAGCACCTCATCTTCGCGCCGCACTCGCGCACCTCTTATCTCGACGCCGTCTTCGAGAGCGTCGGCACCTACCTCATCAACACCAACAACGGCTTTCTGGCCGCGAGCCGGCAGGGCGGTTTGCCGCGCCCCTTCACCCGCCCGCTCTACTCGACGCGTGGGACGCGGCAGGGCTACAACGCGCGCTTCGTGCCTCACTTCGGCTCGTCCGATCACCTCGTCTTCTTAGAGGGCGCGGTCGGCATCCCGGCCGTCGCGCTCATCAACTGGGACGACCCTTACATACACTCCTCGGACGACGACCTCTTCCAGATCGACCAGACGCAACTGCGCCGCAACAACTTCCTCATCGGCTCGCTCGCGTACTTCCTCTCGAAGGCCGACGAGAAGGACATCCCGCTCCTTCTCTCCGAGACTTACGCGCAGGGCGCGAAGCGCCTCGCGAACGACCTGCAAGTTGCGATGCAGATTCTCCTCGCGTCGGCAGCCGTGCCCGACCGCGGCTGGAAGAACGCGAACGCAGTTGTCGAGCAGGGTCTTTTGCGCGAGGCGCGCGCGCAAGACTCCATCCGCGTATTCTCGGCAAGTGACGCGACAGCAATGAAAATCGAGAGCATGACGAGTCTGATGCTGAGGAACGATAGTGCCAGGCGGGAGCTTGCGGCCTTTTACACCCAACTTCACGGCGAGAGGCCACCGCAGTCGTTCACGCTCACCGACGCCGAGCGCGCGGCGAGCAGGAAGGTTCCCGTCAACGTCACCCCGTTCGACACGTACCTGACCAACCGCGCGAAGGTGCCGTTCATGGACGGCGGACAGCTTCACGGGTTGATGCGCACGGAGGTCTTCAACTTCGTTGACGGACAACGCTCTTACTACGACATCTACAAGGCCGTCTACGCCGAGTCGGCGGCGGCCGGCAGTTGGTATTACGGGACGGTCACGCTCGAAGACGTGGTGCGCGTGCTCGACGCGTCGGTCGCGGTCGGGGCGCTGAAGTTGAAATAGGCCACGGCGTTCCACGCAAATGCAGGCAGAGTAAGGCGGTTAAAGGTTTGAAACCGTACAGGCGCTTTCCCGCGCGGGCAGAGGCTTGCACAAGTTAAATATTGCAGTAGAATAACTTCAGCGGAGAGACCCCCGAACGTCCGGCCAGAAGGAACGGTGCTTGCTGTAAGCCCGCCTGCATCCCGTTCCGCCATCCGTGTACCCGCGAGAGAGGGTGCGCGGTTCGCGCGGGACGCTTTCGGGAAGGCGTTCATGTCGGGTGATTTTCGGCGCGCTCTCGGCTATCGCGGGCGCGCCGGCGGGCATCTCAAAGCAAAGTTTTCGAATTAAATCTTTTTCGCGACCGGGCGGGGCGTGGTTTTTCAGAAGGAGTTCCGGCGCGCCGAGACGAATGACAAGGTTAACCAATAAACAGCCCTCTGACGACGAGCGCCCCGAGGGGCCTGAGACGCGCGAGTGGAAGGCGCAGGCCGGGGCAGTGCCCCTCTTCAACCGCGAGTTCAGCCAGATCGAGTTCTACCGGCGCGTGCTCGAAGAGGCGCTCGACCCGACGCAGCCGTTGCTCGAACGGCTGAAGTTTCTTTCCATCTTCTCCGAGAACCTCGACGAGTTCTTCATGATCCGCGTCTCGGGTCTACAGGAGACGCTCGCGGGACAGGTCGAGAAGCTCTCGCCCGACGGGCTGCGGCAGCTCGAACAGTTGCGCGAGATACGCGCGCGGCTGCTCCCGCTCTTCGCCGAGCAGATGCGCTGCCTGCGCGAGGATGTCCTGCCCGGCCTCGCCGAGCAGGGGGTTCGCATCGTCCAGTACAACACGCTCTCGCTGCCCGAGCGGCAGCAACTCCGCGAGTTCTACAAGCGGCAGGTGCACCCCGTGCTCACGCCGCAGGCCGTGGACCAGGGCCACCCCTTCCCGTACATCTCGAACCTGAGTCTGAACCTCGCGCTGACGGTCGAGCCGCTGCCCGAGCACGGCATCACGCGTTCGTTGACGGGGAAGGTCGATCCGCGTTTCGCGCGCATCAAGGTGCCGGCGCTCGTCCCGCGCCTCGTTCCCGTTGACGACACGAACACGAAGTTCGTCATGCTCGAAGACCTGATCGCGGCCAACCTCGAATCGCTCTTCCCGCGCATGCGCGTCCGCGACTGCCACGCCTTCCGCGTCACGCGCGACGCCGACGTGGACGTGCGCGAGGAGGAGGCCAACGACCTTCTCAGCATGATGGAGAAGACGCTGCGCAAGCGCCGCTTCGGCACGGCCGTCCGTCTGGAAGTGGACGCGCGGATGCCGGCCGAGTTGTGCGGAAAGCTTCTGGGCGAGCTTGAGCTTGAGGCCGACGACGTTTACCCGATTGACGGCCCGCTCAACGTGCGCGACCTGATGCAGCTCTACAAGCTCGAACGGCCGGAGTTGAAGGACGCACCGTTCGAGCAGCACTCCCCGAAGGCGCTCAAAGGCGCCGACGACTACTTCGCGCGCATACGCGAGCGCGACGTGCTGCTCCACCACCCGTACGAGTCCTTCGACGCCGTCACAGACTTCATCGACCGCGCGGCCAAAGACCCCGGCGTCGCGTCCATCAAGATTTGTCTCTACCGCACGGGGCAGAAGTCGCCCATCCCCGAGTCGCTCATCGAGGCCGCGCAGCAGGGCAAGCAGGTGACGGCGCTCGTCGAGCTGAAGGCGCGCTTCGACGAGGAGAACAACATCGAGTGGGCGAAGCGTCTCGAAGAGTCGGGCGTGCACGTCGTCTACGGCATCATCGGGCTGAAGACGCACTGCAAGGTCGCGCTCGTCGTCAGGCAGGAGGAGGGCGGTCTGCGCCGCTACGTCCACGTCGCGACCGGTAACTACAACCCGGTCACGTCGAACTTCTACACCGACCTCGGGCTGCTGTCGGCCGACGAGGAGATCGGCGCGGACGCCACCGACCTCTTCAACTTCCTGACCGGCTTCTCGCGCCAGAAGGACTACAAGAAGCTTCTCGTCTCGCCGGTCGCGCTGCGCGACAAGACCGTCGGACTCATCCGCCGCGAGGCCGAGCACGCGAAGGCGGGAAGGCCCGCCCGCATCATCGTCAAGATCAACCGGCTGGCCGACACGCGCGTCATCGCGGCGCTCTACGAGGCTTCGCAGGCCGGCGTCCCCATCGACCTTATCGTGCGCGGCATCTGCATGCTGAAGCCGGGCGTCGCCGGGCTCTCCGAGACCATCCGCGTGCGCAGCATCGTCGGCCGCTTCCTCGAACACAGCCGCGCCTACTACTTCCAGAACGGCGGCGAGGAGGAACTCTACACCGGCAGCGCCGACTGGATGCCGCGCAACTTCGACCGCCGCGTCGAGACCATCGCCCCCGTCCGCGACGAGCGCCTGAAGAAGTACCTGAAGGACGTGCTGCTCGACGCATACCTGCGCGACAACGTGAAGGCGCGCGTGCTCGACCCCGAAGGCCGCTACCGGCCCGTGCCCCTTGAGGAGGGGGCCGAGCGCTTCAACTGTCAACTCTATTTCATCGACGCCCCCACGCCCGAATGAACGTGAGAATTTTTTAGAGGAGTGTCGAAAATGTCGAACAAGGGATTCCGCACATTTATCCTGGTGCTGATGGCGGCGGCGGTCACGCTCTCGGCGTGCGCGCCGGCCGTGGGGCAGAACGAGGCCACGCAGGAGCAGACGAAGAAGGAAGAGAAGAAGGACGAGAAGAAGGAGGCGATGCCCGAAGGGAAGCCCGTGCTGTGGCAGGAGCCGACGGACATCTCTTCGCGCAACCTCCTGCTCGGCCCGGGCGGCGAGGAGATGAAGCCCGACCTCAAGCAGGTGATTTGGGAAGAGACGATGCCCGAAGGCTACTCGGTGAAGTGGCGCGTGCGCGACGCCTCGGGCAAAAAGTGGGTCGTCAAGGTCGGCAACGAGGCGCAGCCGGAGACGGTCGCCACGCGACTGGTCTGGGCCGCCGGCTACCCGACCGAGGTCAACTACCTCGTCCCGTGCGTGCAGATCGTCAACGCGCCGAAGCCGAGGAAGAAGGTCGAGCGGTGCGAGGGCGGCAAGGGCTACTCCAACGTCCGCTTCGAGGCGCGGCCGGACAACCACAAGCGGCTCGAAGAGTGGAGTTGGAACGCGAACCCCTTCAAGGGGACGAACGAGTTCGCCGGCTTCGTCGTGCTGATGGGCCTGCTGAACAACTGGGACTTGAAGGACTCGAACAACAAGGTCGTCTACGTCCCCGTGGAGGGCGGCGGCGAGTTGCGTTACATCGTCAGCGACCTCGGCGCGACCTTCGGCAAGACCGGCAACTTCATCACGCATAGCCGCAACGAGCCCGAGAAGTACGTCAAGACCGGCTTCGTCGATAAGGTCGAGGGCGGCTTCGTCCGCTTCGACTACAGCGGCAAGAACGGCGGGCTCTTCGACGCCGTCACGGTCGAGCAGGCGCGCTGGATCGGCGACGTGCTCTCGCGGCTGAGCGAAGACCAGATTAAGGACGCCTTCCGCGCGGCCAACTACAAGCCCGAAGAGATCGAGGCGCTCGCGCAGGAGGTCATGGGCCGCATCAACGCCCTGAAGTCGCTGCCCGCGCCGGCCACCGCCAGCACGCCCGCCCCGTAAGCGGCGCGCGGTCGATCTTTACCTGACGGACATCGCCGCATGAAGGCGATGTCCGTCAGGCATTTCAAACAGCTTTCGGAGTGTCCCGTGTTCGACAGAGCCCCCGCCCGCCTCGCGCTTCTCCTACTCCTTCTCGCCGCAGTTCCACCGTGCGTCGCGCGGCAGCCGGGCGCGCGCGAGGAGCAGGAGACGGTCAAGGTCTACACGGAGGAGGTGCGTCTGCCCGTCGTCGCCTACGACGACCGCGAGCGCTTCGACCCGACGCTCTCGGCCGACGACGTGCTGGTGCTCGAAGACGGAGTGCCGCAGCGCGTCCGGAGCGTCCGCCGCGTCCCGGCCAACCTCCTGCTCGTCTTCGACATGGGCGGGCAGGTGACGGCCACGCGCGCGGCCGAAGCCGCGGCCGACGCGGCCATGAGGCTCTTCGGGGGGCTGCGCGATGGGGACCGCGTGGCCTTCATCCATAACGGCCGCCGCGTCGAATTGTCGCAGGACTGGACGGAGGACCTCGCGGCCGCGAGTCACAACCTCAAGACGAAGCTGCTGTGCGCGAACTGCGCGCGGCTGTCTGTCTTCTCCTCGAACCGCTCGCGCCTCTCGGAGTGCCTGGCGCTGGCGGCCGCGAAGCTTGGCGAGCGCCCGGTCGGGAACACGCACGTCGTCGTCTTCACGGACGGACTTGAGGCTCAGACGCGCGACGAGATACGCGCGGACGACGTGGCGAAGGAGGTCGTGCGGAGCCTCGTCGCGGCGCAGGCCAGCGTGCACATCTTCGGCTTCTCCTCGCTCGTCGGGCCGACGGTGCGGCACCGCAAGAGCGCGTTCAGCGGCGGCGTCATCAACTTCGACTTCCAGATGCGCCGCTGGTTCAGGAACTACGAGCTGGCGACGCGGAAACGCGAGGGCCAACTCCTCGCACTGGCGCGCGAGGCAGGGGGGCGCGTGCTGCTCCCGGGTTCGACGGAGGAGGTGCCCGCGCTGGCCGACAGGGTCGCGCGCGACATCGGCGCGCAGTATGTGGTCACATACAGGCCGCTGCGGCCGTTCGCCGAAGGCGGCGCGGGCGAGCGCAGGCGCGCGGACGTGAGCGCGCGACGCATGGGGCTGCGACTCTTCACGCTGCGGAGCGTGGTCACCGCGCCACGGGTGGAGACAAAGGATGAACGGTAACGGCAGGGATATGGTCAACGGTAAGTTAAAGGGAAGATGGTTCACGGTCGCGGTCGCGGTCGTCGCGCTGGCGATGGGGTTCCTTCTGGTGGCGGCGCTGATGCGGGGCTACGGCTCGGGCGGCCTGAACCTCGCGGGCGGCGCGGCCGACCCGCGCGCGTCCACGCAGAGTCAGGAGGCGCCCGCCACGGGGACGGAGCCAGCGGCGCGGCCCAGTCCCGCGCCCACGCGCGACACGTCGCCGCTCTCGTCCGTCTTCGGCATAAACCAAGCGACGCCGCAGCCGACGGGGGTCGAGGCCGGCGGCGACTGGCTGATGACCTTCGCGACCGTCACGGTGCGTTTGACGCTGGCGGCGCTGCTCTCCGCGATGCTTGCCTTCCGGCCGCGCCGCCTGTCGAACGCGGTCAAGCGCAATCCCTTCGTGGCGCAGACGCAAATATTGATGGCCGTCGTCGCGTCGGCGCTGATGATGGTCGTGGGCGACTCGGCGGCGCGCGCCTTCGGCATCTTCGCCGCCGCCTCGCTCGTGCGCTTCCGCACGAACATCAAGGACCCGAAGGAGATCACGGTGCTGCTCGTGAGTCTCGCCATCGGGCTCGCGACGGGCGTCGGCCGCTGGGAACTCGGGCTCATCCTGACTTTCTTCGTGCTGCTGCTGCTGTGGGGTCTTGAGTACCGCGAGCGCGAGCAGGTCACGCGCGCGATGGAGTTGACGGTGAAGACGCGCAACATCGGGACGACGCAGGACGCGATCCTACAGCTCTTCCGCCGGTACGAGTTCGCCGCCGAGATGCGCACCATCGACCGCCCCGACGCCGAGGGCGAGACCGGCTGCATCGTCTACTTCGTGGACATGGGGCAGCAGGCCAGCACCGACCGCCTGAGCGAAGAACTGCTCGCCTCCGACCCGCGCAACATCGACAGCGTCGAGTGGGACCAGCAGAAGAACACGTCCTACATCTACCAGTGAAAAGAACGTCGAAGTAGGAACGCTGAACGATGAACTGAAAGACGAAGGCCGGGCGTCCCGAAAGGGAGACCCGGCCTTCGTTCTTACTTTAGCGTTCAGCGTTCCTACTTCAGCGTTTCAGACTTCAGTTCTTACCCACGGCGACGGTCTCGGTAGCGGTGGCGGCCGGCGTCGCCTGGCGCTGCTGGAACTGGCGGGCGTAGTCCTCGACGAAGGTCTTGAAGTCGCCGTGGCCCCAGCGCGTGTAGAAGTCGAACTGCTTCATCTCGGCGTAGACCTGTCCGTAGTCCCAACCGTACTTCTCCATGCGGTAGACCGCGCCCATCGAGCCCGTGCGGTGACGGCCGCCCGCGCAGTGCACGTAGAACTTGCCCGTCGAGGGGTCGTCCACCGTCTTCAGGAAGGCCGTGACCCATTCCGGCCTCGGGTACTTCTTCTCGATCATCGGGATGTTGACGTAGCGCATCCCCACGGACTCGACCCAGCCGCGCTCCTCGGGCTCGGGCTTGGACTGGAGGTCGATGACGGTGTTGATGCCCAACTCCTTGAGCGCCTGAATGTCTTCGAGACCCTTCGGCTGGGCGCCTCGGTAGAAGCGCTCGTCCATCTGCCCGAAGTTCTTGATGTGAACGTTGGGGAAGGCGCCGACCGGCGCGCCCTTGGCGGCCGCCGCGCTGGCAAGGATTAAGACCGTGAACAGGGAAGCGACAACGTTGCGCAGAGGATTGCGATTAGACCTCATCATCATCTCTCCGTAAGTTTTGAAAAAGGAAACCGTGCCGGTGTATACGAAGCCCTTCGGCCGAAAGATTTGATTCGTTGCGGCCCGCCCAAGTTGTAGCCGCCAACGAATCGGACCCGTCAATCCGACCGTACCGTTTCGCGCCCCTCGGGTGTTCGCGAACAGGAAGGTCTTCTCCGAAGTCTCATCTTACATCGGAGCGGCGAATTGGGCGAATGATAAAGAGGCCGTGCGTTGAATCTCTACCGTCGGGCCGTGCGGGGGGCGCGGCGGCGGTATTGGAGCTGCACCTTAATCAACAGCGGCTCGTCCGCTTTGACGCCGGGGCGGTAGTAGAGCGTCTGCGGGCCGGGCGCGGAGGCTTTCAGGAGACGCGCGGCGCTCGCGCCGGCCTCCCTCTCTTCCTTCGTCCAGACCTTGCCCGCCCCGTCGCTCAACTCAAGGCGACCCGCCTGTCCGCCCCAGGACTTCTCCCACCGCGCGACGCGTTCGGCGGAGAGTCTTTGCGCCTGCGCCCCGATCCGCAACTCGTCCAGAGGGGCGGGCGTCACGATGACGCTCAACAACTCGCCGACCTGATCGGCGCGGCTGCGTCTGAGGGTGAAGAAGGGCGGGCCGTCCTCCTGCGCGGGAATATCGACGAGCCGCCCGGCCTTCACGCGATTGTCGCCGCCGAGCGTGCGCGTGGTTGGGAAGATAAGGTAAGGCTCGCCGACCGTGCCGTCGGCGTACTGCTCGCGGTCGATGACGTAGAGGTAGCCTGTGCGCGCGGCCTCGACGCTCAGGCGCACACGGTCGCCCTCGGACAGTCCGGCGTTTCCGGGCACGCGCTCGGGTATCCACCCGGCCGCGTCCGAGCCTTCGTGCACCATCAGCCTCTCACCGTCGTCCGCCTCCCTCGAAGGGCGCAGGCGCCAGACCGTGACGCCCACGACCGAATCGCCAGAGACGCCCTCGGCCGGCACGCGCGGAGTCGCCACGCGGTAGTTGCCCCGTGCGGCAACACTGCCGGAGCGCGAAGGCTTTCTCTTAGTAGTATTGAACGCCGTGTCCCAGAGGTTCCGCGTCGTCCCCTCGTCCTGCGTGACTTGCGCCGTCGCTACCAGACCGATGGCGCAGAGCGCGAGCACGCAGACTATTATTCGGCGCGAGTCGGAAAGCCGTTGACGTGCTTTCATCCTCTCACCTCCACTCGCCCTGCTGGACGAAGGCCGCCCAGTAGAAAGGCGACTGCCACTGCTTCTGTCTCCAGAGTTCGAGCTGCGCGGCCCGCAACGCGGCCGTCGGCCGCAGCCCGTCCCTGAGCATCCCTTCGTAGAGGCGCGACATTAAGACCGCAGTCCCTTTGTCGCTCACGTTCCAAAGGCTGACGACGACGCGCGCGGCGCCCGCGTACATGAAGCCGCGCGTCAGTCCGACCAGACCTTCGCCCTTGACCTCTCTGCCCAGCCCCGTCCGGCACGCGCTCAGGACGACCAGCTCCGCTGGGAGGTCGAGGTTGTAAATCTCCTGCGACTTGAGCAATCCGTCCTGCGGCTCGCCCCGCTCGTTGACCAGCGAGAGCACGACGGCCGACAGCGCCGGCCTCTCGCTGTCGATGTATCCGTGCGTCGCGAGATGTATGTAGCGATACTTGCGCAACTCGCCGCCGAGCGCGGTCGCGAGACTCGCCTTGAAATCGAGGGCGCGCAGGTTCGACGCCTTCGGGGCGACCGCGAGAATCCGCTCCGCCTCTTGTCTGGTGTAGGGTAAGCGCGGGATGCGCGGCGCACCGGGCGCGAGGTGTTCGAGCGTCCGCGTGGCCGACGCGTCTTCAACCTTATCCGTCGCCGGCCCGCGCTCTCTCTTCATCTTCGAGGCGACGCGCGCGTCGCCGCCGTCGAACACGGGGTCGGCGATGAGGGCGATGTTATTCGGGGCCGGCCCGCGCCCGGCCAGCTCCGCCCTCTGCACGGCGAGCGTGGAGGCCGAGGGGAGGCTGACGACTTCGTGCTCGACGATCAACGGCCGGTAGTTAACAACTCCCCGCGTGCCGCCGTTCGGGACGGGCAGCATCGCGAAGGGGATGTATTGCAGAGCCCCGTCGGCGACGACCACCAGCCGCTTGCCGCTCAACTCCGAAGCCGCCGGCCCGAGCACCACGCGGCTCAACTCGTCGGCCGCCTCGTGCGTCTGCGAGTCGGCGCGGCCGATTCGTTCCTGCCTCTCTTGCGCGCTCTCGCCCCTGTTTCTGACGCCGCGCGCCGTCACCAATTCGTAGAGACGCCGCGCCGTCTGCTCGACGCGTTCACGCCCGGGCAGTTGAAAGCTCCGCAGGCCGTCGCGGCTCACGGCCCAGAGGTAACTGCGCTCGGCGCCGAGCGAGTATTCGAGCAGAAGAGTGTCGGGGTCCAACAACTTCTGTATCTCGCGCAGGCCGAGCGGGCGCGGCTGTGTGACGGCCGCGTAGTGCGGGCTGCGCCTGCGTATCTCTCCCAACACCTGCTGGTGTTCCTCTTCGAGCGCCTCGACCTCCTTCTTCAACGCCGCCGCCTGCTCCTGCCTGTTCTGCTGGCCGAGCAGGGCGATGAGGCGCGCGGCCTTGGCGCTGAGCCTTTGTGAAAGCTCGCGTTCGCGCCCGAGCAGCGCGGGTTCGACGCCCTGGCGGACATCGACGCCGGACTCCGAAAGCATCTCCAGCAAACCGCGCGCGCGTGCGCGTTCGCTGACGCCGAGCGCCGCCGCGTCGTGCCCCTTGGTCGGGTCGAGACGATGCATCCGCATCAGCAGATCGATCTCGAACTCGTATGCGCCCTGCCTCGACGCGAAGAAGGAGGTGCGGAGTTGGCGGCTCACGACCTGCGCGCGCATGGCCTCGATGATGGAGATGGCCGCCTCGATCTGCTCGCGGGCCTGTGCCAGGTTGCCGCGCGCGCTCTCGGCCTCGGCGAGACTCTGCCTCGTCTTCGCCTCGCTGACGCGGTCGTTGAGAGTTTGAAAGAGTGAAAGCGCCTGCGCGTAATACTCGGCGCCCTTCTGGACTTCGCCGGAGAGCGTGTGGGCCTGCCCGAGGTAGAGCAGGGCGCTCGCCTCGTCGCGGCGGCTGCCGATGGCGCGGAAGAGCTTGAGCGCCTGCTCGTGCTCTTCGACTGCTTTTTGCGGCTGACCGAGGGAGGCGTAAGCGACACCGATGTTCCGCAACGCGATGCCCTCTCCGCGCCGGTCGCCCGCCGCGCGGCGCAGCGGCAGAGCCTCGTTGTAGTAGTCGAGTGCTTTCGTCGTCTCGCCCAGCGCGGCGTGCGCGAATCCGATTTGACTGAGCGAGTTGGCCTCGCCCGATACGTCCTTGGCCGCGCGGCGCAGTTCGAGCGCCTGCGTGAGATATTCCAGGGCCCGACGCGGTTCGCCGAGCGCGATGTAAACGACGCCGACGTTGTCGAGGGTGTCGGCCTCTCTCCTCGGGTTGCCCGCCGCCCTCCGCAGAGGTAGCGCGCGGTTGTAGTAGTCGAGCGAACGCTGCAACTCGCCGAGGTTGTAGTAGCTCACGCCGATGTTGTTGAGCGCGTCGGACTGCGCGGCGCTGTTGCCCTGCTGCTCCCAGAGCGCGAGCGCGCGGCCGTAATTGTCGAGCGCCCTTTGCGGCTCGCCCAGAAGGTCGTAGGCGCCCCCGATGTTGTTCAGCATCCGCGCCTCGTTGCGGCCGTCGCCGAGGGCGCGGCTGACCGCGAGCGCCTGTTCGTAGTGGGCCAGCGCCCTCTGCGGATGACCGAGTGAGTTATAGGCGAGACCGAGACGGTTGAGCGTCGAGACTTCCATCGGGCGGTCTTCCAGCGAGCGGAAGACGGGCAGCAACGCTTCGAGCTTCTCCAGCGCCTCCTGCCGCGACTTCGCGTCGGGCTGTGTGAACTGCCGTGAGGCTTCCCGGAAGGTCTGCTCCGCGCCCGCGCGAGTCCTGTCGGCGGGCGACGGCTCGCGCAACGCCTCGACCCTCAACTCGAAGAGACCGGCGGCGGCCTTCTTGTCGGGCGAGCGGACTTCGATGGTGTACTCGCCCGACTCTTCGACCAACGCCGAGACCGGCTCCGGCCCGTAGCTGCCGTTGGGGCTGTCCATCTCAAGCAGACGTTTCTGCCCCGGCCCGACGAGCGCGACCGCCACGTCGATGCCGCGCTGCTCGACGACCACGCGCAGGTATTGACCGGCGCTCAAAGCGACGCGGAAGAGTTGGGTCTCGCCCCCCGCCATCTCACTCCTGAGCGGCTCGCCGACGGCGGGCAAGGGAACGTCCGCTTGAGCGCCGGGAAGGCTTGCGCGTGACGGCGCCGCGAGGCCGCCCGCCGCCATGACGACGGCGAGATAGACGATGCAGGGCGCGTGAATTCGGCGAGCTGTGAACATGGCGGACCGTGTAAGCGCGGGCGCCCCGTCAGCCCTCTTCTTCGGTGGGCTGAGCCGTGGCGGACCAGTTGCCGTCCTCATCCGGGAAGAGTTTCTTCTTCTTCAGATCATGTGACCCGGGGGAGGGCATTTTTCCACTTATCTCAGTACTCCCGTTGAACGTGCCTTGGAAGACGATAGGCATCGACACCTGAAAAGAGACCGAGCCATCCTTGCCATAGAATCCAAGGTCGACTGGGAACATGTCATTGGAGCTACTTATCACGACCCCCTTGAAGGGATTACCCGGAAAGATAGGCAACGGGGTGTGAATTATAAGGCGACCGAAAGTCTCCGGAAAGTTGATCTTCAAGTCCCATGTATCGTCCGTCAGTGGTTCACGGGACAGCGCCTTCTTTCCTTCTTTCGATGTTCTTCCGGGCATGGCTCTCTCCTTTATTTGAAATGTTCAGGCATGAGACCTGTCGCCGGAGTTCGTCACTCCGAAGTGTGGCTCGCCGCCGTCCGTGTTCGGGCCTGTGGACGGCCCTTGTCTAGTACTGCGGAAACCCGAGGCGAATCGCCTCAAAGAGCGGAAAGTAAATTGTCGGTAAGTATGAGTTTCGGTCTCGGGCCGATTCGTCGAATGGCCGTCGGCCATGCGCCCCACGGTGCTTTGAGGAGCGCCCCTTGTGGCCGGGACGTGTAAGAGGGGCCGTGGGCTCGGCCGGACTTAATGGTGCTCAAGCCTCAAGAGGTGCGCGAGTATAGCACCGTTCGAAGTGAGCACAATCTCTTTTTTGGCCTCGTCCCTCGACGCCACGGGCCGTGGGCTTTGGTGCGTCAGGAGGAACTCCCGGGCCGCGTCGTTGAGGCCGGGGTCGCCGACCAGACCACGGTCGCGCGTGTTGGCGTAAGCCTTCAACGCCTCCAGCGCGGGGACGCTCTCCGCCGACCAGACCAGCCAGACTTTCTCCGTCCCGCGTTTCGCGTCGAACTGAAACCAGCTCCGCTCGGGCACCTGAACCTGACGGCCCGCGCCGAGCCGCGACTGCCCGTCGTTGGCGGTGGGCGAAGGGAAGAGAATCACGTACGGCGACGGCCCGCCGTTCTCCGACGGCCCTTCGTTGAGGATGTAGAGGTGTCCGTCCTGCGGGCTGCTCAGGTTCAGCCGCACGCGATAGTCCTTCTCGAAGTTGATCTCGCCCGCGAGCCGGAACGGTGCTTCGTACGGCCTCCCGTCGCGGTACTTCTGAACCAGTATCGAGTAGACCAGACTGCGCTCCGGCTCTGTGGCGGCGGTCGCGGTCGTGGTCTCAACCGTCGCGGGGCTTCTCTTACCGTCCGTCGAAGGGTTCGAGGAGCGCCACGCCCACGTGCCGACAATCGCCGCCGCGACCAGAAGCAGCACGGCCGGGAGTAAGAGCGCCGTCGTGCTTCTGTTGCGATGTGCGGCCGTGTTGACCGGCGCGGCTCTCGACGAATCGGCTCCGGCCTCAAGTTCTCGACGCTGTCTCTCAAGGTCGAGCGCAAAGTCTCTGCTCGTCTGGTACCGCTTCTCACGTTCTTTCCGGAGCGCCCTGCCGACGATTCTTTGTAGCCTGTCGGTTACGCCGGAGCCTTCCACGGCGAGCGGCTCGGGCTCGCGCTCAAGGATGGCGGCGAGTGTGTCGCTCGGCGTCTGCCCGCCGAAGGGCGCGCGCCCCGCCAGCATCTCGTAGAGCACGACGCCCAGGCTCCACACGTCCGTCCGCGCATCGACCGCGAGCCCGCGCGCCTGCTCGGGCGACATGTACGCGGTCGTGCCCATCAACGTGCCCGGCATGGTGTGGATGCTCAAAGTGTCCGCGTCGTCGGCCACGTCGCCGGTTGAAGGCGGAGTGTATTTCGCGAGCCCGAAGTCTAAAACTTTGACGCGTCCCTCGGCGTCCAGCATGACGTTCTCGGGCTTGATGTCGCGGTGGACGATGCCCGCCTGATGCGCCTTCGAGAGCGCGGCAGCGATCTGCGCCGCGACCCCGAGTGCTTCGCCGGGCCTCAGTCTCCCGCCCTTCAAACGCTGCCGCAGCGTCTCGCCCTCGACGAACTCGGTCGCGATAAAGTGCCTGCCGTCCGCCTCTTCGATCTCGTAGATCGTCACCACGTTCGGATGGTTGAGGGCCGAGGCGGCCCGTGCCTCCTGCCTGAAGCGCCGGATGCGGCTTTCGTCGTCGGTCAGGTAATCGGGGAGCAGTTTGAGCGCGACCTTCCGCCCGAGCCGCGTGTCCCTCGCGAGGTAAACGTCACCCATCCCGCCCGAGCCCAGCAACGCCATGATTTGATAATGGCCGATGCTTTGACCGACGAGCGGGCCGTCCGAGTCGTTCGCCATCATCTCGGCGGCGACCGCGTAGGCGGGGGCGTCCATGAAACTGCCGGGCTGCTCGTCGGCGGCGATGAGCGCCTCGACCTTGGCGCGCAGGGCCGCGTCGTCGCCGCACGCCTCCGCGAGGAAGGCGGGGCGCTCTTCGGCCGGGCGCTCAAGGGCGGAGTGGAACAGTTCCTTTATGCGCTGGTAACGCTCAGGGGTCATGAGGGTGTTTTAAATCTTTCGCGTGAGGCGTCCTCAACCTTCCAACTCGTGCCTGAGCCAGGAGCGCGCCATCTTCCATTCGCGCTCGATTGTGGCGTGGCCGAGCCCCAACACTTCGGCCGTCTCCTCGATGGTCAGCCCCCCGAAGAAACGCAGCTCGACGATGCGGCTCTGCTGCGGGTCCAACTCCTCCAACTCCTCCAGGGCGAGGTGCACGGCCAAAAGGTCCACGCTCGGCTGCCTTGCTATCCGGTCGGCCTTGCTCAGCGAGAGGCTGTATTGCCCGCCGCCCCTCTTCGCCGCCTGGTGGCTGCGCGCATGGTCAACCAGGATGCGGCGCATCAACGTCGCGGCGATGCCGAAGAAGTGCGCGCGGTTCTGCCACTTGATGTCATGCTGGTCGATCAGGCGCACGAAGACTTCGTTGATGAGAGCGGTGGGTTGCAGCGTGTGGTCGTGCCGCTCGCGCCTGATGTAATTGCCGGCCAGCCGCCGCAGCTCCTTGTAGATGAGCGGCATCAGCTCGTCGAGCGCACTCTGCTCCCCGTTACTCCAACGCTCCAGAACTTCTGTGATGTTCGGCCGAGCCTGCATCGTTTGAAGCCTCTCCACAACCTGACTTGTAAGGGAAATCGCGTAGGATAAGTCTGCTCTCAAACAGGGCCGCCGTTAGTGCGAGCCCTTGTCCAGCTCTTCGCATTCCTTCTTCAATCTTTCGCTCAGTTCGATGATGCCTTCGAGGTCGCGCCGCGCGCGGGTCGAGACCTGTGCGTCTATGACGTTGACCTCGCGGAAGAGCGGGCTGCGCACGAAACGGTCCACGAGCCTGCGCAGCATCAGGAGCGACGGCTGTATTTGAGCCTGACCTTTAGCAGGCACCTTGACGCGCTCCACGTCCGCCGTCAGTTCAGGCAGCGCGAGGTTGTGCAGGAGTCGTTCGGCGCGCTTCCCGATCTCCGAGGTGGACTTGGCGACGAGCTTGAAGTCGAGTTCGCCGGGCGTCGAGACCGCCTCGGCCAACTCCTTGTTCACGACCTGTATGCGCACGTAGTCTTCCTCGATCTGCGCGAAAGCGAGCCGCTCCTCCTCCTCACGCCTGGCGCGCTCGGCGGGCCTGCGCAGCCCCTCCTCGACCCTGCGGGTAGTCATCACGCGCTGGCGCTCGCGGATAATTCGCTCGACGCCGGTCTGCCGGCCCGGAACCGTAACCGTCGCCGACAAGAGGAGGGCGAGTGCCAACGTCCCGAGAGCCACGGGCCGTATGCTGAAGTTCATTCCCGCCTCCTTCCATCTCGCGCGCGAGTAGAGCTTCCCGCAGGTAGTATCACAGTTCCGATGCCGAAACAATATTGCCGGACGGCGCGCGCCGTCAGAGAAGTCCGGCGTGCCGTGGATGGCGGCGCCGTCGAGGTGGTTGCCGGGCGGAAACAGCAGCTCGCGGCCGCCGAACACGGGGCGGCGGTCAGGTACTTGTTGCATGGCTTCCGTGTCTTTGGTCTTACCGTTGCTCGTAACCCTGAAGTCGTGAACGTTGAGCAAGGGCTTCCGTCCATCTGCGTCGAAGCGCACGGAGGAAGGGAAAATAGCAGGAAAAGCAAGAAGATAGGCGCGACGGGCGCTCATGGATGAGCCTCCAGGGGAAGTGTCTTTTGCTACGCGTAGCGGATGAGAGGGGAAATTTGTTACCCCGCGAAGATTTCTGTTGACAAAATGGTCAGACCAACTTAATATGCGCGAATCCTAACAGACCTGGATTTTATTCTTCGATGAGGATTAAATCCGGGCTTCCCCGACAGGTACTTTTTCACAGAGAATCCGCCCCCCGGCGGGATTCACGACCAACCAGTTCAAGCGGGCGGCAGGTTGTGCCAGGGCGTAGACCGCTTCTCGGCCGACGGCTCAAGTTCTACTCAGGCGCTTTAGATAACCGAGAGTTAACCACAACAATTTTCTTTCAAACGTGGGAGGTGGATATGGGTTTCCCTGGAAGGGGTCGGAACACGCGATTTCTGCTGAGCGTCTTCGCGCTCGTGCTCGCGCTGGCGCCCGCCGTGTCGGCGCAGGACTATCGGGGCAAGGTGCAGGGGACGGTCGCGGACGTGAACACGGCCGCCATCCCCGGCGCGCGCGTCGTGCTGCGCAACGACGCGACCGGCGTCGAGGTCGAGCGCCAGACGGACGCCGACGGCCAGTACAAGTTCGACTTCGTTGACCCCGGCACCTACACGGTGACGGTCGAGCTGGCCGGCTTCAAGAAGGCCGAGCAGAAGAACGTGCTCGTCCGCCAGAACGGCGACGTGACGGCCGACGTGACGCTCGAAGTCGGCGGCGTGACCGACGTGGTCACGGTCGAGGCGCCGCCCGTGCAGGTCGAGTTCAACACGAGCAGCTCGGCGCTCACGATTGATAACAAGATCATCGACCAACTCCCCATCCGTGGGCGCAACCCTTACAACGTCTCGACGCTCGACCCGACGGTCTCGCCCGGCACTGGTTCGACGGCGGGCGAGAACCGCCCATACCACCACGCCTTCGCCAACGACGTGGACGCGGGCGGCGGCACGCGCAGCGGCAACGACGTGCTGCTCGACGGCGTGCCCCTCACCTCCAGCTTCAAGATTTCCTACACGCCCAACCTCGACGCCGTGCAGGAGGTGACCTTCCAGAAGAACGCCGTGGACTCCGAGTACGGCTACAGCTCGGGCGGCATCGTCGTCCTCAACATGAAGTCGGGGACGAACGAGTATCACGGCACGGCCTTCATCCACGGCCGCGACCCGAGGTTCAACGCCTTCAGCAACCCCGCGCTCTTCCGTCCCTCGGGCGCCAACGAGACGGCGGGGCGCGGCACGAAGCTGCGGATTTACGGCGGCAGCTTCGGCGGGCCGATCATGAAGAACAAGCTCTTCTTCTTCGCCACCTACGAGAAGTGGAAGGACCAGCAGCCCGGCAGCACCATCCTGACGGTGCCGACGGCGCTGGAGCGGGCGGGCAACTTCAGCCAGTCGGTTCGCAACGGCGTCGTCACGAGGATTTACGACCCGTACACGTCCACCGGCGCCAGCGGCACGCGCACCGAGTTCGCGGGCGGCATCATCCCTTCGAGCAGGTTCGACCCGACGGCCGTCAGGCTGTTGCAGTTGATTCCGCTGCCCAACCTGCCGGGCAACGTCAACAACCTACAGGTCGGGAAGACGACCAACACCGACTACTGGAACTTCTCTTCGCGCGTCGATTACAACCACTCGGAGAAGTGGAAGACCTTCGTCCGCTACGGCCACTTCAAGGCCAATCTCCTCGACGAGAACGAGGACCCCTCGCCGCTCATCCCCATCAACGGCAGCAACCGCTACGGCCTGAGCCTCGCGGCCGACACCGTCTACACGCTCTCGTCCAAGATGGTGCTCAACCTGCGCGGTAACTACCAGCAGTTGACGGACGAGTACACCGCCGGGACCGCCGTCGCGGGCGAGGAGGGACTCGCCGGCCTCTGGCCCAACAACCCCTGGTATGAGGGCGTCTTCACCGGACCGAACATCTACTTTCCGGCGCTCGACGTGCCGACGGGCGGCGTCAACAACCGTCTCGGCCGCCCCGGCCGCGAGTTCTGGCAGCACCCGCAGGGGATGGGTCTCTCGGCCCGCCTGAACTACTACGCGGGCGACCACTCTTTGAAGTGGGGCGGGCAGTTCCGACAGGACAAGGGCAAGGGCGCGCGCTTCGAGCCGCTCAACTTCTTCTTCCGACAGAATCTGACCGCCAACCAGGCGACCAGCGCCAACGCCGCCAGCGGCAACCAGTGGGCGACGTTCCTGCTCGGCGCCCTGGAGCCGAACGGCACGGGCAACACGAACAACAACTTTGCGCGCCGCGTCCCCGTGCAGGAGGTCGTCTCGAAGGGCTACTCGGCCTACATTCAGGACGACTGGAAGTTCAACAGCCGTCTCAGCTTCAACCTCGGCCTGCGCTGGGAGTACGAGCCCGGCCCCGTGGACGCGGCCAACCGCATCTCGCGGATGATCGACCTGACGAGCCCGATTCCCGAGTTCCAGGCCAACCCGCCCGCGATTCCCTCGGTCGTGACCAACCTGCTCGCGACGCGCAACCTCACGCAGCAGTTCACGGGCGCCTGGCAGTTCGCCGACGAGAACAACCGCAACGCCTGGGAGCGCGACAAGGTGAACCTGCTGCCGCGCTTCGGCCTCGCGCTGCGCGTGGACGACCGCTCGGCCTTCCGCTTCGGCTACGCGCGTTACATGGCGCCGTCGCAGCGCATCCGCGACCCGCTCGGCGACTTCGTCGAGCAGTACACGGGTTTCACGACGACGACGTTCGCCCTCCCGCTCGTCAACGGCGTCCCGCAGCAGACGCTCTCGAACCCGTTCCCGTCGAGCCTGAACCCCGTGCAGCAGGACGTAGGCCAATCGCTCGGGCGCTACACGAACCTCGGCAACCCCTTCACGCTCGACGCGCTGGAGCAGAAGCCGCCGGTCAACGACCGCTTCTCCTTCTCGTACCAGCGCGAAATCTGGGGCCGGGTCATTCTCGACCTCGACTACCTGCTCAACCGTGGGCACAACCTGCCCGCGACCGTTGACCTCAACATGGTGGACCCGGAGTTCTCGTACACCGTCCCGCGCTCCGTCCTGAACCAGCAGGTCAACAACCCGTTCTTCAACATCCTGACGCCGCAGCAGTTCCCCGGCTCGCTGCGCAACCAGCGCACCGTGAGCGTGGCGACGCTGCTCCGGCCCTTCCCGCAGTACGGCGCCATCAGCCAGACGAACACGCCCATCCGCAAGGAGCGGCTGCACTCGCTCTCGATTCAGGCGCAGCGCCCCTACTCGAAGGGCGTCAGCTTCATCGTCGCCTACGCCTACAACCGCGAGAAGACGACCGAGTTCTTCGACGACCTCGCGACCTTCGCGCGCCGGCTCGAATGGTTCGAGACCGAGACGCCGCGCCACCGCTTCACCAACGCCATCACGTGGGACATCCCCGTCGGCAAGGGGCGCTGGCTGCTGAAGGACTCGCCGCGCGTGCTCGACGCGGTGGTCGGCGGCTGGCAGTTCACGACCACGACCCGCTTGTACTCGGGCCGCCTGCTCCAGTTCGGCAGCCTCGTCGTCAACGGCGACCCCGTGCTCGACAACCCGACGACGGGGACGACCGGCCAGTGGTTCAACCGCGCGGCCTTCAGCCCGCTGCCGACCTCGAACAACGCGAGCGACCCGCCCAGCCTCACGCGCCGCACGAGCCCGCGATACTTCCCCGGACTCTACGGGCCGAGCAACTGGCAGACCGACATGACGATGAGCAAGTCGTTCCGCATCACGGAGCGCTTCCGCATCGAGACGCGCGTGGAGGCTTACAACGCCTTCAACCACCTCAACTGGGATAACCCGATCACCGACATTAACAACTCGAACTTCGGCCGGGTCATCGCGAAGCAGACGGCCTACACCGGCCGCGAACTCCAGTACGGCCTGCGCCTGGTCTTCTAAACGTCAGACGTAGTAACGCAGCACCAACGCGGGGGCGCGGGACGATTCAGAATTTGAGATTTCAAATTTGAAATTCTGAATCGCTCCCGCGCCCCCGCGGCTCGTTCCACCTCCGCGAAATTCAAATGCGAACCGCGATACTCTGCTTTATCCTTCTTCTCCTCGCCGCCGTCCCCGTGGCCGCGCAGGGCTTCGACAACCCCGTCATCTCCGGCATGGCCTCCGACCCGAGCGTCGTGCGCGTGGGCGGTGACTACTACCTCGTCACCTCGACCTTCGAATACTTCCCGGGCGTCCCCGTCTATCACAGCAAAGACCTCGTCCACTGGCGCCTCGTCGGCCACGCGCTGACGCGCGCGAGCC
Source organism: Pyrinomonadaceae bacterium (assembly GCA_036379655.1). Classification (GTDB taxonomy): domain Bacteria; phylum Acidobacteriota; class Blastocatellia; order Pyrinomonadales; family Pyrinomonadaceae; genus QHXN01. Next base: position 79,974 of record DASVGG010000007.1, read on the forward strand.
AGTTGCCGCTCATCCGTCTCACGCGCAACGGCGGCATCTGGGCGCCAACCATCCGCCACCACGACGGCACCTTCTACATGGTGACGACGCTCAAGACAGAGGCCGGCGGCAACTTCTTCGTCACCGCGAAAGACCCGGCCGGCCCGTGGTCGGAGCCCGTCATGCTCGAACAGGGCGGCATCGACCCCTCGCTCTTCTTCGACGACGACGGCAAGGTCTATCTGACCACGGGCGGCGGCGAGTGTCCCACGCGCATCTGCCAGTCCGAGATCGACATCAAGACCGGCAAGCGCCTCTCCGACATCAAAGGACTCTGGAACGGCACCGGCGGCAGCAGCCCCGAAGGGCCACACCTCTACAAAAAGAACGGCTACTACTACCTCGTCATTGCGGAGGGCGGCACCGAGTACGGCCACATGCAGACGGTCGCGCGCTCGCGCAGCCCGTGGGGGCCGTTCGAGTCGAACCCGCGCAACCCCATCCTCACGCACCGCAACTTTAAGCAGAGCCCCTTCCAGGCGACCGGCCACGCGGACCTCGTCGAAGCGCACGACGGTAGTTGGTGGACGGTCTTCCACGCCATCCGCCCCGCCTCGCGGCAGGCGCACCACATGGGACGCGAGACGCTCCTCGCGCCGGTCAACTGGTCTGAGGACGGCTGGCCGGTCGTCAACAACACGGGCACGGTCACGCCGCGCATGGACGTGAAGACGCTGCCGCCGCACACGTGGCCCTTGGAGCCCGCGCGCGACGACTTCGACGCGGCGCGCCTCGCGCACGCGTGGAGCTTCGTCCGCAACCTCGACCCGGCCCGACTCTCTCTGACCGAGCGTCCGGGCTGGCTGCGACTGAAGGGCTCGACCGTCACGCTCGACGACACGGACTTCCCGCCCGTCCTCGTCGCGCGACGCCAGCAGCACCTTGAGGCAGAGGCCGTCACGCGTCTCGACTTCAAACCGGCGCGCGAGGGCGAAGAGGCGGGGCTGACGCTCCGCCAGAACGAACGTCATCATTACGAGATCGGCATCCGGCGCAACTCGACGGGCGGGCGCGAAGTCTACCTGCGCTACCGCGTGGGAAGCATCTTCAGCGACGCGGCGGCACAGCCAATCGGCGACGGCCCCGTGCGCCTGCGCGTGCGCGCGATGCCGGAGATTTACCGCTTCTCCTATGCCGTCGGCGAAGGCGCCTTCCAAGACCTCGGCGGCGTCGAGACGCGCTACCTCGCTTCGGAAGTCGCCAACGGCTTCAACGGCGTCTTCCTCGGACCCTTCGCCACGGGGCGCGGGCGCGACGCCTCCGCGCCAGCCGACTTCGACTGGTTCGACTATAAGCAATCATCTCAACCGCCGCTCGACCCCTCAATCGTCTCCGAGCAGAAACAGCTTCCGCCAGGCTACACCGTCTTCTCCGTCGAGACGGCCGAGCGCGGTCTGCTCAACCGTTACCCGTACGTCACGCGCCTCACGACGGAGATACCCAAAGGCGTTAAGTCTGAACCCGGCATCACCTACGCGCGCTACGGCACGCGCGAGTTGAAGCTCGACCTCTTCCGCCCCGAAGGCTCGGGCGCGCGCCCGGCCGTCATCGTCGTCCACGGCGGCGCGTGGATCACGGGCCACCACCGGATGGAGAACCCCTTCGCGGCCGAACTCGCGCGGCGCGGCTACGTCGCGGCGACGGTCGAACACCGTCTGTCGAACGAGGCCAGGTACCCCGCGCAGCTACACGACCTGAAGGCGGCCGTGCGCTTCCTGCGCGCCAACGCCGCGCGGTACCGGATAGACCCGAAGCGCATCGCGGCCGTCGGCGCCTCCTCCGGCGGCCACCTCGTCGCACTGCTCGGCGCGACGAACGGGATGAAGAACTTCGAGGGCGACGGCGGCAACGCCTCGGAGTCGAGCGACGTGCAATCAATCGTTGACATCGACGGCACGGCCACCTTCGTCGATCCCGGCAACATCGCCAAGGAGAAGAAGGGGCCGCTCGACACCAACACGCGCCTCATCGGCGCCACGTTCGACGAGAAGCCCGAGGTCTGGCGCGAGGCATCGCCCGTCACGCACGTCCACAAGGGCAGCGCCCCCACGCTCTTCATCAACAGCAGTTCCTACCGCCCCTTCCAGCAGCGCGAAGAGATGCAGGCGAAACTGCGCGCCGCCGGCATCGCGTCCGAGATGGTCGTCGTCCCCGACACGCCGCACCCCTTCTGGCTCTTCCGCCCCTGGTTCGACCGGACCATCGCCCACGTCGAAGAGTTCCTCAAGAAGACTCTGTGAGATGAAATGGCGATGAAGAAAACTAACCACGGAGACACAGAGACACAGCCAAGTGCTTCAAGCTATGTCTCTGTGGCTCTGTGTCTAGTCCTGATTCTCCTTGCGCTCCCACAATCGGTCGCGCACGCGCGGGCGCGGCCGTCACGCGCGGAGGCGCTCGCCGCGATGAAGCGGGCCACGCAGTTCATGCTCGAAAGGGTCGCGTACCGTGGCGGCTACGTCTGGTCCGTGTCTGAGGACTTCACGCGCCGCGACGGCGAAGTGCCGGCGCGCCCGACGCAGGTCTGGATTCAGGGCGGGACGCCCGAGGTCGGACACTGTTACCTCGACGCCTACGAAGCGACGCGTGACCCGCTCTTTCTCGACGCCGCGCGCCGCGCGGCCGACGCGCTCGTCTACGGCCAGCGTCCCGGCGGCGGCTGGCACTACTTCATAGACTTCGACCCGAAGGGGACGGAGGAGTGGTACAGGACGGAGGCCGCGCGCTTCAAGTGGGGCTACGAGGAGTACCGCCACTACTACGGGAACGCGACCTTCGACGACGGCAACAGCGCCGCCGCGACGCGCTACCTGCTGCGCTTCTACGCGACGACGCTTGAGGCGGCCTACCGCGAGCCGCTCGTCAAGGCGCTCGACTTCTTCCTCAAGGCGCAGTACCCGAACGGCGCGTGGCCGCAACGCTACCCGCTCCGCCACGACTTCGCGCACGACGGCCTGCCCGACTACACCTCCTTCTACACGCTCAACGACGGCGCGGCGGCGGCGAACGTCTTGACGCTGGTCGCGGGCTACGAGCTTCTCGGCGACGGGCGCTACCTCGAAGCGGCGAAGCGGGGCGTGGACTTTATGATCGCCGCGCAGGGGCCGGAGGGGCAGGCGGCGTGGGCCGAGCAGTACGACCCTCGAACGATGGAGCCGGCGGCGGCGCGCACGCACGAGCCCGCGGGCTTCGTCGTCCGCGAGAGCGCGGAGGTCATCCAACTCCTCGAAACCTTCTACATGATGACGGGCAGCACGCGTTACCTCCGCCCCGTGCCCGGCGCCATCGCGTGGTTCGAGCGCGTCAACCGCGAGACGGTCGAGTTGAAGCGACCGCCCGCGCGCTATTACCAGTTGGGCACGAACCTGCCGGTCTACGTCATCCGGACGGACAGGACGAACGCCGAGGGCTACGGCCTCTACAAGTGGAGCACGACCGAGGCGCGCGGCGACGGCTTCGGCCTCTACCGCTCGGACGATGAGGCGCGGCCCGTCCGCGCGTTCATCGAGGTCGAGCCCATCAGGCGCGAGTACGAGCGCGTCTCGAAACTGACGCCCGCGCAGGCGCGCGCCGAGTACGAGCGCGAGCGCGGCCGGAGGCGGGAAGAGAACTCGTCGCGGCGGGGGCCTGCGCCGGGCGTCGCGGAGGTCGTCAAGTCGCTCGACGCGCGCGGCGCGTGGGTGTCGGACGTATGGGTGCTGACGCGCGTCGCGCCGCCCGCGCTCAACCCTTCGACGCGCGAGCGCATACGCGGCTACTCTACTTCCACGTTCGTCCGGAACATGCGCGTCCTGACCGAACACGTCAGGTCAGCCGGGTAACAACTTCATCGGGTACGCGGTATAACAGGCCGGAAGGCGATTCAAGGAGGACTGAATGTCAACAACTGAGCAGGGCGAGCAGCCGCGAGCGGTGCTCGCGCCGGGCGGGGCACAGCACGTCAACTGGACGTTGGTGCCCATCGAGCGCCCCGCCGAAGGCATCGAGCGGCAGATGGTCGTCGGCGAGCGGATGATGATCTGCCGCTTTCGCTTCGCCCCTTACCTGGTGACGCCGGAGCACTCGCACCCGCACGAACAGATGTCGCTGGTGGTGTCGGGTAAGGTGCGCTTCTTCATCGAGGGCGAGGAGCGGATAGCCGTCCCCGGCGACGTGCTGCACTTCCCCTCGGACTGCTGGCACGGGGCGACGATGATGGATGAAGAGGTCGTGCTCATCGACATCTTCTCGCCCGTCAGAGAAGACTTCCTGAACACGTAAGCCCCGTTGAGAGTCATGTCGCTGAAGCTCACGCTGCCGCTCCTGCTCCTTCTGCTATCGCCCTTCGCGTTTGTCGCGGGGCAGCGGCGCGGCGCGGTCACCTGGAAGTTCGATAACCTGAAGCGGCTCGGCGGCCACGGCGTGACCGTCATCGGCGAGCCGCGTTTGATTAAGGCGCCGGGCGGAAAAGCAATCGAGTTCGACGGAGTTGACGACGGCCTGTTCATCAACGTCAACCCCGTCGCCGGGGCGAGCGCCTTCACCGTCGAGGCCGTCATCCGCCCCGACGCGGGCGGGCTCCCGGAGCAACGCTGGATGCACATACAGGGGCCGAACGCCGACAGCCGCGTCATGCTCGAAACACGATTAAGCGGTAACGAGTGGTTCCTCGACACCTTCATCAAGAACGGCTCGAAGCAGGAGGACGGCCGCACGCTCTTCGACGAGCCGTTCAAACACCCGGTCGGCGTCTGGTATCACGTCGCGCTCGTCTACGACGGCGCGTTGATGAGGAACTACGTGGACGGCAGGGAAGAACTGTCCGGCCCCCTCGCCGTCGGCCCGCTCGGGGCGGGGCAGACCTCCGTCGGCGTGCGCCAGAACCGCGTCCACTGGTTCAAGGGCGCCATCAGCCGCGCGCGCTTCACCCCACGCGCGCTCACGCCGCGCGAGTTCATGTCGAAGGACTGACGGCCGCAAGTAATAACCGCGTGAAGCTATGAATGACCGAAGAACTTTCCTGCGCCGTTCCGCGCTCGTCGCGGGCGCGACGGCCGCCTCTTCGCTTCTGAAGATACCGTCCTTCGCCACGACGCTCGTAACTGAATCGCCCGTCGCCGCGACGAAGGCCGGGCGTGTGCGCGGCGCGATTGATAACGGCATCTTTGTCTTCAAAGGCATTCGCTATGGCGCCGACACGGCCGCGCGGCGCTTCATGCCGCCGCTCCCGCCCGAGCCCTGGACGGACGTGCGCGACGCGCTCGAATATGGCCCGGCCTCGCCGCAGCCCTCACGCGGGTCTGAGAAGACGAGCGAAGACTGCCTCTTCCTCAACGTCTGGACGCAGGGCCTGCGCGACGGGCGGAAGCGGCCCGTGATGTTCTACATCCACGGCGGCGCGTACTCGAACGGCTCAGGGTCGAGCCCGCTCTATGACGGCGTGCGCCTGTGCAAACGCGGCGACGTGGTCGTCGTCACCGTCAACCACCGGCTCAACGCCTTCGGCTATCTCTACCTCGCGCGCTTCGGCGTGCATGAGCTTGCAGACTCCGGCAACGCGGGCCAACTCGACCTCGTCCTCGCGCTCAAGTGGGTGCGCGATAACATCGAGGAGTTCGGCGGCGACCCAAGTAAGGTCATGGTCTTCGGCCAGTCGGGCGGGGGCGCCAAGATCGCCACGCTCATGGCGACGCCCACGGCCGCCGGCCTCTTCCAACGCGCGGCGACGATGAGCGGCCAGCAGGTAACGGCCTCGGGGCCGCTCAACGGGACGCTGCGCGCGCGCGCCGTCCTCGACGCACTGAAGCTGCCGCCCGAGCGTGTCGGAGAACTCCGCGCCATTCCCGCCGCGAAGCTGCTTGAAGCAATCAACGCGCGCGACCCCGTGTTGCCGTTCGGCGGCGTTTCGTTCACGCCCGTGCTCGACGAGCGGACGCTGACGCGTCACCCCTTCTATCCGGACGCGCACCCGCAGTCGCTACACATCCCGATGATCATCGGCAACACGCGCGACGAGACGCGCGCCTTCCTCGGCGGCGACGAGTCAAACTTCCGTCTGACGTGGGAAGAGCTGCCGGAAAAACTCGCGCCGCAGATGCGCGTGGACATACAGCCCGAGGCGGTCGTTGCTGAATATCGTCGTCTCTACCCGCGCTACACTCCCACGGAAGTCTTCTTCGCCGCGACGACCGCCGGCCGCTCCTGGCGCGGCGCCGTCATCGAGGCCGAGGAGCGCGCAAAGGCAGGCTCGCCCGCCTACGCCTACCAACTCGACTGGGCGACGCCGCGCGACGGCGGCAAGTTCGGCGCGCCGCACGCCTCCGACATCCAACTCGTCTTCGACAACATAGACAAGCCCGGCGCCACGGCCGAAGGCCCGACCGCGCAACCGATGGCCGACCAGTTGAGCGAGACCTTCCTCGCCTTCGCGCGCACGGGCAACCCCAACAACAAGACCATCCCGCGTTGGGAACGCTACACCTTGCCGCGTCGCCAGACGCTCGTCTTCAACGTCCCCTCGCGCATGGAGGACGACCCGCGCGGCGCCGAGCGGCGTCTCTTTGCTAAAGTGCCCTACGTCCAACCCGGCACGTGAAAGTTGATGGCGGTCCATGAGGTAGAACGATGAAGCGAGTTTCGAGACGTGAAGTCATGACGAAGGTGCTGGCCGGTGGGGCGGGGGCGGCGCTCATGGGCCTCGGCCGCCGCGCGGAGGCGCTTACTTTTGAGAATGCTCGGTTGGGGCAGTCGGATAAATCGAAAACCGTCCCCGCGAACAGCAAGTCTATCGCGGACTTCGGAGCGGTCGGCGACGGCGGAACGCTGAACACCGGGCGCATCCAGTCCGCCATCGACCAACTCGCGTCGAGAGACGGCGGCACGCTGGTCATTCCCAAAGGCGTCTTCCTGAGCGGCGCGATCTTTTTGAGACCCGGCGTCAACCTTCACCTAGACGAAGGCGCCGTGCTCAAGGGTTCGACCGACCGGAAGGATTACCCGAAGATGAAGACGCGCATCGAGGGCCATTTCGAGGAGTGGCTGCCGGCGCTCGTCAACGCGGACAGGGTGGACCGTCTGCGCATCAGCGGCTCGGGGACGCTCGACGGGAACGGCGCGCCGTTCTGGGAGGAGTTTTGGGCGCGGCGGAAGGCGAACACACAGACCACGAATCTCGACGTGGAACGCCCTCGGCTCGTGCTGATACAGAATTCGTCGGACGTGCGCATCGGCGGCGTCACATTCAAGGACTCGGGTTTCTGGAACCTGCACCTCTACCGTTGCACGCACGTCGTCGTGGAGAACGTGCGGTTCGAGGTGCCCTTGGGCGTCAGGTGCCCGAGCACCGACGGCACAGACATCGACAGTTGCCAGCACGTCACGATTCGCGGCTGCACCTACCGCGTGGACGACGACTGCATCGCTCTGAAAGGCTCGAAAGGCCCCTTCGCGATGGGCGACAGGGACAGCCCGCCCGTCGAGCACATCCGCGTCACCGGCTGCACGTTCGAGCGCGGCCACGGCGTGGTGACGCTCGGCAGCGAAGCGACCGTCGTGCGCGACGTGGTTGTTGAAAAGAGCAGGGTGGTCGGCCCCATCAACCTCGTGCGTTTGAAGCTGCGCCCCGACACGCCGCAGCACTACGAAGACATTCACTACCGCGACATCACGCTCGACAACGGCAAGGGCACGATTCTTCAGGTGCAACCGTGGAAGCAGTACTTCGACCTGAAGGGTCAGCCGCCGCCCAGGTCGGTCGTGCGCAACGTGACGCTGTCGAACGTCAAAGGCAGTTACGGCTCGTTCGGCACTCTCCAGGGCAACCCCGGCCAGACGGAGATCAGCGACATCACGCTCGAAAATATCGACGTGCGGCTTGAGAACGAGAAACTCAACGCCGTCGATGTGAAGAACCTCAAGATTGAAAAAGTCAACGTCAACGGGAAGCCGTTCTCGTTGAAGCCCGCAGGGTAACTATCTCACTCAAGCGAAGACCGTTCTAGACGTAAGCTTCGTCCACGTAGCACCAGCGCCAGTCCTCGCCCGGCTCGAAGGAGCGGACTATCGGGTGCTCGGTCTGTTGGAAGTGTTGCCGCGCGTGCCGGTTCGGCGAGGAGTCGCAGCAGCCGACGTGGCCGCACGTCAGGCACAGACGCAGGTGCAGCCACGGCGAGCCGATTCTCAGACAGTCCTCACAGCCGTCGGCGCTCGGCGTGACTTGTCGAATATGGACAAGGTGCGGGTCGGCCATCTCTTCCCCTCCAACGGAAACTTTGAGCCCGACGGACTACAGCGTGGGAAGCTCGCTCGGGCGCGGGCCGCGCGGGAAGGCTTCCGCGATGCTCGCGAGTTCGGCCTCGGTCAGACGGAGGTCGCCGGCCCCCGCGTTATCCTCCGCATGTACGGGGTTGCCGGCCTTGGGGATGGCGAAGGTCAGCGGCCCACGCACGAGGAACCGCAGCGCCACCTGTCGCGGGGTCGCGCCGTGTGCGTCGGCAATCTCTTGCAGCACGCGGCCGCCCTTCGTCCCCGGGCCGGGGAACTTGCCCTGACCGAACGGGCTATAGGCGACGACGGCGACGCCGTGCCTCTCGCACCACGGGAGCACGGCGTGCTCGATGGCGCGCTCTCCGAGGTGGTAGAGGACCTGGTTACAGGCGATGCGGCCCTCGCCGCCGACGGCCAGAGACTCTTCGAGGTCGGGCACGTCGAAGTTGCTCACGCCCCAGGAGAGAATCTTGCCCTCGCGCCGGAGTTGCTCGAAGGCGTCGAACGTCTCTTCGAGCGGATGCCGCCCGCGCCAGTGCAGGAGATAACAGTCGAGCCGGTCGGTCTTCAGACGAGAGAGTGAACGCTCGCATGCCTCAAGCGTCCCCTGCCGCGAGGCGTTCTCGGGGAGCACCTTGGAGACGAGGAAGACTTCATCGCGCCGGCCGTCGATGGCCTCGGCGACCACGGCCTCGGCGTCGCCGTACATCTCGGCGGTGTCGATGTGCGTCATGCCGAGGTCGAGGCCGCGTCGCAAAGCGGCGACCGCCGAGGCGCGGTCGTCCTCGTCAATCTGCCAAGTCCCCTGACCGATGACCGCGACCTCGCGTTCGATGGAACCAAATCGCCGTCCTTCCATGACTCTCCTCCATCAGCGTATGCCGACCAGCCCCTGCACGGATTGAATCAACCTCTCCGAGTCGTACCCGACGCCGTCCTTGAAGACTATCTCCACCTTCTCGATGTCGGCGATGTCCGCCGCCGGGTTGCCCTTGACGACCATGAGGTCGGCCTGCTTACCCGCGACGACCGAGCCGATGCGCGCCTCTTCGCCGAGGAACTTCGCGCCGTTGAGGCTCGCGATCTTGATCGCTTCGAGCGGCGTGAAGCCCGCCTCGACCAGCAGTTCGATTCCGCGCAAATCGCCGAAGCCGGCCACGATGCCGCCGTTGCCCGTCGGGTCCGGCCCGGCGATGAGCAGCCCCCCGGCCCGTACGAACTCACGCTCGAACTCCATCGCCTTACGCAGCAGCGCGACGTAATTCGCCTCGGGCGAGACCCGCGCGCGCGCCTGTAGGTAGCGCGCGCGCGCGTCAACCGACATCGCGTTTAAGACACGCGGGTTGAGCAACGCGCCCGCCGCGCCGATGCCGCTTTGAGAGACAGGCGCGCCGCTGGCCTCGAACACTGGGAGCGTCGAGGTGATGGCTACGTTTTTCGCGACCAGCGTGCGTATCATCTCCCGCGCCGCCGGGCCTTTGATGTCGAGTTGTCGCAGGCTCGCGCCGACGGCGGCGCCCGGCGGACATTGGTCGGGCTTCTTTTCAGGGACGAACTCGGAATCGGCCATCAGCCCGTGCTCCAGGTTGTCGATGCCGAGTTCCGCCGCCTCGCGGTAGCCGACCGAGCAGAGATGTCCCGTGACTTTCAACCCGCGCCGGTGCGCCTCCTCGACGGCCACGCGCAACTCGGCGCGCGTGATGTTCATGTACGCCTTGAACGAAGTCGCGCCCACGTCGGCCCAGTAGTTCACCATGCGCCGCGCGTCCTCTTCGCCCATCAGTTGGTGCATGACGGGCGTGAAGGCACCGGCGCCTTCAAGGTACGGTGCCGTGACGTGCATCTTCGGGCCGAGCATCCGTCCCGCGTCGATGAGCCGCTTGATTTCGAGGTCGGTGTAAGGCGCGACGCTGCCCGTGGTGCGGATGGTGGTGACGCCGAGCGCGAGGTAGAGGCGCGGGAAACTCGTCCCCATGTTCGAGTACATCGGCGGCGACCCGCCCATCGGGAAGAACAGGTGGTTGTGCATCCCGACGAGGCCGGGCAGCACCGTGTAGCCCGCGAGGTCGAGCACCCGCGCGCCCTCCGGAACTTTCGCCCCGGCGCTCGGCCCGATTGACTGAATCTTGCCGCCGACGATGACGACCGTCTGGTCTTCGAGCGGCGCGGCGCCGGTCCCGTCAATCACCCGCGCGTGCGTCAGCGCCACCGTCGGCGCCTCGACGCGGACGACCTGCTGGCGGTCGGGCGCCTGCGCGGAAGAGATACGGACGAGGCAGAAGAGGAGGAGCAGAACAGTAAGTCTGACCTTCACCATTTCACCGTCCTTTACGTGTGCCTGAATTTCGGGTCCGAAGAATAATAGTCCCACGTGGGACGGAGGTGAAGTAAGAATCGCCGCTGAGCTATAATCCGCTCCCTAACTACGGGAACCTGAGCATGACACCTTTCATCCGGCGACGATGCCGAAGACGTTCCACACGCCTGGCGTGTTTCGTACTTTGCGCGTGGGCCCTGGCGTGGGCTCAATCGGTCGCCTCGCAACCTTGCGCACACTCCTCTCTGTGGGGCGCGGCGGGTGAGAGGTGGGAGCCCGAGGGCAGGCTGCCGGACTTCTCATACGCGGGTTACCGCGCGGGCGAGGCGAAGATTCCGGCCCCGCCGGCCCGTTGGAATCTGAAGCGAGACTTCGGCGCCAAAGGCGACGGGCGGACCGACGATTCGCGGGCACTGCTGAACGCGCTCCGGTCGATAAAGGCGGGCGTCCTTTTCATCCCGAAAGGGACTTACGTCATCTCGAAGCGCATCGACATCGACAGAGGGAACCTCGTCCTGCGCGGCGCCGGCCCGAAAGAGACAATCCTCTACTTCCCGAACTCGCTGACGGACCTCTTCGGCAACACCTTCAACAGGGCGGGGCAGTCTCAATGGTCGTTCCGTCCGGGCTTCATCAACGTGACGGGGTCCGACCCCATCACGGCCGAGACGCGTCTGGCCTCGGTCACGGCCGCCGCCAAACGCGGCGATAAAGTCTTGAAGCTCTCGGTTCCCATCTCGGTCAAAAAAGGGGAGTGGGTGCGTCTGGTCGAGAGCGACCCGCCGAAGGGTGAGGCGGCCGCCGGGACGCTCATACGGCACCTGTACGGCGACATCATGCCGCCCGGGCCGGGGCTCGTCGGGACGCCGAGGGTGGTGCGTTTTCTATCGCGTGTGAAGTCTGTCGCGGGTAATCAAATCGAACTCGAAAGACCTCTCCCCTACGACGTGCGCGCGGAGTGGACTCCCGAAGTTCACAGGTTCGTCCCGTCCGTACAGGAGTTCGGCGTCGAACACCTGTCTCTGCATTTCCCTTGGACGGCGTACCCCGGCCACTTCAAGGAGAAGGGTTACAACGGCCTCTTCATGCAGAACGTCTCGCAGTGTTGGGTCAACGACGTGGAGATTCAGAACAGCGACTTCGGCATCGACCTGAACTCGACGAACTTCTGCACCGTGAGCAACGTGACGCTGACGACGAGCGCCGACCGCGCGGCATCGCCCGAGGCCCGTGGGGCGAGCGGCCACCACGGCATCGACGTGAGTCACGGGACGGAGAACCTCGTCACCGACTTCGACGTGCGCACGAAGTTTGTGCACGACATCAGCGTCGAGTGGTACGCACTGCACACGGTCTTTTCAAAGGGACGGGGCGTTGACCTCAACATGGACCACCACCGCGAGGCGAACTACTCCAGCCTCTTCAGCCAACTCGACAGCGGCGCGGGCACGCGCCCTTTCGACAGCGGCGGGTCGGGCGACCGGGGCGCACACGCGGGGGCTTATAACACCTACTGGAACATCCGTGCGCGGGGGGCTCTGAAGCTTCCCGCCCCCGACTTCGGGCCGCTGTTGAACTTCGTCGGCGTGGGGAAGATTGATAAGGTTCCTGATGCAAGGCCACGCTGGATGGTCGAACAGTTCGCCCCGTCGGGCCTGTGTCCGGCGGAGCTGCAAGAGGCCATGAGGGCGCGCAGGCTTCGCGGCTTGAGGCGCGGGCCGACATGAAAAGTTAAGTCAAAGGAGTCACCGATGGACCGCATCAATCTGATCGTCACGGAGTGGGAGCGCGCCAGGACCGGCGCCCGCGAGTACATCGAGGCGATGCCCGAGGAAGCGATTGGTTTCAGGCCCACGCCGGAGGTCCGCACCTTCGCCGAACATTTCCTGCACGTCGCCAGTGCTAACTACCTCTTCGTCTCGGCCGTCACGGGCAAGGAGAACCCTCACGATAAATCACACGGTAAAGACCCCGAGGAGCGAGAGGAGTTGAAGCAGAGCAAAGAGGCGCTGCTTGAGTTCGTCTTGGGCGGGTATGATTATCTGATCGAAGCGGTGAAGCAACTGGATGGTGACGAACTCGAAGAGAAGGTGAAGTTCTTCCGCATGGAGGTCGCGCGCGAGTTGCTGCTGGCGAAGGCACTGGAACACCACGCACATCATCGCGGGCAGACGGCGGTCTATCTCAGGCTGAAGGGTATCAAGCCGCCGAGCGAGCGCCTGTTCTGAGTCGCGTAGTACACCCGCCCTCCCTTTTTCGTTGACACCGCCGCCCGCCGGGGATATCTTTCGGCCCGTCCAACTGAGCGCACAACTCACCACCGGCGCTGTTAGCCAACGATAGCAGAACGTCCTCCCGTTTTGTGTGATTGCCAGGAACAACTGGCTAAAGCTACTTAATCTGGAGCATAACAATGAAAAGAAGATTCGTCTGGGCGCTGTTAACGCTCGGCGTGTTGGTTGGTGTGTCTCTCAAGTACACCCGGAGCGCGGCTTCGAGTTCATCGGACCAACCTATAGCGTCGCTGCGGGCGCTGCCCTCGGCCTCCAACCTGATGCTGCCGTTCGCGACGACGCTCGACGTTGACCGGACGGACGATACGGCCGCCGCGACGGCATGCACGGCCGCGCCGAACGATTGCAGTCTGCGCGGCGCGATCATCGCCGCGAACACCGATGTCAGCGCGGACCCGGCCATCATCAACCTGCAACCGGCGACCACCTACGCTCTGACGCTGACCAACGCCGCGCAGGAGAACGCCGCCGCGACGGGCGACCTGGACATAACGACGAGCCTGCACATGGTGACCATCGTCGGCGGCGGCTCGTCGGGGCCGAACGCGTCCGTCATCGACGCCGCCGGGCTGAACGTTGGCACCATGCGCGACCGCGCGTTTCAACTCACCGGGTCCGGCGTCAACGTCGTCTTTCAGGACTTGGTCATTCAGAACGGCCAGGCCGCCGACGACGGTACGAACGGCGCGAGCACCAACCCGGCGGCGCAGAACAACAACCGCGCCGGAGGCGGCATCCTCAACAACGGCGGCGGCCTCACGCTCGATAACGTCGTCGTCCGGACGTGCCGTGCGTTGGGCAAGGGCGACAGCATCGTCAACGAGCATACGACCCTCGACGCATGGGGCGGCGGCCTCGCCAGTCTCACGGCGACCGGCAACGTGATGATTACGGACAGTACGTTCACGGCCAACGCCGCCACGGGCGGCGACGGCGGCATCTTCAACAACGGCGCCGGCTCCAACGCCAGGGGCGGTTCTATTTACTTCGAAGGCGGCACGATGAACATCAGCGGGTCGCGAATCGAGGCCAGCTCCGCTGACGGCGGCGACGGTGGAGACCAGAATCAGAACGGCCAGACGAACGGCGGCTTTGGTGGATTCGCGCAGGGCGGCGGCGCCTGGGTCGGCGGCGGCACGGTGACGATCAACAACACAACCTTTGAAGACACCGAGGCCAACGGCGGCAACTCGGGCACGGGCGGGAACGGGGCCAACCCCGGCGGCGACGCGGGCGGCGGCGGTCTGTATAGCCTTGGTAACGTGACGGTGACCAACTCCACGTTCCACCTCGCCGAAGCGAACGGCGGCGACGGCGGCGACGCCTTCGGCTCGACCTGCCTGGGCGGGCACATGGCCGGCGACGGCGGCGGCGCGCGCGGCGGCGCAATCTTCGCCGACGGCGGAAGCCTCGTCATCAATACCGCGACGTTTGCCAACAACTTCGCTAACGGCGGCGATGGCGGAGACGGCGGACAGACCGACGGCGGTCTTAACTGCGGCAATCACGGCGCGGGCGGACTCGCGTATGGCGGCGCCGTTACCAACAACGCGGCCACCGTCAACATCAAGCACGGAACCATCAGCGGCAACGACGCGCAGGCAGGCAACACCGGCGTCAATCAGGGCGGAGCCAACAAGCCGCCGCGCCTCGCGGCCGAAGGCACCGGCGGCGGCATCCGCGTCGGCCCGGCCGGTGTGACTCTGGAGAATACGATCATCGCCGGTAACACCGCGTCCAACGGTCTCGGCGACATGACAGGCGCTCCGACTCCCGGCCCGAACGTTGACGGGACCGTTATCAGCAACGGCCACAACCTCCTCGGCGTCGCTACCGAGGCCGGCGGCTTCGGCGGCACCGGCGACCAGACCGGCGCCAACCCGTTGCTAGCGCCGTTGGCCGACAACGGCGGCCCGACACAGACGATGGCACTGACGCCCGGCAGTCCCGCGATAGACGCGGGCGTGGCGGCCGGCGCCTCATTCGACCAGCGCGGCGAGGCGCGCACGTACGACGACCCCGGCGTCGCCAACGCCGCGACCAGCGACGGCACAGACATCGGCGCCTTCGAGCTCCAACCTGAATGCAGCCTTTCGTGTCCCTCCGACGTTAGCGTCTCGAACGACCCCGGCGAGTGCGGCGCGTTCGTCGATTACGCGGAGCCCGACGGCGACGGCTGCGGCACCATCACGTGCGACCATCCTTCGGGCTCCTTCTTCCCCGTCGGCGACACGACGGTCACTTGCACCAGCACGGTCGGTCCGAGTTGCAGCTTTACAGTGACCGTGACGGATACGGAAGCGCCCGTCATTACCACCAACGGCCCCGTCACGCTGTGGCCTCCCAATCACAAATACGCGACCTTCAACGTCACCAATCTGGTTGCGAGCGCGAGCGATAATTGTGATTCCGGTGTCGGCACGGGCAGCGTGAAGATTGCCAGCGTGTCCAGCGACGAGCCCGAGAACGGCGCCGGAGACGGCGACACGACCAACGACATCGTGATTGCGGCCGACTGCAAATCCGTGCAACTGCGCTCCGAACGGAAGAGCAACGGCAACGGACGTGTATACATCATCACGTTCACCGTGACCGATGCTTCGGGCAACGTCGGCACCACCACGACGACGGTCAACGTGCCCCATTCCCAGAACGGGTCGGCCGCCGTTGATGACGGGCCGAGTTACACAGTGTCGGGCGGTTGCCCTTAGCGGGCCGGCGCGTCCGGTCGCGGGCGGCGGCCGTTCACCATCGGGACTGACAAGCAGCCTCTTCCACCGAAGCGTTCAACGCCCCGGTGGAAGAGGCTGCTTGCCCTATGGCCGCAAGTCGCGGCGCGTCGAGTATCCTGACAACGTCGCCGAGCCCGCGCATGTGGGTGCCATGTTCATTCCGCGTCAGGTCTTTCCAAACAAGTCTATTGACATCGTCGTTGGTCGGACATATTGTAGCCGCGTCTCACTGGTTATCGTTGCCCTGCTAACGAGTCGCGCTACCTTCGTTAGTCTCACTTCAACGTCCGCGGTTTGAACGGAGCGGCACGCGCAGGACCGTCTGTCGGCCGAGGCGCTCCATGCACTTCATCATTTCAAGAGGCTTTATCTTCACTACCCAATCGACGGAGGATAACGATGGCAACAAGCAAAGGCTCGGCAAAGAAGAGCGGGGCGGGGAAGGCCGCCGCCAAGAAGGTCTCGGCGGGCGCGACTTCAGGCGCGGTGCCACCCTACGGCGTGGCGATCCGCGAAGCGGCGGCGCGCGGCGACGCGGCCGAGATGCGGAAGGTCGCGGCGTCCGCGCGCAAGTGGATCAACGACGCGCAGGCCGCGCTTGAGAAGTTGGAGCAGAAGCTCGGCAAGTCGGGCGGCAAGTAGGCAACCATGAAAGAGCCGACACGTTTCTTCACGGACGACGACCGCGAGAGGTATCGGCCCGTGCACGTCGTCTGGGAGATCACCCTGGCCTGTGACCTGAAGTGTCAACACTGCGGGTCACGGGCCGGGCGTCGGCGCCCGGACGAGTTGAGCACGAGTGAATGCCTCGACCTCGTCGCGCAGTTGGCGCGCCTCGGCACGCGCGAGGTGACGCTCATCGGCGGCGAGGCGTATCTGCGCCGCGACTGGGTCGAGATAGTCCGCGCCGTGCGCGCGCACGGCATGGACTGCACGATGCAGACCGGCGGGCTCCACCTGACCGAGGAGCGGGTGCGCGAGGCGGCCGACGCGGGGCTCCAGGGCATCGGCGTCTCCATCGACGGGCTCGAAGAGCTGCACGACCGCCTGCGCGGCGTGAAAGGCTCTTTCGCCGCCGCCTTCAATGCCCTGCGCTTCGTGCGCGAGCGCGGCATCACGGCGAGCGTCAACACGCAGGTCACGGCGCAGGTCGTGCCGCAACTGCGTGAACTCTTCGAGCTCTTCGTCGGGGCGGGCGCGAAGAACTGGCAGGTGCAACTGACGGTCGCGATGGGCAGGGCCGCCGACCATCCAGAGCTTCTACTACAGCCTTTCCAACTGCTCGAAGTCATGCCGCTGCTCGCCGAGTTGTTCCGCGAGGGTGTCGAGCGCGGGCTGCTCATGCAGCCGGGCAACAACGTCGGCTACTTCGGCCCTTACGAATCGCTCTGGCGCGGCGGGGGCGACGACACGGTCCACTGGCCGGGCTGCAACGCGGGCGAGAACACGCTCGGCGTCGAGGCCGACGGCACGATTAAGGGATGCCCGTCGCTGCCGACGGTCGGCTACGCGGGCGGCAACATACGCGACCTGACGTTGGAAGAAATCTGGCGCAACACGCCCGAACTCAACTTCAACCTGACGCGCGCGGGCGAGGAGTTGTGGGGCTTCTGCCGTGATTGCTACTACGCCGACCACTGCCGTGGCGGCTGCACGTGGCTGAGCCATTCGCTCTTCGGACGGCCCGGCAACAACCCTTACTGTCACCATCGCGCGCTCGAACTGAAGGAACGGGGGCTGCGCGAGCGCGTCGTGCCGGCGGCGCCCGCGCCCGGTCTCTCGTTCGACCACGGCAGCTTCGACCTGCTGCTTGAGACGTTAGACGGAAGCCCGGTCTCTGCGGCGCCCGCCTCGGGCTTTGTCCAGATAGGCCGCGCGTCGAAGCGAACCGTGAAGGACTTGAAGGCCGACGGCGAGGCGCGGGCCGAACAGACGAAGCTCGTGCTGTGCCGCGCGTGCGACCGGCACGTTAAGGCGGGGACGCGCGCCTGCCCGTTCTGCGGGTCGGACGTGCGCGCCTCGGAGCGCGCCCACCGGCGCAGGCTGCGCGAAGCGCGCGCGGCGTGTCTGGAACTTCTCGAACTGCTGCCGCAGGTTCAGTGACTGCCGCGCCCCGCGCCGCCTCGACCTATCCTCGACGCGCGGGCGCTTGAGACTACAGGACAAGAGCCGCACCCCAACAGGAGGAGCTATGAGCTACTTGGCCCCCCCCCGAATGCACTTCTCCGGCCAGTTCTGGACCAACCCCTCGACCATCAACAACGCGACCGAGAACTACAACCTCGACGAGGTCTACAACAACGAGCCGCCCTCCGACACCAACCCGAACTCGGTCTGGTGGAACAAGAGCGGGCAGGCGTTCTTCAAGATCACGAGCGGCACGGTCAACTCGGCCTTCGGCAAGGACGGCTCGATGCTCCCGGCCGGCGGCGACTCGATACTTGGAGCGCAAATCGTCAGCGTCATCGCGCCGCCGCCCGGCTCGCCCGGCGGCAACCAGACGCCGCAGCACGGGCGCCTCGTTGACCTCGACCCCGACCAGCAGGCGCGCTCGATGATCGTCGGCCTGCGGTTGCAGATAACCATCCCTTCGGAGCCGGGCGTCTCGCTCTCGGGGACGATTCGGCCGATGTGCATCATCGACCTCTGGGGCAGGGTCATCGGCGGCTCGGGCTCGGGGATTGCGTCGGCGGGCGCGATGTATCAGTCGGTGCTGGACGACGTGCAGTGGCAGGGCATCGACAAGACCAAGTCGGCTTTTCTCAAACAACTCTACGCCGCGAGCCCCAGGGCGCTCTCCTTCAAGATGAACGTGGACGGCTACAACGGCAACGTGCAGTCGGACCAGTTCGCCTTCGGCCGCGTCGTCGGCACCATCGGCCCTTACGTCTCGGGCGAACCCGCGCACTTCCTCGCGGCGCGCAGGGTCTTCACCGGCGCCGAGGCGGTGGCGAAGGACTTCCCGCAGGGCAACTCGCCGATGAACGCCGCGCCGTTCCAGATTAAGGGCACGAAGCTCGTCATCGACCTCGGCAACTCCGTCCCGACGACCGCCGTCAACGCCGGGCCGTTCATGAACCTCGGGACGGTCAGCGCGGTCATCGACCCGATGGGCGCGAAACAGGTCGTCACGCCGCCGCTCTTCACGAGCCCCGCACAGTTCGCCACGCAGTACAAACTGACGGCGGGCGTCTTCGAACTCGACCTCGGCGCCAACGCGTCGAAGCTCCAGAACAAGCCGCTCGGCATCCAGATCGCGCCGCCGTCGGCCACCTCGGGCGCGGCCGACGGGCTCCCCGCCGTGCAGATGAAGACCGGCATCGACGTGAGCCAGATCGACGTGCCGGGCGCGTCGGCGGCGGGCACGAAGGTCGCGCTCGCCGAGTGGCAGAACGGCCTCTTCGTGGACGTGGACTTCAACGCGCTCCGCTTACAGAAGGGCGCGCCCGCGTGGGGGCCGAACGCGCTGACGGGCACCGAGATTACGTCGAACGCACAGATTCCGCTCGTCGCGACGCGCTTCGGCCAACCCGCCTCGGGCCTCTCCGTCAAAGTCTCTCTGACGACGAACCAGTACCAGTTCAGGAACGACCAGGGCCAGTTCTACAACATCAACAACGCGCCGCTCTCGGCCATCAGCGCGCCGCCGCAGCCGTTGGTGACGGACGCCAACGGGCGCGTCGCGATTCCTTTCAGCACCAACGGTCTCAGCGCCGCGCAGCGCCAGCAGCGGCGCGCGGACATCGACGGGCAGCTCTATTACTTCACGCACGACTACTCGATGGACGGCTTGCAGCCCATCTCGCTGCTCGTCTTCGAGGACTCGCCCTACGTCGCCAATCCGACGTGGTGGGACAACGTCTACCCCATCTTCTTGCAGTACGCGCGGCTCTACCCGGCGATGCGCGACCTGATAGACCTCTCGGACTACGCCACGGTGACGAACACGGCCTTCGGCATCCCGGCGAAGATTCAGATGGTCTTCGGCCTGCCGATGTCGCACCCGGGCTACATGCCCGTGACGCGCGACCTCTCGCTGCTCAACCTGGAGATGATCATGCGTTGGTTCGCCAACGGCATGCCCGAGGGGACGCAGCCGACGGAAACTTAAGAAGGAGGACGAAAGAGATGCTGCAAGGGATTCTCGTCAACAGTGCGGCCCGCCGGCTCGTGCTCTGCGCGGCGCTCCTTCTTTCGCCGTGCGGCCTCGCGGCGCGGCGCGCGGCGGCGCAAGTTTCGACCCCGCCGCGCTTCACCGTTGAGCTGCGGCCCGTCGCCGCGTCGAACCTGCCCGCGCTCCACTCGTTCTCGCTCGGCAAGGGCTCGGACGGCAAGTGGCTCCTCGTCGGCGGCCGCACGAACGGGCTCCACGCCTTCGTGCAGTCGTCCGACGGCGGGCAGACGCCGCCGCCCAACGCCTTCCCCGTCGCGAGCGCCAACCGCTCCGTGTGGGTCATCGACCCGGCGGCGCGGAGGGCGTGGTCTGCGTCGCTCGACGGGCTCGGGACGCAGATCGCCGACGCGCTCTCGGCCACCAACGCCGAGTCGGCGCAGGAGGGCAACACGCTCTACATCGTCGGCGGCTACGGCTGGGACAGCCGGAAGCAGACGATGACGACCTTCGGCGCGCTCCACGCCATACAGGTTGACGAGGCCATCAAGACCGTCATCGACAAGACGACGCTCGTCCCATACGTTCAGCAGACGAACACCTTCTACGACTGCCCGCTCTTCGGCTCGAACGCTTACAACGCGTGCGTCGGCGACCCGAACACGGGCACTCGTTCGTGCAAGCAGGGGCCGGGTTGGGCCGCGTGCGTGAAGAAGGTGCAGGCCGCGTGCCGCGTCCAGCGCGACAGGGCGACGGCCGCGTGCGCGACGTGCGTGACCAACAACCAGTTCAATTGCACCTGGGCCGGCAAGAGCGTCCCCGTCCCGACCAACACGGGCTTCTACACGAAGGTGACGGGCGGCGGCATGGAGAAGCTTGGCAGCGCCTTCTACCTCGTCTTCGGCCAGCAGTTCGAGGGGCTCTACTCCGTGCTTGAAGGCGACTATGGGAAGTGGCCCGTCTCGCAGACCTACACCGAGCGCGTGGCGGCGCTCTCCATCACGCCCAACCCGCTGACGGCCTCCGTGCTCAACGTCTACCTGCAAGACGCCAACGACCTCGCGGCGCAGTACCACCGGCGCGACCTGAACGTCGTCTCGGCCATCAGGCCCGACGGCCCGCCGCGCATCGTCGCGCACGGCGGCGTCTTCGTGCCGGGGCAGGATTCGGCCTACCGCCAGCCGGTCTTCATCGACATGGGCGCCAACCCTCTGAGCGCGAAGGTCACGGTGGACAAGTATCAGCAGGTGATGAGCCAGTACGACTGCGCCGTCCTGCGCATGTACGACCGCTCGGGAGGCCCGAAGGCCGGGCGCATGATCAACGTCTTCTTCGGCGGCATCAGCCTCTACTATCTCGACCCGAAGACGGGCAAGCTCAAGCTCGACAGCGGCCTCCCCTTCATCGGCTCGCTGACCTCGCTCACGCTCAACCCGGACGGGTCGTGGTCCGAGTTCATCCGCCGCGCGCAGTTGCCCGGCCTGATGGGCACGGACGCGAAGTTCGTCGCGCTCTCCAACGTTCCGGCGTCGCCGCAGGGCGTCATCTACGTTGACGCGTTGAAGCAGAACACGTTGGTCGGCTACGTCTACGGCGGCATCCTCGCGAGGCAGGCGAAGGCACAAGACCCTTCGGAGACTACCTCGTCCTACACTTCGGCGAGCAACGCGCTCTACGAGGTCTGGGTCAACACGGCGCCGCCGCCGGCGGGCTACTGGGTCTCGACCGTCTCGGCGGCCACGGGCACGGCGACCGGCGGCTCGGTCTCCGGCACGAACCGTCACCCGGTCAGCAACGTCCTCAACGAGTCGGTCTCGAAGCCGACGACGCAGCCGTCCACGCAACCGACCACGGGGCAGCCGACCACCACGAGGCGGCCGGGGCGCAAACCGTAAGGCAATCGAAGCCGCCGACGGAGGGCGCCGAGACAGATGAGACGGTATCTGATGTTGATGGGCGGGATGGTTCTGTTCTTCCTGCTCCTGTTCGCAATCGTCGAGGCGCTCGGGGTGCCGTTGTTGACCGACCCTTCGCCGCTGATGGGGCGCGGCGGCGCGCTGGCCGCTACGTTGGGCGTCGGGCTGCTCGTGGCGGACGTGCTGCTGCCCGTCCCTTCGAGCCTCGTGATGACGGCGCACGGCGCGCTCTTCGGCGTGACGGTCGGCACGCTGCTCTCGCTCGTGGGGAGCCTCGGCGCCGCGCTCTTCGGCTTCGCGCTGGGTCGGCGCGGAGGCCGCGTGCTCGAACGGCTCGTGACGCGGGAAGAGCGCGAGCGCGCCGACCGGCTGCTGCGACGTTGGGGCGCGCTCGCCGTCATCGTCACGCGGCCGGTGCCGTTGCTGGCCGAGGCGGTCGCCATCATGGCCGGCACCTCTTCGATGGGTTGGGGGCGGATGACTCTCGCGGCGCTGGCCGGCTCGCTCCCGCCCGCGCTGCTCTATGCGATCACGGGCGCGGCGGTCGCGAACTTCGAGAGCACGGCGCTCGTCTTCGTCTGCGTCATGCTCGTCGCAAGTCTCTTCTGGGCGGCGGGGCGTTGGGCCGAGCCGTTGCTCGCGCGCAGGCAGCGACGCCGCCTCTAGAGGCGCAAGGCGCCGCACGTTTGAACGAACACTTCAAGGAGCAGAACCGTGTACGAAGAAGAGAGAACCGACGGCGGCGGCGCGGCCGAATCGCGGAGCGCGCAGAGCCAACTCGTGGGCACGTGGAAACTCGTGCTCTTCCAGGACCGCAATTCGCCGACCGACCCGTGGCAGAACGACTTCGGCGACCCGCCGCTCGGCTACTTCATGTACGACGCCACGGGCCACGCCTCGATCCAGATCATGAAGACGCCGCCCGTGCAAATCTCTTCGGACGGCCCGACCCCCGAGCAGGCGCTCGAAATCTTTAACGGCTACATCGCCTACTTCGGCACGTACGAAGTGGACGAGTCACAGAAGCTGATCGTCCACCACGTCGAGGGCGGACTGAACCCCAACGACATCAACTCGAACCAGCCGCGCCCCTTCGAGCTGACGGGCGATAAGCTCATCATCGGCGACCAGCAGACGTGGATTCGCATCCTCCAGCGGGTCGGCTGAAGCGACTCGGCCGCGCCCGGCGTCGGCGAACGGAGCAGGGAACCGTGTCACGCCTCGCAACCTTTCTGAATCTCTTCGCGGCGCTCGCGCTGCTGCACGCGGGCGCGTCGGCGCAGTCCGCGCCGACGGCGCGGAAGAGCGCGGCCAGCGTCCACGGCACGGTCACGGACCAGCGCGGCGCCGTCGTGGTCGGCGCGCGTGTACAGGCCGTGAGCCTCGCGAGCGGGCGGATTGTCAGCGCCACGACCGACGGGGCGGGCCGCTATGAACTCGGAGACTTGTTGCCGGGCGACTACCGTCTGTCGGTCGGCGGCGGCGGTTTCGCGACGGCGGCGCGCGAACTTGGCCTGCGCGACGCGGCGCCTTACGTCGAAGACTTCACGCTCGCGCCGGGGCTGCTCGAAGACAGCCTGACGGTGACGGCGGGCAAGGGGAGCGCGCGCGTCGCGGCGGGCGTGCCGCAGGTCGTCACGGTCACGGACGCGGCCGACATCGAAGCGCGCCGCCCGGCGTCAACCTTCCAGGCCATCGAGCGCGCGCCGAACGTCGAGCCCGTCGGCACGAACTTCGCGGCGCAGCGTCCGAGGTTGCGCGGGCTCACGTCGAACCGCGTGCTCGTCGTCATCGACGGCGAGCGTCTGAACAACGTCCGCAGCGACCCTTTGTCGGGCGTCTCGCCCGGCGTGCTCGACGTGTCGGAGCTTGAGTCGGCCGAGGTGTTGAGCGGCGCCGGTTCGAGCCTCTACGGCTCCGACGCGCTCGCAGGCACCATCAACCTCGTCACGAAGTCGCCCGCGCGCGCCGAGCGTGACACGTACCTCGGCCTGCGCTTCGACGGCGACGCGCGGACGAACAGCGCGTTGCGTCGCGGCGCCGTCGCCTTCGACTGGAGCAACACGCGCGCGGCCGCGCGGCTGAGCGGCTCGCTCTTCCGCTCGGACAGTTACAGCGCGGGCGGGGGCGGCGTGACGCAGGAAGAGGTCGTGCGGCTCGGGCGCTTCGCGACCGAGATGGGGAACGCGGTCGGCAACAACGTCGCGCGGACGTACGCGGTCTGGTCTCTGTCCGAGGGCGCACGCGTCCCCGGTGGGCAGGGGCACGGCTTCAACGAGCGGCTCGACGTTTGGCTCTACCCTTCGACGAACCATAGCCTCCGGCTCCGTCAGTCAACGAGCCAGCACAAGCAGCTCGGCTTCCCCTTCATCACGCCGCCCTTCGACGCCCGCCGGCAGTTCAACGGCTTCCGCCGGCTCGACAATTACGGCGCGCGCTACGAGGGGCAGGAGTTGCGCCGCTGGCTGCCGCGCGTCGCCGCCGGCTTCTACCGGCAGAAGTACTCTTTCCCCGACGACAACTTCGTCTCGTCCGTGGACCTCGGCAGCAGTTGGGCGCTCGCGCCGAACCCGTCCGCGCCGTCGCAGCCCACGCCCGTGCTCACGGGACGCGCCTCGACCTTCACGCCCGGCAGCTTCAGCGAGAGCAAGAACGCGCTCACCTCGTACGGGCTCGACCTTCAGGCGACCTTCGCGCCGTTCAGGGGCTCGCTCTTCACCACGGGCGTCGGCTACCTGCGCGACTCGTCGCGCGACGAGTTCTCGCGCTTCGACATCGACCCGGCGACGCGCGCGCCGCGTAACGCCGTCGGCGGCAGGGCGAGCAACCCCGACTCGGTCTACAGGAACCGTGGCTGGTTCAACCTGTTCGAGTATGAGCCGGCGCGGCGCGTGCGCCTGACGGGCGGCTTCCGGCTCGACCGCTGGGAGACGGAGGCGCTGCCGACGAACGGCTTCCCGCCCGGCGCGGAGGCGGCCGTGCTCGAAGCGTCGCTCGCGGAACTGCTCGCAAACCCCGGCCAGATTAACGCCGCTGGCACGGCCGGCGTCCTCGACTTAATCAACGGCACGCGCGGCTTCCGCACGTCGCGGACTGTGTTGACGGGCAACGTCGGCGTCGTCTTCAGACTCGCGGGCGGCATTAGCCCTTACGCGCGTTGGGGCACTAGTTATCGCGAGCCCGGCATCACCGAACGCTACATCCTGCGCGACTTCGGCGACCCAACCTTCAGCGTGCTGCTCGTGCCCAACACCGAGTTGAAGCCCGAGCGCGGGCGCAACCTCGACGTTGGTGTCAGAGTCCGCCGCCGCCACTTCGCGGGCTCGCTCGGTTACTTCCGCAACGACCTCTCGGACTTCATCCGCCCGGCCTTCGCCGCGCCGCTCTTCGTGCCCGCGAACGAAGCGCGCGGGCTCCTGCCGCTCTCGCCCTTCTTCCCCTTCCATGGCGTGCTCTACGTGCAGCGCACCAACACGGCGCGCGCGCGCATACAGGGCTTCGAGGCGTCGTACGAGGCGAGTCTGCGCCTCGGCTCGCGCGGCGTGCTGATGCCCTTCGGGACAATGGGCTGGCTCAAGGGCTCCGACCTCACGCCCGACCAGAACGTTCTGAAACTCATCGAACAGTTCTACAACCGCGCGGAGACGCCCGTGCGTTTAAGCGGCTCAACGACCGACGCGCCGCTCGCGGGCATCACGCCCTTCCGGGGCATCTTCGGCGCGCGCTACGGCGACGGGCGCGGCCGCTGGTTCGGCGAATACGAGTTGCTCTACCAGTCGCGCGTCACGCGCGCCGACCCGCTCGAACTCTCCTCGACCATCTCGACGCAGTACGGCACGCTCGCGAGCCTGAGCCCACAGGCGCGGCAGGCCGTGCGCGCGGGCTATCGCCCCGGCGGCGAGGGCGTGCGCACGCTCTTCACGTTCGGCGTCGAGAACCTCACGAACAGTTTCTACTTCGAGCGGTTCCAGACGGCGCCCGCGCCCGGACGCACGTACGTCTTCGGCGTCACGCTGGACTTCTTCTGGAAGCTCTCAAGGCGTTAGCCTCTTCGACGCTCTACAACCTTCGCGCGTGGGGGATTTCAATGACGGGTGACAGCGGGGAGAGCCCCGAACTTGTGGCCGAGGGCTTGTCGTTCCCGACGAGCCTGACCTTTGACGAAGAGGGCGCCGCGTACGTGGCCGAGTCGGGCCTGCCCTTCGGCGGGGCGTCGCCGGGCGGGCGCGTCTGGCGCGTCGAGGCGGGCGGCCGTCGCTCACTCGTCGCTGAAGGCTTGCGGCACCCCGTCAACGGCCTGACCTTCCACGAGGGGAGTCTTTACGTCTCCGAGGGCGGCCACCCCGGCCGCATCATCCGGCTTGAGTTGGACGGGCGACAGACCGTGCTGCTCGACGGCCTGCCGGGGCTCGGCAACTATCACACGAACATGGTCGCCTTCGGCCCCGACGGCAAGATGTACTTCAGCCAGGGGGCTTTGACGAACACGGGCATCGTCGGGCTCGACGCGTACGAACTCGGCTGGCTCCGACGGCTGCCGCACGAGTACGACGTGCCCGGTTACGACGTGGTGCTCGCGGGCGTCAACGTCGAGACGCGCGACCCGCTCGCCGCGGTCGAGGACGCGCGCACGCGGACGGGCGCCTTCTCCCCCTTCGGCACGTCCACGGAGCCGGGCCAACGCGTGGGCGCTCGACTCCCTTGCACCGCGTCCGTCATGCGTTGCGACCCGGACGGCGGCAACCTTGAACTGGTCGCATGGGGTTTAAGGAACGCGTACGGGCTCGGCTTCCTGCCGGACGGGCGGCTGCTCGCGGTAGACCAGGGCGCGGACGACCGTGGCAGCCGCCCCGTCGGCAACGTGCCCGACCTCCTCTTCGAAGTGCGCGAGGGTGCGTGGTACGGCTGGCCCGACTTCGCGGGCGACGTGCCCTTCACCGACCCGCGTTACACGCCCGTACGCGGCCCCGCGCCTTCGTTCGTGCTCGCGAACCACGACGAGTTGCCATCGCCCGAGCGGCCGCTGCTCAGCTTCGCGCCGCACGCGGCGGCCGCGAAGTTCGACGTGGCTCCCGAAGGCGAATGGGCGGGCCAACTCTTCGTCGCGCTCTTCGGCGACGAGGTGCCGATGACCGCGCCCACGGGGCCGAAGGTCGGGCGCTCGGTCGCGCGCGTGGACCCTTCGGACTGGAGCCTGCACCCGTGCGTGCGCGGGCCGCTGCTGCGTCCCATCGACGTGCGCTTCGGCCCCGACGGCGGGCTCTACGTCGTTGACTTCGGGAGCTTCGAGATGCTCGACCGTGGCGGCGTGAGCGCGGAGGCGGGCAGCGGAAAACTCTGGCGCTTCGAGCCGCCGGCCCGTGCGCGCGCGTAGACACTTCGCGAGGTGATTCGACGGATGGGGATACTTCTACTGCTGGCCTTCACCCTGAGCCTCGACAGCTTCCGCGTCTCGCTCGGCCTCGGCGCGACGCGGCCGAGGCCCGCGCGGCAGGCGCAGATCGCGCTCGCCTTCGCGCTGTGCGACGGGCTCGCGCCGCTCGTGGGGCTGATGCTCGGGCGCTCGTTCGCGGATTACGTGGGCGGGTGGTCAGAGTATCTGGGGCCGCTCGTGCTGTGCGCCTACGGCCTCTACACGGTCTACGTGGCGCGGCGCTGCGCCGAGGGGCAGGAGGAGGCGAGCGGTTGGGTCGTCTTCGGGCTCCCGCTGACGCTCAGCCTCGACAACCTCGTCGCGGGCGCGAGCCTCGGGCTGGAGGGCTTCCCCGTGCTGCTCTCGGTGGCGGTCATCGGCGCGATGAGTGGACTGATGTCTTTCGCCGGCCTGCGGCTCGGCGGCATGGCCGTGAACTTTCTGAGACTGAGGTCCGAGCTGCTCGGCGGCGTCGCGCTCATCTTCATTGCCCTCGCCCTCGCCGTCGAAACGCTGAGGGAAGGACAGTAGTCAGTAGAAATATCTTCGACGCTTTAACCCTACGACTCTCATCCTCAACGTCCGCACAGCGGAGCCCACTGACTACTGTCTACTCTCCTTAAGGCGGGTAGCCGTCGGCCATCCACTGCTGGAACATCTGAATCTGTTCGAGCGTGAGCGGGTCGAAGGGCGGCGGCGGCATGGGGCCGCCCGCGCTTGAGATGCGGCTGTAGATGGTCTGCGCGTTGGCCTTCACCTGGTCGTAGTTGGTCAGGTCGAAGCGCCACATCATCTGCCCCTGAAACTGTTTGAAGAGGGGCATGATATCGTTGCTGAAAGAGACGGCCATGTGTCTTCCTCCCTGAAGTCGTTCTACGCGGAAGCCTGCGGGGTGGGCAGCCCGTAAATCCTCAGCACGCCGCCGTCCCTGCCGAAGACGAGCGCCCCCGCCACGACGTAGTTCTTACAGACGGCCGCGCCGAGGCAGTAGCCGTACCCGCCGTTGTAGCCGTCGGTCTGCATCCCCATGTCGTCGTGCCAGAGCAGCGTGCCGTCGCGCACGTCGAAGGCGTAGATAGAAATCTTGCTCGTCGTGCAGACGACCACGTCGTTGACGACGGCCGGCGAGCTGAGCCCGCTCTCGCCCGCCGTCTGGTACATGCCCGCGTAGATGCCGTTCGCGTCGTCGTGGATGAAGGGCTTGGTGTACTTCGGCGGGTCGCCGCCGTCGAGCGGCCACGCGTCGTCGAGTGTCGCCGCGTCCACCGCGCGCATGAAGGGCGTCGTCTCGTAGTCGATGCCGGGCGAGGGCGAGTGGTAGTTCGGCCCGCCGAGCGCGACGAAGATGCGCGGCGAGATCGTCTGCGGATTGTCGTCGGAGCCCGGGTAGAAGGCCGGCGTGTTGAAGGCGCCCGAGTAGTTCTCGCCCGGCGTCGCGTTCGACACGTCGTTCGAGACGTGCGGGTCGAGGTTTGAATCGACCGGGTGCGGATCGACGGTCGGAATCTGCGTCCCGTCGTTCATCTTCGGGAGGAGCTGGCGCGTGCGGCGCAGCGTCAGCGTGTCGGGGTCGAGGATGAAGAGGCTGCCGTTCTTGCAAGGAATGGCGACCGCCTTCTGCCCCGCGTCGTCGAAGATGACGGGCGAGCTGCCCACGTCGATGTCGAAGTCGGAGTCGCGGTAGTTGCTGTCGGGCGGCACCTGGAAGAAGGCGTGGAACTGTCCCGTGGCGGCGTCGAGCGAGAGCAGGCCGTTCGAGAAGCCGGGGCTCGGCAACTCCGGCTTGACGGGCTGGCCCGGCTGCCAGTTGCCGTCGGGCTCGGGCTGCTGGTTGCCCGTCGGACAGTAGATGCGGTCCGACTCCGCGTCGTAGGCGATGGAGCCCCAGACCGAGCAGCCCATCACGATGGGCTCGCCTTTAAAGATGCTGAAGGGCGCGGGCGGCGGGATGACGGGCACGGCCTGCTCGGGCAGTACGTTCGGCGCGTTCACGTCGTTGGTGCAGAAGAGGTTCGTGCAGTATATCCAGACCACGTCGCCGCTCGCGGCGTCGAGGCAGAAGACAAAGCTGTACATCTGCGGGTTCTCGCCCTCGCCGCAGCCGACGTAGAGCCGCGAGCCGTCGGCGTTGAAGACGGGCGAGGACCACATCACGGCGGGCGGGTAGCCGGCCGCGACGCCGTTGATGTTCGAGACGGGCTGGTTGTGTTTCGTGTCGGGGTTGCGCAGGTCGGTTGACCAGACGAGGTTCAGCGTCTCCTTGTCGAGGCAGTAGAACTTGCCGTTGAAGGCGCCGAAGTAGACGCGGTCGCTGGTGACGGCGGGCGTCGTGCCCATGCCCGTGAAGCTGTGGATGTCCTCGTTGTCCTGCCCGAGGTTCCAACTGAAGGTCGCGACGATGGTGCCCGACGCGAGTTCTATCTTGTGGAGCGCGCCGCCGTTGCCCGTGCCGTCCTGCGTGTCGTGGTAGTTGGCGACCCCGACGTAGACGAAGCCGTCCGTGACGGCCGGGACGGAGAGCACGGGGCCGCCGAGCTGAATCGTGTAGAGCGTCTGAAGCTGCGCGGCGTTGGCCGCTGTAATGTCGCTGTCCGAGACGTAGCCCCCGTGCTGCGGGCCGCCGTGGTACATCCACCAGCCGTCGCCGAGGGGCGCGGCCGGCGTGGGCGGCGGCGCTTCGAGCGTGGCCGTCGCGGTCGGGGCTGGCGAAGACGACTCTTCGGGCTGTGGGGCGCTCCTGCGCCTCTCCAACGCTATCTCGCTCTTCTTATCCATGGCTAGTGTGCCCTCCGGTTGAGTCCCCAGCTAAAGTCTGTCTGGCCGGCGCGATAGTGGCAGCTCATGCAACTGTTGCCGCCCGCGCCCGCGGCGTCGTTCTGCGTCTGGAAGTAGGTCTCGGCGGTCGTATTGACGGCGCCGAAGACGGGGAAGGCGCTGCCCGCGCCCTGCGGGTAGACGCCGCCCTGCTCCATCAGCGTGACGTTCTGGGCGCCGGGGTTCGACGGCCATTGCGTGACGACGAGCTGGTAGTACTGCCACGGCGTCCCCTTGAGGAGCTGCTGGAAGTAGGCGTTGATCTCGACGGTCGAGGCGCCCGCCGGAGTCGTCGGGATGGCGTTGATGCGCGTCACCTGCACGGGCTTGCGCTGCGTCGGGTCGGGCTGGAAATCGACCGGCGGCCTGTAGTCGTAGCCGTTGGGCGTCGCCGGTTGGGCCGTGCCGTTGTTGAAGGAGTAGCCGTTGGGCGGCGGCGTCGGCGAGGGCTGCCCCGTGGGCGGGACGTTGTCCACCTGCTCGAAGGTGGACCAGACCCACGCGGTGAACGGCGCAACCTTGTGCCCGATGTGGAGGCCGACGAGCATGACGGTCGCGGGCTGACAGGTCTTCGACGCCGGGTCGTAGAGCTGCGCGCTCACCGTGTAGTAGCGGCTCGCGTCGTCCTTGTCCGTCTTCAAACGCCACGCGGACTTCATCATGATCGAGCCGAGAACTGCGGGCGAGGCCGTGGACTGCGGCATCTGCACCGGCTCCTTGGCCGCGAGGTTCTTGTAGAGGTAGAGCCAAGTGGACTGGTCGCCGTCCTGCCCGCGCACGAAGTCGTACTGCGCCTTGTCGTAGCGGATGTCGTAGTAGACGTAGTTGCGCTGCTGGTCGATGAGCGGGTAGGAGAACGCCTCCTTCGTCTGCATGAGCGGGTTGTTGCCCTTGCTGAAGAAGGTCAAAACCTTCTGGCCGGTCTGCGTGTTCCCGCAGGGGTTGACCGGCTCGTCGTAAGTCTCCCAAGGCGTCGGCCTGTTGTTGCCCTGCCCGAAGAGTTCGAACGAGTCTTTGTAAGTCCCCCAGACGACCGGCGTGCCGGGTGCCGCGCCGTAGAAGACGCTCGGGTCGTTCGGCTGGTTAGGCACGCCGCGCGTGCCCGTCTGCGCCGGCCAGTTGAGGGCGATGAACGACTCCCAAGAGAAGTAGTCGAACCACGGTCGCGCGCCTTCGGGCGTCGTGACGTTGTCGGCCGCGATGGGCGTCGGGACGGCCAGCGGGATGTTGCCGCTGACGACCGCCGCCGGGAAGCCCTGCGGGAACGTGCTCGGGTAGGGCGGCGGCGTCGGGGCGGGCGGCGGCGCGGCGGTCGTGCCCGGCGACGGCTGCGCCGCCGCGCGGTTCGCGTCGCCCGTGGCGGGCGCCGGCTGCGAGCGGCAGCTATAGTTGGTAAAGGTGAAGAAGGCGGCGGCGAGTACGAGGACGGAGACTTTCAGACGCCACTTCAGAGTTTTGCCCATCGTCTGCTCCTTTGTGTCGGAACGTGAGGCCATGTCGGCGGCAGGCTCACTGGCCGCCTCCACGCCGTATGCTTCGGCCCGCAGGGCGGGGCCGCCGTGGACAGAGCGGGAGTCGAAGAGGGTCAACTCTCACGCTCGAAACGCTCGCGTGCTCTCAGGGCAAGTAAGGGGTCGAACTTCTGCGTCAGCGGCGCAGATGTTAGACCCAGACGTGGGGCGAGTCAACAAGAATATCAAGAACGGGTCGGAGCTTTTCAGCGCCGCCGCGTGGGCGTAGAATTCTTCACGACTTCGCGAGCCTCAAAGCAATTTTTGCAATTCGCCTGTAAGCCGAAAGGAGATTCGTCGTGGAGAACTTGCATGAATGGTGCTTCGCGTGGAAGGCGAGCCCGTCCGACGCGGGCAGCGTCGAGCGTGCCGCGCTGCCTCAAAAGTCGAAGTGGGAGAGGCGTGGGATGGAGATCACGGTCTCCTTCCTCGACGACGACCACGGCCTGCGCGACAAGGTCAAGCGGTACGCGCGGGAGTGGACGAACGACGGCGTGCCGGGGATGGCGAACTTGCATCTGACCTTCCGCACGGACACGAACAACACGTCCATCCGCATCTCCTTCAAACGCAGGGGCAACTCGTCGGCCGTCGGCACGACCTGCCTGAAGATCACCGACCTCGCCCAGCCGACGATGAACTTCGGCAACCTGAAGGCCGACTCGACCGACCAGGTCGTCCGCCGCGCCGTCCTCCACGAGTTCGGCCACGCGCTCGGCCTCATCCACGAGCACCAGACTCCGGCCGGCGGCATCAACTGGAACGAGCCCGTCGTCTACCGCGACCTGATGCGCCCGCCGAACGGTTGGACGAGGCAGCAGGTCAAAGAGAACATGTTCGACGCCTACAATAAGGACGAGACGAACTACACGGTGTTCGACCCGCAGTCGATTATGATCTACCCGATACCTGCGCGTTGGACGACCGACTCGTTCTCGGTCGATTGGAACACGGAGCTTTCGGCGCAGGACCGGAAGTTCATCGCTGAGCAATATCCTTAAAGGACGCGCGGCGTCATGGCTCACGACGACGGCTACTACGCGATCATCGTCGGCATCAAGTATGCCGACCAGGAACTCAACACCCTCCGGGGGCCGGAGAACGACGCCGAGAGCTTCTACAAGTGGGTCGTCTCCTCGGAAGGCGGGGGCGTGCACGACGACGAACAGCACTGCCGTCTCATCCTCTCGTCGCGCTTCGGCGGCGCGGCCGAGCCGACGGCCGCCCGCGTGGTCGGTGCCTTCGAAGCCTTCGACCGGATCGCGGCGAAGAACGCCGACGAAGGGCGCAGGCGCCACGTCGGCAAGCGGCTCTACATCTATCTGGCCGGGCACGGCTTCGCGCCGAGCAACCTTGACGAAGAGACTGGGTTGCTCGTGGCCGACGCCAAGTCGGGCGACTACCAGCAGCACGTCCTCGGCCGCTACTGCGCGCACTGGGCCTACAAGGCTTACTACTTCGACGAAATCCTCCTCTTCATGGACTGCTGCCGCACCCCGCTCCTCACGAACCCCGTGCTCAACTACAAGCCCCGGGAGGTCAACGCCGCCGATTACGAGAAGGTCAGGCGCCTCTACTGCTTCGCGTGCAAGTGGTCGTACAAGGCGCGCGAGCGCGAGATGCCGCCGAACAATGCCTGGCACGGCGTCTTCACGACGGCGCTGCTGGAAGGGCTGCACGGGGCCGCCGCCGACAGCAAGGGCAGGGTCACGGCCGACAGCCTTTATAGATACTTGAAGAACTTTACGCAGTGCTACATGTCGCCCGAGGAGCGCGACGACCAGAGCGTCCCCAAAGAGCCGGACATCTTCTACGAGCCGGAGCACGGGACGAAGATCGTCATCACCACGGTCAAGAAGGATGGCCCCGGCATCGCCGAGCGGCTCGGGCGCATGTTCGCCGGTTGGATGGGCTTCACGCCGCCGTCGCTGAAGGGCTACGCGGTCGAGATCGCGTTGCCGGAAGACGCCGCCGGGAGAAAGTTCGAGGTCCTGGACGGCAAGCTCAACCCCGTGGCCTCAGTCAGCGCGGGCGCCGAGCAGCCCTCGTGGAAGTTGGAGTTGGAGCCGGGGTTCTACGCCGTCACGGCCGAGGACGACCCCTTCCCGAAACTGTTCGCGGTCGGTTGCGGAGGCACGGTCCATGTCGATCTTAACGCGTAAAGTGCAGCTCACCATCAGAGCCGAAGACCCCGCGACGGAGATTTTCATCATCGACGGCGACTTCGAACTCGTCGGGCGCGGGGTCGGCGAGGCGCGTTCGTCGCTCGACCCCGGCATCTACAAGGTCAAGCTCCGCGCGGGCGTGCAGACCTCCGAGAAACTCATCCTCCTCCGGGGCGACAAGGGCGATGAGGAGATAATGCTCGACGCCTTCGAGTTCTCCTCGGCCGCCCCTTTGGAGAGGACGGCCAAGACGCACGAGTTTCACCGCGACGCCGCGCGCGCGCACGCGGAGAAGGTCGATGTCACGGCCGGGAAGGGGAGTTGGATTTACGTCTTCGCGCGCGACTGGACATCGAAGACGAGGCCGGAGGACGCGGGGCGGGTTTATAACCCCATCAGGGGGCTGTCGCTCTACGACGTGCACGGCGAGTACGTCGCCAGCCTGCACACGGGCGAGGGGACCGGCGGCGACTGGGACCCGTGCGCGGGTTGTAACGTCGAGGTCGCGCCGGGCAGCTATCGCCTCAGACTTGAACTGCCGGCGGACGGAGGCACGGTGGAGCGCACCGTCGTCGCCTCGCGGCGCTGGCAGACGCAGGTCTTTCTCATGCAGACGGACTACGGGCGCGGGCCGGAGAGCCGCGAAGCAGACCTCTCGCGCGGCAGCGTCTTCCTCTCTCCTTCAACTGCTTTCGACCCGGCCGACCCGTCGCACAGGCTGACCGAGTTGGCCCGCCTCGCGTTGGCGAGCGGCCGTCATCGCGTGTCGGAGGAGTTGCGCAAGAGGCTCGGGCGGCAACTGGTCAACCCGATGTTCGGCATCTACGGCGCGCACCTTCTCCTGCTTGAGCCGCAGCCCGACTACGAACTCTTGAGCGATACCGTCGCGAGCCTGCGCGAACTGCTCGGCGCACACCCGGACGTGGAGGCCGTGGCGCTCAAAC
This sequence comes from Pyrinomonadaceae bacterium, assembly GCA_036379655.1. GTDB lineage: Bacteria > Acidobacteriota > Blastocatellia > Pyrinomonadales > Pyrinomonadaceae > QHXN01. The sequence continues at coordinate 114,474 of DASVGG010000007.1, forward strand.
TGCCCGGGGCCGCGCCCGGCGCCTACCGCTTCGACTCGCCGCCCATGCTCCGCAGGAGTTGGGCCTGCGTCGTCGAGGCGACGGGCGCACAGAGCGACCTCGTACCGGTTGAGTCTCTGTCCGGGAGAATCTCCACGCGCCTCTGGGGCGACGGCTCTTGGCTGGCGTGGGCCACGCCGCCCGCCGAGACGCGCGCGGCGGCGGCCGAAGTGGAGGCCGAGCAACCCACGCTCGCGGTCATCCGGGACGCGCTCGCCACGCAGTTACGTGAACTGCGAGAGTCGGCCGCTTCGGCGGAACTCGCGCCGCCCCCCGCGCCTTCCGTCTTCGGCCACGCCCGCGGCCTCCTCGCCAACCTCGCGGCGCAACTCCTCCGAAGCCTGAATGAACTGCTCGCGCCTGTCTTTAATTTAAATCGTCAACGTAAGGCCGACGACGCCCAAGTCGAGAGTACAGGGAGGAGGGGCGGGGAAGCGCAGTCGCACATGTCAGAAGAGTCGGCCCGTGCGGGAGGGCCGCTCGACGACGAGACAGCGGCCAAGTTGATTAAGACCTTCGGCATCCCGAGGGCGCAGATCGAGAAGCTGCTCGGCGACATCGAGAAGAGGCTCGGCGACGCCGGGAAAGGTTCGTGAGGCCGCGCGGAGGGGCCGGACGGCAACCATGTTAAGAGTCCACGTCGAGCACGACCGGCTCTACTTCGGCGAGGGCTTCCGCGTCTCCTTCCAGCGCACGCTCAGGGTGCCGGACGACGGCGGCACTTACCCGCTGCCGCCCGGCCTCGGCACGTTCCCGCTCCACCTCGTTGAAGATTATCGCGACCGTGTCCCGCCGACGTGGGCGGCGACGGGCGGCGTCTTCATCCCGCTCTACCAGCGCGAGGCGTTGTGGCTCGGCTTCGAGGGCGACGACCGAAGTCCGAAGGCGGTCATCGTCACGGCCGGCGGGGTCAACGTCGTCTCGGGCGAGGCGAAGAGCGAGGGGCTGCGCGACGACCCGCAGAACTATCTCGTCTGCCCGCTCCAGCCGTGGCTCGACGGCATCAACGCCGGCCCCGGCCTGATACGTCAGTTCGTCGCCGTGCCCCTCGGGCGTGGTTACACCGTCGAGTCGCAGTTGACCGGGCGCGAGGACGAAGGCGGCCTGCGCATCGTGGTCTTCGAGCCGAAGCCGGGACGTGTGCCCGACCAACCGACGCGGCAGGAAGCGGCCGGCGACTACTTGTCCGAACCTTCGTTGGAGATGGATGTTGACGACGAGTTGGGTCTCGGTGCGGGCGGGCGCATGGGGCAGAACATCTACCCCGACCCTTACGGTCTCGACACGTGGGACGCGGACGAACGCGGCGAGGCGTTCGTCCGGCTGGTCAACACGGAGCAGTATCGCCGCATCACGAACCTCGCGCCGCCGCCGCCGCCGATTGACGCGCGCGCTTACGCGGAGGCCGGGCTCCCCTGGTTCGAGTTGTACGAAGAGGCGCCGGGCGACGTGGCCGCGCCCGAGAGCCTGCGCGGCGTCAAGTCGGTCGGCGAGATAGAGACCGAGCGAGGCGGACGCGCGCCTGAAGAGGGCTCGCTCGACGCATCAAAGCTGCGCGTCGAGCGAGCCCGCCGCCGTGATTGAACGCGCCCGCGCGGCGCGGCCTACTCTTCCACGCGCTCCGGCTGTGAAGCGTTCCCGAACCGCACCAACAGGGTCGCGCGCGCCCTCCGGTTCTGCCCGCTCACGATGACCATGACCCTGGCGGCGTTGTCGGCGACGCGCGGGAGTTCGTCTGCGCGGAGCCAGAAGGAGCGCCAGCCACGGTTGTACTTCAGAGCCCGGACTTCGCGCGCCGCGCCCGCCTCGTCGATGGCGCTCAGTTCGACCTTCACCGCCCCCGCGTCGAGCACCTCCCCGCGCTCGTCCAACGCGCGCACGTAGATATACTCCTCGCCGGTCGAAGGGCGGCGCTTGCCCGTGACCGACAGCTTCACGTTCTCTTCCAAATCGAGCGCGGCCATGCTCGGCTGGATGCCCTCGGCCGGCGCGACCGTGATGTCGAGATAAGCGGCCTTACGCTCGCCGGGTGTCAACTCGGCGACCTTCCGCCGGTTGTTGCCGAACTCGTCGTCCGGCGCGTGGAGCAGGACGAGCAGGCAGTGCTCGCCCGCCCCCTGCAACTCGCCCGGCTGCGGGAGCAGGCTCGACGGCAGGTCGAAGGCGGCGACCTTGGGCGCGCTCACCCGCACGTCGTTCAACTCCTGAATGCCGACGGTCCTCCAATGGGCCGTGTTGATCTGGTTGCCCGCGCGCACCTCCGCGTCGAAGCCGGCGGGCAGGTCCGGGATTCCGCCCGCCGACTTTGCCAGCAGCAGCGTCACACGCACGCGGTCGGCGGGCGTGAGCCCGCGATTGTGTACCTGCACGTAGACGCGGTTGTTCACGATGCCGTCCTCGGCTGCGGCGGTCGCCGCCTTATCGACAGGGTCGGTGAGCACGTCAACGAACTGGTAGAAGTTGATCTGGTTGGTCGGCGTCCGGTAGCCGCCCGACGGCCCCGGCGCATCGACCTTGATGTCCGGGCTCTGCCCGAGTCGGACGCTCTGGCCCGGCCGGGTTGGGTCGTCCACGTTCAACGACGAGACGCGCCGGCCCACGTCGAGCTGCGTGTCGCGGACGTAGAGTTCAACCATGTCCGCGACCTCTGTATCGAGCTTGTACTCGAAGACGCCGCGCCCGTGCGTCGCGGCGCGTAGAAGCCTGCGCGTCGGGTGTAGTTGCAGGTCGAGGACGGCCGAGTCCGGCAGCCCGAAGGAGAAGGGCGACCACGTTCGCCCGCCGTCGGTCGAACGCCACACGCCGACATCGGCCCCGGCGTAGAGGTGTTCGGGGTTTTCCGGATCGACGACGACGGCGTTGTGCTGCACGTCGAGCAGCCTTTCGTCCTCGTTGTTGGCGGGGCCGCCGCGATGCTCCCACTGCTGCCCGTCGAAGTGCCAGATGTGCCGGTAGTCGCCGTGCCCGCCCAGCGAGACGTAGATGGAGCCGCCCGTCTGGTCCGACGCGTCAACGGCGATGCCGGTGACGGGCGCGGTCGCCGGCAGCGGCGCCGCGTGGATGGCGGTCATCTTCCATTTCGTGCCCTGCTTGTCGTAGCGATAGACGTGGCCGAAGTTGGTGCCGGCGTAGATGCGCCGCGTCGTGGCGAAGGCCAGCGAGCGGAACGTGTGCGGCCACCCGTCCGGCCCGGGTTGGGGCAGCGCGTCCGCGCTCTGCGAGTCGTCAACGCCCGTGTCGTTGGTCGGGAGAGACTTCCACGGCTTGCCGAAGGTGGTCGTGAGCCAGAGGCGTATCCCGCCGAAGGCGACGATGTCTGCCTCGGCCGGGGCGTCCGGGTTGTAGGGCGCGCCGACGAGCGGGGCGTAGAACTCGCTCCTCTCGCGGTGAGCCGGGGGCAGGCTGGCGTCGGCGTCCCACGAGTCGTAGCCCTGCCCGCCGTCGGAGGTCCGCTGCATGATGCCGAAGGTGTATGTGCGCAGGACCTTATTCGGGTCGTTCCAGTTGATGACCACGAAGCCGCCGTCGCCCCAGCACGAGTGCAGCCAGACCTCCTCGCCCGTGTAACGGCTCGTCCCGTTGTCCTGCGTCCCGCAGAAGATGACGGCCTCCTCGGTCGGGTGTTGCGACATGAAGTTCATGGTGAGCGTGGCGAGCCCGACGTTGCGCGAGGTGAAGGTCGGGGCGACCGCCGTCGCGTTGCTCGTATTGAAGAGGCCACCATCGCAGCCGACCCAGAGCCGGTTGGAGTCGCCGGGCGTGAAGACGAGCGCGTGAATGTCCGCGTGAACGTTGGGGCCGATGTAGGAGGCCGCCATCCGGTACCTGAGACCGGCGCCGCTGCCGCTGCTGGTGACGAGGCAACTGTAGATCGAACTCGGCCAGATGCCGCCCACGTCCCTGGCCGAGCCGCCGAGGTAGAGGCGGTTGCCGTTGTTGGGATCGACGGCGATGGCGATGTCGTACCAGCCCTGCCCCTGGCTGTCCGGGTTCGTCGGGTCGTCGCCGAAGAGGTCGGCCGGCACGTCCGCGACCTCGCGCCAGCGGTTGTCGCCACGGTCGAAGCGCCACAGCCCGCGCAGGTGGAAGCTCGGCCACGGGCGACTGACGAGGGCGTAGACGAGGTTCGGGTTGTTCGGCTGCGCGGCGAGCGCGATGCGGTGTGTGTCGGACGCGGGGAAGTTGGTGCCGACGCTGTCCCACTTGTCGCCGTCGTTCGACGCGAAGACGCGGCCGGACTTCTGCGCGGCGTAGAACGTGGTCGTGTTGCCGCCGCGCGTCGCGACGACGCTCGTGAAGTTCCCGCTCAGTTTCTGTGCCCAGTGGAACCCGTCGTTCCCGTCCGGCTCGCGCCGGTAGAGGCCGCGCTCGGTCGCGCCCACCACGCGCTCGCGGTCGGCCGGGTCGAGCGCCAACTGGTAGAAGCCGCTGCCGTCGAGCGTCGCCTCGGCCGGCACGACCGGCTCCTGTTTCCACTCGTCGCCCCCGTCGTCGCTGCGCAGCGGCCCGACGCCGAAGTAAGACTCGGCGCCGCCCTCGCCCGTCCCGACGTAGACGCGCCTGGGGTCCTTCGGGTCGAGCGCGATGGCGCCGCACGCGAGCGAGTCCGACTTGAACGTGGTCGGACTGAGGTCCCACGCGTCCATCGTCGAATGCCAGTTGTTGCCGCCGTCGTCGGAGCGCCACACGCCGCCGTTGGCGCTCGCCACGTAAACGCGCAGCCCGCCCGGCGCCACCGCGATGCCGGCGACGCGGCCGCTCACGGCCGGGCGGTTGAGGGCCTGCCCCTGCCGCAGGACCGAAGGGCCGAGCGGGACCCAGTTGTTCGAGGGGCCGGGGAGCGGCGCGTCCTGGAGCAGGAAGGGCGAGTCGCCCGGCAGCGTCGGCGCGGCCTCCTGTTCGTCGCCGCCCGGTTGCTGGCGGCGGCGGTAGGCCCTCATCACGGACCTCTGAAACGTCGGCGGCAGCGTGGGCGTGAGCCCCTCGTCGGCCACGGAGACGCTCTCGGATTCCGGCTCGAAGATGATGTCGGCGGAGCCGAGTCCGGCTTCGGGCGGCGGCGCGTCGCTCGGTTGGAGCAGTGCGTAGCGTTGACGCAGGAAAGCGCGCTGTCGCTTGAGCGGGTTTGACTCGGCCCTGACGGGGGCGTCTTCGGACGTGTTGTCGTTGGTGATGGGGGGGTCGTCTGTCGGCATGCTGCTTCCTTCCCTTATGTGTGAATTAGGAGTTGGTCGGGCGGAGCGTAAGGCGGCCGGCGCGGGGCGCGGGCGGAAAGCGTTGCGAGATTAAGTACGAAGTCTTGATTGCTTACGAAGACTTGTCGTCCTCGTCGTCCGGGGCGGGTCCGCCCTCGGGGGCGCGCGCGGATTCGGTCGCCGGCCGGGGCATTCTTCTTTGACGCCGACGATACTCCGTCATGCGTGTCTTAAAGTCGGCGGGCTCGTCGGCCGTGCGTTCGTTGCTTTGGCCTTCGTCGTCGCCGGGCCGCGCGCTCCCCTCGGACGCGGCCTTGTCGTCGCGCGGGCGCAGGACCGCGCCGCGCTCTCTGGCGAAGGCGCGCTGGCGTGCCCACGGGTTCCCCTCTTTCCTGGGGCGAGCGGGCTCCTCGTCCCGTGGGCCTTCGTCGTCTGTTGACGAACTCTTGTCAGACATAACTTCTCACCCGCCGTCTCGTCGTGACCTGAGCCCGGAGGCCATGCACGCTGTCCGTGTGGACACGCACAGTATCACATGCGCCCGTGCCGGCGCATCAGAGCGGGGCGGCCGGGGGCGCGGCCGTCAACCTCCGATTCGGGCGGCGCTCGCCGTCGTGTTATCATCCGGCCGTACCTCCGCCAGTAGAATCGAAAGGAAGAGACAGTGTCACTCTACACGCGCCTGTTACTGGTGTGCCTGCTTTGCGTGTTCGCGTCGCCGCGCGCGACGGCGCAGTCGAAGTCGGAGCCGAGCGACAAGTTCCGCCAGCTCGAAGAGGAGCTGCCGACGCCGAACGAGTATCGCGCCGCGTCGGGCGCGCCCGGCCATCGCTACTGGCAGCAGCGCGCCGACTACACGATTGAAGCAGAGCTGGACGACGCGGCCCGCAGCCTCAAGGCCAAGGAGACCGTCACCTACTACAACAACTCGCCGGACGCGCTCTCATACCTCTGGCTCCAACTCGACCAGAACATCTTCGAGCGCGGGTCGGAGGCGAACACGACGCGCGCCGCGCCGACGTTTACGCCGACGCCCGAGCCCGGCGACGAGTACAGCGAGTCGCACCGCGTTCCTTACGCGACGCTCGACCGTCTGCTCTCGCAGGACACATTCGAGGGCGGCCACCGCGTCACCGCCGTCCGCGACGCGCGCGGCAACCCGCTCCGCTTCACCGTCGTCCGCACGATGATGAGGATCGACCTGCCGCAGCCGCTCGCGCCGGGTCAGAACACGACGTTCTCGGTCGATTGGAACTACCTCATCAACGACGCGAAGACGCTCGGCGGGCGCTCCGGTTACGAGTTCTTCCCGCGCGACGGGAACTACCTCTACGAGATCGCGCAGTGGTTCCCGCGCATGGCCGCCTACAACGACGTGTCGGGTTGGCAGCACAAGCAGTTCCTCGGCTCGGGCGAGTTCACGCTTGAGTTCGGCAACTACCGCGTGCGCCTGACCGTGCCCGACGACCACGTCGTCGCCGCGACCGGCGTCCTGCAAAACCCGCAGGAGGTCTTGACGCCGCAGCAACGCCAGCGACTCAAACAGGCCGAGACGGCGAAAGCGCCCGTCTTCATCGTCACCCCGCAGGAGGCGAAGGCGAACGAGTCGTCGAAGCCGCGCGGCAAGAAGACGTGGGTCTACAGCGCCGACAACGTGAGGGACTTCGCCTTCGCCTCGTCGCGCAAGTTCATCTGGGACGCGCAGCTCCACAACGTCGAAGGCAACCGCGTGCTGGCGATGTCGCTCTACCCCAACGAGGGCGAGCCGCTCTGGTCGAAGTATTCGACGCACGCCATCATGCACACCTTGAACGTCTACTCGCGCTACTCCTTCGCCTACCCGTACCCGGTCGCCATCTCGGTCAACGGCCCCGTCGGCGGGATGGAGTACCCGATGATCTGCTTCAACGGGCCGCGCCCCGAGACGGACGGCACCTACACGGCGCGCACCAAGTACGGACTCATCTCGGTCGTCATCCACGAGGTCGGGCACAACTACTTCCCGATGATCGTCAACTCCGACGAGCGGCAGTGGACGTGGATGGACGAGGGGCTCAACACCTTCCTCCAGTACCTCTCCGAGCAGGAGTGGGAGACGAACTACCCCTCGCGTCGCGGCGAGCCGCAGAACATCACCGAGTACATGGGGTCCGAGGCGCAAGTCCCCATCATGACCAACTCGGAGTCGGTCTTGCAGTTCGGCAACAACGCCTACGGCAAGCCCGCCACGGCGCTCAACATCCTGCGCGAGACCGTGCTCGGGCGCGAACTGTTCGACTTCTCGTTCCGCGAGTACGCGCGACGCTGGAAGTTCAAGCGGCCGATGCCGGCCGACTTCTTCCGCACGATGGAGGACGCCTCGGGGATAGACCTCGACTGGTTCTGGCGCGGCTGGTTCTACACGACCGACCACGTGGACATCTCGATTGAGGGCGTGCGGCTCTATGCGCTCGACACGCGCGACCCCGAAGTGGACAAGGCCGCGCGGCGGCGCGAGCGCGACGAGCGCCCTCGGACGCTCTCGCAGCAGCGCAACGCGCCGCTCCCCAAACGCGTGGACGAGTTCCCGACGCTCAAGGACTTCTACAACACCTACGACGAGTTCGCCGTCACCGAGCGCGACCGCGAGGAGTACCAGAAGTTTTTACAGACGCTCACGCCGCGCGAGCGCGAACTGCTCAAGTCGGGGATGAACTTCTACGTCGTCCGGTTCAGGAACGTCGGCGGCCTCGTGATGCCGCTCATCCTGCGCGTCGATTACGCCGACGGCACGAACGAGGAGATGCGCATCCCGGCCGAGGTCTGGCGCTACGACAACTTCAACGTCGAGAAGTTCATCATCACGAAGAAGGAGATCGCCTCCATCACGCTCGACCCGCACCTGGAGACGGCCGACACGGACCTCTCCAACAACGGCTTCCCGCGCCGCCCCGTCAAGAGTCGTTTCCAGCTCTACAAGGAGCGGACGCGGCCCAACCCGATGCAGCAGCAGAAGCCGACGCCGGAGGCGCCGAAGAATCCTTGAAGCTCCTGACGCTCATCTCGACGGCGCTCCTGCTGTGGTACGTCCCTCTGCGGCCGGTGCCGGCGCACAAGTTCTACACGAGCCTCGCGCAGGTCGAGTACAACGCTGAAGAGAAGAGCGTTGAAGTCACCCTGCGCGTCTTCGCCGACGACCTTGAGTTGGCGCTCAAGCGTCGCGCGGGGCGCGAAGTCAGTCTCGACCGGACGAAGGACGCCGACCGCCTCGTGCTGGCCTACCTGCGCGACACCTTCGAGATCAGGAACCGCGACGGCAAGGCGAAGGCGCTCAAGTGGGTCGGCATGGAACTGCGCGCGGGCGTCGCGTGGCTCTACTTCGAGGCGGAGATGCCCGAGGGGCTCGCGGGCGCGCGCCTGCGCGACCACGTCCTCTTCGAGCTGTTCGACGAGCAGGTCAACACCGTCAGCGTTCGCTACCCGGGCGCGCGCGGCGACCTCGTCTTCGTCCAGGGCGACGGCGAACACGCCGTGCCCGCGCCCCGCGAGTAAGAAGAGAACGAGGAAGCGTCGCACCAAACCCTTGCCGGTATGCCGAGCGTCCGAAGGATGAGAATGATGAGAATGATGCTGAATCACCATTTGAAAACACTGATCGTAGCCGTCGCGCTCGTCGTGACTTTTAACACCGCCGCGCGCGGCCAGACGCCGACGCCCGAACCCGGCAAGCGTTTGACCGAGGAGCAGGAGTTGAAGGCGCTCGACCTCTCCTGGCACGTGGCCGTGGCGGCGCGCGACGAGGCCGCGCTCGGCCGTCTCCTCGCGGACGACTACAACCTCAACCTTGACGGGGTGAGGACGCTCACGAAGACTCAGGAGATTGAGGCCGTCAAGGCTTCGGACCCGCTCTTCGCCTTCGGCGCTTTCAAGCTCGGCGAGGTGACGGTGAGAATCGAAGGTGAGCGGGCAATCGTCTCGGGCGTTCTTACAACGAGGCCGGACGGAGGCGACAAGAACTCACGCCGTCGCTACTTCTACACGCGCACCTTCGTCAACAGGGACGGCCGCCGGCAGATTCTTGAGGCGCGCCTGCTCTCGCTCTACGCGGACGCGCGCTGACGCCTCCGCCGAGCTATTCCCGCGCGGCCGCGATGGTTGTAAGATAGGCCGCCGCCGGTCAGCGTCTCCCCGTCGTTCAACCCGGCACGGGTATCCCTGTATGCGTTACGCCCTCTGCCTGCTGGCAATCACCCTGCTGCTTCCCATCACCGCCCACGCACAGTCGCGCCGCGTCGCGGGCGCACACCTCAAGCGCGGCGACCTGTTAATGTCGCGGAACAAGGTGGTCGAGGCGCTCGTTAGCTACGACAAGGCAATCGTGGCGACGAGTTCCTGACGACGCTCATCCTCATCCATCGCGGTTTTGCGTTCATGCTTCAGGGGAGGCAGGACGCGGCGAAGAAGGACTTCGACAGGAGCCAGCAACTAACGAGCGGGAAACAGATCGAGCCGCGGCTCTATCTCTTCAGCATCGAGGCGCAGATTAAAGAGCGGCGCAAGCGGCGTGAGAATTCACTGAAGGGCATCACCGAATAAGCGCCGCCCACATTAAGGTCGAGACCAATGATCGAGACACTCTTTAAAGACTTTCGCTATGGCGCGCGCAGGCTGGCGCGGAGTCCGGGTTTCACCCTCGTCGCCGTCATCTCGCTGGCGCTCGGCATCGGGGCCAACACGGCCATCTTCAGCCTCGTCAACACGGCGCTGCTGCGCCCGCTGCCCGTCGAGCGGCCCGGGCAGATCGTGTCGCTCGCCAACGCGGCCGGCGGACGCGCCTTCCCGGCCTTCTCCTATCCGAACTACAGAGACTTCCGCGACCGAGGCGCCGATGTCTTCGACGGTCTCTACGCCTACCGCTTCGCGCCGCTGAGCGTGAGCCACGAAGGCACGAGCGAGCGGCTGTGGGGCTACGAGGTGACCGGCAACTACTTCGATGTGCTCGGCGTACGCGCGGCCCTCGGGCGCGTGCTCACGCCCGACGACGACCGTCTGCCCGGCGCGCACCCCGTGTGCGTCTTGAGCTACGAGGGCTGGCAGAGGCGCTTCGGCGCCGACCCGTCCGTCGTCGGCAAAAGTTTGATAGTCAACGGGCGCGGCTTCACGGTCGTCGGCGTCCTGCCGCGCGGCTTCTACGGGACCGAGATCATCGCGGCGCCCGAGCTGTGGTTCCCCATGTCGATGCAGGCGGAGATCGAGATGGGGAACAGTTGGCTGGACAAGCGCGGGGTGGAGAACATTCTGATTCAGGGGAGGCTCAAGCCCGGCGTCGGGCAGGAGCGCGCGCAGGCGACGCTCGACGCGCTCGCCTTGCAGTTGGAGCGCGAGTTCCCGGAGGTCAACGAGGGTCGTCGGGTCATGTTGTCGCCGCCCGGCTTCTTCGGTGGCATGTTCCGTGGGGCGGTGCTCGGCTTCACGGGGCTGTTGATGGTCGTCGTCGCGTTCGTGCTGCTGCTGGCCTGCACCAACCTCGCGAACCTGCTGATGGCGCGCTCGGCCGAGCGGCGCAAAGAGATCGCGATGCGCCTCGCGCTGGGCGCGAGCCGGCCGCGGCTCGTGCGGCAGTTGATGGTTGAGAGCATGCTTCTGTCGCTCGTCAGCGGGGTCGCCGGGATGCTTCTGGCCTACTGGCTGGTGCAGCTCGCGGTCGGGCTCAAGCCGCCGGTGGACGTGCCCCTCGCCATCGATTTGCACCTCGATTATCGCGTCATGGCCTTCACGTGCGTGGTGTCGCTCCTGACGGGGGTACTGTTCGGGCTGCTGCCGGCGTGGCAGGCGACGAAGGTCGATCTGCTGCCGGCGCTCAGGGACGAGACCGCGTCCGGCGGCTTCCGGCGCTCGCGGCTGAAGAGCGTTCTTATCGTGTTGCAGATCGCGCTCTCGCTCGTGCTGCTGGTCGGCGGCGGACTGATGTTGCGTGCGTTGCAGAGGGCGCAGACGCTCGACCTCGGCTTTGAACCGAAGAACGCTGTTGAGGTCTCTTTCGACCTGCGTCTACAGGGCTACGACGAGGCGCGCGGGCGCGACTTCCAGAAGCGTCTGCTGGAGCGCGTGCGCGCGCTGCCCGGCGTGCGCGCGGCCGGGCTCGTTGACCTCGCCCCCGTGGACCTCCACTTCTCAAGGGACTCCGTGTTCGTCGAGGGCCAGGTGCGGGAGCGCGACGCGAAGGCGCCGCGAGCGATGACCAGCCGCGCCGGCCCCGGTTATCTACAGGCGATGAGCACGCGCCTCGTGCGCGGGCGCGACTTCGACGAGCGTGACGACGAGAAGGCGCCGCAGGTGGCTCTGGTCAACGAGACTTTCGCCCGCCGCTTCTGGCCCGGCGAAGAGCCGCTCGGCCGGCGCTTCCGCCTGGGCGGCCCTGGGGCGCCGCCGACGGAGGTCGTTGGTGTGATTGGGGACGGCAAGTACGCCGGGCTCAACGAAGAGCCGCAGGCGTACGTCGTCCGGCCGTTGGCGCAAGTCTACACGGGGATGAACACGCTCATCCTGCGCACCGACGGTGACGCGCGTGAACTGCTCGCCGCCGTGCGCAAAGAGGCGCGGCAACTCGACCCGCACCTGCCCGTCTCCGGTAAGTCGCTGGAGGAGCGGCTGGCGATGCCGCTCCTGCCCATACGTGTGGCGGCGGTGCTGCTGGGCGGGTTCGGTTTGCTGGCGCTGCTGCTGGCCGCCGTCGGCATCTACGGCGTGATGTCCCACGCCGTGTCGCGGCGCACGCGCGAGATCGGCATCCGCGTGGCGCTGGGCGCGCGTGGGTCGAACGTGCTGCGGCTCGTCCTGGGGCAGGGGATGGCGCCCGTGCTGGTCGGGGTGGCGTTGGGGCTCCTGGCGGCGCTGGGGTTGGCGCGGCTGGCGGGGAGTCTGCTCTTCGGCGTCTCGGCGTCCGACCCGCTGACCTACGTCGGCGTGGCCGCGCTGCTGACCGGCGTGGCGCTGCTGGCCTGCTACGTGCCCGCGCGGCGGGCGACGAAAATAGACCCGATGGCGGCGCTGCGTAACGAATAGGAACCCGAAGTCACGACCCGCTCACCACGAGGTCGATGTCCACGGTCGTCCAGTCGTCGAACCCTTGCACGGTGTCCTTCGCGGCTTCACGCATCCCGCCGAAGTAGGCTTGACCGACGAGCCGCGCGAAAGGGTTCGTCAATCCTCTGTCGCCCTTGGCGTCCCTCGTCAGGGGCGGCTGCCCGAGGAAAGAGAAGTCCACTTTCTTCGTCGTGACTATCAGCTTGAAGATGGTCTTGCCTTCCGGCGGGCCGGTCTTGATGCGTTCGCTCTTGACGGACGTGTTCGGCGAGACCTCGCCGCCGAAATCTTCGGGCGTCGAGATGACGCTGATGCCGCCGCTGGGGTTGATGGCGATGAGCGTCAGGAAGAGCTTCTGCCCGGAGGTGTTCACGACGCGGAACCTGAAACGCTCGCCGAACTTGAGGGTCTGCGTGCCCTCGGTCGTGGCCGGCAACTCGGCGACGGGCGTCTCCTTTCCCGCGCCGTCGAGCTGAACCTTGAGCAGCGTCACCCTTATCCGCGGGGTGAGCGCCGAGCCGCTGTTACTGATGGCGGCCACGTTCTTCTGCCGCGCGCGCCTTTCGAGCACGTCCACGATCTCTGCCGCCGCGTCCGGCGCGTCCGCCCTCACGTAGAACTCGTAGAGCGGACTGCCCCCTCGCGACGCGACGTAGTAGACATCAGTCTTGTCCGGCGGCGCGGCCGTCTCCTTCGCACTGGCCCGAGGCTTCCTCAACGCGTTCCTGTACTGCATGAAGGTGTCACGCACGACGGCCACGTCCCAGTCGGCCCCGGCCGGCCCCGCGAGCGGGCGCGACGTAGCCGACGCCACCTCCACCAGCGGGTTTCGCTTGTCGGGGCCGGTCGCGGCGCGCGAGTCGTTGCGCAGTAACGTCTCGATCCCCTTGATGACCTCGGCGCCCGGCCGACCGTTTGTCGTGCTCGTGTCCAGCGCGACGCGCAGCCGCTCCGAGCCGAAATACGGAGTGAGGACGATGGCCTTGTCGCCCGGCGCGATGGGTTTCGCGTTCCGCTGGAGCAGCGCCGTCGATTCGAAGTCCCTTAGCTCGATGACCTCCGCGTCGCCGAGTTTGTCCTCGACGCCGGAGAGCTTCCTGGCCTTCTGGGAGTAGACGGCGATGAAGGTCCCTTTCTTCAGCCCTTGCGCCCTGCCCGCGGCGATGGTGACGGTGCCGGCCGCCTTGTCGGCCGCGTTGACGGCGATGTAGTTCCTCGCGTTCGGGTCCGCGCCCTCAAAAATCAGCCGGTCGAGATTGCCCTCGGCCTGTGGGCTCTGGACGGGGAGTTTCTCTTCGACCGCCCGCCTCACAGTCTCGCCCAACTCGCGGTAAGTGGCGTTCGGGCGCGCGCGGAGGGCTTGCACGAGGTGGGCGGTCATGACGCCGTTAGTCCGCAGCTTATTGTCCGCCGTCTTGTGGACGTACTCGTACGAGAGTTGAGAGGGCAGGCACCCGGAGAGCGTGACGTAGCTGTCAATGCGCCGTTCAAGCATGGCGTTGCCCTTGTCTTTTGGGCCGCTGACGAACTCCTGCGCGGCGGCGGCGGGGTTGAGCGGCGGGGCCTTGCGCGGCTCGAAATCGACGGCGCGGGTGGCCGTCCCCGAGTGGCAACTGTCGATGATGAACGTGATGTTCGTGGTGTACTGGCGCAACTCCCCGAAGAGCTTGTCAAGGTCGTCGTCGAGAATGTCGGTCACGCCTCGGACCCCACGGTCGTGCGGCAGGATGGTCTCGTCCTGTCTGTCGCCCTCGTCCTGGTCCGGGCCGTCCACGGCGGTGGAGCCGTGCCCGCTGAAGTAGAAGACCACGGTCGGCTTCTGGTCCTTAAATTTTTTCGCGTTCTCGATCAGGTGTTTTTTGAACTCGTCGAGGATGCGTTGCTTCTTCGCCTCCTCGCTCTTGAGGGTCAGGACGTGCTCCCTGTCGTTGGCGAACTGGAAGACCTTGGTCAGCACGTCCTTCATGTCGTCCACGTCGTTCTCGCAGCCGTTGAGGGTCTTGACGTTCTTGTCGAGATACCTGTTGACGCCGACCAGCAGCGCGAACTTCGGCGCGGCGGCCGCCGGCCGGGCCTGACGGGAGCCGGCGCGTGAGGCGGGTGTGACGGCCCCGACGCCCGTGCGCGGGAAGGGCGGACAGAGCATCAGGCAGCTCATCAGTAAGAACGTTCGCGACGGTCTGGTATTCATTGGCGGCCTCCGTTTTCCTGTCAGCGTTCGAGCCCGGCGGGGGCCGGGTTACGTTTCGGCACGAAGAAGAAGTCACTCCCGGCTTCGCCGCCGAAGTCGCCTCCGACGGGTCCCGGCTTCACGCGGTCAACGGCGATCTTGAGGTCGTCGAACGTGATGAGCTCCTTCTCCCCCGACCGTCTCAGGGCCGAGAGCAGTTCCGTGGTGAAGGGAGAATTCGCGCCGGGGCGGCCGTCGAAGACGGGCTTGAGCGCCGAAGAGGCGAGCGCCTTCCGCGTCGAAAATTTGATCCGCTCCGCGTAGAAGTCGGCGTCCGTCATCTTGGCGCGGTTCGCCTGGGTGCGATCCTTCATCAGGACGGACTTGAAGAAGGCGCCGGAGTAGCAAACGTCCACGACGACGAGGATGTGCCGGAAACTGAATCTGTCGAGACGAGACTTAATCCAATCGAACCTGAGATAGGTGTTGATGTCATCGGCCGCCGAGTCCCCGACCGCGACGCCGCCGTCTCCAAGCCTCTCTTTATAGCTGCCGTGCCCGGCGAAGAAGACGAACAACTGGTCGTCGCCCTTGCCGAGGTCCAGGTAGTTCGACTCGATGACCTGCTCGATCTCGCGCTTCGACTTGTTCGCCAGCACCTCCACCTCGAAGCCGTAATTGTCACGCAGCACGCGCGCGACGGCCTCGGCGTCGCGCACCGGGTTCGGCAGGTCGCCGAGGCCAGAATTCTCGCCGTAGTCGTCCGTCGCGATGAGCAGCGCGTAGTCCTTCCCGGTGCGCTTGACGCGGACCAATTGCGGCTCGGGGAAGTCCGTGTCCGCGTCGGCGTCGCGCGTCTTCTCGGCCAGCGCCTTCGGCACCCCGCCGAGCGCGAAGTCGTCGCCGACGCTGAAACTCTGGAAGAGCGGGCCTGAACGCAGGTGCGAGACCTTGCCGCGAAGGAAGTGCTGCACGTCGCGCGCGGTGATCTGGTTGCGCGTCATGCCGGAGTAAGCCTCGCCGGACAAGGCCCCGAGCAGGTGGAGCGTGAACTCGCCGTGCCCGGCGTCGGTGAACTCCGTGCCGTTGCCGCCGAACACGACGAGGTTCTTCCTCAATAAGGTGTTGGCGAACTTGCGGTCGTTGCCGAGGCTGACGACGAAGCGCCCGAGCGAGGCGCGGCTGCTGTCGAAAACGAGCAGTTGATTCCTGGCCCTGATGCCGAGCACCCAGTCCCTCAACAACTCGGCTGAGATGGCATTCTTCCGCCAGTCGGATTTGGGGTCCTCGTCGGGGATCACGTCTTGCGGCAGGATGAACCAATCGTCCTTCGGGTCGCTCTCGTCGTTCGGGAGGAGGTAAGGAGAGAGGAACAACTCATTATTCTCCTTGCGCGCCTTGAACATGTTCTCGTAAAGCGCCCTGTCCGTGTAGTCGTAAGTCGAGTTGTAGAAGATGAAAGTGTCTTCGGGCTTAGCCTCGCGCGCGACCGCTTTGAAGGCGGCTTCGATTCCCGCGCGCGTCGCCTGCTCGTCGAGCAGGAGGTGCGCGCGCACGTTGTACATTTCGCCGGCACGTTCGCTGAGCACGGCGGTGATGTCCCGCGCGTCCTGAACCGAAAAGCGCAACTGGCGGTAAGGGTCCTGGTGCTTGTTGATGCCGATGGCGATGATGTGCAGACTCTTGTTGATGAATTCGACGGCCCGCTCCTGCGGGTAGACCGAGGCGCGGACGGGCGCGGCCACAAGCAGCCTCACCTGAGTCGTCCCCAATTCCGGCGAGCCGCTCTCCCGCGCTTCGACAAATGCGTCGATGTCGGTTGATAACATCGGGGAAAATGGGTAAGTAACGGACGAGGTCGAGGCGATAAACTTGAAAACGTCCTCCCCGGGGATGCCCGTCGCGCGGAGGACGGGGCTCACAAAGGTTTCCCCGGGGTCTAAGGTCGGACTTAATAATGATGACGGTCCGTATTCGCGCACCTCTCCGTCCGGGCGCAGATTGACAACCGTCAGGTACAACGTCTTCGAGCTTCTGTTCCGCACCCTCACGCGGAACAGGTCGCCGTACGCCAAACGGAATGTCGCACCGGCGCCTTCATCCGCGAGGGCGGGCCTCTCCCCGTCGAACTTGAACAGGCCCGTGACTTTGACTTCGCCCTCGACGTGAGTCACGTACACTTCCAAAGCGCCATTCAAAGGGGAGCCCTCGACGTAGAACGACCGGGCGAATCGTTGACTCCAAACGCCGTCGATTGCCCTGCGGAGTGACATGGCTGAGCCGGGGCTCGTCGGGTCGGCGAAAAAACCGAACAGCGGCCGCCCGTCGGCCCCGACCATGTAGAGCACCTCCCTGTCGTCGGGGGGCAGGTGCGTGCCATTGCCACGGCTCACCGCTTCGAGTTGCGCCCTCATCTCGCGGAACACGGCCCCGAACTTCCCCGACGCCAGCGCGACATCCCATGAGCCGTCCGCCGCCCGGCTCCCCGTCTTTAAATCCGTCTCGCCGACGACGACCGAGCCGCTGGAGTTAAGCAGCCGTTCTATCGAGTAGTCGTTGGTGACCTTTGCCTTCGCCAGTGCTTGCCTGACCACGGCCTCTATGTTCGCCAGAGCGGGCAGGCTCGTTTTGTCCAAAGCGATGTGAATCTGTTCGGGGTCGCGGGGAGGGGAGACGACCGCCGAAGCCCCGGCCGGAATCGCGACCTTGACTCCGACCTCCGCGACGGCCGAGTTCTCGGTCGCGCTCACGACGACGCCCTCGGCCAGACGGTCTTTGTAACCGGCCAGGCTCTTAGCATGTGGTTTATAAACGGCGACGCGCACGCCCTCGCTCAAGCCCTGACGGTATCCGCCCTGAAGAGTAATTTGGGTGGGGCTCGACGCGCTCGCCTTGACCTCGAACGTTCTCCCGAGTCCGCCGAGAAAGAGTCGGTCGATGTCGCCGTCAACCTGCGGAATCTGGTGTCCGACATCGTGCGACATCGCAGTCGCCACGCGCCGCATCAGGTCGCGGTAAGTCGCCACCGGCGTCCTTCTTAATTCGCGGAGCAGGTTGAAGGTCAACGGCGAAGGGTCGAGGGCCGTCTGACCCGGAAGCGATGCTGTAATGACCACGAAGCCGTTCTTGACGGGGCGCGTGGGAGAGTTGGTCGGGGCGGGAACGGCGTCGGCGTTTGCCGGCGTGCGTTCGTGCGCGCCGCCGCGAATATTGAGACGCTGGCGCCCGCCGGACTCGTCGAATCCGTAGCAGGTGTCATACACGAGCGTCACGTTCCGCGTGTATGTGCTCAACTCGCCGAGCAGCCCGTCGAGTTCGTCGTCCGTGACATAATTGATGCCGCCGGGGCGTGCGTCGTACGGCACGATGGCCTCGTCGAGGCCGTCGGCTTCATCGCCGTTGAGGTCACGCGTCGTCGCGCCCATTCCGCCGAAATGGATGTAGATGACCGCGCCCGGATTCTTGCGCGCGTTCTCGGTCAGGTGTTTCCGGAAGCCGCCGAGTATCGCTTCGCGCGTGGCCGCCCCGTTCGTCAGCGTCAGAATGTTGTCGGGCTCGAAAGCATAGAAGTCCTGCAACACCTGGCGCATACTTAATACGTCATTGACCGGGCCGCCGAGGCGGGGAAGGGACGGGGCGGCGTACTCGTTGATGCCGATGAGGAGGGCGAGTTTGACGGGGCCGACGGCCTGTGTCTGGGAGCCCTCCCGAACCGCCCCGCCGAACCGCCCCCGCGCAGGCGCCAGCCCGACGAGGATGACGAGAACGCATGCGGCCCACGGGCGAACTCCCATGCGGTTAACGAACCCCCTTAATCCATGACGGCAAAACATGGAAGCTCTCGTGTAGCTCATGGTGAATGTCAACGCGTTGCTGAGCGGTTCGCCAGTGCCACGTCACCGCGCCCGCGCGCGAAGTCGAAGAGCGAAGGCTGCTGAACCGCGCGGACGCGCCCCGCGCTGTCGCGGAACGCGTCCCTGAAGAGAGTCTTGTCGAACGCCGTCGTCTTGCCGGCGATTATTTGCTCGAACAGCCGGGGCACGCCGACGACGCCGTACCGCAGCCATTCCCTGAGCGTGAGCACGCCGTCCGTCGGCTCGAAGTCGGCCTTCATCTCTTCCATGCCGTCTTTGACGAGAACGTAGCTCAACAGTCCCTGGTTGATGCGGGAACCCTCATGCGCGACGTTGTCCGCCTGCGTCGCCGAGAGGATCAGCATCCCCTTGTCGTAGGCCAACTGCCCGAGCCCTCGGCTGCCCAGGGGACCGGGCTTGAACTCTTCGTTCTCGACCGCCGCCGCCGAATAGCACGCGTCCACGATGAGGGCCATCTGCCCGGCGTCCACTTCGCGCAGCCAGAGGCCCAACTCGTCGCTGGAGATGCTGCGCCGCCGCAGCCGCGCGGTGACGCCTTCGCCGCGCCCCTCGCCCGTGTCATAAGGGACGAGATAGAAGAGCCCCTTCGGCCCTGTGAAGCCGTGGCCGGAGTAGAGGATTAGAACAAGGTCGTCCGGCGTGGCGGCCCGCAGCTTCTCCGCGTTCGCAATCTTGCCGAGTTCCGGAGTCGCCCCGCTCTTGCCCGCGAGCAGCCGCAGCACCGCCCTGAAGTTCGCCTTGGTGGCGTCGGCCCGCACCGTGGCCGCGTCGGAGATGAGAGAGACCGGGACCACCTCTTCGTACCGCCCCGTGGCCGCGAGGCGGCTCGTCAGCGCCTGCTGCATCCGCCGCGCGTCGTTGGCCGCGTACGAGAGGTTGAAGGCGGGGTTTTCGTAGAGGTTGGCGCCCACCGTCACGACGTAGGCCCGCCCTTTGCGCGGGCGGGTAGGCGGCAGGGCAAAGGTCTTGCGCGCCGTGCTGCTCTTAACGCGGTCGTTGTTGAAGGCGTAAGCAGAGAACGCGACCTCCCTGGTCTTCCCGTCCTGTGGCAACCTGACGTTGCGGAAGACCAGAGTCCCGCGCCCGCCCTCGTTCAACCGAACCTGATGCGCCTGCTGCCACAGTCTCAATTCCGACGCGTCAGGCTCGGCCGACGGCTCTAAGTCGCCCGCGGCCTTGGCATAACTCTCAAGGGCTTCGTCGGCGGTAGAACCGCCGACCAGTTGCCCGTCGCGGTACAGCCGCACGTCATAAACACCGGACTCCATCGCGCGCCCCCGCGTGTCGAACTGTTTACGGCTGACGGCGTTCGCCACCTCGACCGTCACCTCCGCCGTGCCTGCCCCATCCGGCCTCACCTCCCTGATGACAACCGTGGGCTGCGTCCGGTTCAGCGTCGAGATGTCCCGCACCGGCTTCAGCGCCTCGCTCGCCAAAACGCGCTCCAACAACTTCGGCTCGAAGTAGTCGCGCATGAAGATATCCAGCGGCAACGGATTCAAAGCGTCGCCGGGCATCACCCAGTGCAGCAGCCCCACTTCTTCAAGAGGCAGGTTGGTGTCGAAGCGGCCGTCGGGCGTGAAGGCAATCCAGTCATCCTGGTTAAGCGGTACGATGGCCGCCAACTCTTTGCCGCCCCGGGCATCCCAAAGTCTCAAGGTCTTATCCAGACCGCCCGAGGCCAGCACCTTGCCGTCCGGGGAGAAAGCGATTGAGTGGATGGAGGAGCGATGCCCGGAAAGTTTATGAACTGTGGCACCGGTCTGAGCGTCCCAAACTTTTATGTCGTAGTTTGCGGTCGCGCGGTTAACCGCCTCGCACGCTATGTAGCGATTGTCCGGACTGAATGCCATCGGGCCTGAGACGGTCGTTGAATCGAGCAGTAGTCCGAAAAGTACTCGGGCGCTTTGATCGAAAGCGTTATCGGCACCTTGCCTCGTTCCCCACAGTCTGAGGATTTCTTCCGGAGTCGAATCAGGGTCTAAAGAACGGAGATGGCGGCCGCTCGGAACTTCCCACAGGTCTAATATTCTTTTAGTCTGCTTCACCCCGAGGGACGCTAAAATCTTTCCGTCCGGGCTAAAAAGAATGCTCTTAATGTGCCCCCGACCGGGGATTTCCGTCTTGGTCCAGGTCTTGACCTTAAAAAGCTTGATCGTTCCGTCTTCGCCGACGGCCGCCAGCAGTTCACCGTCGGGGCTGAAGGCGAGTAGCTCGGCGGATTCTTTCCTTACCTTCCACGGAACACGGCCCGTGACATCCCACAGGATGAGGGTTTTGTCTTCGCCGCCGCTTGCCAGAATAGTGCCCTTTGGATTAACGGCGATCGATTTGATGCGGGTGTGATTGCGCGCCGAAAAGCGACGAGACTTCCGGCCGGCCGGGTTTACAAGGACGATGAAGCTACCGCCTTCCCCGCGCTCGTTCTCCACGAGGTGGGCGACTTCGCCGGTTGACGGAAGGAACACGCGGGTGCGATTGACGAGGCTCAGCGCGGCGCTCACGCCCTCCCGCAGGCTTAACCCCGACATCTCGCCGAAAGCCCCGAGCCGTCCCCCTAAAGAAGCGAAGATGGCCTTCCCGTCGGCGCTAAACGTCACGGCGTCAACAGTACTCAAGTAACCTCTAAGTATCCGGGTCGCTTTCGTCGTCAGGTTGAGCAGGTGAACGGCCTCTTCATCGCCGTACGCCAGCAGGCTGCGGTCTTGACTGACCGACACGGCGTAACCCGCACTGACATCTGTCGCTTGCGTTTCCTTACCTGCTTCGACATCCCACGTGCGTAACTTGAACCCGTCCACGAGAACTAATTCCTTGTTCGAGATGAAGGCCAGCGAATTCGAGTCGAAGAGACGCTCGTGAGGAATGTCCAGTTTGAACGAAGGGGCTTTAATATTGACGACGCTGACGACGTAATCATTCCCGCACGCGATAAAATTCCGGCTGAACGCGAAGCTCTTCATCCGCCCTTCCAGATGCACCGCAACCCCGGACGTTCCGGTGGCGAGGTCCCACAATCTTAAATCCCCGTCCCAGCCGGAACTCAACAAGTGCTTCTCGTCAGCGAAGGCGACTTTCGAGATGTGGTCGGTGTGGCCCGTCAACTCGGCCTTAATCTTTTTTTCGGGAACGTCCCATAACCTTATAATCTTGTCCTTACCGGCGACGGCCAGCGTCTTCCCGTCGGGGCTAAAAGCAACAAAACTGACCACGGACGGTACGGAAAACTGTTGGGCCTCTTTCCCTTCGGAGATGTCCCAAAGCTTTACCATGCGGTCCGGGCTTCCGCTGGCAAGAAGCTTCCCGTCGGGGCTGAATGCGAGGGTCGATACCCACTCCACGTGTCCTTCGAGCGAGTAAAGTTGCCTCCCCGTCGCGACCTCCCACAGGAGGATCGATTTATCGGCGCCGGCGCTGGCCAGGTGTTTGCCGTTCGGTGATATGGCGATGACCCTGACGGTATTGATGTGTCCGGTTTGCAGCACCAGCTCGGGGCCTTGCGCGCGAGCCGTCGGTAGTGTGAGCAGGGTAAAGAGCAGCGTTGTGAGGATGTTGAGCAGACAGACTTTCATGTGAATGCTGGCGGTGGAACCCGGCCACGACGGCGACTGCTTTTCGGCCTGATGTTTCATGCTTCCTCACGCTCGGTTGGAGCTATCGCGCAATTTCGCGTCCCGTGAACTTGTTGCAAATGCCAACGGCCATCGGGGTCGCCTTCCTTACTTGATCTCGGCGAGGATACGGTCGATGGCGGGGAGGTTGAGTTTGCCGGAGCCCCAGGCGGCGTTGGGTGTTGTGTCCGTGTAGGTGTCCTGGGTGGCTTTGCGCGTCAGCAGACTCTTTAACTCGGAGAGCGTCAGTGTCCTCTTCTTTTGGAAGATGAGGGCGACGATGCCGGCGGTGTAGGGGGTGGCGGCGCTCGTCCCGTTCATCGCGGCGTAGAGGTTCGTGTCGTCCACCTGCCAGCCCGTGACGCCCCCCTGTCCGGGGATGCGCGCGTAGCTGGATTCGTACCACTGTCCGGGGGCGACGATGTCGGGTTTGGTCGTCCGCGCCGCGTCTCCGGGTAACTCGAACCTGACGGGGCCGGGGCTTGAGTAGCAGGAGAGTTTCCCGACCTCCAGCGGCGGCGGCGCCCCCGCGCCCCTGCGGCGACAGGCGGGCATGAGCGTCGTCGTCTGCCCCCCGGAGTGGAAGTTGTCGTTCCAGTCGTAGCTGCCGACCGTGATGGCGTGGGCGGCGGTGCCGGGCGCGCCGACCAGCGTGTTGGGGCTGGCCGCGCCGCCGGTGAAGGTGCCCTCACGTCTGTCGAGGAAGTAAAGGTGCGCCTTCATCCGCCTCCCGGACCTGGTGGAGAGCCACAGCCCTCCCTTCCCACCTACTACGTCGGTATGCGCGCTCAACTGCCCGGTGAAAGGGTTCAGGTCCCACCCGTACTCGAACCTCTGTCCGCCGTCGGGTTCGATGACTATGTCGTCTCTGTCGGCGCCGTCGAAATAGATCGCCAGGTACGCGCCCGGCACCGCGTCCCACGCGACCAGCTTACGGCTTTCGCGCCCCCCGAAGGCCGCCTCGGCGTGGATCGCGTCGAGCCCCTCGTTCCCTGCGGCGAGCACGAGCGCGCGCCCCGCCCGGTTGAGGGGGAACCGCGCGTTCAACTGGCGCTCGCGCACCGTCTGGCCGTCGTGCCCGCCGGAGTGCCCCCCGAAGCTGCCCGAGACCACGAGCGGCGCGCGCCCCGCCACCCTGTCCAGCCACTCGCACGCGGCGTTGAGGAGGTAGCTGTTCTCAAGCCCGGCCGTGCCGATGCGGACGCCGATGATGTCCGCCTCGGGCGCGACGCCGACGACCGACTTGCGCTTCAAGCCGCTCGCGGCCTTATCGCCGTTGCCGTTGCCGGCGGCGATGCCGGCGCAGGCCGTGCCGTGGCCGTTCACGTCCGTGGCCGGGATGTTCCGCCCGCCCGCGCGTAGCTCCGCCGTCAGTTGCGCGCGTGTGTAGAGGGTCCCGATGGAGGTTCCGTTCGGATAAGCGAACGGGGCGGGCGAGCCGCGCCCGCGCCGGTGTGGCGTCGTCGAATCCCAGAGATATAACAGGCGCGAGGTGGGACGGCCCGCCCGGTCGTAGGTGACGAAGTCCGGGTGCCGGAAGTCGATGCCGGTATCGACCACGGCGATGACGACCTGTCTGCCGGTCATCCCGCCACGGCCGCCGCGCACGATGTCGTCCGGCGTGACCCTCGATATGAAGGCTGAAGTCTCCGCGTCGGGAGGCGGCGGGACTTCGGCGCGCCCGATCCCTTCCACCCGCACGAGCCCCGCGAGTTGTACCAGGGCGTCGTAACCGTCGCTGTCGGCGACGAAGAGGTCGGCGAAACGCTCGAACGTCGTCAGGACGTGCACGCCGGGCACGCTCGAACGCCGGCCGGCGTCGGGGAACTGCGCGCGGCGCGCGGCGGCGTCGCGGAATTCGACGTTGACGACGCTGAACCTGACGGCGTCGCCTCCCCCCGGCACGCGCGCCGTACTGAGCCCGCGCCTTTCCATCAAATCGGCCCGCGCTCCGACCGGCTTGAAGGGCGGGGCTTTGGAGGGTTGCAACTGGGGGAGCGTGTCGCGCACGGCATCCGCCGCCGTCGCTGTCTCATGGGAGCGTGACCCGGACGACGCGGGGCGGCGCGGCTGTGAAGCAGGCGAATTCTGCGCGGCGAGCAAGACCGCGACAATCAACGTGACGCGGAACGCACGGCCGCGTAGTTTCGGGCGGCGGCGGGGCGCGGCGCCGGGGTACGTTTCTTTGAGCATAAGGGTCATTCGTCGTTGCTTCGGCCGGGCGCTCTTGGTCGCGGCGCCCGTTGTCAGAAAGAGTACTTGAGCGAGAACTGTAGCCGCCGCGCGGGGGTCACGGTGCTGACGGCCCCGCCGAAGCCGGGCGCTTCGAGCAGGCGGACGGGCACGCCGAAGTTGGCGCGGTTCGTCAGGTTGAAGGCGTCGAAGCGGAACGTCAACTGGCGTTGGTAGAGTCCGGGTTTGCTGTAATAGAAGTTCTTCAGGAACGAGAGGTCGAGCTCGAAACGGCTGCCGGCGCGGAAGGTGTTGCGGCCGACCGCGCCGTCCTCCGACACGGGCGCGAGCAGGGAGTTCGGATCGACGGTCAGGATGAGCGGTTGTTGCCGGTCGCCGGTGACGACGAGCCCCTCGGTCGTGTCGAGGCGGTCGGTCAGGTTGCCGTCGCGGTTAACGTCCCGGACGGTGTTGACGGTGAAGGGCTGCCCGGTCTGGTAACGCATCTTGCCGGTCACCTGCCAGCCGCCGAAGAGGAACTTACCCAGGCTCGGCTCGCCCACGCCGCCGCCGTCGCCGAAGTCGTAGTTGACGAAGCCCGTGAAGATGTGGCGCGCGTCGAAGTTGGCGTAAGCGCGTTCGCCCGCGCGCGTGAAGCTGTTCTGCGGGAGCGCGGGCGCGCCCGCCAGCTCGAACACGTCCGACACGTCGTCCGTCACCTTCGACAGCGTGTAGTTGAACTGGAAGGACATGCCGTGCAGAAGCTTCCGCGTGGCCTGCACTTGGAGCGAGTCGTAGCGCGAGTTGCCCGACGATTCGTAGAGCCGCACGGTGCCCGCCAGCCGGCTCGGGCGTGAGCGCAGGACGCCATCGGCGTCGCGCTGCTGCGGGACGACCATCTGGCCCCCGAAGCGCGGGCGGTCGTCGCGGATGTAGACGCTGTGCACCCCGACGGGCGAGTGGTCGCCGAGGTTCGGCGTCGTCTGCATGAGTAGGTGGCGCGCCTGCGTGCCTACGTAGGAGACGCTGACCACGGCGCCGCCCCCGAACTCGCGCTCGTACGAGGCCGTGTAGTGGTAGGCCATGGGCATCTTGAGGTCCGCGGCCGGGAGGGCCGTTTGCAGGATGGGCTCGAAGCCGAAGCGCTCCTGCCTGTTGATTAGGTGCTCGCCGAGCAGGCAGGTGACGGGGGCGCGCGGGTCGATGGTGTTGAGCGTGCCGGGGAGGTTGACGGCGATGCGGCCCGAGCCGTCGCAACTGATGCCGAAGGTGCTCGGGATGAGGATGCCGAGCCCGAACGGCGTGCCGTCCTCCTTCGCCTCGAAGAAGCCCGCCGTGTTGTAGGTGACGAAGGTCGGGACGACGCTCCGCGACTGGCTGACGACGACCCCGGGCGCCTGGTCGTAGTAGACGCCCGCGCCGACGCGGATGACGTTCGGCTTGTCGTCGGAGCTTCCGAACGAGTAGGCGAGGCCGAGGCGGGGCGCGAAGTTGTTGCGGTCGGGCGCGAAAATCCGCGTCCGGCCGCCGATGAAGGGGACGAGCCCGACGCTCGCGAGGACGGGCGAGTCGAACGTCCGCTCGATGCGGCGGTGCGCCTCGCGCGGCGGCGTGTTGTACTCGTAGCGCAGGCCGAAGGAGAGCGAGAGGTTCGGGCGGACGCGCCACTCGTCGCGCCCGAAGAAGTTGTACTGGTAGTAGCGCAGCCCGATGGTCGAGTCGTCGCCGGCCGCGAGGGTTTGCGAGACGACGTTGGCGGCGCCGGCGGCGGCCGCGTCCAGGGCCGGGAGGCGGCCGATCTGCACGCCCGTGCTCGGGACGAACATGCCCACGCCGGTGAAGAGGATGAGCGCGCGCGAGTTGCGCGGGAGGCGGCTGTTCAACTCCGAGCGTCGCAGGTCGGCTCCGAAGGCGAGCGCGTGGTCGCCGGTCTGGACGGTGAGCGTGTCGGCGAGTTGATAAGTATTGTTGGTCCGCGTCTGCGGGAAGGTGAACACGTCGAGGCCGGCGGGGCTGTAGCCGGCGATGGCGACCTGACCGATGGGCGCCGGCACCAGCTCGAAGGGCGTGCCGAGCCGCGCCTCGACGGACACGTTCGGGTTGCGCACGTACTCGATGACGCTCGAACCGGGACGGGTGCGGTTTTCGAGCACGGGGAGGTTGAGGAGGAACCGCCTGTCGTCGGGGTCGTCAAGCCTCAGACCCGTGGGACTGAGGAAGCCCGTGTCGCGCCGCTCCTCGAAGTCGAAGCCCGTCCTCCCGTACGAGACGAACAACTGGTTCGAGACGCGCGCGGACGTGACCGTCCGGCCCTCGTCGCCCTGCGACGTTCTCGCGCGGTTGAGGTCGCTGTTGACGAACAGCGACACGTTCTGCGCGCGCACGTTCGGGCGGATGGTCGAGAAGAGCGCGCCGGCCACGGTCGGCACGTCGCGGTAGTCGTCCGTCAGGTTGAAGCGGCCGGTGAACTGGTGCAGGCGCCCGCCGACCTGCTTGCTCCCGTCCAGACGCAGGGAGCCGATGTGGCCGAGGCCGTCGGCCGGCAACTCCTGCGTGAAGGTGTTGCGCCCGTAAGGGCCGCCGGGGTTGTTGGGGAAGGGGAAGAGGCTGAAGACGGCGTCGCCCTGCGCGGAAGTGGGGAAGGCGTCGAGCGCCGCCCCCGTGAAGGGGTCGCGCGCGAGCCCCGTGGCCCCCGTCCCGAGGAGCCCCCTCTGCTCCACGGTCGGCACCGCGAAGTGCGTCTCCTTCGTCGCCCTCAGACGCTGGAACTCGTAGGAGCCGAAGGCGAAGAGTTGAAAGTCCTCCTCGCGCCCGGACGCGCGCAGCGGCCCGCTCAGGGTGCTGCCGAGCTGCGCGAAGGCGAAGCGGTCTTTGCGGCCCGCGCCGTTGGTGACGAAGTGCGGCAGCCCGTTGACGTGGACGGCGCGTGGGCTCCCGTCCACGAGCGCCGTCAGGGGGATGGTCGTGTCGCCGCCGGTCGTGTCGAAGAAGTCGGCCGCGTTGAGGACTTGCGAGCTGAGCGTGCCGTAGAAACTGCCGTGCAGGTTGCGGGTCCCGTACTGGGAGACGGCGTTGACCTGCGCGCCGAGGTTGCGCCCGACGTGCGCGGGGGCCGCCGCTGTGATGACCTGATACTCGTGCAGCGACTCGACCGCCTGCGGGACGAGCGAGAGAAAGCCCTGGCGGCGGACGCCGATGTCCTCGTCGTTGTTGTCCGAGCCGTCAACGGTAAAGTTGTTGGCGCGCGAGCGCAGGCCGTTGGCGGAGAACTGCCCCGCCGTGCCGATGCCCGGCCCGAAGCCTGGGCCGGCGAAGCTGCTCAGGGTCTGCGGCGGCGAGGCGATGCCCGGCATGTAGAAGGCCAACTCGTCGAAGCTGCGCGTGAGCGACGAGCCGCCGAGCGACACCTCGTTGGCGGTCTTCGCGACGTAGGTCGCGTCGCGCCGCGCGTCGGTCAGGTTGCGGCTCGCGGTGAGAATCCTGATCGGGGTGGGGTTGTCAACGCTCGGCGTGACGATGGTCTCTCTCCCATAAGTCCGGGCCGTCCCGCTGACTTCGATGACGACCTCGTTCGTGCGCAGGATGTTGACGGGCACCACCTCGCGCAGCAGGTCGAAGCCCGCGACGACGATCTTGTAGAGCCTCGCCGGCAGCGGCACCGACTCGAAGACGCCGTCCTCGTCCGTCCAGTAGACGCGCTCCACCTTGCTTTCAAGGTCGATGATCTTGACGGGGACGTGCGCGAGCGGCGTGCGGCTCTCGCTTTTATTCAAAGGCTGCTGGCCGCCCGTGCGGAGCGTCGTCGGGGACAGGAGGATTCTGCCTCGGATGGTGCCGGTGTCGTTCTGCGCGGAGGCGGCGGGCGGCATGAGCGCCGGCAGGAGGAGTGAGAGCAACGCGATGAGGCTCGCGGCCGGCCTGAGGGTCTGGCGCATCTTTACGTCCTTCCTTTCTCGTCGGTCTTCAGCTTGTAGACGTGAACTGAGAGGAGTTGGAGCCGCTGGCCGTCCTCGACGAGGAAGCCCGGAGCCCCGTAGCGGTAGGTCTTGGCGGGGTCGATAAAGACGACGGGGAGGAGCAGCAACAGCCCCCAGTCTTTACCTTCGCCCGACTGTAGTTTCACGGTGAACCTGTTGTCCCTGGCGGTGACGACCACCTGCAACGCCTTTCTGTAGCTGACCCTCTGCTCCAACATCGGGTCCTTGACCGGCACGGGGCTGCCCGCGAGTTCGGTCACGGCCCGCCCGTCGCGAACGACCCACGCGCGGAGCAGAAACTGCGCCTTCCTGGCGGGAAACCTGCCGCCGGTGAGTTGGATCAGGTAGTAGTCCCGCCGGTTCCGCGCGCGCAGGACGAGATTGGCCGCCGTGTTGTTCTTGAGCCTGAGCCGCGTCACCGACTCGAAGTCGCGGAAGGAGTGGCGGACGAGCCGCCGTGGCAGCATGAGGTCGGGCGCGGGCGCGTCCAGGAGCGATTTGGACTTGTCGAGGCTCCAGTCCTTCGGCACGTCCCACAGCGCGGGGTCGAAGGGCGGGTCTATCGTCACCTCCTTCGCCGTCGCGCCGGGCATGACGAAGACGAAGTCGCCCGGGTTCGCGGCCTTACTCCCGATGAAGCCCCACACCGGCTGCTGACTGCCGTTCGACTTCCTGGCGACGTTGCTCTGGAGGTACTCGCCCAACTCCGGAGCCGTGACGTAACTGTCACCGTCGAGGTCGGCCCCTCCGCCCGACTCGTCGGTGAGACCCGCGACGAACTTTTTCCTGAATTCGCTGTCGTCGGGCACCTGCTGTTTGTACGTGCCCGACGCGATGATCTGCCGCGCGCGCTCGCGCACCTTCGCGCGGATGTGCGGCGGGACGTAGAACGAAGAGTCCGGGTCTTCCTCGCGGGCGGCGGCCACCGCCTCGACGAAACGCGGCTCGACGGCGCCCGCGTCGGCGGCGTTGATCAGGCTGCCCCCGTAACAACTGTCGAGGACGAACAGGACGTGCTTCGACTCCGCGCCCTTGATCGACTCCAGCAGGTCGCGCATGCTGACGACCTTCGACGGGGGCTCGGACGCGCCGTCCTCGGGGAGCGGGGCGTCCTTCGGCACGATGAAGCCCTCCTCCGACCCGTCACGCGCGCGGTGCCTGTGGCCGTGGCCGGCGTAGTAGATGAGCAGGCGGTTCTCACGCTCGCCGCCGTGGCGGGCAATGAAGTCGAGGATGCGCCAGTGGAGCCTGTCGCTCCCGAGGTCTTCGTTCTTCGCCACCTCGACCGCGAAGCCGCGTTGTTTGAGCGCCCGCTCCACCTCCGGCACGTCCACCTTGACGCCGGGCAGCGGCCGCCAGTGTTCGTACTCGGAGATGCCGACGACGAGCGCGTGGCTCTCGCCGTACAGGGATGTAACGCCGGCCAACGTATTAACGTCGTCCCGCTTAACCTCGTCTCGCAAAGCGTCGCGCCCGCGCCCCGTCCGGTCGTCGCGCTCCTGCGTCCGGGCGGGCGGCGCGAAAAGTTGAGCGGCGGCAAGCAGCAGGCAGAACGCGGAAGAGAGCTTTCTCACGCGCGCACCTCCCGGGCTCATTTTCGACTCCTTCCATCGACAGGGCCGCCGCGCGCCGCGCGGGGCTCACGTCAACGGCGCACGATCTGGATGTTCCCGTCGGAGACGTTGAAAAAGGCGTTGTCAACCGCCTCCACCATGACGCGGGCGTTGGCGGTTGGTTTGTCCGGGACGGTGACGGTGGCCGTGCCCGTGTTCGGCGTGCTCGGGAGGAGCACCGTGAACGTCTTCCCCCCGTCGGCGGTGAGGCAGACGCGGACGTGGCTACAGTTGACCGGCGCGCGGTCGGTCCCCGCCACGTCCCACGTCACGACCTCGGAGGAGCCGGCCCTCCACACGGCGGCGGAGGCCGGACGCTTCACGACGAACGGGCCGCTGTCCGTCACGACGGTCACCGAGGCCGTCGCGTGACTGAAGCCCCCGCCCGTGGCGCGGTTATCTCTCCCGGTGACGCGGAAAGTCATCACGCGCTGCTGACTCGGTAGGAACTCGCCCGAGGTCGTTCGGCCGGAGAGAAGTCCGTCGAGGTGCGGGAAGAAACGGACCGCGCTTCTTGCCGGCAGGAACGAGCGGAAGAGCGGGCGCAGGGCGTCGCCGTCGCCGTCGGGCGGGCTCTCGACGCCGAGGTCGTACTCCTCCCAACAGTATGTGACGGTGTCGCCGTCCTGGTCGGTGCCGGTCGCTCGCAGCGTGAAGGGCGTGCCTTTCGGGATGATGAATCGCTGCCCGGCGACGAGGCTCGGCGGATGGTTGTCGGTCGCGGTGAGCGTCGGCACCGACTTCACCTCGTCGCTCGTCACGTAGGCGACGATCTCTTCGAGACTCGCCGCGTGGAAGTAGGAGTGGCTGTTGTCCTGGAGGTTCGACTCGTCGCAGATGCCCGCGTAGGCCATGATGGTCGAACCGCTGCCCGGCTCGTAGGCGGTCGTCGGGTTGCGGTTCTCTTCGCACGACCCGGTGACGGCGTTGAAGGTGTGGTTGGCGCCGAACTGGTGCCCCATCTCGTGGGCGACGTAGTCCACGTCGAAGGGGTCGCCGACCGGTTTCTCGGAGCCGGTCGCGCCTTTCGCCTTCAGCCCGCGCTGCCCGACCGAGCGCAGGACCGCGACTCCGCCTCCGTCGAGACAGAAGACGTGGCCGATGTCGTAGCCGTCGGCGCCGATTACGTCGTCGAGGTTCTTCTGGTTTTCGCTTAGCAGCTTGCGGACGTTCGAGTTGGTGTAAGGGTCTTTGGCCGCGTCGGTGTAAATGATTTTAGTCTGGCCCCCGACCAGCCGCAGGCTGATGGCGAGGTCCCTCTCGTAGATGCTGTTCACGCGGTCGATGGTGTTGTAGATGGCCTTGAAGGCGCCCTCCACCGTGCCGCCGTGAAACTTGGTGTACTCGCCGGTGGCGGCGACGGCCAGGCGATACGTCCGCAGCACGTCGCCGTTCGACACGGGGGCGGAGCGCGCGGCGCGGCGGTTGAGGATGGCCGGCCCTTCCGCGTCCGGCCCGACGAGACAGCGGACCTGCTTTTCGTCGGCCGGGAAGTCGTCTTTGAAGTAGGTGATGTAAGTCTCCCTGTCGGTCTCGCGCAGCGGGAGCGGGTCGATGTAGAACATCCGGTCCGGCGAGATGACGATGGCGTGGAACCCGTCGGGCGTGAGGTTGAAACGCGCGGTCATGGTCGGGTCGTCGATGCCCTGACCACGGTACGATTTGAAGTTGGGGAACTGGCGTTCGAGCGCCGGCTCCATGATGGGCGATTCCTGAACGCGGAACCGCGCGTACGTCCTGTCCGGCAGCGGCAGACTGACCTCGCCGGAGAGGAACTGCCCGGGCGCGGCGGCCGTGGGAGCTATTGCCCCCACGACCTGAGGCGCCGCGGGGGTGAGAACCCTCGTTAGCCTTTGCAGGTCCAGTTTGACGACCTCGAATCTTCTCGGGATGGTCAGTTGCAGACTCGCGAGCCGGGCGGCGGAGATGTTGACCGACTCTTTGTTGACGATGCGCCAAATCCTGTCGGGTGACTGGCCGCCCTGGAAGGTGTAGGCGGGCCGGGTCGTGCCGGCGAGCGTCAGACCCAGAACCGCCAGCGCGAGCGTGAAGAGCGTGACGGCTCGCTTGGTCAGAATGGCTCGTAGCATGCAAACTATCTCCGATCCTTTCGCTGCGCGCGGCGTGCGCCGCCTCACATCCCTTTGTGGGGACTCGGTTGAAATATTTCAAAAATAATTGGCTGACGCCCCACGGGCGGGGCACGGGGTCTGTTGCTACACGCGCTTGAAGTACGCGTGCAGGAAGTTGTCCCAGAGGTGCTCCCTCACGAACCGCACCGCCTGAAATTCGTTCTCGTCGGTGTAAGCTTTTTTGAACTTGTCATCCTGGTAGGCCGCGTTGTTGGCGGGGAAGTAGATGGCCAACCCCGCGCTTCCGAACTGGGCGCGGCGGGCCGGGCCGGCGTAGTTGCCGACGGTCATGGAATCGACGAGCGCCTTGACCTCCTCGGCCCTCGCGCGGAGTCGAGCGTTGACACCCGACGCGGCGAGTTGTGAGCAGAAGCGGTGGAGGTCTACCCCGTGATACCCGCGCCTCGGCGCGAAGGTGAAGCAGCTCTCGCGGGCCTGCGTGATGCGCGGCAGCTCGGCCTCAAGGTCGGCCATCAGCTCACGCGCAAGGGCGGAGACGGCCGTGGCGAGCCGCCCCATGTTGTCGCCGGAGAGTTTGACAGCGGAGAGGGTGGTGTTGGGTTTGACCCGCTCGTAGTTCTTCCGGTACGACTCCACGACGGCGCGGCCGACCTCCTCCCCGTTCATGCTTGGGATGTCGGAGAGTGCCTGGAGCCAGTCGTCGTAGCGCCACCCCGGCAGCGGCTCCAACTCCTCGCTTCCGACCATCACCCTGGCCACGTTGCGCATCGCGTACGCGGTCTCGATCATCTGCATCAGGCACGCGTCGAAGCCGATGACCTCAAGCCCGTCGCCGCCCTTGAAGACGCCTTCGAGCGCGTCCTGTATCTCGCGCACGTAGAGCTTGTCGAAGCCGTTCGTCTCGTCCTCGGAGATGGTGCGGTACTGGGGCTCAAGAGAAGTCTGAAGCAGGTTCATCGAGGCCAACTTGGAGTCGGTGAGTTGTCCCCTCATCAGCAACTCGTCCACTTCGGCGCCGGCGCGGGCGCGCGCGGCGGCCGACTCGTCGGACGGCCCCTCCCTGAGCATGCGCCGCCAGCCGTCCCCGTGACTCCAGATGACGAGCATGTACCGCTCGGCGGGGTAACTCGCACGCGCCCACGTGACGAAAGAGGTGAGCGTCGCGGGGTCTCCCATGTTCGACTCTTCGCTGAATCCCGGGAGGGAGTTAGAGCGCGTGGGCGTGAGCTTCTCGCGCATCAGGAAGCGGCGCGTCTCGCCCCAACTCTCGTCGGTGTTCGCGCCCCCGATGCGGTCGAGCTGGACGACGACGTTCACGCGCGGGCCGTACCTGACCTTTGCCATCTCCTCGAAATCCGCGAGGGCGAACCGGTCGAGGTCGTTGTCGCCGTTCATGTAGAGCATGACCGTCCACGCCGCCCGCGCGACGCCCGCGCGCCGCGCGCCGGCCGCGCGTGGCGGCCGGGCGAGGCAGGCCGCCGCCACGACGACGTGCGTCAAGAGCAGGCTCAACGTCAGTTTGCGCATGGTCGTATTAGTTGTGCTGAAGCGCGCTCCGGAGTCTTATCTGGTCCGCTTCCTCAACTCCTCTTCGGGGCAGACGGTGACAACGTCGAGCCTGAAGGATGCGGGCCTGGCGGCGGCGCCGTGCTTCTTCCCCTGCCTCGCCCGCAGGGAGGGCGGAGGGTCGGAGGTCGTGAGAGTGGTGATGTGCGGCCCTTCGCCGAGGTGGTCCCGGTCACAGCTATCGCCGCACGTCGAGCGTTCACAATCGTCGCAGTGAGTCGGTATCTCGATTGTGACTCGCCCGTCCTGGTCGATGACCTGCGTCTCGTTGTCGGCGGGGTCGGTGGTCGCGTTGGTGGCGTCGCTCTCGGTCAGGTGTCGCAGCTTGGCGAGGAACTTCTTGTCGCCGTCCGGCGAAGGGCAGACCTCCTGAAGCGCGGCCTTAATCCTGATCGTGGAACCCTTCTGGCGATTGACTACCTTCGCCGTGAACCTGAGCTTTCGCGCGGTCGCCGGGATGGTGTTCGGCGCCTCCGCTGTCGGGGTCTTCCAGACGATGGCCGACCCCGACTCGTTCGGGACTGCGTATTCAAGCGTAATCTCGCTCAACTCGATGGGCGGGGTGACGGGTCCTTCGTGGGGCGCGCGCCGCTTCTGGGCTGAGCCCGAAGAGGCTAACAGGAATCCCGCGCAAAGAATTGGAAGCAAGCTTCGGAGTGTAATTTTCATGTTCCATGCACCTCGTTTTTGACGGACAGGGTCAAGAGCGTTGGCGGTCTCTTGATGGGAAGTGACGCGCGTCCCGAAATATTTCAAAGGCAGGTTGTGATTCTTCGGGGCGCGGCTCGGGCCGCTAAAAAAGAGGGGGGTTGGCCCGTCCTCGCGGCGCGCGCGGCGCCTCAAAAATTTTTTGAAGGAAGTGACACTTATTGATGTAGAGTGGGCGCGCCGCCCGCTCCGCCCGTAGGAAATTCTCTATCAGACCTTACGCGGCAGGTAAGTTATGATCGACTCATCCGGAGCATTCACGCCCCCACGCGGGTGCCGCCGTCACCGGCTCCGTTTACACACAGGGGTGTTTCTCCTCACCCTCGCGCTGCTGAGCGGCCACGTCCACGGACAGAAGCCTCCCGCCAAACCCAGGCGCGACCCGCGCGGGGCCAAGACGTTAGTCGATTCGAGCGCCGACCGCAGGCTCGAATTCGGCGCGACCTTGGGCGGGCAACTCTCCGGCGGCGAGCGCCACCGCTACCTGATTCAAGCCCCCGCCGGCAACTACCTGAAGATCGTCGTCGCGCAGCAGGGTATCGACGTGGAGGTGGCGCTGCTGACGGCGGGCGGCGAGGTGCTCGTCAGGGTGGACAACGCCAACGGCACGCGCGGCGCGGAGACCGTCTCGCTCGTCACGGAAGCCGACGCCGACTTCCGGGTCGAGGTGAGGGCCAAAGAGCCGAAGCCGAAGCCCGCCCCCTACGCCGTCAGCATCGCCGAGCAGCGCGTCTCGACGGAAGACGACGGGAAGCGCGTCCGCGCCGAGCGCGCCCTCGCGTCCGGCGAGTCGCTGCGCGCCGAAGGCACGTTGGACTCCTACCGCCAGGCGCTCGCCAGGTATGAAGAAGCCTACCGGCTGTGGCGTGGGCTTGACGCGCCCCAGGAGGCGACGGCGCTCCTCGACATGGGCAAGGCCCACTACTTCCTCTTAAACATGGAGGAGGCTGTCGGGAAGTACGCGGAGGCGCTGAAGATTTTCGAAGAGTCACGTCTCACGCTCGACGAAGGAGTCGCGCGGCTCTACATCGGGATGGCGAAGCTCGCCCTCGGCGACAACGCGGAGGCGCTGAAGTATTACGGGCGTGCCCTCGAACTCTTCAACGACTCCGAGGACGGGCGCTACGTCTCGTTCGCGCTGAACGAGACGGGGCGCGCTTACTATCTGAGGGGTGACGCGAACCTTGCGCTTGAGTATTACGCGAGGGCGCTGCCGATTCGCCACGCCCTCAACGACCGCAAGGGCGAGTCCTTCACGCTCGTCTCGATGGGCCGGGCCTACTCCAACGGGTTCGGGGACGACGCCCGCGCGCTCGACCTCTATCAGCAGGCCCTCGGAATTCAGCGCGAGTTGAACAACCGCAGGCTGATCGCGCAGACGCTCGGCGACATCGGCAGGATTCACTATAAGGCCGGCGACTACGCGGCGGCGCTCGGCCACTACAACGACGCGCTCCACGCCGCCGAGAACGGCGACCCGAGCGTCAGGGCCGAGATACTGATGTACATCGGCCTCGTCTACTCGGCCTGGGGCCGCCACCGCGAGGCGGTCGAGCAATACTTCGGCGAAGCCCTCAGGCTCCAGGAGGGGCGCGACCCGGTGGGACGCGCGCGCACGCTTCAGCACATGGGCCGGTCGTACGCGGCGCTGGGCGACGACGTTAACGCGCTCGACAACCTCAACCACGCGCTCGGGGTGTGGCGGAAGGTGCTCCACCGCACGGCCGAGGCGGAGACGCGCTACCAGATCGCGGCGGTCGAGAGCCGGCGCGGGCGCTACGCCGAGGCGTGCGAACAGATCAGGGCCGCGCTCCCCGTCGTCGAAACGCTGCGCACGGGCATCGTCAACCGCGCGCTGCGCGCGCACTACTTCGCCTCGGCGCAGAACTACTACGAACTCTACATCGACGCGCTGATGCGTCTCTCACGGCAGACGAACAACAGGGAGCTTGAGGCCGTCGCGCTGAGCATCAGCGAGAGCAAACGGGCCAGGGCCCTGCTCGACCTCCTCGGCGAGGCGAAGGCAGACGTGCGCCGGACCGTCTCCGACCCCGAGTTGCTGAATCGTGAAGCGGCCATCCAGCAGGAGTTGAGTGCCATCTCGCTCAGACAGGTGACCGGCGAACACGTGACGCCCGAGCAGGTGCGGAGGATCGAACGGCTGATCGCTCAACTCTACGAGGTCGATTCCGAAATCCGTAAGAAGGACCCGCGCTACGCGGCGTTGACGCGCCCCTCGCCCCCCTCCCTCGAACAGATTCAAAAAGGGTTGCTGGCGCGCGACCAGATGCTGCTGGAGTACTCGCTCGGGGACGAGCGCAGTTACCTCTGGGCTGTGACGCAGACCTCCGCGAAGAGCTACGTGCTGCGCGGGCGGGCGGAGATTGAAGCCGCCGCCGAGAGGTTTATGAAGTCGCTCACGTCGCGCAACGTGGTCGTCGAGGGCGAGACGGAGGAGGCGCGCGATGCGCGAGTCGGGAGGGCGGACGCCGAATACAGGGACGCCGCCTCCTCGCTCGGGACGATGCTCGGGCTGGACAAGGCGACCTCGGAGACGAAGGCCGAGCGACTGCTCCTGGTGGCCGACGGGGAGTTGCAGTACCTGCCGTTCTCGGCCCTGCTCGTGCCGTCGAGGGGTGAGCAGAGGCGGGACGCGCCCACGATTCGGCCGCCCTTCGATGCGTGGGACAAGTCGGCTCCGCTGGTCGCCTATTACGAGATAGAGGAGCCGCCCTCGATGGCCGTGGTGGCCGAACTCAGGAGGGGGCACGCCGGCCCCCCGAAGCCCGTGCCGGAGAGGACCATCGCCGTCATCGCCGACCCGGTGTTCAGCACGGCGGACGACCGCTGCTGTAAGCCCGCGCGGGGCGGGGCCGTGAAGAAGGTCACGTCGCGCCGTCTGCCTTCGGGTTCGACCGGTGTCCCGCTCAGCCTGGTCGGCGGAAACAGGACGATGGCGCGCGAGGCCGGCATCACCGACGGGCGTGGGCGCATCGCGCGTCTCGGGTTCACGCGCCTCGAAGCCGACGAGATTCTCGCCCTCGTCCCGCCCTCCGAGCAGTTGAAGGCGACCGGCTTCGAAGCGAACCTCGCGCTCCTCACCGACGGCTCGAAGCTGTCCGCCTACCGCATCATGCACCTGGCCACGCACGGCCTGCTCAACTCAGAGCACCCCGAGCTGTCGGGCATCCTGCTGTCGCTCGTCGATGAGCGGGGCCGGCAGCAGAACGGCTTCCTGCAACTACATCAGATTTACAACCTGCGCCTGCCGGCGGAGATGGTGGTGCTGAGCGCGTGCGAGACCGGCGTGGGCCAGCGGACGAGGGGCGAGGGGCTGAACGGCATCTCGCGGGGGTTCATGTACGCGGGGGCGCGGCGGGTCGTCGCCAGCCTGTGGAAGGTCAACGACGATTCCACCTCGCAGTTGATGAAGTACTTCTACCAGGGTCTACGGCTGGGCGAGAACCCGGACCTCAAGCGCACGCGCCCGGCCGCTGCGCTGCGCGCGGCGCAACTGGAGATGATGAGACACAGGATATGGCGGCACCCCTACTTCTGGGCCGCGTTCGTCGTGCAGGGGGAGGCCGATTGAAAGGGGATCGCGGCGGGCGCTCATCGAGGCTCTCTCAAACCTTGACCCATACGGAGGTGCGTGGCAGATAACTCGTGCGTCTAGTAATCAAATCCGATGAGAGCCGTTTCGACGATTCGACGGCTGAGCCGAGTGAGCCTCCGAGCGAACCCCTGAGCGGCGCGGGCGGCCCGTGGGGTCCGTTCGACGGCGACGGCCCGAGCGTTGTCGAACGCTTCAGGGCTCTACAGTCGAAGCTGATCTTTTACTTCGAGCGTCGGCATTGCTTCGACCCCGAAGAGCTCGCCGACGAGACGCTTGAAAGGGTCATGCGAAAGCTGTGCGAGGGCACGGAAGTTTTAGACCTCACGCACTACAGCTACGGCGTGGCCCGGAACGTCTTCTACGAGTACCTGCGGAAGGAGAAGGCCAAGCATAAATATTCCGACGAGCAGCGACGACGCCCGGAAGCGGCGGCGGGCGACGACGAAGAGGCGGAGACGCGTGAGCGCCGCCTCCGGTGCCTGGAGGGGTGCATGGCGCGGCTCAAGGAGCGGGAGCGTTGGCTCATGTTCGAGTACTACAAGTACAAGGGGCAGCGGAAAGTGTTGCACAAACAGAAACTCGCGGAACATTTGAACATTAGCCGCGAAGCACTGACGCTCCGAATTTTCCACCTCAAGCGGAGGCTCAAGACGTGCATCGAGGATTGCCTCGGAAACGACTGAACGCGGGTCATCCCGTGAGAGTTGAACGAACATGTCACTAACATCAGACCATGCGCCGGGGACGGGAGACGAGCGACTGCTGGTTCGCTATCTCCTCGAAGATTTAAGCGAAAGCGAGCGCGGCCGGGTCGAGCAGCAGTACTTCGCCGACGACACCCTCTACACGAAGCTCCTCGTCACCGAAGACGACCTCATCGATTCGTATGTGCAGGGGGAACTGGTGCGGGAAGACCGCGAGAGGTTCGAGCGCGTCTACCTCGCCGACCCGCGTTTGAACAGGAAGGTCGAAGCGAACAGGGAGTTGTTGGAAATGGTCGGCGCGCGTCGGTCGCCGTTCGCGGCGTGGCGGCGGCGCCTTCTCCCGCTGAAGCGTGCGCTGACGCCGGGCCGGAATACGCGCCTCGCTTACGTGTGCGCGGCGCTGCTGCTGTTCGTAACGTTGTGCGGCGCGTCGGGCTGGCTGCTCTTCGAGCGGTCGCGCCTCCGCGCCGAGGGCGAACAGGCACGCGCGCGATGGCTGGAGACGGAGGGCGAATACCAGCGCCGGCTCGCCGCCCTGCAACAGCCGACGCCCGCGCCGGTCGCCGTCGCGCGGGAGACTCCGGAACCGGTCGAGCCCGGCGCGCGCGGCGGGGAGAAGCCCCTCGGGCGGGCCGCGCCGTCGGCGGGCCGTGGAGTTGAGCGCGTCACGACTCCGCTGGTGGTTGCTTTCGCCCTCCCGCGCACGGGCGTCAGAGCGCCGACGGCGGACGGCAGCGCGCCGCGACCCCTCGTCATCCCGCGCGGCGCCGTCTTAGTCCGGCTGACGGTGGAGTTGGTGGCCAACGAGTACCCGGCCTACACGGTCTCGCTGCGGAAAGTGGGCGGACCCGTTTTCTGGAGTCAGGCCGTGCCGCGAAAGTCCCCGCCCTCCGCGCCGGATCGCGTCGCAATCGACCTGCCCGCCGGCCTCTTCCAGAGTCAGTACTACATCATGCAGGTCACCGCGACCGACGCCTCGGGCGAGGAAGAGATTCTGTCCCGCCATCAGATCAGCGCCGTCAACCACAACCCGACGAACGCGCGCCCCGGCGCCCCCACCCCACGCTAACCCCTCAAGTCGTCCAACGACGCACCGCCGCGACGTGTGTATCGATGAACAATTATCCTCGCCTGCGCTCGCTGGCGCTCCTCGTCCTTACGTCTCTCATGGCGCGGCCCACGGTCGTGGCCCGGAAGCCCACGCCCCGCCCAGAGCCCCAGGTGGGTGTCAGCAAGCCCGTCAGTTACCCCGACCGAGGCGGCGTTGAGACGGTTCTCTACGAGGAGAGCCACGCGCTCGTCATCGGCGTCAGCGAGTACCAGAACCCGCTCTGGTCACGGCTGAAGAACGTGCCGGCCGACGTGCAAGAGGTCGCGGGCGTGTTGGCCGAGCGGGGCTTCCGAGTCGAACCGCTGGTGATGAATCCGAAGCGCGAGGTTCTGAAGAAGGCGATCAATGATTTCGTCGATAGGTACGGCATGGACGAGAAGAATCGCCTGCTCGTCTACTTCGCGGGGCACGGGGCGACGCTTACGTCGCCCGACGGACGGCGGCGCGGCTTCCTCGTCCCTTCCGACGCGCCGGGCTGCCCCCGATCCGAGGAGCGCGAGACGCCCGAGTATGCCGCGAAGGCGCGCGAGTGCGCGCGCGGCACGGTGACGATGGACGACATCGAGGCCCAGGCCAAGAACATACAGGCCAGGCACGCGCTGTTCATCTTCGACAGTTGTTTTTCCGGTTCCGTCTTCGACGTGGTGACGAAGGAGGTTGAGCCCGACCTGACCGCGCCGGACTTCAATATCCCCGTGCCCGAGGACATGAAGTACCCGGTCAGAATCTTCATCACCTCCGGCAGCGCCGAGCAGCGCGTCCCGGACAACAGCATCTTTCGCAAACTCCTCGTCAATGTGTTGAAGGGGAAGCAGGCCGACCTCGCCAGGGACGGCTACATCACCGCCAGCGAACTCGGCCTCTACCTCCGCCGCAGCGTCGCGCGACTCTCGAACCGGACGCAGACGCCGCAGGTCGGGAAGATCAACGTCTTCGAGCTTAGTCAGGGCGACTTCATCTTCACACTGCCCCTGCCGGCCGGGGGGCCGGGAACGCGGACGGCGGCGCGTTCGCGCCCGGCGCTGTTCGTCCCGCCCCGCCGTCAGGGCGAGATCGAAGCGAGCGTCTTCTCACCCGACATGCGCTACATCCTCGCGGGCGGGGCCGACCACACGGCCTACCTCTGGGACGTTGCGAGGGGGCAGGAGGCCAGGCGTCTCAACGGCCACAGGTCGCAGATAAAAGCCGTGGCCGTCTCGCCCGACGCGCGTTACTCGCTGACGGGCGGGGCCGACGGTAGGGTGATGATCTGGGACAACAAGTCGGGCGAGCCGCGACAGACCATAGAGCACGAGAGCGCCGTGACCGCCGCCGCGTTCTCGAAGGACGGGGGGCAGATTCTGGTCGGCAATGCCGACGGCAAGGCGCGGCTCTACAAAGAGCTGGGGCGCATGAAGAACCCGCTCGGAGAAGTGAACGCGAATGACGCCGCCGAATTCCCCGGGATACCCCTTACAGGACCTGGCTCGTTGTTCATCGGGGTGCGGGTCTTCAGGGGACACACGGATGAGATTAACAGCGTGGCCTTCTCGCAGGACGGGCGGCTCATCCTGACGGCAAGCTCCGACGGTAAGGTGCGCTCGTGGGACGCGTCGAGCGGCGAGCAGGCGGGCATGATAGTTGAGGCCGGCGACCCCGTCTTCGCCGCGTCGTTCTCCCCCGACGGAAGGCTCATCCTCACGGCCGGCTCGGACCCCCTCGCGCCCCTGAACCTGTGGGAGACGGCGACGGGCAGGCGGGTCAACGTTAACTTTGACGTTGACGGGCCGGTACTCTCCGCCGCGTTCTCGCCCGACGGCCGGCGCGTCGCGGCCTCGTCCGGCCGGGACGTGTACCTGTGGGACGTTAACGGGGCCAACCGTGTGCGTCTACAGGGCCACACCGACCGCGTCACGTCCGTCAGCTTCTCGCCCGACGCCCAACTCCTCCTCACGGGGAGCAACGACAACAGCCTGCGCCTGTGGCAGGTCGGCGCGGGGCGCGAGCTGTGCCGGATGATCTCGTTCACCAACGAGACCTGGGCCGTCATCGACCCCGACGGGCGTTTCGACACCAACGACCTTGAGGATAATCGCTCGTTACGCTGGACGGCGCCCGGTCACAACGTCTCGCTCCCGCTCGAAATCTTCATGGGCGAATACTACGAGCCCCGGCTCCTGCCGCGCGCCGTCTCGGGCGAGACGCTCCCGCCCATCAACTCGCTCGCCACCGTCAACCGCGCGCAGCCGCAGGTGAGCATCACGAAGATCAGTCGGCAGCGCCGCGACTCGGACAGAGTCAGCGTCACGGTCGAGGTCCGCAGCACGCGCACCGAGGCCGCGCGGGACGGCGAGAAGGTCATGCAGGAGTCGGGGGTCTACGACCTGCGCCTGTTCCGCGACGGCCAGCTCGTGGCACAGTCGCCGGACGGCCGCGTCGAGGATTCGGCGGAGGGCGGCCGTCCGGAAGGAGTCAAACCGGTGGCCGAGGCCGTCGCGCCGCGACAGGACGCGCCGCCGGCCGGCGCCGAGGCGGACGCGGCCTCGGACGAGCTACGCCTGTGGCGAGAGTCGAAGAGGGTCTCGCTGCGCGAGGACGGCCGGCGGCTCGTCACCTTTACGGACATCAAGCTGCCCCGGCGGAAAGACGCGAAGCAGGTCGAGTTCAGCGCCTACGCCTTCAACAGCGACCGCGTCAAGGGTGTGACCGACCGCGTGGCCGACGCATTGCCGAAAGACCTGCCGCCGCCGACGCCGCGCGCCTACCTGATAAACATCGGCGTCGATGAATACGAAGGCCGTCCGTACGGCGGGCTGCAATACGCGGCGCTGGACGCCAGGGAGATGCAGCGCGCCTTCGCGCAAGAGCTTTCGAAGGTCGGCGAATACGAAGTCGTTCCCATCCTCTTAACGTCCGAAACCACCTCCCCACAAAAGACCGCGACCAAGGCGAACATTAAAGCCGTCTTCGACCTTCTCTCGAACCGCGAGGTCGGCCCCGAGGCTCTCAGGGCAATCCCGAACAGCGACAAGCTTCGCGCGGCGGGGCCGGACGACCTCGTCATCATCTCGATGTCGAGCCACGGCTTCACGGACGCCAAAGGCGTCTTCTACCTCGTGCCCTACGACATCAAGGGTGGAGCCCCTGGTGTCGAGTCCGACGCGCTTAAGAGCCGCAGCATCTCCAGCGACGAACTGTCGGCGTGGTTGAGGGACGTGGACGCGGGCGACCTCTCGATGATCCTGGACTCGTGTAACTCTGGGGCCGTGGTCGGCAAGGGGAACGAAAAGTTCGGACCGATGGGGAGTCGCGGGCTGGGACAACTCGCGTACGATAAGGGCATGCGCATTCTGGTGAGCAGTCAGTGGAATGAACGGTCTTTCGAGTTGAACGAGCTCCGCCACGGCGTGTTGACGTACGCCCTCGCC
Organism: Pyrinomonadaceae bacterium; assembly: GCA_036379655.1. Taxonomy (GTDB): domain Bacteria; phylum Acidobacteriota; class Blastocatellia; order Pyrinomonadales; family Pyrinomonadaceae; genus QHXN01. The sequence continues at coordinate 157,396 of DASVGG010000007.1, forward strand.
GTGGACGGCCTGCTGGGTCACAAGGCAGACTTCAGACCCCCGATGGGCGAGATTACTTTACCGGAGCTGTTCGCCTACTCCGTCGAACGCGTCCCCGAACTCTCCGCCGTTTTACAGAAGACTAAGGTGAGAGACGCGGGCCTGCCAATCCCACGGGACGCCGGGACCTCCGACCAGACATTCAACGTGAGAGAGGAGTCCTTGCAGCGCCCCTCGCTCTTCGACTTCGCCCGAAGGGGCAAGAAGGAGGTGGTGCTGTCGCGCACGAAGGCGTCCCCCAACTCTATGCGCTGACCACGCCCGCGCCGCGCGGTAACAATCAGGATGAAGGGAGAAGCATGAGGACGGGCATCACGATTATCTTGATTGTCGCCGCGCAGTTTCTCTCTCTGCCGGCATCGGCGCGGGAGAGGCAAAAGGCTGAGCTGTACGTCGAGACCGGCCCCACCAGTGCCGTCGGCACGGTCGTGTTCTCCCCCGACGGGAGGACTGTTGTTATAGGCGTCGGCGACCAGACACTTAAACTGCTGGACGTGGCGACGGGTAAGGAACTCTATACGTTTTCGCCGTGGGGACAGCCATTCACCCAGGCTGCCTTTTTCGCCCCGGTAGACCAGGTCGTATTTTCCCCGGACGGGAGAACGATTGCCGCGCGGAGTCAAAACAAGATCAAGGTGTGGAACACGGCATCCGGTCAGGAGGTCAGGTCTTTCCCCGTGCAGCCGGAGCATAATTCTTTCACCGCGGATGACTATATCGTGCGGTGCATCTTTTCCGCCGACGGGACGCTGGCCGCGACGGCCACGGTAAAAGCGTTGACACTGTGGGACATTGCGTCGGGTCGGCGAATGCACACCTTCTCTTCGCAGGACTTGAGGAATAAGACAGCCAATCAACTCGGCTTCTTTCCATCCCTCTTCGCTATCTCACTGGACGGAAAAACGATTGCCGTGGCGACGGATCAGGCCATCGGGTTGTGGGACGTGGCGTCGGGGCGGCAGCTTCATATCTTGAGACCGCCTGAGAGCGTCGTCGAAATCGTCTTCTCGCCGGACGGGAGGACCATCGCTTCGCGGAGTATGAGTCTCCAGCAGGCCAGCCCGTCGCTTACGTTGTGGGACGTGGCGTCGGGGCAGCCGCTCAGCAGTGCGAGCGGCCCACATCGCGTTGCCTTCTCACCGGACGGAAAAACGCTCGCCGTCTGGTGTGGAGACAACACGGTCAGGTTGTGGGACGTGGCGTTGCGGCGGCAGCTCCACGTGCTGACGGGACACACGAGTTTTATTACAGACTTCTCATTCTCACCTGACGGAAAAATCCTGGTGTTCGGAAGTAGCGACCAGACCGTCAAGCTGTGGGACGTGGCCTCGGGGCGTGAGCTGCGCGCGTTGGTGGGGCATGTCGGCGCCGTGACCGGAGTCGCCTTTTCAAGCGATGGGAAGATGCTGGCGTCAATCGGTGCGAGCGACGCGCTGGGCTCCACGCACAGCACGGTCAGGTTATGGGAGGTATCGACGGGGCGAGAGCTTCAGACATGGGCGGGACGCGTGCGTCCGCCTATCGAATTCGTCCTGGCTCCGAACGGCAGCGTGGTCGCCGCGCTCAGCCTGTTTGAAAAAACAGTAAGGGTCTGGGACCTGGAGTCGGCAAAGGTGCTGCATACGTTTTCGTGGGAAGGCACACCCGCCAGGACGGAAATCGCTTCCCTCAAGCCGTACGTGCCTCCGCTGATGAAAGGCACCCCCTGGATCGCTTTTACGCAGGACGGGCGCACAATGGCCTCATGGTTTGATCTGGGTAAGACCATCAAGGTGTGGGACATCACGACGGGGAAGGAGCTGCACACCCTCTCTTCGGGTGAGAATATTTTGGCTTCGGTCGCATTTTCACCGGACGGGAAGACGGTGGCCGCCCGGAGCGGGAACGGAATCATCACGTTATGGGATGTAGCTTCGGGGGAGGTGCTGCGTGCGCTGTCTTTGGGGGCGGGGGCTTCGGACTTATTCGTATTCTCACCCGACGGGGAGACCATCGCCGCCGTCAAGTCGGGCCGAACCATCAGTCTGTGGAGCGTTGCGACGGGAAAGGAATTTCGATCTCTGACGGGGCATGATGCTCTCATCACTTCGATAGCCTTCTCCTCGGACGGAGCCAGGCTGGCGTCAGGAAGCGACGACGCAACCGTTAAGCTCTGGGAGGTCGGGTCGGGGCGGGTGCTCGGCACGCTGAAGGGGCATGATACGTCCGTCTATGCGGTCGCCTTCTCCCAGGACGGGGGCACGCTCGCCTCCAGCGGCCTGGATAACATGATTAAGTTGTGGGATACCGCGACGGGACGAGTACTGAAGACGCTCCAAAGTACCGACCCGAAGACGGCCCGCGAAGTCTATTCCGTCGTGCCCGATTACTACAGACGTTATCAGCACTCGGCCATTTCACGGCTCGGCAACTTTCAGATCAGCCTCGGCGAAAGCGGCAGGCTCAACCTCTTCGACTTCAAGTCGGGCACGTTGCTGGCGAGCCTGATCGCGTTGGAGAAGGAGGAGTGGCTCGTGACCACCCCCGAGGGCCGCTTCGATACCAACCGGACGCTCGACCGGATTGAAGGGATGCACTGGATAGTTAACGGCGAGATTTCAAAACCGGTGCCGCTCGACGTGTTCATGCGACAGTATTACGAACCCGGCTTACTGTGGCGCACTTTAAAGTGTCACGAAGGGGGCTCCTGCGGCAGAGAGTTCAAGGCGCTGCCGTCAATCGCCGACATCAATCGCGTCCAGCCGAAAGTCGCCATCAGGGAGGTCAAGCCCGCCGCCGCCGCCTCGGTCGATGTCGTCGTCGAGGCCGAAAGTGTCACGGGTGACGTGACGAGCGGCGCGACGGGCCGGGCCCGACCGAAACAACTTTCGTCCGGGGTCTACGACCTGCGCCTGTTCCGCGACGGACAACTCGTCGGCGCTTCCACCCCGAGGGAGAAACTCGAAAGATTCATCGAGGACGCGCCGCGCCTCGCCGCCCGGGGCGGAGTGTCGGGTACACTAATCGACACGCCGGAGGCCCGCGCGTGGCGCGAGGCTAATGATGTCTTTCAACTCAAATCCGAACACGTGAAGGTCATCTCGCCTCACAGAGTTCAATACACCTTCCGCAACATCAAACTGCCGCGCGACGGCCGCAAAGAGGTTGAATTTACTGCTTACGCCTTTAATTCGGATAGGGTCAAAAGCACGACGACCGAGCCTTTCAAGTACGCCGTTCCGGCTGCCGCTGGCGGGGCAAAAAAGCGTCGCGCCTTCTTAATCTCTGTCGGAGTCAACGCTTCTGAAAATCCGGCCTACGCGCTGCGTTATGCCGTCAACGACGCCCGTAAGATGCAGGAGGTGATCGGCGCGCGGCTCAAAGCCGACACCTCAAGATACTCGGAGGTCATTCAGGTGCAGCTCCTCTCCGACTACGACGTTGATAAAAACCTGGCCGAAAACACGGCCCGGAAAGCAATCATTAAAGGCGTCTTATCGTTGCTGGCGGGAAACGAGCGGGAAGTCTCCGCGGAAGTGCTGAAACAAATTCCCGGGCGCGAGAAGATCAAGCCGGTCGAGCCGGAAGATATTTTGATCATTACTTACTCGGGGCACGGATACGCCGACCAATCGGGCATCTTTTATCTCTTGCCATATGATGTCGGCAAGCATACGAGACGACTGTCAGCCGACACCCTCAAGCGCACCATCTCGTCGGACGAGTTGAGCCTGTGGATGCGCGACATCACGGCCAAAGAGATGCTCCTGATCGTTGACGCCTGCCATTCGGCGGAGGCGGTGCAGGGCAATGAGTTCAAGCCGGGCCCGATGGGCAGCCGTGGCCTCGGGCAGCTCGCTTACGACAAGGGGATGCGGATTTTAACCGCCACGCAGGCCGATAACGTCGCGCTCGAATTGGAGAAATTGCAGCACGGTCTTCTCTCCTACGCGCTGGTCAGGGAAGGGGTCGAAGCCGGGCGGGCCGACACCGAAGTCGAATTCAAGCAACTAACGGCCGTTGAGTGGCTCGGTTTCGCCGTCAAAGCTGTGCCCCAGTTCTACGCCGACGTTCTCGCCGGAAGGATGGAGGTGCTAATAGATGGGAAAAAGGCGGTACTGGGACGGGAAAGACGTGACGCATTAACGGATCTATCTGGTAAGCAGCAGGGAACAAGCGGAGTTAATTTACAACAGCCGACATTGTTCGATTTTCATCGGAAGAAGACCGAGGACGTTTTATTCAACCTACCATGAGCACCCAGCAATGTCTCCGCTCGTTCTACACGGCGGAGCTGCCCCCGGCGCTCGGCGGATTGTGTAGGGCTCGCATCCGCGTGACCTTTCCGAAAACAGGGTGCGGATTCTCCGTTTATCGACTATCAATAATTTACTTGACGACTGTCGATAAATAGTTTATTGATATTCGATATATAGGAGATGTGAATGATGTCAAGACCAATGTCGTCATCCGCCGCGCTGCCAATCGCGTACGTCGTGCTGCGCATCCTCATCGTCGTGAACTGGCTGGGCGGCGCCGCCATCCTCGCGCTGCTGGTTGTCATGCCGAACGAGCAATGGATCATGAGTGCTTTCAAACTCTCTCCTTCGCCCGAGGCGGAGCGGCTGGTGATGGGCCTGCGCGTGATTGCCGTGCTCGGCCTCGTCGCGATTCCGCTCAATCACGTCGTCCTGAAGCGGCTGCTCGCGATTGTGGAGACGGTTCGCGGGGGCGACCCATTCGTCGCCGCGAACGCGTCCCGTTTGCAGGCGATTGCCTGGGCGCTGCTCGCGCTGAACCTTCTCAGCCTCGTGATTGGCGCGGTCGCCAAGGCCGTCTCCACCCCGGCGCATCCGCTTCACATAAACGCCGGCTTTTCGATTAACGGCTGGCTCGCCGTACTGCTCACGTTCCTGCTGGCCCGCGTGTTCGCGGAAGGCACGCTCATGCGCGAAGACCTCGAAGGGACGGTGTGACATGGGGATCGCCGTCAAACTCGACGACATGCTCCACGACCGGCGGATGACGTTGACCGAGCTCGCGGAGCGGACCGGAATGACGCTGGCCAACCTGTCGATCCTCAAGACCGGCAAGGCGCGCGCGATCCGCTTCTCGACGCTCGAAGCCATCTGCGAGGCGCTCTCGTGTCAGCCCGGCGACATTCTCCGGTTTGAGCCGGAGCAGGCAGGGCGCGAGCGACCGGCGGCGGCGAGCAAACGGAGCGCAAGCCGCTGAGCGCCCTGCTGAACGCGCACGCATGCGCGTGGCGAGAGGCACACAACTCTGACGGGGAGAATATCAAATGAAACAGAACGTTATGTTAACCATCGCGTCCCTGCTCTCACTCCTCTTCCTTACGTTTCACCTGACGGACGATATCGTCCGCGGGTTCGAGCCGGGAGGGCTCTCGAACCTCATCATGGGGGTACTTATCTCCGTCGTCTGGCTCTACGCAACGCTGGTGCTCGCCGGACGGCGGTCGGGGTACGTCATCATCTGCGTCTTGTCGCTCCTCGGGATGTTCGTCCCCTACATACACATGAGAGGGAAGGGTGTCGGCGTCGCCAGCGGCATCGCGAACTCCAGCGGAGGCTTCTTCTTCGTCTGGGTCCTCCTCGCGCTCGGCGTGACCGCGCTCTTCTCCGTCATCCTCTCGGCGCACGGGCTGTGGAGCCTGCGACGGGGCCGGTCTAATGAGCACTCAGAGTGAGTAACGAATTATCAGAAAGACCCTTGCATCGGCGTCCCGCTTGAGGACGGCGGCGTCGGGCGGGATGCTCAGGTCGGAGGCGCGGTCAGGCCCGTTCAACTCGTCGGCCAGGTCCTGCGGGACCGTGACGGTGCGAGGATCCGGCGTCGTGCCGTGCTGCGCGTGCAACTCCAGCGCGTTTATCGACGGCATTCTGTCCTGGGCCATGTAAGGGAAGTAGTCCTTGCGCAGGCGCACGGAGAAGTCGCCCGCGCCGTTGACGAAGGCCGACCATTCGCCGGGGAAATCGTGGCGCAGGCTGAAGAGCAGCGAGAGGTTCGCCTGGCTCGCCTGCTGTAGCAAGTCTCCGAGCGCCGTCTTCACCTTGGTGGGGTCTACGCCCTGACGCGCCGTGTAGCGGACGTGCAGAATCACGTCCGAGATGGTTGCGTAATCGAAGGCGCGGAAGTCGTCCGGCAGCGCGATCTGCCACGTGCTCTCCGCGCCCGCGCCCTCGAAGGGCAGGAAGCGTTCGTCGCGCAGGTTGGTCTCGAACATGCCGCTGTCGTTGCTGGCCGTGCTGGTGACGACGGACTGGACGGCGCCGACGTAGTCGATGAAGCGGTCGTCCTCGACGCCCTGCCGCGTGTACTCGCCGTCCTTCATGAGGGGCGACTTGCGCACGCTGCTGCGCAGGAGCGAGAGGGTGCAGTTGACGCTCGTGTAGGGGCCGACGACCGAGGGCAGCGAGAGCGCGACGCTCTTGATGCGCCGCAGGTAGTGGCCCGGACAGTCGCGGTCGTAGAGCCATTCCGGGATCGTCACCTGGCACTTGCCCGTGGCCTTCAGCGTGAGCAGCGCGAGCGGGTCGAGCTGGCGGAGCGAGACGTGGCGGGTCAACTCGTACTCGCGCTTGTTGTTCTCGTGGTAGGCCAGCTCCATCCGCTTCAAGTCGAGGTGGAGCGCCTCGCCGGAGAGCAGACCCCTTTGCCCCACGTCCCAATAGTTGAACTTGACGAAGTCCTGCGCGTCCAGCTCCGGGCGCATCAGCTCCTGCTTCATCGTCCGCTCGGCCTTGCGCGCCGTGTCGAAGGCGAAGCGGTAGTATTCGTAGTAGAGCCGCGAGATTTCGCCCCGCATCCAGAGGTAGAGTTCCGCGTTGGTGAACTTGTCGTGCAGGAGTTGGTCCACCTCCTGCGAGTTCCTGATCTGCTGCCGCGTGTTCTGGTACTCGTGGCGGGCCACCTGCTCGGCGATGAGCGAGGAGAGAATCTGGCGGCCGTTCTGCATCAACTCGTGCGCCGCGAGGTTGTGTTGGTTGAGCGAGTCGTCGGCGCGGCGCTGGAACGAGGCGGTCTTCGAGGCGTTGCCAGCGGCGTAGGTCTCCCGGCTGGCGAGCAACTCCAGGATGTCGGCCCCGAAGTTGGCGGCCTTCGAGAGTTGCGCGCCGCCGAACTCAATCGTGCCGCCGATGCCCCAGTAATGGATGTTGATGGGGAACTGCGGAATCATCCCGAGCACGGGGGCCAGTTGTTTTACGCCCCACGCCGCCGCCTGGTAATCCGCCGCGGCCGGGGAGTGGCGATTGAGGTCGGCGTCCTCGTTGGTGTTGAGGTAGAGCGGGCCGGAGCCGGCCGCGCCGGACTGCCGCGCCGGCGAGCTGTTGCCGGCGAGCCTCAACGCGGGGAGTTGCTGGAGCGTCAGCGCCTTGTCGTACTGGCCCACGAGCGCGCCGTACGCGTCGTCGAAGTTCTCCTCGGTCAGTTCGCGGCGGTCGAGCGCCAGCAGGTCGGGCGCGTTCTGGTCGGCGGGAAGGCCGAGCAGCCGCTGGTAGTAACGCAGCCGCTCAAGGGCGGTCGCGCGGCTGGTGAGTAATGATTTGGTCGCCTCCTCGGCGGCCTTCCACTGTAGGAAGCGGACCTCCTGGGCCGTCTGCTGAATTTGAATCTCGTGGCGCTGGCGGAGGAGGGCGAGTGCTTCGCCGTCGCCCTTCTCCAACGCGCTGAGCAGCGCGCCGCCGAGGCCGCGCACCTCGTTGCAGAGTTCGAGCGCCTTCTGGATGAGGGCCAGGCAGCGAACCGGGCCGACGGGCTGGTTGAGGCCGCTGACGATGCCGCCGACGTTGATCCCGGCGGCGGCGGCCTTGACCAGCATGCCGGGGTCAAGCGGCGGGTCGAAGAGGGCGAGCGGGCGGACCACGCCCGCGATGTTCATGCAGTGGCGAATCTTGAAGAGCCGGTCGGCGACCGTGTCCCAGTAGCCCAGCAGCTTCTCGTTGCGCGGGATGCAGAAGTAGAGGGTGCGGCCGATGCCGAAGAGCGGCGCGGCGCTGTCGGCGCCGTCGCTACCGAGCGGCGTGCCGAGGTTGAAGGGGAATTGCCCCTCCAACTCGACCAGCGCGTTGCCCATCGGGTCGCTGCCCTGCGCCTTGAGTTGCGCGAAGGTCTTCGGCCGCGCCTCGCCCCGAGGCGGGATGCGCTGCGGACGCGGCCCGAGGAGATTGGCGGCCAGCACGTAACGCTGCGTCGCCTCGTTGATGGATTCCACCGTGTCCTGCTGGAAGAGTTCGTCGCCCCAGGCGATGAGGTTGTCCAGGTACTTCATCACGACCGAGTACTGGTAGACCGTGTCCCGCGTCCGCGCGACGGCGTGCGGCTGGAAGGACTTATTGAGAATCGCCTGATAGCCGTTGAGTATCTCCTCGCGCAACTCGGCCTCGCCGGGCTGGAGTTCCGCCGCCGGTTTGCTGAGCAGCGCGAGCAGCTCGTCGATCTGCTTCGGGTTTTTGTCGCGGCGGAAGGCCACGAACTTCCAGAACCGCTTCGGCGGATCGACGCCCTTGTCGTTGGCGGTCGGGTCGAAGATGTAGTGAAACCATTTCTGCGACTCGGCGAATCGCTTCGTCTTGCACAGGTGGACGGCGACCGTCAGCGGGATGTGGAAGAACAACTCCCAATTGTAATTCGCGTAAGGCCCGTGCGCGTCAACGTCGATCTCCTTCTGGAAGAATTCGACCTCGACGAGGTCGGTGTGCGAGGGGCTGTAGAGCGCCTGGAAGAAGTCCTGCCGGGTCTCCTGCACGGCCGGGTCCAACATGCTCGGCAACGACCCACGGTTGAGCCGCGAAATCAGCTCGCCGACGAACGGGTGGAAGAAGTTGCGGAAGGTGTAGGTGAACCGCGTGTCCCAGTGGCTCAGCGACACCTTCGTCATGGAGGCCGTTAGTTGCTTTTCGTGAAAGCCGTTCATCGTGTAGAAGGTTGCCATCACTGCCTCCTCATAATTTGCGGAGCCCGTCGGCGCTCAGGTCGGCAATCGCGCCCGACATCCCGATCTGTTTCCCGTCGAAGGTCACGGCGGCGTTCGTGCCCAGGCCGCGACTGATGAAGGCGTCCTCGGTCACGAACTGGCGGATCGGGCCGGTGTCGATGACGGCCGGGTCGGGGCCGATGGGGTCGCCGAACGTCGGCCCGATTCGGGGGGGCGGTTCTCTCTTCAAGACCAGCGGCGGAATCTCCGCCACCGGCGCGAGGTTGGGGTTGAGCGTGATGCCGAAGCCGGGATGGTCGATGACACGCCTCTGCTCCTGCCGCGTCGTGACGAAGAAGGCGTGGCGGGTGTCTTCGTAGAAGAACGGGGCGTCCCAAGGGGAGCGCAGCGGGTGGCGAGGCTCGACCGTGCGGTCGTCAAGCCCGTTCACGATCACGGGACGCAACTTGTCGGTCGGGGTGAAGTGCAGGAGGCCGTCCGAATAGGTGGCGGTGAAGACATCGCCCGACGTGTCCAGGGCGCGGGACGGCGGCAGGGTGGCCGTGAACAGCTTGTTCCTGTTGTCGAACCGGCGCGACGGCAGGCTGTGCGTGTTGAAGAGGTAGAAGCTGGCATTGCCCTGATTGCTGACGTGTATGCTCAGCGCGCCGGGCAGCTCGGAGGCGGACAGTTGCAGCTTCGACCGGTCGAAGGCGGTCTTCCCGGCCGGCGGGAACTTACCCAGCACGGCCGGGTCGTTGACATCCGAGGTCTTGGCCTGCTGCCACTTCCCGTTGTAGTACTCGCTCCAGCAGAGCACGGCCTGGACCGTCACCTTGGCCCCGCTCTTGGCGTCACGCTTCGCCTCGGCCTTGAGGTCGGAGAGCGAGAGGCTGGAGAGGTCGTCGCCGTTGGCGGAGTTGTCGGGCAGGACTTCCGGGTCAACCGGCGACTGCTTGAGAATCCGCAGCCAGAAGAGCAGCAGGCGGCCCCGCCAGACGACCGGCATCACGGGATTGTCCTCGATCTCTAACTTGATCAGCTCCCACGGCGTCCAGTAGCCGTACTCGTAGCGGCGATAGTAATGCTTGCGGTTCGCGCCGGACGTGCGGGCGATGACGTGGTCGATCTCGCCCGTCCGTTGCAGCGGGTCGGCCGGGGCGTGGTAGAGGCCGCACGGCTCCAGTTTGGCGACCTCTTCCAGCTTCGCCAGGTAGTTGAGGAGCGCGACCGTCGCCGACTCTTCCGTGATGTCGCTTTGCAGCAACTCGCTCTCCAGCTCCTTGAAGAAGGGCGACTTGTCGTCGCGCAGCTCCGGCTCGGCCCAGTTCTCGGGGAAGAGAAAGACCTTGCGGTTGGCCTCCCAGACGCGGTAACGCTTCATCCACTCCCACTGCTTGGCGTTGATGGCGGCGGGCGAGACGCGCGGCTCCAGGTTCATCAGGCATCGCTCGATGAAGAGCTGCACGGAGGAGAGCGCGTGGCGTATGGGCGAAGTCTGCATGCACGGCTCCATCTGCACGTCCATCAGGAAGTACTCGAAGAGCTTGTCCGCCGTGTCTATGTGCTCCGTGGCCGGGTCGGCGCGCATCCGGTGGAGGATGTATGCCACGAGCGCGTGGCGCTGGAGCGAACGCATCGCGTCGTTGATGGGCTGGACGACCGTGCGCCAGTCGGCCGGCTCGTAACGCGCGCGCAGAGCGGCCTGTAGCTCGCGCACGGTGTCGCCCGCCGGCTCGTTCGTCGTCGCGCGAATCAGCGCGCCCGCCGAGATTCCCATCCCGCGCGCGAGCGCGAATGCGTCGAAGGCGCGGCGGAATTGGTCGAAGTGAGTCAACCCGGCCACGTCGCCGCCGAAGTGTGAGAGCAGGGCGTCGAGCGATTTCGTGTCCCACCGCGTCAGGTCTTGGAGCGCGCCGCCGCCGCTCGCGGCCGTCGGGTCGGCGAGCGCCGTTATCAGCGCGTCGTCGCCGGGCGACAATTCCGCCTTGATGCGCGCGTAGTCCAGGAGGTCGCGCAAAGGCTTGAGGAGCGCGGCGGCGGTCGCGGGGGCGGGGTCGCCCGCGACGGCGAGCACGTTGAGCCAGCCGTCGCCCGCTACCTGGTAGTCCGCGTCGGTCGCGAAACGAGTCAGCTCGCTTGCGCTCAAACGAAGGCCCTGGGCCAGCGACGCGGCCTTGAGAAAGCGCACGTAGGCCGCGTTGAACGGGGGGAAGATTGACGGCGGGTAGAGGTGGCGCGCGGTCAACACCTCGCGCGGGCGCTTCGGCGTCTCCCACTTGACGCTCAACGCGTCGGTCACCTTGTTCACCGTCAGCACGAGCTCGTAAAGCGTCCCCGCCTTCAGTTCCAGCGAATCGTTGTTGCGCCAGACGTTGCCGTTCCGCGTGAGCGCGCGGGCCTGCCCGCCGAGGCTCAGCGTCACGGTTGCCCCGGCGTCCGCCTCGATGACGAAGTTATGGAACCCCGTCTCGGGAGCTTCGACCCGGCCGGTCCAGATGCCGGAGACGGCCGCGCCCGGAGTCGGGTTCGCGGGCAGCGGGTTGCCGCCCCCGCTCGCGTAGTCAAGATTCGCGGCGGCGGGAACAGCCAGGCCGACGGGGCCGGTCGCCGTGTCGCTGAAGAAGAATTGCGCGGCGAGACCCTGCGTGCCCAGGGCGAGTACGTCGTTCAGCGCGGGTTGACCGGCGTCCCCGTCGGCGTGCAGCGGGTAAGGCGCGGAAGGCGCGTCCAGAACGGCCTGCGTGAAGTCGAGGTCCGTGTTCGCGGCCGCGCTGAATCGCTGCAAGACCTGCTGACGCTTGCGCCGCCGCGAAAGCTCCGGCCGGAACGCCGCGAGCAGGGCGCCGCGTTTCACGTCCGGCGGGTCGGCCGACGCGACGTAGGCATCGTAGAGCGGTTTCAACTCCGGGAAGCGCGCGAAGAAGGAACCTCGGGCGTCCTCGCCCCGCGCGAAGAGCGCGTCCACGGCATCCTGGAAAGAGGCCGTCACGCCGCCGACGGCCTTCAGCGCGTCCCTCTTCGTCGCGCCGAGAAGGCCGGCGTGCGAAAGCCTGTGGCGGAAATCGTCGTAGGCGATGGCGGCGTCGGCCGCGACGATGGCGGGCGCGAGCGTCGGCTGCGCGTGTGTATAGGCCACGTCGAGCGTCAACGTGTCGTCGAGCAGCGAGAAGAAGGTGCCGGCGGCGTCGGCGCCGTAGACGAGGGTCATGCGGGCGCGGGCCACGTCGCCGTTCGGGTCTTCCGTGGCGGCGAACTGGTCTTCGATGGCGGCGAAGTCTGCGCGCAGCGTGCGCGCGAAGTCGGTCACCTGCTCAGGCTTCGGCGCTGACTTCCCGCTCAAGTCCTGGTTCCAGATCAGGTAGAGCGCGGCCGAGGACTTGAGCGAGCGCCCCTTGAGCGCCTGCACGAGTTCGACGAGGCGCGGGAGGGCGGGGCCGGTCGGGTCGGGCGCGGCGAAGGGGTCGAGGCCGGTCAGCTTCGTCAGGAGCAGGAGTTCGCGGACGCTGAGCTTGAGTTTGCGCGCCAGCCAGCCTCGGCGGTAGACGGCGCTGATGTTGTCGAGCGTCAGCGGAGTCAGCGCGGCCTGGTTCGCCGCGAAGAGCGCGTCCACGGCGGTCTTGAAGGCTGCGCTCACGCCGGGCAGGGACTTCAGTTTGTCGCGCTTCAAGGGGCTGAGGTAGCCGCCGAAGAGCAGTTGCTTGTTGAGGTCGTCGTAGCCAATGCCGGGGGCGGCGTCGAGAATCGGCTGTTCGAGGGTGGGCTGCGGGTGGTTGTAGGGCGCGGCCACGGAGTCCGCGTCGAAGCCGAGGGCGGCGACGATTTGCGAGAACTCGTCGCCCGTGAGGGCGAACGCCGCGCGCAGGGCTTCGGCGTGGCCGAGGAGTTTCTCCAAGGGGTCTTGCAGGAATTCGCCGGAGCCGTTCTCCGCGAAGCTCGCGTCCAGGGCCAGCAGCGCGGGGTTGAGAAACATCTGCCGGTAGAGCGAGCCTTCGCCGTGCGTGCCGAGCGGCGACCAGCAGGCCAGAAGCGGCAGCAGGTCGCGCTTCGTCGTCAGGTTGAGCGCCTTCAACACGCGCGCGGCGACGCCGAGGCGCGGCAGCAGTGCGAGGAAACCGGCGTCAAGCTCGGCGGCGGTGTCGATAGCGTCCGCGCCCGCCGGGGAGGGCGGCAAGGGGAAGAGCGCGCAGATGGCCGCGTTGGTCTGCTCTATCGTCCACCCGAGCTTTCGCCAGAGGCGGATGAAGCGCAACAGGCGTATAAACTCGGCCTCGGCGAGCCGCGTGGACGTGTCGTCGGGGTCGGCTAACGGCCTCGGGTAGCGAAACTCCAGGGCGCCGAAGTCGCACGGGTCGGCCTCGCCCGTCGGGTCCGTCAGCGTGATGATCCCGGTGATGCGGTCGAAGTTGTCCTGCTGTTTGACCCACGCCTTGATGTCGCCGCCGTAAAATGCAGGGTCGAGCGCGAGCGCGCCCGTCGGGAGCAGTGCGTCGAATTGTGCGTCGGTAATGTTTCCGTCCTTGAGCGCATGAAGGGCGGCGAACGGGACGCGCAGCCGCTCCAGTTTCGGGATCAGGTCGCTGTTGGGGTTGACGAAGCGGGTCTTGAGGATGGAGACAAGCTCCTCGTACGTGAGGCCGAGGCGGCGTGCGAACTGCTTCGCGTTGGAGAGCGCGGCGATCACGTCCGCGTCCGTCGTCCCGTTGGGGAAGCCGTACATGCGCCAGAGCGGGACGGCGACCGAGTCGGTCAGAATCTCGTACTCCGCGCGCGAGAGCGACAGCTCCTCCATCAGAATGTCGCGCCAGCCGTAGACGGCCGCGCCGCGCTCAAGGTTGTCCGTCTGGCGCAACTGTTCCATCGCGAGCGGGAGCCCGACCTCGAACTTGTCGAAGAGGCGGCGCAGGTTTTCGAGCGGCTGATGGAACGGGAGCGGCGGCGGGAATCGCTCGTCCATCAGCAGGGCGTAGGCCGAGTCCATCACGAAGCGCGGACTCGCCAGCAGGTCCGCCGACGCCGCCCCGTCCGTGTCGTGCCCGACGTAGCCGTCGAGCGAGAGTTGCCGGACGGTGTTGGCGACGAAGTATTCCAGCGTCTCGTTGACCACGTCGATGTAGGGCATGGCCGTGTTCGTGTTCTCGCAGGTCAGCGGGAGGTGCTCTATGTCGGGGCGGCGCTCCAGCAGCACGGCCTGCGGGTTCTCCCTGAGCGGCTCCGTCGTGGGCTGGTCGATGAAGTGCAGGAGGTCCACGAGGTAGGCGGCGGGCGAGAGGATCGAGCGGCAGTGGTCGCAGGCGCAGAAGTCCATCTCGCCGAACAGACCTTCGAGCGTCGGGTAGGCCAGCACGTCCGACGCGTTCTCGGCGGCCTGACCCTTGGGCGCGGGCTTGAGTACCTGCCCGCCGTCCGCCGCCGCCGGTTGCCCGTTCGTCCCCGCCTGCCCGTCCGCCGCCGCCGCCCGCTTGAACTCCAACGGCCGCGCGGAACTCGCCTGCCGCGCGGAACCCGCCGACCGCGCGCCGAGCACGATGCCGTTCTTCGCCGTCAGGTAACTGACCGCGATGTTGAGGACGGCGTTGTGCACTTGCAGCGACTTGTCGTAGGTCTGCGCGGCGACCTCGGCCCCGCCCAGGTCTTGCGCGAAAGTTTGTACGAACGTCTCCTTGTCGTGCCGCACGACGTGGGCGGCGGCCTCCACGCCGCGCCTCATCAGCCCGGCCATCGCCTCGTCGGTCGCGGTAATCTGATAGACGCGCTGTAGTTTCTGAACCTGCGCCACGGTCTCGCGCGGGGTGTCGAGCCCTTGGCGCGCGATGTACTGCTCGACGGGCATCATCCCCAGGTCGAACTTGCCCTGGTGTTCGGTAAGAAACGTGTGCACCTGTTCGGGGGCGCGCACCGGCAGGTCGTTGCGCCTGACCATCTCGGCGATGGAAGCCGTCGGGTAACTCAGACGCACCTGCGCGGCCAGGTACTCCGCGTAGTTCCGCCGCTTGGCCTTCAGGGTGTCGCCCGGAACCTCCTTCGGGATGGGCACGTCGTCGCCAAGCAGCGGGTCCCACTGCTCGGCCCGGTAGAAGCCCCGCCGGGCAAGCTCGACAGGGTCTTTGAGACCGCCGTCGGCCGCCCTGTGCAACTCTCCCACCAGCGGCGCGTTGTTGATGGTCAGAAAGCCAAGCTTGCCGTCCAACTGAAGCCGAGCGGTCTTCTCCGCGCCGAACTCTTTCCCGACCTCCCGCCAGAAGAGCGTCGGGTCGCTCCTGTGCGCCGCGTGGAGTTCGGCGAAACGCTTCTGTTCGGCCTCTTCCAACCGTGACGCGGTGAGCATCTCTTTCAGGGAGGACGCGCCGACGAGCGCCGGGGCGGCGAGCGTCTTCCGCGCGGCGATGCGCCGGAACGCTTCGACGGCGCCGCCGATCTCTTTCTCCAACGCACCGGCGATGACGCCCTGCCCGGCGGCCTGCTTCCAGACGCGCTCAACCGTCCCCGGGTCGGCCTGATAGAGCGTGTCCGGGTCGGCGGGCAGGCCGGCGCGGAAGAGTGCGTAGTAGAAGGCGGGCTTGATGGCGGGCGCGGCGTCCGAGTCGCGGCGGCTGAACCGGTCGGCGAGCGCCGTCAGCGCCACGGCGCGCGCGTCCCATCCGGTCTTGTTGGCGAGGTACGTGATGTCCTGTCTCTCGTCCGACTCCTTCAGGTCCGCGAGTCGTCCGTCGTAGTGCGCGGCGAGCGCCCCGTTCAGCGTCTCGTGCTCGCTGGGCAGCGCGGCGGACTTCGCCGGCAGTTGGACGTTGAGCGTCTCACGCTCCGCCGCGTTGTAGCGAACGTCCGAGGCGGCCAGAAATTCCTGCCCGGTGTAGACGCGCGCCTGCAAGTCCGGCTGCTTTTTGCCGCGCTCGTCGAGAGAGGTCGGGGCGAAGCCGGCGCGGTAGCCACCCTCCGCGTCCGTCCGCGTCTCGGCGAGAACAAAGTCACGGCCCACGTTCCTGTCAACGAGCAGCACGCGCAGGCCGCCCACGCTCGCGCTGTCCGGGCTCGCGACCGTGCCCGTCACGACGTACTCGCCGCCGCTCAAGGTCCGCGCGTCTCCGCCGGCCCACGGCACGGCGATCTCGACCGAGGTCTCCCCCGCGCGCACGTTCCACAGCACGGAGTCCTCCGTGCTCTTTATCTGCTCGCCGTCCGAGAAGACCTTGAAGAACAGGTCGGGCTCGCGGTCGAAAATAAACTCGCGGAAGTAGGAGCCGTCGAAGCCGATGCGGAAGCGCCCGTCGGCGTCCGTCTCGTCGCTGCCGACGAGGTCGTTGGGGTCCCTGTCCTTGTCCCACGCCTCGACGCGGAGGCCCTTGAGGCCGCGCCGGGTCTTCTCGTCAACCACGCGGCCGTTGATTTGATACTTCTGTTCTTTCTTACTCATCGTGACAGCCTCCGTGCATTCGTGGAGCCGGAGCCGCTGGCGGCGCGGCGACGGATTTGATTCGCTTCCCGAGTTACTTCTTCTGCTCAGGGTGTACCCGCTGCTGGGTCTGCTGAAACTGTTGCAGCATCTTCTGCATCTGCTGGGCGTCCTCGTAAAAGGGGTCGCTGCTTTGCACCTTGCTTAAATCCTGGTCGGTGAGCATTAGTCCCAACCACCGCGCGGCCTCCTCTTTTGAGGAGAATTTTCCGTCGGACATCTCCTGACCAAACTTGTACCCGACCCACGTGAGAAGCAGGTCCTGATAACTATTCCCGCTTTGCGTGTCGTCGAGCTTAATGAGGTCCAATCGACCCGCAAGGAAGTTGGAGACATCCGCGCCGCTGGCCTTGAAGGGGGTGGCGATAAGCGAGACAACCGCATTGCCCGAGTAAGCCCCGTCTGCTATCAGTTCGTGACCTATCATCGCCTTTTGATATTGGAAGTTAGAAAACTCGTACTGCGCCTCAAGCTTGGCCGTGGGGTTGCCCATGAGCAGGTCCTTGATGCCGGAAAGATAAGGGTGCTCTTTCCTGTAAGCGGCTTTCTGCTGCTGCTGGGCGGCGAGATAGTTAGTACTTTCTTGAACGGCATAGCCGATGTGAGCGGCGGTCAGGAAGTGGCCGATCTGATTGCTGCTTAATCTGTGTAACGCGACATCCTGGCCCTGGCTGTTCTTCTGGTACTGGATGCTATCTCGGAGCTCTCTTCTGAAGCCGCTATCCCCGGTCGCCGTCGCGCCTGAATCCGTCCCGATTGCGCCAATGGTGTTGGGAGCAAAATGGGCGCCGGGACCGGGCGTCTTGCTGCCGGTCAATCCCAGAACCGAAACGAATCTGTCTCTCGCCGTACTGCCGGAAATGCGGTCGTCCTTGAACGCCTGAATCAACGTCTGCGCGTGGGCGGTGGACGCATCGGCCCTCTGTTTTTCCGCAAAGATTTGTCTGAATCTTTGCGGGTCGTCCGTCGGTTCTCTCCCGTCATCGTCCGCGAATTTGACCGGGTTGTTGTGACAATGCTCGTATAAATTCAGACCGGCCTTAACGCCCGAGGGGTCGGGCGCTATCCACCTCGACACCCACGGCGCGTAATACCTCGCGCCGTGGTAATAGAGGTCGTTCTCTTCGTCGCGCTCCTTGCCGGTGTAGCGGTATCGCTTCGGCGTCTCGATCCGCGCGCCGACGGCCTGGTAGGAGGTCGAGCCGTAGGGGAAATACTCTTCGTAGGAGATGACCTCGGCGTCGGCGTCCAGTTCAAGGGCGGCGGAGCCGAGGTGGTTGCCGTGCTGGTAGCGCGTGAGTTGCGCGGGCGCCGGGTCGATGCCGACCGTGCGGGTTTCGACGAGCGCGGCGCGCACCTTGTCGTACATGACGTGGACGGTCTCGCGCTCCTTGGCGACGTTGCCCGCGCCGTCGTACTCGCGGTAAAGCTCGAAGACGCCGAGATACAGGCGCTCGGACTTGAGACCGGGCGTCGCGCCGGCGGCGGCCTGCGAGTAGGTCGCTTTGCGCAGGCGCTCGCCGTCCGTGCCGTACGAGTAGTAGGTCGTCTCCGGCATGCCCGAGTTGACGACCTGGCGCGTGGTGGATTGCAGACGGTCGTCGGCGTCCCACGTCATGACGGGCAGGTGCGGCATGCGCGTCATGTTGCCGTGCTCGTCGTGCAGGTAGGTGGCGGAGAAGGGGCCTTGCGGGTCGTCGCCGGGCAGGCTGTTGGCGGAGAGGCGGTTGCTGTTCTCGGCGGCGCTGATAAGGCTCGGCTCGGCGTAAGAATAGTGGCGCGTCCAGCCGCCGCTCGCCACCTGATGAATCATCCGGAGGAGGTTGCCGGCCGGGTCGTAGACGTACTGCTCCGTGTAGTTGCCCATCGCGTTGCCGTCGCCCGGGTTGAGGTGACGCGTGTTCGGGCCGGAGTGAGTGCGCGGGCCGTCGTCGTGAGTGACTTGAACCGAGGCGTTGAGCGCGCCGCCGGTCTGGCCGAGGTGCTCGCGCCCCGTCGCGACCTTCAGGCGGTAGGCGGGGTCGTACGTGTAGTCGGCGGACGGCTCGACGCGCCGGTTGCTGAAGTAGACGACGTTCTGAATGTCGGCCGAGTCGCGCAGGCGCGTGACGTTGCCGACCGCGTCGTAGTGGTAGGCCAGGGCCTGCGCGGCGCGCGCGTCCGTCGCGAAAGTGTTCGGCCGCGTCGTGTTGATCGCGGAGAGCCGGAAGGTCTCCGGGTCGTACTCGTAGGAAGTGACGACGCGGTTGCCGTGCGTGATGCTCGTCCGCTGGCCGCGCGCGTTGTATTCAACGCCCGTCACGGCGGGCACGTCCGCCGTCGCGCGGTCCAAGAGCGCCGACGGCACGCCCGCCCGCCGAATCCAGACATCAATACGTTCCAGCAGACCCGCGTCGTTGTAGCTCGGCTGAATCACCGACGGGCGGCCCGTGGCGGCGTGCGGCGTGATTATCTGGAGCGGGTGGTTGAGTGCGTCGAAGCGCGTCAACGTCGTGAAGCGGTCGGCCGTGACGAGGAGCGGCGCGGTCAGATTATCCAGGGCCGCGAGATCGAGGGCGGGCGAGTCGTCAAGGTCTGTAATCGGCGACCAGTCGGGCGCGGTGTCGAAGGTGGGCGCGGGTTGCGTCGCGGGCGAGAGGCGCGCGAACTGCCGCGTGGCCTCGACGAGGTTGCCCTTGAAATCGAAACGCTCGTTGCCGGCCACGCCCGCGCCGTCGTAGTGGCGGAAGAGCCTGCCCTTCAGGTTGCGCGCCGTGTCCGGGTGCCTCTCGCCGTAGACGGAACGCTCCAGCAGGACTTTGGCGGAGACCGCGCGCTCGACGAAGCGGTGCGTGGGGCGCATGAGCGCGTCGTAACGCATCTCGAAAGTAGAGCCGCGCGCGTCCCATGACCGCAGCGGGTGGCCCGCGACGTTATTGAGCGTGCGCCGCTCGCCCCCGTCCATGCCGTTGCGGTAGAGCGTATTGCCCGCCACGTCATAGCCCGCCACGTAACGGAACCCGCCGCCAGCAATCGGCTCGCGCAGACAAAACTCCATCACGCGGCGGCCCGTGGCGTCGAAGATGGAGAGGGGTTTGTTCTCGGCGTCCGACGCGACGCGGGAGGCGAAGCGTTGCGGCACGCCCCCCTCCGTGCCGTTGTCGGTGACGCTCAGGCACACGCGGCCGAGTGAATCGAGATGGGCAAGCGCGGGCGTGGCGGCGTGCGTCGCGGCCTTCAACGCCGCGTCCCGGTTGGCGGCCTGCTCCTCCGGGGTGTTGCCGAGCGCGGCGCCGACGCGCCGGTCGTGCCAGGACGTGAACGCGCCGGGGGCGCCGCCGAGGAGCCGCCGGAAGAGATCGCCCACGTCGGCGTCGGCGCGCGGGTCGCCGATTAATGAAGTGTCGTTGGCGTCCCACGTCTCGTGCCGCCACGCGTCGAAGACTGTCTTCTGGAACGTGCCGTCCGGGTTGAGCGTGGCGACGACGCGCCCGAGCGGGTCGTAGAACATGACGGTGCTCACCCCGACCCGACGGTTGAACTCAAAGCGGTGAGTCCGCGTGAAGAAGGGCTCGTACTTGCGCACGGGCTTGCCCTTGTTGTTGTAGATGGTCCAGCCGCTCCCGACCCAACGCGGCGGCGCGCCGGGCAGGGGTTCCGGCTCGGCCTGCGCCTTTTGCTGCGCCTCGTGCCCGAGTCCGTCCGTGTATGTGAAGTGGTGACGGAAGCGCGTGGTCTGTCCGTCGGCCAGGTCGGAGACGTGCGTCTCGCGCGCCAGGCTGTAGACCATTGGAGGTTCCGGCGCGGGCAGGTCGCGCGTGCGTTGGTAGGCGAACCGGTCGTAAACAAGCCTCGTGGTCGCGTCGCCGATGAGCGCGCCGGGGTCGGCGAACGGGTCGTCGCGCACCGCCTGAATCTCCGCGTCCGTGAGGTCCGGCTCGAAGCTGGCCAGCGGGTCGCCCTCGCCGGCCTTGCCGCTGACGGCCGTCGCCGTCAGCAGGCCCAGACAATCGAAGGCCGCACGGCTCACGTTGCCGTTCGGGTCGGTCACGCGGGACGGCTGCAAGACCCTGTAATCGTTCCCGGCCGTGGTGGTGTTGCCCAGGGCGTCGATCTTCTCAAGCGGTAAGAGGTCGTAGTCATCGTACTCGACGCGGCTGACGGCCCCGAAAGGGTCCACGACGCGGCGCGGTTGGAAGAAGTGCGCGCGCGCCTCGGCCAACTCGTCGTCGGCGTCGCCCGGCGAATAGAAGACGCGGCCCGAGGGTATCCACCAATCAAGCTCGCCGGTGGGCCGGACGTACCCGCCTTCGAGCAGCAACGCGTCCGACACGCGCGCGCCGAAGACGCGTGAGACGAGTCCGGGCGTGAGGGCGAGGTGGTACGACTCGCCGGGCAGGGCGCGCGCTTCGAGGTCGTTGAGAGGGAGCAGCGCGCTCAGGTCGTCTCGACGGTAGAGCGTCCGCGTCCGTTCGACGATGCGGCGCGCGAGGGCGGCGGGAGCGCCGATTCCTTCGATGTCAGGGGTCGAAACGTCTTCGTACGGGATGTCGCGCGTCCCGTCCCAGAGGGTCGTCCAGTGGTCGTCCAACTCGTCGAAGCCGAAGCGGTCGGCCGTGGGCGCGATGCCCGTCAACTCCGCGTTGATGACTTCGGATGGCAGCGGCGCGCGGTACGCGTCGAAGGTCGTCGCGTCCGCCGGCCGGTTCAGTGGGGCCGTGAAGACGTGCTCGGTCGCGGCGACACTCAGCCGCGTCTGGTCGTGCGTCAGCATCGCGCGGAACGCGGCGGAGAGGTCCGGCTCGGGCACGCCGAAACCCGCGCGGCGGCCGTAGCCGACCGAGACCGTGCGGCGCACGTTGCCGAAGTCGTCCACCTCCAGTGTGAGGTTGTGCTGGAGGCGCGGGTCGGCGGGCCGGCGCTCGTAGTGGTGCAGCAGAGACTCGCGCGGGTGGGCCAGGAAGACGGCGTGCCGGTTCGGGCCGCGTCGCTGCAAACGGCGGACGGCGTAGTTCTGCTCCGTGACCGTGTAGGGGTGCGGCGTGCCGTCCTCGGCGTAGACTTCGACGCGCAGCGCCATGCCCTTCAGCGCGCGGTACGCCTCGCGCGTCTCTTCCGCGTCGAGTCCGTCCTCGATCACCGTGTCGGGCAACAGCGTCGCTTCGCGCGCGGCCGCCTGTGCGGGCGCGTCCCCCAGGAGCGCGGGCTCGAACCAGTATTCGTGCGCGTACTGCCGCGAGATGGACCCGGCCTCGACGAAGGCTCCCGTGTGGAACCATGTGCGCGTCACGACCGGCGGGACGAACGACGCGTCGTCCTCGTTGGCCGCTTCCACCTCTGGGAACAGCGTGTCTTCACGGTGCGTCTCCGTGTCGCGCTGCTCGACCATGCCGAAGCCGCGAAACTCACGCTCCGCGCCGTCGAAGTAGCCGTGGTGATAACTGTAGCGCGCGACGAAGCGGCTGCGGCTTATCCAGTCGTAGGTCTCGACGCGCTCCACGACGTGGACGGGGAAGGGGAGACGCGTGACCCAGGGCTTGCCCGCCCGCTCGTCTTCGAGGTAGAAGCGCGTGGACGGCGCGTACGAGACGCGAGTTTCGCCCCCGAGGTTGTTGCGCGTCCGCGCCAGCAGGTGCGGCTTGCGCGAGCCCATCAGGTCCACGTAGCGCAGCGACGCGTAGGACTCGGCCGGCAGCGGGGACGACCAGACGAGGCAGGCCGTGCCGTTGCCCAACAGGTCCGCGACCTGCACCGCGCCGGGGTCGTCCGCGCCGGGGAAGACCGCCAGCAGGTGCGGCTCGGCCCAGGAGTTGCCCGAGCGGTTGAAGTAAACCCGCACCCCGTCGTCGCCCACGTAGAGGATGTCGGTCGTGCCGGAGCCGTCCACGTCCGTGAGGTGGACGCGGCGCGCGTCGAACCGCTCTTCGTCGGCGAAGCGCGGTGAGTTGTCCATCGTCACCTTCGGGCCGAACCTGCCGTAGCCCAGGTTGGGCCAGTAACAGACTTCGCCGTTGCGCACGCGGACGATGTCGCCGAGCCCGTCGCCGGAGATGTCCGCGACGGAGACGGTCTGCGTCCCGTCGGCGAAGACCACGCGCGGCCCGCGCCGCTCATCCTCGGGCGCGAAGACTCGCACGGCCTCGCCGAAGCCTTCGACGCCGAGCGACGGGTAGAAAGTGTAGAGGTCGTCGGCGGTGACGAGCGCGTCGGCCTGCCCGTCGCCCGTCAAGTCCACGAACTTCAGATTCGGCTCGGACCAATCTATGCGCGGGAGCGAGGTGAAAGTCTTCAGCGGTTCCCAGCCCTTGCCCGCCGTCCGCGCAAAGAAGCCGGGCGTTGGCCCGCCGAATGCGACCATGTCGGGACGGCCTTCGCCCGTCAAATCGAGTAACTGTTGACCGCCGCCGAGGTGCGCGGGCGCGGGCAGCGAAGGCACTTGTTCGAGCGGGCCGAACCGCGCGCGGGTGACGCGCCCGCCGCCCGTTAGCTCGACCTCGTTGAGCGGACTGAGATTCCGCTTGTACCCCCAGCCGCCGTCCTGCTCGGTCAGGATGCCGCTCAGCCCCTCGCCGTCCAGATCGACCAGACGAAAGCGCGCTCCGTCGAGTCCCTCCGGCAAGTTCGCGCGGCTCTCCGCGTCGTCGAGCGTCAGAATCTCCGGGTGGATTTCGGGCTCGCTGTAAAAGAACTCCAGCGGGGGGGCCGCGCGCCGCTCGTACCCGACAGCTTTCCGCCGGTAGCCCACCTGCGTGACGGACTCAAGGAAGGTGTAGACGGGATTACGCGAATCGGTCGGAGTCGTCTCGTCGGAGTAGTGGAAGTCCGTGGAGCGCACGAGGCAGTCGGCCCCGACGCCTTCTTCGTCCGGGAAGTTGTGGAACAGCAGCACGCGCTCGCAGCGGCGGTAGGTCCGCACCTCGAACCCCGAGCGGTAGGTCGAGAAGGGGTCCGGGCGGACAGGCCACGCGGGGTCTATTGCCGGGTCGCGCGCGGGCGTGGGCGCGTCCGCACGATGGTCGCCGTAGTCGAAGACGACATGGAAGTGCCACCCGACGGGCAGCGGCGCGGCGGCGGCGGCCGGCGACCAGTCGGGGACATAAGGCTCGAAGTTTCCGTAGCGGATGTGCTTGAGGTAACGCTGCGTCGCGCGCGCGGCGTCCGTCCGATTCGTCTCGTGCGCCCGCGAGTTGTTCACCCCGACGGAATCCTCGCCGGTGTATTCGTAGTGGGTCGCGTTGCCCTTGTCGTCGAAGGTCAACCGGGCGAGATAGGAGAAGACGCGTCGCGCGTCGCGCGGGTCCGCGACGCGGCTGTTGTCGTCGGAGCCGAAGATGGTCGTGACGTTGTCCCGGGTGATGGCGCGCCAGTGACTGACGCCGTCGTCGTCACGCGCCCAACGCTCGACGCGCGCGAAGAGACCCTCAATGCGCGGGCGGTAGACGTGAACCTTGTATGAGACGCCGTGAACCGTGCGCGGGAGGGCGACGCGGTCTCCCGCGCCGTCCAGGACCGAGACCAAATCTTCCGCCCCGGAGATGAGAAAAACGTCGGACTCGTCGCCGTCCAGATAACGCGGCAACCCCTTGTCCGTCTTGCGCGTGATGGCGGGTAGCGAAAGGCTCCACCCGAAACCGAACGGCCCGTTGCCCGAACCGGAGTCGTACGAGAGAGACAGTTGCGGCCCGGACCCGGAGCGCCCCGGACTCAACGCCAGCGGAATCGCCAACGACCCCGTTCCGGTGGCTGAATTGACTCCGAACTTCTCGCCCATCCCGCGAATCGCGCCGCCGCCCGTGGGCAAAGAAAGGCTCGGCACCGATGCCCGGCCTGCACCGCCGGCGGGACTCTTCTCCGCTCCTTCTTTCTGGCCGCTTTTACTTTCTGATCGCATATCTTCGAGCGGCGGCGTTCCGTCGCTGCATGATGGAGGAATCGTGCTCGACCAGGCCGTGCCCGGCCGTGCCTCTGGATGGGACGGAGAATGAAGCTTTCCCGAGAGATGTGAGAGCTAGTGGATGACTCTGTAAAGTGACACGGCGCGTGAGACGCCCTCGTACGTCTTAGGCCATATCGTCCCATTTGACGACTGCCTGTCGAGGATAGCAGTGAGGCTGACGACTAAAGAATCTTGTCAGCGGAAGCGCAAAGGCTGTGACAGCGGGCACCTTATATATCAACCAAACTAAAACGTCAACGGTTTTAGGCGCCCAATCACGACGTTACTCTACGGCTTAGTCAAAGAGAATCTCTATCGTCCGCTAAGTTACCCGGGGTCTCGGCGCGAGACTACACTATTGACATCGTCCCTAAAGAATAATAAGGTTCGCCCACAGTTCATGGCGGCTACGCTTCAAGGGGGCGATCCTTAGCGCTCCGGAATTATCCGGCCTTTAGCTTCTACCGACTAGCCTCACGCCGAACAAAATTAATGGCGCATGAGCTTCCTGTCGGTCACGAAAGTCAGCTTTTCAAAACGCTGGACCACGCGGGAGGTAAGCAATGGAGAGACGCGACTTCGGTCCGTGGGGGCTGGAACTCGACGAAGGCGATTTCGCGCGCGCCCTCGCCGCGCTCGGCGTCCTGTACCGGTTCGGCGATCAACTGGACGTGCTCAGCCAGATGCCCGGCCTCGGCATAGGCAACCTTCTACGCGTCATTTACGATGCGGAAAAGAACAAGCGCGCGATCACGAGCTGCTTCTACGGGTATTACGGCCCGCTTTACCAGGGCGCGCGCGCCTTCACCGCCCGCGCGCTGGCCGAGGCTTGGGGGCAGTTCATTGAGGGGAAGAAAGAGGAGACGTGGGGCGGCCTGACGGACACCGAGCGAGTTCGTCTGGAGATCACCCCGCACGAAAAGAATCTCTCGTGGCTGGTCGAGCAGCTCTCGCGCCCGGAGGTCGGCGCGGCGTCGGTCTACGTACGTGACGACGGCCCTTCGGCCGAGGTTGGCTGGAACTGGCCGCTACAGGTGGGCTTCCTTGGCGACGCGGCCTCGCAAGCTTTTCGCGCGGGGGCCGAGGCGTGGGCGCAAGAGGAGTCGCACTGGCTCGGCACCCTCGTCGAGATCGTCAAACTCGACCAGGGCGGCGGCCCGGAGGCGGCTCGCAACGCCTGCGACCTCCTTATCATCCCCGTCGATTTACGGGCGGCGCTCGCGTCGCTGCTCAACTCGCCCGGCGGCATTCAGGCCGACTGCGTCCTGCTCGTCGGCGGCGCGCGCGAGACGCCGGAGAACGTCTACACGCTGGTCGAGGCGCTGAGAACCGTCGTGCGGACGGCGGGCGTCGGGGTGACGCACCTGACGCGCGGCGACCAGCACCGTTGGCTCGTGCACCTCGTCAGGGAACTGTCGCACAACGAGCCGCTCGACGTGGCGCTCGCGCGCGCCTGCCGCGACGTGGAGGCCCCACCGCCCCTTTTGATCGGGGCGCGGCGACTCATGGAGTTCTCCCGCATCGCCCGCACCATCGAGCGCATGGCCCGGCAACTCGCCGAGGCCGAGGGCGTTGACGAGAAGATCATTCTCACTGACGAAGAAGCCGTCGGGCTCAACCTCGACACACGCGCCCGCTCGGCGCGGGAGTTGGGCCAGTCGCTGCGCGACGGCAATTTTGATTTCGAATCGGAGCTGCGCGCGGCCACCGCCGCCGTCAAGTTGAAGAAGCGGGTGCAACCTACGCTCGCCGCCGCGAACCAGCCGGAGCCGTCGCCCCGCCGCATCCTCGCACAGGTCTACGACATGAGCAGCCCCGGCGAGGAACGCCTGTTGGAGAGGGCGCTCCGCGCCAACGCGCCGCACGCGCTCGCCGTGCGCATCGGCGTTTCCCGCGATGGCTGGAATGCCGCAAACCTCGCCTTCCCCGACGACCGCCTCCCGGCCGACGAAGACGAGCACGAGTTGACGGTTGTCTTCTCGGAGCCGACGCTGCTGCTCTCCGGGCCGCAGACGGCGACGATCACGCTCCCGCGCGATGGAGACAGCAGCGAGTGCAAGTTCTACTTCCACGTCCCCGAAGGCGTCGCGAAGGTGGAGGGGCGCATCGTCGTGGCGCACCGCAACCGCGTGCTACAGACGGCGCTGCTGCACGCGCCCGTGCTGGAAAATCCCTATGGCGAGGCGCGGGGGAACGACCAGATCGAAGTGCTCGTCGAGGTCGTGGTGCGGCCGGGCATGGGTGACCTCGACACGCGCCGCCGGTTCGACGTGGCCTTCGTCCTCAACCATGACTCGCGAAACATCCCCGGCATCACCACCCTTTCGGATAAGTACGCCAAGTTCGACAAGCCGGACGACCTCGATTCGTTCATCAGCTTCATAGACTCGTCCCTGACCGGCATCGCCAACAACCCCAAGCCGTACGAGGGCGGCCTCACCGCGCCGGCCAACAAGGAGTTGCTGCGCGACTTAGCAGAGTACGGGCGGGGTCTCTACGAGAGCGTCGTCCTCGACCACAGGCACAATGCCAACGTCATCGAGGCAGACTACATTCAGGTCATCTCCGCGAAGCAGGAGGCGCGGCTCCCCATCGAGTTCTTCTACCAGCGGGAAGGCCCCGACCCCGGCGCTGACCTGTGCCCCGGCGCGGTCACCGCCCTGAACGAAGGGAAGTGCCTCGCCACGTGCCCGACCGGCGAGAAGGAGGGCTCGGTGGTCTGCCCCCTCGGCTTCTGGGGCTTGACCAAGGTTATCGAGCGGCATCAGCACTCGCCCGAATTCAACCGCGAGACCATTAACGGCGACTTCAGGCTCCAGGCCGAGCCGTTTTCCGAGCGCAACATCCTGAAGGTTCTGACGGCCGGGGTGGTCGCGGCCAGCGCGCGCGCCGACAAACTCGCCGAAGTTTCGGGCGGCGGGGTCGAGAGCGTCGTCAAGGCCATCGCGACCGTCACGGGGCAGCCGACCGAGCACATGCGTGTCACCACCTGGGATGAATGGGCGGGCAAGGTCACTTCCTCTTCGCCACCGCCCTCCTTGCTCGTCCTGCTCACGCACACGGACCGCGCGTCGAACGACCTTCAGCAGTTGTTCATCGAGAAGGGCGACGACGACAAGACTCGCCTGAGGGTGTCGCACATCCGGTCGCGCTACGTCCGCGACCCGGCCACGAACCCCGCGCCGCTCGTCCTCCTGATGGGCTGCGAGACCGGTGCCCCCGACATCAGTTTCCTCGGCTTCGTGCCCAAGTTCCGTCGCTACGGGGCGGCCATCATCGTCAGCACGGGGGCGACCGTGCTCGGCTATCAGTCGGTGCCGGTGACGCGCGAGTTCATCGAGACGCTGTCGGAGGTGGCGCGCGAGGGCGGTGCCTTCGGCGACGTGATGCGCACCGTCAAAAGGAGGATGCTCGCGCGCGGCCTGCCGATGGTGCTCTCCCTGATGGCCTACGGCGACGCGGACTGGAGACTCGCCTGAGCGGAAGAAAGGAGCCTCGTATCATGTTCAAAGTCGAAATGTTCCCGGCGGGCTTCGGCGACTGCCTCTGGATCGAGTACGGCGCTGGCGCTCAAGTGCACCGCGTTCTCATTGACGGCGGCATCAGCGGCACCTACAAGGCCATCAAGGAGCGCGTCGAATCGCTCCCCCTCGACGACCGGCACTTCGAGCTGTTCGTCGTCACGCACATCGACGCCGACCACATAGAGGGCTCGATTCGGCTGCTCGGCGCGATGAATAGCCTCGGCGTCAGCTTCAGCGACGTGTGGTTCAACGGCTGGAAGCACCTTCCGGAGGAGGAAGACGACGGCCGCCTCGGCGGCGAGCAAGGAGAGTTCCTCTCGGCACTCATCGAGCGGCAAGGCGTGCCATGGAACGTAGCGTTCCGTGGAAAGGCCGTCCTCGTCCCCGACAAAGGCGCGCTCCCGGTCGTGACGCTCCCCGGCGGGCTGCGGCTCACGCTGCTGTCGCCGACGTTGGAGCGGTTAAAAGAACTGCGCGGTAAGTGGGAGGAGGAAGTCCGCAAGGCCAAGCTCGACCGCGACTCGCTCGACGCCGTGCTGCGGGCGCTTGAGGAGCGCGCCGCGCTCCGCCCCGAAGACGACCTCTCGCTCGGCGAACAGGCGATCAAGGTGGAAGAACTCGCGCGCACCCGCTTCGAAAGCGACGACTCGAAGGCCAACGGCAGCAGCATCGCCGTACTCGTCGAGTTCGACGGCAAGCGGTGCCTGCTTACGGGCGACGCCTACGCGACCGAGCTTGAGACGAACATCAAGCGGCTGCTCGACGACGGCGACGCCGAAGTGCTCAAACTCGACCTGCTCAAGCTCCCGCACCACGGGAGTGCGGGCAACGTCAGCAACTCGCTGCTCCGACTGCTCGACTGCCCGCGCTACCTTTTTTCGACCAACGGCAAGAGGTATAAACACCCCGACCGCGCGGGGGTGGCGCGGGTGATAGTTAACGGCGGTGAACGCCCTTCGCTCTACTTCAACTACCGCACGGAGTTTAATGACCTGTGGGACGACCCGGCGTTGAAGGCTGACAGGCGACACCCTTACAAAACCTTCTATCCCGAAGAAGGTAAGAACGGCTACCTCGTCGATCTGACGGGCGACTGACCCGCAGGTGGTGGCGCCCTTCTACATGTCCGCGGGCCTTACTTTACTCCGATAGCCTGTACGGACGTAGCAAATCCGCCCTCACAGCTAAACATGCCGCAGCCTGTCCACTGGCTGGCAATCCAGCATCACAGGTCGTCGCGGCCGTGTAGGCACTTAAAGCGCACGCTCCTTATAGTTCACTCACGTCATCCGCGACGTTTGTGGTGCCAACAATTTTGCTCTTAAAACTGACCTTGATGACGCCCGACGGAGGGGGACATTGGCCCTTCGGGATGCCGGTCACGTTCTTCTCGCGCAACCTCTTCTCAAGGTCGCTGTCGCAGTCGCTAAAAGAGAACCTCCAGAACTTCGCGAGGCAACTACCCGAACAACAGGTGATGAAACCCTTGTCTTGGGTGTTGTCTGAGTCGTGGATGTAACCTTGCATCTCTCTCCTCCTTCTGGTGTCCGGCGTTCAAATGTCACGGCTGGCCCCACCCCGTGGAGCCAGCCGGCGGCGACTCCCTCTACGGCTGCTGTTGCTGTTGCTGCTGTCCCTGACTCCTCCGGCGACGTGGTCGCGGCGTTCTGGCTGGCGGCCTATTCTCTTCGTCACTGAGCCCCGGGTTCACGGCGGACGGTGATGCAGGGCGCGACACGCCCATTTTCGTCAGGGCGGTTTCGAGCACCGCAATCTCCCTCATTAACTCGGCGACGCGCTTGTCCGCCTGCTTCCGGGTCTTCGCACTTTTCTCCGCCTCCTTCTTCTGTTTATCGATCTCGCCCTCAAGCTCGACGATCTTACCCTGAAGCTTTTTGATGTCGTCGGCCATGATGTCCGTAGCGCCCCGCTGTTGCCGGCTCGGGGACGCCGATTGGGAGGGACTCTGGGTGGCGGGGCGTGGTTTATCCGGGCTCGCGGGGCCTCCCGGCTCCGCGTCGGTGGGGGCCGGCGACACCGTGCCCCCTTCCGACGAGCACTGGCAGTCCTGTTCGGCGTAGCGATAGTCCTCGCCGGTGAGCAGGTCGAAGATGTCAGCGATGGTCGGGTGCATGGTGGTCTGGCCGAACATCAGGCTTTGCTGGATGATGGCTGACTTGCCCGAACGGCGCACAAACCAACCCAGCAGCGGCACGTACTTCATGCCGGGGATGTCCTTGACGATAGGGATGCCGCCCTTCCGGGTGGTCGGGATGCCGAGGCGCGAGTTGGAGTTGAAGCGGGAAATCTCTCGCAACTCCAGATTGTTCAGTTCAACCTCGGTGTTAACCGTATGCCGCTCGATGCGCGGCAGTTGCGGGTTAATCGAGCCGTCGGGGTCGCGCACCATGTTCGCCAGGACGTAGTCGAACTGGAAACGCAGAGCCTGCCCCGTCGGGTCGAAGATGGGCGTGACCTTGAAGAGGCTGCCGTTGTTGATGCCGTAAAGCTCGGAGGTCTCTTTCTGCGGCAGGCTGCGGAGCGCGCTGATGCCGCCGAGAATGTTGCCGGTCTGCGCCGACAGATAGAGGTTGACGAGCTGCTGGACGCCGGCCAGCACATCCTGCTCCTCGCCGATGCTGAGCTGCGCGGAACTGCGCGCGTCCACGCGCGCCACCAGCCTGTTGGTCGCCAGCACGGAGGTGTAGTTGACGATGCCGACGCTGATGCCGCCCTCGCTCACCAGTTGGCGGCGCAGGCAGTCCACCATCGGCTGGACGAAGAGGAGGCGGATGTCCGAGTCCACCTCGTTGATCATCTGCCTGAGCATGAGGTCGGTGCTGGCGACCTTGGCGTTGGCCGTCCGCAGAACGTTGTTCTTCCTGGCGAGGGCCTCAAGCTCTTCGACGAAGCCGGGAGTCAGGACATCATTCACGTCAACCCCGAGGGTGAACCTGAGCCATGACAGGATGGCCCTCGCCTCGTCCTGCGCATTGCCATCTCCCGGCGTCAGTTGTAGCCGTTGTTGGAGCTGGCGCAGGCGGCGGATCGCGCGCGGCACCTGCGCCATGCTCACGGCCTCGACGATTCGTTGCTGCATCGAGGTGAAGGCGTAGTCGTGCGCGAAGAAGCGCGGGGCGGGTGGGGCCGAAGGGTCAGGCCGGCCGCGCCGCAACTGTGCCTCGGTCACGCGCCGATACTTGTAGTACGGCTGGTCGTCGGCGCCCATGGAGCGCATGGTCGAGGCGAACCAGACGAGCGGCGCCGGTCGCTCTTCGCGGCAGATGTCGTCCTTTCTTTCCTCGTAGAGCCCCATCTCGGTCAGTTTCCCCTCGACACCGGCGGAGAACTTTTTCAGTATCTCGTGGCGGGAGGCCGCGTTGGCGAGGCTGAGGATGACCAGCCCCTCGCCGAGCGTGGTCGTGCCCGCCGGGTCGGGCAGCGCCTTGAAGTTGACCGCGCCGGACTGGTTCCTGGAGGCGAGCGCCCGCTTCTCCGCGTCGAAGCCCAGGCGCATCAAGACCTCTTTCTGATAGAAGTGCATGCGCGCCCAGCGCAAATCTTCCGCGTCCTGCGGGGCGGCGTAATTCTGGTTGTTGTCGGGTCCGAGGCCGGCGTTGAGCCGCTCGGCCTCCAGCTCCCGCAGCTTCTCGATGGCGATTGCGTTGACCTCTTCGTTGATGCAGTCGCGCAGGTAGGAGAGGGCGGCGGTGATCTTGGCGCGCGTGTTCGACAGCTCGTTCTCGACACGGCTCAGGGCCTTGTTGAACTTCTTCGCGCCGTCGTTGCCGGCGGTGCTGTTGAGTTCGAGCGTCCAGAGGTTGAGCCGCGCCTGCGGGGCCGGGCGGTCGAAGAGCGCGATGATCTCTTTGGCCTTGTCCACGTTCTCGCGCGTCCCGCGCAGGTAGAGCACGCGGCGCGAGCCGAAGGCGAAGATTTGAATCTGCCTGACCGGGTCTTTGCTCGTGACCTCAATATTCGTGTAGAAAATCGGCTCGCTGTCGCGCGCCTTGGCGAAGGCTTCGGACTCGACCTGCGCCAGCGAGATCATGGCGATGCGGCGGTCCCGGACAAGCTTCTGCGCGTCGAACAGAGCCTTGCGCGCATCGTTGAGCTGCGTCGGGAGCGTCGCCTTCTCGTCCGTCAGCTTGTTCAGCGTGTCCTGGTTGGCCTTGTCCCTCGTCTCCACGTCAGCCTTGTGCTCCTCGGCGGCTTTGATCCGGTGGGGCTCCGGGTTGGGCCGGCTCTTCAGCTCGTCGTGGCGGCGGGTGGCGAGCAGCAGGTCCCTGGCCGACGCGGCCGCGTTCCGCTCGGCGTCGCGGAGCGTGTCTTCGAGGTCGCGCACGCGGGTCTGGAGTTCATCGACCGTGGACTGTGCCGACCCCTGCGCGAGGGTCGCCTCGTCGAGCAGACGGCGTTGCCGCGTTGCCTCCTCGCGTAAGGCAGTGGCGTCTCTGAACTCTTTAACGGTCGGGTTGAGCGCCCGCATCAGGCTCTGCGCGTCAGAGAAGTAGTAAAGCTGAACGAAGTCCGGGACGAATTTAGCGAAGTCGCCTTCGAGGGCCGAGCGCACGACTTGCGCCCGCTCCTGACGGATTTTGAATGCCTTATCCAGTGTCTCGAACTGTGTGTTGATGGCCGGGAAGGGGACGCTGCCCTTGAGCAGGGCGAGCAGCGGCGGCATGGCCGCGCTGACCTGCGCCAGAAGCCCCTGCTCCTGCTCGGCCTTGTCGAGCAGCTTGAGGGCTGTGACGGCGTTGCCCTGGAGGTCTTTGTCCATCTCCAGGCGCTTGTCGAGCAGGGCGTTGTTCGTGGCTTCGGCCTGCGTTTTGAGTATTTCAATCCACTTCGCCAGTTTTCCCTGCGGGCCCTCGACCGCCGCCTTGACCTTGCCGGTGGCGTCGGTCAGTGTGGCCGGCGGGTCGGCGATCTTCTGCACCTGCGCGGCCAGCGGAGCCCAGTTCTGTTCCAGACCCCTGGCCGTGGGAATGGCCGCTGTCAGGACAGGAAGGTGGGCAGACAGGGCGGTCAGTATGGCGTCCGCCTTGGCGTCGGCGGCGGCGAGCTTCTCGTCGCCCAGCGGCGCGAGGCCGGCCACCACGGGCTTCGCCATCGCCTCGACGTTCGCGTAGAGCTTCTTGGCTTCCTTTTCCAGGTCGCCGGCGGCGTCTTTGCTGGCCTTAATCTGCGTGTCCAGGTCGGTCTCTTTAGTCTTGAGAGTGGCGATGTGCGCGTCTGTACCCTCCGGCTTCTCTTTGAGAGCCTCCAACTCCTCGCGCAGCTTTTTGACCGCCGCCTTCTGAGCCTCAAGCGCGGCGAGGCTCTCCTTCTGATCTTTGACGATCTTCTCGATGTTCGGGGTCAGGTACTCTTTCAGCTCATCGAACGCCTTCCATGTGGCCTCCTCGGCCTTCTGGAGCTTAGCGGCCACGGCGAGCTTTTCTTTGGCCTCGGTGACCTTCACGGTGCTCGGCTTGGCCTTCTCGATGGCCTTGTCGGCCGCGCTCGTGGCTGCGGTGACCTTGTCGCTCGTGGCGTCCGGTAGAATGGCCGCGGCCAGCGTCGCCGTGCCCGCCCACGCGGAAAGGATGGCGGAGAGGCATAGGCAGCAGAGCAGGATTCCCCACTGAACTTGATGGTGGTTTTTTAGTGACATGTTGTCTCTTGGGGCTGTGGGATGTTGAGAGTTGTCTGTGTTAGAGGCTAAGCGCGGGGAAGATACACCCTTCCGTCTCGCCTGGGACGAACAACGCATGATCACCCTGATCGGGCTATAGACTGTCCGCGCGCGGCGCGCCCGCCGCCCTCACGGGCGCAGGCACGCGCGTATGCGCCTACGGTCTGGGTATTGGCTCGGAAATCGGCCGGTTGTTGAAGAGTCGGGCTGACGAAAGGGGTGGACGGTGCCGGCAAAGGTAAGGCTCTCGACAGCACGGATTCGACCCTCGTAAGACAGGCAAAATATGCCTAAAGGGCGCGCTTGTCAATCTCAATTTTCAAAAGCCGCCCGCCGTGGTGCCCCGGCTGAGGGGCATGGCGTGGCAGCTATATAAAGTTGGATGCTGGTTCGGTTGTAAGTCTTAGAATCGGGATTTAGGTTGTTGAGAGTGGCGGAATAAAGTCGCCGGCCGGGTATTGTCACGGACGAGCAGCATGCTCTCTGTGACCTGGAAGATAACTCATGGGCGAGACCTGTGAAGGCCGTGGCTGATTACCGGCATGCTGTATTGGAAGATTCGTCTGACTTGAAAGCCGTGGAGCTCCGTGACCAGCTCTACAGCCTGACCTTGTTGTTCTCCTGGTAATCGCCGACCAGGATAAAGGCCGCCCACTGGTAGGGTGTGGCGTAGTCCTTATTCGCAATCATTGCTTGTTGCGCCTCACGCATCGCCGCGGACGGCGCCATCCCTTCTTTAGTCAGGTAGTTCTTGTAGAAGTCTGCCATCAGCTTTGCGGTCGGCTGGTCATCCACCGACCAGAGGGTGACGCCGACGGTCGGCGCTCCGGCGTAGAGGAAGGCACGCGTCAGGCCGATAACGCCCTCACCGCGCTTTTCTTTGCCCAGTCCCGACTCGCAGGCAGAGAGCATGACTAGCGGCGAGCCGAGCTTGAGATTAAAGACCTCGTCGGTACGGAGGAAACCGTCCTTGTCCGAGGGGTTGCCGACGAGCGAGAGGACGAGGCCGCTGAACTGTGGGCGCTCGGCATCGAGCAGGCCGTGGGTGGCGAAGTGCAGGACGCGGTACCGGCTCAGGTCGCCGGACACGTTCGCTTCGTTGGCGTCGAGATCACGCCACACCTGCGGCTTCAGATTCGCCCCAAGGGCGTACTGCTCTATCTGTTTCGCCTCGCTTCCAGTCGCCGGGATGCGCCTGACCATTGCGTTCCTCAGGAGTGGATTTCGGAACTGTTTCCTCTCGACATCCGCGGCGGCGATGTCGAGGCCGAAGGCGCGTTGGCCGGCTTGAGCCGGGGGCGTTCGATTCAGTGTCGCGGCGCGCGGGTCGGAGAGGTCGAAGACAGGGTCGGCGATCAGGAGAACAGAATCGCTCGCGACGGCGGTTGAAGCGTGGTCTCTGATGGCGGCAATGACGGATGCCGAGGGCGCATAGACGACCTCGTTCGACTGAATGAGATAGGAGAGATTGGTGTAGTCCTGAACCTTCGAGTCGGTGACGAGCGCCTCGAAGGGCACATAGTTGAGCGGCCCGTCGCCGACGACGAGCAGCCGCTTCGGGCCGATGAACGGGGCGGCCTGCGCCAGCACGCTCTGGTAAAGCGCATGGGACGCGGAGGCGAAAGGCCGTGGGTCGCCGAGGGCCGATTTGCGCGAGAGAAACAGCCCGCGCCGCGCTTCGTCGTTGGAGTCCGTCAGCTCAAAAATCGAAGTGTTCACGCGCTCCGGAATCATCCGCTTGCGCATCTCTTCCACCTCATCGGACAGAGCCGAACGCGCGGGCAGCTTGAAGAGCCTAACCTCCTCTCGCGTCACTAACCAGAGGTACGAAGCTTTTTCCCCGAGGCTGTATTCGAGGAGCGCCGTGTCGGGATCGAGCACCTTCCGCTGAATGTCTGCGCGCTTGAGCGGCTGTGGGGACGTGAGTGACGTGTAACGCCAACTCTGCTCCCTGATTCTGTTCTCGTTGCGGTCGTACTCGGTTTGCAGGCGATTGAGGCTGGCCTCCATTTTGTCGGGTGAGACCTGCAACGGCCCGCCCGACGAGTCGGTTCCATTGATCTGCGCGACTATCTCCTCCTGTCGGCTCAGGTTATCCAGCTTGATCTTGAGCAGGTCGGGGGGGATGTTTGCGGTGACGCTCGACCCGGTTTCACCCAGAAGGTCGAGGAGCGAACGGGCGCGCCCCGCTTCAATTATTTCCAGGGCTTGCGTCGCCAAGTCGAGAGCCGTTCCCTTGAGCGGCGTTCCGGCCTGTACACCCTCCGAGGCGAGCGCCTGCTCGGCGAGCGCCGAAGAGGCTTCGACGAACACTTCATTCGTCGAAGCCAGAAACGTGGTACGCGCCTCGTCGGCCCGCACACTTCCCGCGACTAACTTCTCGATGATCTTGAGCGCGCCGAGATAACCGGCGACCGCCTCTTTGCGCTGCTTCTCAGCTTTCCTTGGGTTCTTCTCTCCCGCTGCAAGCAACCAGAGGGCACGAGCCTTCCCGCGCTCGGCGGGCCACGTCAGGTCGGGCCGCTTACCCTCCGTCGCTTCCTTCATCGCGGCCTTGTACAGGCCGACCGCCTTCTTGTAATTGAGGCCGCGCGCGGCAATGTCGCCGAGCGCGGTATGCGCGGCGGCGCGAAGGCGAGGCGTCTGCCCGTAATTGATAAGAAAGGCGAGATCGCCTTTCGTCGCTTTGAGCACATTCTCGAAATGCTCCCGCGCCTCCTCCGCCCGGCCGACGGAGTAGGCGATACGACCCAGTCCCATCTCGCGGGCCGAATAGACGACGCTCCGCCGGTAGGTTTGATACTCAGCGTTCCCCGCGCTCAACGCACCCGCCGCCGCCGTAACGTCTCTGGCGATATCATTTTCCATCACGGAACTCACACCGCTGAAGAGACCAGAGAGCAGACTCTCTTTCTTGCTCGGCTTCTTCTTATCCATGCGCTCGAAGGCGACGCGCGCCGCGTCGAGGTCGCCCAACCGGTAATGCATCTGCCCAATCTTCGCGAGCATCAGCTCGGCGTCGTAAGGGGATACGCGTTTCTTCTCTTTCCGCGCAGTTGGCCCGGCGAATATTTCGCGCGCCTTGTTGAAGTTATCGAGCGCAACCTCGTAGCTCCCCTGTCGCTCGTAAAGCTCGCCGAGCAGGTCGTGGGCCGCGGCCTCGCCCCGTCTGTTCTCCACCTGCCGGAAGAGTGTGAGGGCGCTGTCGAGGTGAGTCAGCGCCCCGGCGGTATCGCCGCGATGCAGCAGGCCGCGTCCGGTGCGGAATTCAGTCCAGGCTCTTACGGCCTGTTCGGTGGGCTGTCCTTGCGGCTCCAACAGCCCCTCGACGTGTGAGGCATGGATGGAGCGTGGCTGTACGGCCACACGCGGAAAAGGAACGCTCGCATGTGTAATTGAGCCGACGAGGAGCGTGGTGAGAATCAATGTCGCATGCTTCATAAAAGCCTCCGTAAGTTTAAGGCTGAAACCTTAGTGAGCGATGCGTGGGGAAGACGCTCGCCGTCAGGCACGCAGTCGTTCCGAGCGCGGCTCTCTCCACGACTGGAGCCGCCGTGGTGTCCGTAGGAATCTTTCCGTCTACTTGCATACTAGCGTGATGACCGTCATTAACGCGTTCGCCGACGGGGAAGAGTTGACGCGCACGACCGCCGGCGCGGGCGATTCTTTCTTGAGCCTGAGACCTCGCGTGAAAATCTCGTCGGCAAGGAGCATCCGCCCGCCCGCCAGCAGCGAATTTCTTTCTTCGACCGCGCCCGTTGAAGCGGCAGCCTTGATTCGCTCCCACTCCGAGGGCTTCGGCTCCCATAAGCATTCATCTCGCGGCCCGCCGCAGAACGCAATTAACTCATCGCCGGTTGGAACTCCTTCGAGCGGCTTTCGCGAATGAATGACGTAGACCCGCAGCGTGCCAGCGGGCGGGCCGAACGTATACCAACTCCTGGCCGGAATGGTCTCGCGCGTGTGCGCGCCGACCCCGTTCCAGCCGTCATCCAGTGCCGCGTGTGGATACAGCATCTGCGGTTGAACGCCGTCCTGTGTCTGGAAGATGTATAAATAGCCATTCGTATCAGGCTCCAGCAGGAGGCGAATATTGTCTCCGAATTTAAACTCCCTTGATTCATCCACGACGACGGGGCTTCCGTTTGCGTCCTCCATCGCTAACGTGTAGCCGAGTGCGATGCGGCGCGCGACGGCCGTTTGAATGACGGGTGTCGCTTCGTCGCCATCGTCCTTCATTGCCTCTTGCGGCGTAGGCGTATTCGTATTTGTCCTCTGCGCTGGTGTTTTTCCAGTGGGCGGTGCGCCCTGCGCGGGAGGTCTCCTTCTCGGTCTTCTTTTGGGGCGAGCTGGGGGGGCGTCGAAGGAGAGCCCGCGCGAGTTAATAAAATCGTCGATGATCTTTTGACCGCTCTGCCGCGAGTCTTGTGCCCGTGGAACCGTCGGGGCGAGGCTGAAGACGAAGTTAAAGGCGAGGACACTCAGGATGAGCGAGGCGGAGTGTTTACGTCGCATGCGCGAGCCTCCTTTTAGAGTGGGTGAGCGTTTGTCGCGGAGAGAGACGTTCGCCCGCGGCGCGTCAGTTATGCGCAATGCGTATGACAAATATGACCGGCAGCTTCTTCGAGACGACTAGCTCGGGCACAGAGACGATGACGACCCTCTCCTTACCCTCCCCGTGCGCGTCCAATGTCGGAGCGGCGTCTTCGTACCGTGCCAGAAGGTTGTAAAACTCTTTGACCTCCGTGGGGCTCAGTTGATATCCGGATTTCCCCATCAAGAACCCTGGCGAGTCGAGCGGCTCCGGCGAGAAGATGACGGTGCATTCATCAACACCCCGTTCATTTTCAAGATTACCTAAAAAGTAGAAGTCGGTGCCGCCCGTAATCATGTTGGACTTCAATCTGCCTATGCCTTTAGCCGTAACAAAGGCCGTCAGCGCGTTGCCATTAGTCTTCTGCGCGACGAGGTACAGGAAGCCCGTGTTGGACGGCTTGAAGTGAAGCTCGAAATTTTGCCCCGGAGCGAGCACGTTCGTGAGTTCGGCCACACGCTCGTTCCCGCCCTTCGCCGTCCCCCCGGTGAGTTCAATCCAGTAACGCAGCGCCTCAACCTTCGGCGCCTCGACGGTCGGCGCTTCCACGGCGATGGTCGGCGCGGTCGGCGCGGCGACCTCCTCGCGCGCGGAGCCTTGATGTCTTCGGACGTACCAGATAGCGAATGCCAACAGCATTACGGCAAACACCGCTCCGCTGGCGAGAGCAAGTTCAACCCGGCGACGCCGCGCACGGCTCGGCAGTTCTTTATGTAGCTTTCCGCTCGCTAACCTTTCAGTGGCTACCGCGCCGAGAGACGCCTCCGATATGAGAGGGAGTGTCGCGCTCTCGCTGGCCTCTTCGCTAGATGCGCGGGCGGCGGGAACGCCGCCACCATTCTGTGTTAACGGAGGCAGATTGAGCGCGGCGCGCACCTCATGGATTAATGCGCCTGCGGTCGGCGGGCGGTCTGCGCGATCCTTCGCCATCGCGTGCGCGACGCCGCGGCTGAACGCCGGGGGGAGGTCGGGCGCAACTTCGCGGAGGTCGGGCAGGGGAGCAGTCAAGTGCTGCTGTCTTAGTTCCAGGAGCGTGCGGCCGCTGAATGGTTTGCGCCCCGCGACCAGTTCGTAGAAGATGACGCCCAACGAATAGACATCCGTCCGTCCATCCACTTCCGGATTGCCGTCGCGCGGCAACTCGCCCCACTGCTCGGGCGACATGTAATACGGCGTCCCAAGTATCTGCCCGGCCATC
>DASVGG010000008.1:0-14996 GCA_036379655.1 Pyrinomonadaceae bacterium
ACCATCCAGCGCTCGACGGCGAACGCGGTCGGGTCGTCGTAGCCCTGATTATACGCGATGTTCTCGCCGATGGTCTTCCAGCCTTGCAGCCCGAGCGCCTGCGCGCGCGACCGCAGGTCGAGCCCGTCGCGGTCCACATGACTCAGGTATCCGCCGCGCGCCATGTTCTGCGAATGATAACGCGCGAGCCGGA
This sequence comes from Pyrinomonadaceae bacterium, assembly GCA_036379655.1. Taxonomy (GTDB): domain Bacteria; phylum Acidobacteriota; class Blastocatellia; order Pyrinomonadales; family Pyrinomonadaceae; genus QHXN01. The sequence continues at coordinate 194 of DASVGG010000008.1, forward strand.
CCAGCGTGCCATCCCACGCGAGCGGGCTCAAGCCCCTGCGCTGGCGTTCGCGGTTGACGAGGTCGAAGGCGCGGCTCTCGTCGCCCGTCGCCCCCACGGCCGCCGCCGAAACGGGGGCCGGCGCGTAGCCGCGCGTGGCGGCCGCGACCGGCGTCGCGACGCGCGCCACCTGACGCTCACGCACACGCGGCCCTTCGGAATAGACCGTCCCGACGAGCCGCGCCACCGGGCGTTCGCCCGTGCGGCCCGAATCCTTGGGCGTGCCTTTGCCGCCGTTGCGGGCAAAGACCGCCGGGGCCGTCAAAGTTAGGGAAAATAACAGTATAAACGCGCGCGCTGCCGCATTTTTCGCTGCGACGCGGGGGAACCACCCTGAAACCATTGGGGGGAACTCCTTGATTTTCAAAACCCTTTGGCCGGAGGAGGCCGACGAAATTGACCAGACTGGGCAAGCGGTCAACCTGTTGACAATGTTAAAACATCGTTTGGCTTGTAGTCAATGCTTAAAACACCGTAACAGAATTGACACACGCCGGATACACGTCAAGCCGCTTAAAATCAAACACTTACCTCAATTAAGACGTAATTTCGCGACTTAAAGGAGAGAGACGCGCTCCGTCAGGTCGAAGGGGTGCGACCGTTTGGAGGCGGGCACACTTTAGCCGTTAAATGCGAGAGAAATCAACCCTTTATTTCGTCTCGCCCAGTTTGGCTTTGATTCGTGCCGTATCTGCGGCTTCCGCCGCGAGGGAGAGGGCTTTGCGCCATGAGGCTTGCGCCTTTTCCTGCTGGCCGAGCTTTTTGAAGAGGTCGCCCAGGTGCTCTTGAATCGTGGCCGATGTCGGGTTGCGGCGTGCCGCGTCACTTAGATAGCGTTCGGCCTCTTTCAGTTTGCCGAGTTTGTAATAAACCCAGCCTAAACTGTCGAGGAACGAAGGGTTCTGCGGCTCGGCGCGGACGGCGCGCTCGATCATTTCGCGCGCCTCTTCGAGCTTCTGGTCGTGCTCGGTGAGAAAGTAACCTAAGTTGTTGAGGGCCGTCGGGTTGTTGGCGTCCTTGGCGAGAAGCTGCCGGAGCGTCTCCTCTGCGCCGCGCGTGTCGCCCGCGCGCTCCTGCGCCGAAGAGAGCATGATGAGGGCGTTCGTCGTCTGCGCGGGGTCTTCGGCCGAGGCGAGCGCGAGGGCCTTGCGTGCGGCCTCGACGGCCTCGGTCCCCTTCCCGGCGCTCATCAGCACGTTGGAGATGAAGAGGTACTCTTCAAAGTCGCTCCCGTCGCCCTTCAGGCGCGGGCGCAGGAGCGCGAGCGCCTCATCCGAGCGCCCCAACTCGGCGAGAGTCTGCGCCTCTAAACGAATCAGCCGCAGGTCTTCGGGGAAACGCTTGCGGGCGTCCCGCGCGGCCTGGAGCGCCTCCGCCCGCTTGCCGTTCGAGCGCAGGAATTCGGTCTTCTGGAGGTCGGCGGTCGAGTCGGTGTCTGGGAGCAGAGCGCGCATGCGGTCGAAGGCGGCGAGCGCCTGCTCGGTTTGCCCGGCCTGCTGGCGCAGCCCCGCGATCTCGACGAGCACGGAGACGGCGAAGCGGCGCTCGCGGTCGTTGGCGAGCGGCGAGTCCTTGACGTTGCGCGACTTGAGGAGTTCTTCGTAGACGCCGATGGCCTCGTCGAACCGCGACGCCTCCTCGTAGACCTTTGCGAGCGTGAGTTGGAGTTGGAGTTTATCGACATCGTCGCCCGGTTTGACCGCCGCGAGCGAGCCCTTGAGCGTCTCGACGGCGCCCGCGACGTTGCCGGTGCGCGCCTGTGCGCGCGCGAGCGTCTGCGCGGCGCCGACGTTCGAAGGGTTCTGCGCGACGGCCCGCTTTAGCTCCTCGACGACGGCCGGGTCGGCCGCGCCGCCCGCCTCGAAGGCGTCGCCGAGCAGTTGCAGGTAGCGCGCGTTGTCGGGCTCGATAGCCATTGCGCGGCGGATGGCGGCGACGGCCTCGGCCGTCTGCCCCGCGCCGAGCAGGACTTCGCCGAGCCGCGCGTTGGCCGCGTCGGGGCTCAACTCGCGCCCCTGTGTGATGACCTGATAGAAGCGGCCCTCCATCGAAGCGGGCAGCGTCGTCCACTTCCGCAGCGCCTCAATCGCCTCCTTCTCGCGCCCGGTCACGACGTAGAACTCCGCGAGCAGCGCGTGTGCCTCGGCGTCGTTCGGGTGGACGCGAACGACTTCGCGCCACGCGGCGACGGCCTTGTCGGCGGCGGCGCGGTTGAGGCTCTTGTCGGCCAATCCGCTCTGGAGCGTGTAGACGCGCGCGAGCGTGCGGTGCGCGCCGTAGCTGTCGTTGTTGGCGCGCACGGCGGCCTGGGCCTCGGTCTCGGCCTGCTTGAGGTCGTTGGTGATGAGGTAGGTCTCGGCGAGCGCGGCCCGCGCCTCGGAGAGCGTCGGTTCGAGTTCGGCGGCCTGCTGGAAGGCGGCCTGCGCGCGCCGCAGGCCGTCGAGCGTGAGCGACCCGGAGCGCACGCCCTCGAAGTAACGTTGTCCTTCGAGCAGCTTGACGTAAGCTTGCGCGCGCCGCGAGAGCGTCGAGGTCTGCGGCTGCGCCGAGGCCGTCTGAGTCGGCGTCTGCGGGGTGGGCCGGACTGCTGGCGCGGGCTGCGCGGGAGCGGCGTTGGCGGCGAAGCAGACGGCCGCGAGCGCGCAGGCCGCGAGACTCGCGCGTTGCGGCCGCGAGGGACGAGAAGACGGGTTCAAGCTAGTGTTCCTTTCGCGGCCTCGACGGGGTCTGCGTCCCCGTCGGCCAGCGCCCGAACGACGGCGTCCCACGCGGCGCGGCGCGGGTACGCGTAGAGCAGCACGGCGGCGGCGATGACGCCCGGGTAGAGCATGTTCGTCCCGTCCCTCGTCAGCAGCGCGTAGGCGAACCCGAGCACGGCGATGATCCCGCCGACGAGCGCGACCATCACGGTCGTGCTCTGTAGCGTGTCGAGCAGACCGTCCACGCCGCGCAGCGCGGCCACGTCCTGAAGGCGCATCGCGTTGAACCTCGTACGCCGAAAGGTGATGGCCCCGAGGGCAAGGAAGAGGATGACGAAGAGCAGCGAGTTTGCCGCAACGGGGCTCACTTCGAGCTTGAAGCGCGGGGCGAAGAAGAGTGCGAGCGCGGCGAGCGCGAGCGTGAGCATGAACATGAGCGAGACGACGCGCGCCGCCGCCGCGTGCCTGCGCCCGATCTCGCCCTGCGTGCTCTCGACAGTCTGTGCCAACGCCGCCTCCTCGCCTCGCGGGATAGCTCCGTAAGATTAAACTTCCTTGGGGGGACGCGGAAAATTATATCCGAACAGAACCGCGAGCGGTAGCGAGCGGGCGCCCGAAAGCATGAACGAGGAACGCTGAACGATGAACTGAAGACAATGTCTTACAGTTCGTCGTTCAGCGTTCCTCGTTCAGCGTTCTGATGATGCGTTACGGCTTGACGCTGTTGGCGCCCGCAGGGGTCGTCGTGGTCGGCTTGGCCGGCGTAGGCGCGGGCGACGGGAGCGGGCGCACATCGCGGCCGGGCGCGGTGCGCGGCGTGGGCCGGTCGTAGTTGGCGGGCAGCGTCCCGCCGTTGGCGATCACGTCGGCGATGATGTCGTTGCCCTTGCTCGACTGGCTGATGATGACGCCGTCCTTGACGACCGTCTTCGGCACGACGCCGCTGATCTCGCGCAGGACGCCGCCGACCATGCCCGGCCCCTTCGGCTCCTCGTAGTTGAGGCGGTCGGGGTCGGGGTTGGGCACCTGCGCGCCGATGGCCGCGAGCTTCTCCTTGGCCTTCTCGGCGTACTCGCTGTTCGGGTGGCGGCGCACGAGTTGTTGGAGGTACTTCGTCGCCTCGTCCGGCTCCTCCTCCTCAAGGTAGGTCGTCGCGTAGCGGAAGAGCACGGCGGCCATCCCCGAGTAGCCCTTGTACTTCTCGACGATCTCGCGGTAGCGCGACTGCGCGCCCTTCAGGTTGTTGGCGCGGTGCTGGTAGAACTTGTTGAAGTACTGGTCGCCGACATCCTTCTCGTGGTCGGCGAGATTCTCCTGCACCTCGTTCAGGCGCAGCTCGACTTCCGGCCGGAGCGCGGACTTGGGGAACTGCTGGAGGCAGAACTTGAGGCGGTGCTCGGCCTTGCGCGCGGGCGAGATGTCGCGGTTCGAGAGCCCCATGCGGCGCATCTCGACCTCGCCCATCTTCAGGCACACGTCGTCGGAGAGCGAGTGGGTCGGGAAGAAGGTGACCCAGTCCTGGTAAGCCTGCCCGGCCTGGATGAGCGCGCTCGTCGTGCCTTCGAGGTAGAAGGTGTCGGCGATGGCGAGCTTGGCGAGCGGCAGGTAGACCGAGTCGGGGTAGGTGTTGATGATGACGCTGAAGAGGGCGCGGGCGGTCTCGAAACTGTCCTTGCGCGTCTCCTTCGTGGCCTCCTCGAACAGCTCGCGGTCGCGGCCCGGGGCGACGGTACCGACCAGCTCGTCGTACTTCTCGTCGCCGCCACGGCCGAGGATGCGGCCGAAGAAGCCGGGACCCTTCTTCTTCTTCTTGTCGTCCTTCTCGGCGACGGCCGGGGCCGCCGAGCGCTCGCGCATCGTGTCGCGCATCGAAGCCTGCACGCGCGTGTCGAGCTCGGTGACGGCCGTTTCGAGCTTGTCGAGTTCCGACGGGTCGTAGCGGTCGGCGCGCTCCTGCTTGCCGCGAATGTCCGCGACCTCGCTGAGGAGCTTGCTGGCCTCCTTCTCAAGCCCGCCCAGGCGCACGCGCGGGTCGTCGGCCGTGGCCTCCGCGCTCTTGTCCTTCGCGTTCAGGCCCGCGATGGCGCTGTTGAGCGTGCGGCGCATCGTCTCAAGCCGCGAGCGCATCACGTCGAGCCGCTGGATGGGCGTGAGTTGCGACTGGCCCTGCGGCGCCGCCGCCGAAGCCCTCAACGCCCCGGCCGGCACCGCGCCCGCCAGCAGCGCGGCGCACATGACCGACATAAACACTTTGCGAAAACGCATCAGCAAAACCTCCAAAAGAGAACGCGGAACGATGAACGCGGAACGATGAACTGAAAGATAAGTTGTCTTCAGTTCATCGTTTTTGCGTTCCTACTTCATCCTTCAAACCAACTGCGCCGCCGCGTTGATTAACTCGCGGGTGGCGGCGGCGGGATCGCCCTGGCCGAAGACGGCCGTGCCTGCCACGAAAATTTCGGCGCCGGCGGCGGCGACCTGTGCGATGTTGTCGGGGCCGATGCCGCCGTCCACTTCGATGCGCACGTCGAGGTTGCGCTCGCGGATGGTGCGGCTCAGGCGCCTGATCTTTTCGACCGAGGCCGGGATGAACTCCTGCCCGCCGAAGCCCGGGTTGACCGACATGACCAGCACGTAGTCCACGAAGTTCAGCACCTCGTCGAGCGCGCTCAAACTCGTCGCGGGGTTGATGACGACCCCGGCCTTCGCGCCGCGCTTGCGAATCGACGCGAGGGTGCGATGAATGTGCGGGTCAATCTCGATGTGGACGGAAACCATGCGCGCCCCTGCCTCGGCGAACTGCTCGGCGTAGCGCCCCGGCTCAGAAATCATTAGATGCGTGTCCAGGGGCAGATGGGTTGCGCGGGCGAGCGAACGAACTACGGGAAGTCCGAGCGTGATGTTGGGCACGAAATGGCCGTCCATCACGTCAACGTGGACGATGGAGGCGCCGCCGCGCTCGGCCGCCTCGATCTGCTCGCCGAGCCGCGCGAAATCTGCCGAAAGGATGGACGGCGCAATCTCGATCATAGGACTTCCCCCTTGGACGCGCGGTTTTAAGGGTTCGGACGGCGGTTGGCGTTGGCGGCCGGGGGCCGCGCGCTGTTCGTCGTCGTCGTGCGAGGTCGGGAGTTGCTGTTGGTCGGGCTCGTGTTCGAGTTACGCGGGCGCGCGGCGTTGGCGTTCGAGTTCGCGGCGCGCGCGGCGTTCGAGTTGCGGTTGGCGGCGCCGCCCGCGTTCGTGTTCTCGCCGCGCCCGCTGTTGGTGTTCCCGCCCGCGTTCGAGTTGGCCGAGGCGTTCGAGTTCGAGTTGCCGTTCGCGTTCCGGTTGGTGTTCCGGCGGCGGTTCACGTTCAGGTTCTTGTTCTGGTCGAGCGCCTCTGTACCGCGCTCTTCGCGCCGCTCTTCGGCGACGGTCTCGTCGGGCGGCTTCTCGCCCTCCTTGGGGGCGCGGCTGACGACGACGGCGACGGTCTGACCGGCCTTGATGACCTCGCCCGCGCGCGGCGACTGGTCGAGGATGCGGCCGGGCTCGACGCCGGGCTTGTAGCGTTTGGCGCGCTCGCGTATGTCGAGGCCGGCGCGCGCGAGCGTCTTCTCGCCGTCGAAGTAGGACTGGTTGACGATCTCGGGCACGGAGATGTCCGGGCTGCGCAGCGAGAGATAGATCGTCGAGACGAGGCCGAAGGCGAATGCGACGGCGATCAGCGCAACGACTCCCAGTTTACCGAACGCCGACAGGATGTTCCGCACGGCCACTAACTTCCGTTGCCTCTCGTTGAGCCCGACGGGGGAATTTGCCGCCAAAAGACTGACACAAAGCGGCCGGCGCAGTCTAACACCGGCCGCTTGCGAGTCGCAAGGCAGTAAGCAGTCGGCAGTTATCCCGACTTGCAAATGGAAATAAGGGCGCTCCCGGCGCGCAGTCGCTTTATTTCATCAACATTTCGGTTCAAAACAGCAACGTTCCGGTTCTGAGGCGGAACGTTCCGGTTCAAAAGCGGAACGTTGTGGTTTGAAACCGGAATGTTCCGGTTCTAAATAGGAATTTTCCGGTTCTGAACCGGAACGTTGCGGTTTCAAAGTGGAAAATTCCGGTTCTGAACCGGAACGTTGGGGTTGAAAATCGGAATGTTCCGGTTCAGAACCGGAATGTCGGGTCTTTGAGGCGGAAAGTCGGGTTATTTTCTTTCGAGCGCGGCGACGAAGAAGCCGTCAACGTCGTCGCGTTGGGGCCAGGTGCGCGCGGCGCCCGTGGGGAGGAGGAGCGCGGCGGGCGCGGGCGTGGCTTCGACCTGTTTGAAGTCCGTGTGTGATTGGAGGAAGGCGGCGACGACCTCTTCGTTCTCTTCCCTCTCGACCGAGCAGGTGGAGTAGACGAGGCGTCCGCCGCGCCGTAGGACGCGCGCGGCCTCCGAGAGAATCCTGCTTTGAACTACGGGCAGTTCGTTGAAGCTTTCGAGCGAGAGGCGCCAGCGTATCTCGGGGTTGTGGCGCAGCGTGCCCGTGCCCGTGCAGGGCGCGTCCACGAGCACGCGGTCGAAGCTCTCGTCGGCGAAGGGCAGCGCCGCTTCGGCGTTGAGCGCGACGGGCATCACGCCGACGACGCCGAGACGCGCGCAGGTCTCCGCGACGAGGCGCAGCCTGCTTCGGTGCAGGTCTCCCGCGACGACGAGGGCGCGGCCTCCGGCGAGCGCGGCGATGTGCGTCGTCTTGCTCCCCGGCGCGGCGCACGCGTCGAGCACGCGCTCGCACGGCATCGCTCCGAGAACGTGCGCGACGAGTTGCGACGCCTCGTCCTGCATGTAGACGAGACCTTCGGCCGCGAGTCCGCGCAAAGAGGCGCCCGCCCCGCCCTCGACGCGCCAGCCGCCGGGCGCGACGCGCGACGGCGCGATTGTGAGACCTTCGGCCCGAAGCTTTTCGATGAGAATGTGAGGGTCGGACTTCAGTGTGTTGACGCGGAAGGCGGCGGGCGCGGAGTCGTTGTTGGCGCGCGCGAAGCTCGCGGCCTCCTCGACGCCGAAGGCAGCGGTCCAACGGCGGATGAGTTTCGGCGGATGCGAAGTCTCGACGGCGATGCGTTCGAGCGGGTCTGCGATTCCCTCCGTGGGGTCGAAGTCTTGCTCGCGCGTGGCGCGGCGCAGGACCGCGTTGACGAAGGAGGCGGCGGAACGAAAGCCCTTCGCGTGCGCGAGCTGCACCGACTCGTTGACGGCCGCGTGCGCCGGCACGCGGGCGAGGAAGCGGAGCTGAAACAGTCCCATCCTCAAAGACAGCCGGACGGCCGCGTCGAGCTTCCCCGTCTTCCGCCCGGAGAGGTGCTCGACGACGCGGTCGAGCCACAACTGGCGGCGCAGCACGCCGAGCGTCAACTCGTACGCGAGCCCTCGGTCTTCCGAAGAGAGCCCTTCGGGCAGGTTCGCCAGCAGCGGCGCGGCGAACGCGCCCTCCTCCTCGACCCTGCGCAGGACCTCGAACGCCGCGCGGCGCGCGGGCGAGACGCCGGGGCGACCGCCGCCCGCGCCCTTCTTCGCCGCACGCTTCACGATACGCACGCCGCCGGCCATAACGTCTCAGCCTAACTTCTCGCCCGCCGCGACGCGCATCCCGTTGATGAAGTCGCGCGCGCGCATGCGCTGCTTGCCCTCGGGCTGCACCTCTAAGAGCCTGAGCGTCGTCTCGCCGCCGCAGGCCACGACGAGGTCGTCGCCGCGCGCGACGACGAGCGTCCCCGCCACCGTCGCTCCTGCTTGAGTGAGCGACGCGTCGCCCGAACCTACCTCGCGCCCGCGTGCCTCCGCGCGCCAGACGATGAGACGGCGTTCGTGATGTGATGTGAACGCGTTCGGCCACGGCTGAAGGCCGCGCACGCGATGCTCGATCCGCATGGCGTCGAGCGACCAGTCGATGAGCCCGTCCTCGCGTCGGAGGATGGGCGCGAGCGTCGCGTCCTCGTCGCGTTGTGCGCGCGGCTCTATCTCTCCGAAGCGCGCCAGCGTCTCGACGAGCAGTTCCGCGCCGACGTGCGAGAGTCGTTCGAGCAGGTGCGGCGCCGTCTCACCTTCTTCAATCCCAGTTGCGTGTTGGAGCAGGACCGGCCCGGTGTCGAGCCCCTCGTCCATGAGCATCGTCGTGACGCCCGTCTCGCGCTCGCCGCGCACGACGGCCCAGTTGACGGGCGCCGCGCCGCGATACTTCGGCAGCAGAGAGAAGTGCACGTTGACGCAGCCGAGGCGCGGCGCGCGCAGGAACGTCGGCGGCAGGATGCGCCCGTACGCCACGACGACCGCCACGTCGAACTCTTGCTCGGTGAAGAGCGCCAGCGTCTCCCGCGTCTTTATCTTCGAAGGCTGTCGGACGGCGAGCCCGCGCGCGAGCGCGAACTCCTTCACGGGCGGCGCCTTCAACTTCTTCCCGCGCCCCGCCGGCCGGTCCGGCTGCGTCCACACGGACAGGACTTCGTGCCCCTCCTCGACGCAACGCCTCAACGTCGGCACGGCGGACTCGGGCGTGCCCATGAAGATGATTTTCATAAGAGAGTAGGCAGTCGCCCCGCGTGATGTACGTTGAAGGATTAACTCGACACGTTCGACAGCGGCGCCCTTAACTGCCTACTGCGTTCAGTACGCGCAGCGGTAGCTGTAATTCTCATAGGCCATGCGCCAGGTGCCGCGCTCGCGGCGGTAGGCCCTGAAGGTCGTGCCCTCGAAGCTGCTGGAGTACGTGAAGACTTCGCCCACGCCGTCGCCGTCCGCGTCCAACTGCTCGACGTATAGCTCGGCCCCGAGTCCGCCCTCGCCGATCTTGTCGATGAGCGCCGGGTCCATCATCTCGCGGGCGTTGACGCGCGCGTACTTCGTCAGGGCCGGGACGTAGCCGCGACCCTGTGGCGCGGCGACGAGGAAGAGCGTGTCTCTGACTTTCGGCGCGGACTTGACGACGTAGCTGCCGACCAACTCTTCGCGCCCGTCGCCGTCGAGGTCGGTCGCGGTGAGGTTGAGCGTCTTCGTGCCTCGCTCAATCACCGACGCGCTCACGCGCTTCCCCGTCAGGAAGCGTTTCGCCACGGCGAAGGCGGCGGCGCGCTCTTCGGCGGTCGGCGCGCGCCGCGAAACCTGCGCGCGCGGCGCGTGCTTGCCGTCGGTCGCGAGCGCCATCACGTTGCCGCCGAGCACGGCCTTCGTCGAGTTGATGTCGGCGCTCGCGGTGTTGGGCGAACACTCGGCGGGGGTGGCCGCGCGTATCGTCAGGGTGCCGGCCTCCGCGCCGCCGAAGATGAGTCGATACCGCGCGCCCGCCTTATAGTGTCGCTCTAGAAACGACGGGAGGGCGCCGCCGCCCGAAGGGTTCGAGTCGGGCTCGGCGAGCGCGCCGCGCCCGTCGATGACCGCGACCGGCTCGACCCGCGCGTCCTCCGTCCCGTCTTTCGAGACGAGGAAAACGGCGGAGTCCTGCCGCGTCGCCGCAGTTTGTTGCGGCGACGCGGCGGTGCGTGGCGGCGTGTGCGCGAGAAGGAGCAGCGCCGCGACGAGCGCGGCGGCGGCGGTCGTTCGGGGGTTCATCAGATCACGTCTCGCTTCTCCGCCCCGGTCTGCTGTGGGCGGACTTTTTCGGAGACGACCTTGGCCTGCATGAAGAGGCCGAGGTAGTCGCGGCCGCCGGCCTTCGAGTCGGTGCCCGACATGTTGAAGCCGCCGAAGGGGTGGACGCCGACGAGCGCGCCCGTGCACTTGCGGTTGAGATAAAGGTTGCCGACGTGGAACTCGCGCGCCGCGCGCGTGAGCTTATCGGGGTCGTTGGTGTAGACGGCGCCGGTCAGCCCGTACTCCGTGTCGTTGGCGATTTGCAGTGCCTCGTCGAAGTCAGCGGCCTTGATGCAGGCGAGGACGGGGCCGAAGATTTCCTGCTGCTCGATGCGGTCGCCGGGCTTCACGTCGGCGATGACGGTCGGCTCGATGAAGAAGCCCTGCTCGCCGTCGCTGCCGCCGCCCGCGACGAGGCGCCCGCCGTCCTCCCGACCCCACTCGACGTACTGGTTGATGGACTTGAAAGCCTTCTGGTTGATGACGGCGCTCATGTTCGTGGTCGGGTCCGAAGGGTCTCCGACCTTAATCTTCGCCGTGCCCTCGACAATCTTCTGGACGACCGATTCGTACACGTCCCCGTGGATGATGGCGCGCGAGCAGGCCGAACACTTCTGTCCCTGGAAGCCGAAGGCGGAAGCGACGACGCCGGCCGCGGCCTCGTCAACGTCCACGTCGGAATCGACGACGATGGCATCCTTGCCGCCCATCTCGGCCACGACGCGCTTGATCCAGCGTTGACCTTCCTGATGCTTGGCCGCGCGCTCGTTGATGCGCAGGCCGATCTCCTTCGAGCCCGTGAAGGCGACGTAGCGCGTCAGCGGGTGGTCAACAATCACGTCGCCGACCTCGCCGCCCGCGCCGACGAGGAAGTTGACGACGCCCGCCGGCATCCCCGCCTCTTCGAGTAGCTCGAAGAACTTGTAGGCGATGGTCGGGGCGTCGGACGAGGGCTTGAGGACGACGGTGTTGCCCGTGACGACCGAGGCGACGGTCATGCCGGCCATGATGGCGAGCGGGAAGTTCCACGGCGGAATGACGACGCCGACGCCGAGCGGGATGTAGGTCAGACGATTGTCCTCGCCCTCGATGCGCGTGAGCGGCTGCTCCGACGCGTAGCGAATCATCTCGCGCGCGTAGAACTCAAGGAAGTCGATGGCCTCGGCCGTGTCGCCGTCGGCCTCGGGCCAGGACTTCGCGACCTCGTGCACCATCCACGCCGAGAAGTAGTGCTTGCGCTCGCGCAGCAGCGAGGCCACGCGGAAAAGCAGGTCGGCGCGCTGATGCGGCAGCGTGTGGCGCCACGTCTTGAAGACCTCATTTGCCTTCTCGACGGCCTGCGTCGCCAACTCCTTCGTCGCCTTGTGGAAGCGGCCGACGACCTCTGTCTTGCGCGCGGGGTTGACACTCTCAAGGATGTCGCCGGTCTCGGCTCTTTCGCCGCCGATGACGAGCGGGTACTCGCGCCCCAACTCCGCCCGGACGCGCTCCAGCGCCTCGCGGAACGCGCGCGCGTTCTCCTCCTTCGAGAAGTCCGTGAAAGGCTCGTTGCGAAACTCTTCTTGCTTCATCTGCTGCATATTCTTCTCCTCGTCAGGAATAATGAATGCTGTGTTGATTTGAAATTTCGTCCATGCTAACACACGCCAAAAAGTACCGCGAGCGCGCTCCAATGCGGGTTGAGGGTTGATGAGAAGCAGCGTGCTTCTCATCAACCCTCAATCAGTACCGCGCATTCTTGAATTAACTCAGACCCAGCGCCCCTGCTTCTGAAGACGCTTGATCTTGCGCCTGACCAGTTCGCGCTTGAGCGAGGTGGTGCGGTCGAGGAAGACGATGCCGTCGCAGTGGTCGGTCTCGTGGAGCATGCAGCGCGCTTCGAGGTCGAGGCCGTCGAGTTCGAACTCCTCGCCGTTCAAGTCCTGCGCGCGGACGACGGCGCGCAAGCTACGCTTCACCTGAAAGAAGATGCCGGGGAACGAGAGGCAGCCTTCCTCGCCCGTCTGATCGCCCTCGACGTTGAGGACGACGGGGTTGACGAGCGCGACGCGCGCCTCCGGGTCTCTCCCGCCCGAGCAGTCCATCACGAACAGGCGCCGCGAGACGCCGACCTGCGGCGCCGCCAGTCCCACCCCGCGCGACGCGTACATCGTCTCGAACATGTCCGAGACGAGCCGCTTCAGCCTCACGTCGAACTCCGTCACGGGCTCGCCCGGCGTCTCCAACACCGGCTCGCCGTACTTCACGATCTCAAGCAGCGCCATCTTCTCTTACCTTAACCCCCAGACCGTAACATGACGCCGCGCGGGCGGCATCATCGATGAACTTGGATGCAGATTTTACTTCAAACACTGCCCCCGCGCCACACGCACAAACTCACGTCACCGCTTGCCGGGAAGTAAATGATTGACAGGGCCGTCCGCGCGCGCGTATCGTTCGGCGCGTTGCGTTCTCCGTCCCACGCCGCTCCGCACTCCCGGCGGCCTTTCCGGGGCGGACGCGCGACCCTCGCGCCCCGGGCCGTCGCGCCCGAGTCTTTCGCACGATTTCTCACGCTCTTTCCCAACACCCCTTTCTCAAGCCCTAAGGAGCCTGACCCATGACCACACAAAGTGCCAAGGCGAAGAAGTCAGCCGCGAAGAAGAGATCAGCCTCAAAGAAGTCGGCCGCGAAGAAGTCAGCCGCGAAGTCGGCAGCGACGGCGGCGGCGACGGCCAAGCCGAAGACGAGGACGGCGGAGGCGCCCACCCACGCTCGCGCCTCCTCCGAGAAGGCCCGGGCGCAGTCGCCCGCGAAGTCAGCCGCGAAGTCGGCGGGCATCGTCTCCTTCTCGGCCCACACCCACCCCTCCCCCAGGCAGCAGTTCGCGCCCGGCATGCTCGTCGTGAAGTGCAAGGAGGACACGGTGACGGGCGTCCCCGATATCCGTACGGCGCGGGTCGCCACCGTCAAGGCGCTCGCGCTCCCGAAGGCAGTGGACGACCCTTTCAGCTTCCTTGAGCAACAGGGCCTCATCCGCGAAGTGGTGCCGGTCTTCTCGCGCTCCATGCGCGGCCGCGCGCTGTCGGTCGCCCCGAAGTCGGTGGCCGCCTCCTTCGCCATGAGCGTGCGCGATTCGGAGAACGAAGACCTGCGCGGCATCAACATGCTGCGGCTGGAGAGGGGCGCCGACCTCAAGAAGATCGAGAAGGATTTGAGCGAGACGCCGGGCATCGAGTACGTGCACCGCGTCCCGAGGCGCTGGGCGACGGCGCGGCCGCTGCCGCGCGACCCGATGGCGGCGCAGCAGTGGGGGCTGCGCTCGATTCGCTGGTTCGACCCGGACCCCCTGCCCGACGCCAGCGGCGTCAAGGTCGCCGTCCTCGACACCGGCGTGGACATGAGTCACCCCGACCTGAAGAACATCGTCCAGACCTACGTCCACGACGGCGCCTCGGCCGACGACATCATCGGGCACGGGACGCACGTCGCCGGCATCATCTCCGCCCAGATGAACAACAGGGTCGGCATCACCGGCGTCTGCCAATGCGACCTGAGCGTCTGGAAGATTTTCGACGACGAGCCCGACCCGGACGACGGCGAGTACTACGTGGACGACGTGATGTACCAGCGCGCGCTCAACGCGGCGCGGAACTCGGGGATGCGCGTGGTGAACCTGAGCATCGGCGGCACCTTCCGCAACCCGACCGAGGAGTTTCTCTTCCGCCGCCTCGTGGACGCGGGCGTGACGGTCGTCGCCGCGATGGGCAACGAGTTCCAGACGGGCAACCCGGTCGAGTTCCCCGGCGCCTTCCCCGGCGTCATCGCCGTCGGCGCGGTGGGCAGGACCAGCCGGCGCGCGTCCTTCTCGAACACGGGCAGGCACATCGCCATCGTCGCGCCGGGAGTCGAAATCCTCTCGACGCTGCCGCTGAAGCCCTCGGCCGCGCGCGATGCCGGCGAGACCAAGTTCGCCTTCTGGGACGGCACCTCGATGGCGACGCCGCACGTCGCGGCGGCGGCCGCCCTCGTCCTCGCCAGGTTCCCCAACCTGACGCCGCGACGAGTCCTGGAACGCCTTACCTCGACGGCCATCAAGGTCTCGGCGATGGGCGGGAAGAAGTTCACGAACGAGTACGGGCACGGTTTACTAGACGTGCGAAGCGCAGTATCCTAATGCGCAGAGATGAGCGCGAACGAGAAGACAAAGAGGGCGGCCCGGCTGAACGTTAAGCTCGCGCCCGGCGTCAACGAGAAGCGGTCACGCTCCGTCTTCTCGAAGACCCCGGGCTACGTGGCGGCCATCCAACTCTTTCCCGATGAGCCGGAAGAGGAGATGAGGAGCCTCTACGTCGTCGAGGTCGAACCTTCGGAGGTCGAGCAGGCGGTCAAGCAGCTCCGTGGCGACCCGGCCGTCGAGTACGCGGAACCGCCCGCCCGGCGCAAGCTCATTAGGTAACCCGTCGCCGCTCCACCCGAACCGAAGAGGGGCGCTCGGCGC
>DASVGG010000009.1:0-1472 GCA_036379655.1 Pyrinomonadaceae bacterium
TCGTCGGCATGAGCGGCCGCTTCGCCTCCGCACATAACCTCTCCCTCTTCTGGCGCGCCATCGCCCAACGCCTCGACCTCGTCCGCCCCGTCACGCGCTGGGACTTGGCGCGCGCCTTCGCCTCGCTCCTCCCGCCCTCCCCGGCCGGCTACTGCTCCGACGGCGGGCTGCTCGACGACATCGCCTCCTTCGACCCGCTCTTCTTCAACATCTCGGGGCTCGAAGCCCGCTTCATGGACCCGCAGCAGCGGCTCTTCCTCCAGGAGGCGTGGCGCGCGCTCGAAGACGCGGGCTATGCCGGCCGCTCGCTCTCCGGCACGCGCTGCGGCGTCTACGTCGGGTGCAGCAAGGGCGACTACGCGCGGCTACTCCCGGAGGGTGCCCCGGCGCAGGCTTTCTGGGGCAACGCCGGGTCGGTCATCCCGGCGCGCATCGCCTACTACCTGGACTTGCACGGGCCGGCCGTGGCGGTTGACACGGCCTGCTCCAGCTCGCTCGTCGCCATCCACCTCGCCTGCCAGGCGCTGCGCTCGGGCGAGGTCGAGGCGGCGCTGGCCGGCGGGGTCTTCGCGCAGTCCACGCCCGAGTTCTACGTCCAGGCGAACCGCGCCGGGATGCTCTCGCCGACGGGGCGGTGCCGCGCCTTCGACCACCGGGCAGACGGCTTCGTCCCCGGCGAGGGGGTCGGCGTCCTCGTCCTCAAGCGGCTCTCCGAGGCGCGGCGCGACCGCGACCACGTCTACGCGCTGATCACGGGGACGGGCGTGAACCAGGACGGGGCGACCAACGGCATCACCGCCCCGAGCGCGCTCTCGCAGGAGCGGCTCATCGGCGAGGTGCACGAGCGGTTCGGGATCGACCCGGCCGGGATACAGTTGGTCGAGGCGCACGGGACGGGGACGAAGCTCGGCGACCCCATAGAGTACGAGGCGCTGGCGCGCTCATTCCGGCGGGGGACGGGGCGTGCGGGCTACTGCGCGCTGGGGTCGGTGAAGACCAACATCGGGCACGCGACGAGCGCGGCGGGCGTGGCCGGGGTCTTGAAGGCCGTGCTGGCGCTGGGGCGGAGGCAGCTCCCGCCGAGCCTGCACTACGAGCGGGCGAACGAGCACATCGAGGTGGAGGGGGGCCCGTTCTACGTCAACACGGAGCTGCGCGAGTGGGAGGTCGCGGAGGGCGAGCGGCGGCGGGCGGCCGTCTCGTCGTTCGGGTTCAGCGGGACGAACGCGCACGTGGTGGTCGAGGAGTGGGCGGGGGCGGGGCCGGGCGCGCGGCGGCCGGAGCGGGCGGGCTACGTGGTGGCGGTGTCGGGGCGGACGGGCGAGCAGTTGCGGCGGCAGGTCGAGCGGCTGGCGGGGTGGGCGGCCGGGCGGGATGAGCGAGAGGACTGCGGGGACGCGGCCTACACGCTGACGGTGGGGCGCCGGCACATGGGGCGGCGGGTGGCCGTGGTGGCGCGCGAGATGGGGGAG
>DASVGG010000010.1:0-86794 GCA_036379655.1 Pyrinomonadaceae bacterium
CCCGCGCTCGCGCCGCGCCCGCTCCTTGAGCATGAGCAACTCCTCGACGACCGACTCGTTGGAGCGGAAGCGGATGGAGTCGCCGAAGAAGCCCGTCACCGTGCAGAACTCGCAGCCGTACGGGCAGCCGCGCCCCGTCTCGACGGGGACGACGTGGAACTGGCCCCAGCCGCCGCCGAGCTTCGAGAGCAGAGGGCGGAGGCGTTTGGGGACGAGGCTGAACTGGTCGAGGTCTAAAGTCTCCCAGGGAATCGTCGGGTAAGGTTGGAGCGACGGCTTGAGGTCGTTGCCCTTCGCGTCGCGCTCGGGCTGATAGACTTCTCTCAACTCGCCGCGCGCGGCGTCATCGACAATCAGGGGCCACGTCTCGTCTGCTTCACCCAAAGCGACCGCGTCGGCGTGGCGCGGCCCGCCGTCGCGCCCGAGCGCCTCGTCGGGGCATTCGGTGACGTGCGGGCCGCCCATCACGACCTTGACGCCCACGGCGCGCAGCGCGTCGGCGAAGCGGTAGGCGCGCGCCACCATCCTTGTCATCGCGCCGATGCCGACGAGGCCGATGCCCTCTTCACGCACGAAGCGCACCAGATCCTCCTCCGTCATCGCCTGGGCGTTGCCGTCCACCAGAATCACCTCGTGCCCCGGGGGCGTGAGCGCCTGGAGGAGGAACATCCAGAGGTGCGGCATGAAGTTGCGCGTCACCCCGTTGTCGGGGTTGTAGAGTAGGATTTTCATCAAGTCACTCTCCTCTGTAAGACTAAACGTCGGCACACCCTTGCGCCGTCGCCGAAGCGTGAACATCCATCAGACGGCAAGAGGAGGGAGTTTGGGTGACTCGGTCCAAATGTCAGGTGGTGACCTGTTCGGAGCGAGTGTATCACCCAATGTGTGGTACCACACATTGGAAATCGGCGTCGCCCGAGGGCGGACTTACGATGTCGTGTTTTGCGCATCGAGTGAGAGCTGGGGGCGCGCGCCCTCTTCCCGCGCGGCCATGAGGTTGACCTTCTTCAGCTCACTCCCCTTCATCCCGAAGTAGGTCGCCATCTGCACGATCTGTGCGTGGTTGACGAAATCCTTCGGGTCGGAGCAGAACTTCTCCAACGCCGGCTTGAACTCGCGGCAAGACATCGCCTTGGGTATCTTCAGGCCGAGATGGCATTGGCCGTCCTGCCGGAAGTATTGACAGAAATCACAAATGATCAACGTTCTCTTCCTTCACAAACTCCCGGCCGTCCGCGTCAGTGTCCGACCGGAATCCGCTGGAAGCGCGTTTTGCCTTCCGCGTTCTCCCAGGAGATGTCGAGGACGTAAGGCTTGGTCTGACCCTCGACCGCCTTCAGGCGTTCCAACTGGTCGCGGCCTTCTTCGGCGGGCCTGCCGTCAACCCACGTCCTGTGCGAGAAGATGGCCTTCTCTCTCGGCCGCAGCAACTTTACGGGCTCGAACTTGATGTGCGCGCGCGAGGGGCCGCCGCCGGGCGTCTCTTCGTCCTTGAGGAAGACGGCCAGGATTTCGACAATTTTGCACGTCTCGTCGCCCGTGTTCGTCAGTTCCAAGAGCACGCGCGCTCCGTCGTCGATGAATCTGGCGGTAAAGGTCTTCTCCATTTTGTCGTTCAGGGCGCCGGGCTTTCCGTACCTGCGTTCACTGTCAAAACGTTGGTGGACATGGTACGTTATGGGCACTGGGCCGTCTGTGCGATGACACACATACTTTCGGGGTTCGGGACGGCGGTTCATCAATGCCCACCAACGCATCCACGTCAGACCCGACGAAAAATCGACTGCTCGCCGCGCTCCCGCGCGAGGAGTACGAGCGCATTATACCGCACCTCGGTCACGTCTCCTTTAAGCTCGGCGAGGTCGTCTACGAATCGGGCGGGCAGATGGAGCACATCTACTTCCCGACCACCGTCATCGTCTCACTGCTCTACCTGATGGAGAACGGCGCGTCGGCCGAGATGGGGATGGCGGGCAAAGAGGGGGTGGTCGGCGTCGCGCTCTTCATGGGCGGCAACACGATGCCGAACCGCGCGGTCGTCCAGAGCGCCGGGGGCGCCGTCAGGATGAAGGCGCAGGTGTTGCGGGACGAGTTCGCAAGGGGCGGCGCGTTCCAGCGCCTGCTGCTGCGGTACACGCAGGCGCTGCTCACGCAGATGTCGCAGACGGCCGTCTGCAACCGCCTCCACGAGATAGAGCAGCAGCTCTGCCGCTGGCTCCTGCTGAGTCACGACCGCACGGACTCGGACGAGTTGGTCATGACGCAGGAGTTGATCGCCAACATGCTCGGCGTCCGGCGCGAAGGCGTCACCGCGGCCGCCGGCCGTTTGCAGGAGCAGGGGCTCATCAGCTACGTGCGCGGCCGCATCCGGATACTCGACCGGCGCGGCCTCGAAGCGTCGGTCTGCGAGTGCTACAAGGTTGTCAAGGACGAGTACGACCGCCTGCTCGGCTAAGCATCCCTCCCTCCCGCACGTCCCACCTATAAGCGTCATATCGCACAGACCGTCCCTCCCCCGCGTGCTACACGTGACGGTCGATCCTCCGCGCGACAACAAAACTCTTAAGGAGGCGGCGGTTGATAAATCTGCGACGTTCGATAGTCCTTTCGCTCCTCGCCTTGCTGATTCCGAGACCGAAGGCTTCGGCTCTGATTCAAGACCGCGCGACGGCGGTGCCCGACATGAAAGTGCTGCTCGAAAACGAGCGCGTCCGCGTCCAGTTCCACGACGTGAAGGTCGGCGAGAAGACGCCCCTTCATTCGCACCCGTCATACGTCGCGTACGTGTTCGGTTCCTACAAAGCGAGATTCGTCTTCGCCGACGGCTCCGTGAAGACGGCCGAGCGCAAGGCCGGCGACGTGTTCTTCAGCGGCCCCGTTACACATTCGGTGGAGAACGTCGGGGACACGCCGATACATAACCTGATCGTCGAACTCAAAGGCGTGGAAGCACCTTTGAACGAACGACGGTAACGAAGGGCCGCCGCCCGTCGAAGGCTGTAAGGAAACTCTGGTTGACCATCAACACCAAGCCGCGCGCGCCGGCCGTGAACCGTCTGCTCGCCGCCCTGCCGAAGAGAGAGTATCAACGCCTGCTGCCCGAGTTGGAGCAGGTCTCGATGCCCTTCGCCGAAGTCCTCTACGAGCCCGGCGCGCGGATTCGTCACGTCTATTTCCCGAACGACTCCATCGTCTCGCTGCTCGCCGAAGTGGCCGACCGCTCGACGCTCGAAATCGGGTTCGTCGGGAACGAAGGGCTGGCGGGCCTCTCCGTCTTCATGGGGGTTGACACGTCGCCCCACCGCGCCATCGTGCAGGGCGCGGGCACGGCCGCGCGGATGAAGGCGTCGGTGCTCAGAAAAGAGTCGGGCCGCGTGGGCGCGCTGCACGGCCTGTTGCACCGCTACTCACATTCGCTGCTGATGCAGGTCTCGCAATCGGCCGCCTGCAACCGCTTCCACATGGTGGACGCGCGCCTCGCACGCTGGCTGTTGATGACCGGCGACCGACTGGGGACGGATGAATTTCAACTGACGCAGGACTTCATCTCCAACATGCTCGGCGTGCGGCGCGAAGGGGTCAGTAAAGCGGCGAGCCTGCTTCAGAAGCACGATTTGATTAACTACAGCCGAGGGCACATCGAGCTTCTCGACCGGGCGGGACTTGAGGCGGTCTCCTGCGAGTGTTACGGAATCATCAGGGACGAAAGCGACAGCTACCTCGGTATGAGTTGAGTCACTGCTTCGTCAAACGTTAAGGTCGTACGGAATCTCCGTCAAGGCTCTCCGCGACACCCCTCATTCCTTCAGCAAAGAGGCACGCCCGCTCTCGGCCGCACGCTCCGCCTCGGGCGCGTGTCTGCGCTCGCCTAACACGACCCGCACGGCATGTCTCGCGCCGTCGTCCGCGAGCGGGATGTCGTCCGTCCCCTGTACCACGCCGTCAACTTCAACACTTTCAATTCCACGACAGACGCCGTGCGGGTTCTCGACCTTGATGTGATACCGCGTCGCGCCGCGACGGTATTGAATCTCGAACTCACGCCACCAACGCGGCACGCACGGGTCTATCTTCAGACGCGCGCCTCTCAGTTGGAAGCCGAGGATTGACTCAAGCCCCGCGCGATACATCCACCCCGAAGAACCCGTGTACCACGTCCAGCCGCCGCGCCCCGTGTGCGGCCAGACGGCGTACACGTCGGCGGCGGCGACGTAGGGCTCGACCTTGTACTTGTGCAGCCCCGCGCGCGTCGAGGCGTGGTTGATGGGATTCAACAGCGCGAAGAGTTCGCCCGCGCGGTCGCCGTCGCCGAGGAGCGCGTAGGCGATGACCGTCCAGATGGCCGCGTGCGTGTACTGCCCGCCGTTCTCGCGCACGCCCGGCACGTAGCCCTTGATGTAACCGGGGTCGAGCGCGCTCCGGTCGAAGGGCGGCGTGAAGAGCATGATGAGTCCGTCGCCGCGCCGGATGAGATGTTGCTCGACGGCGGCCATCGCGCGCGCGGCGCGGTGGCTGTCGGCCGCGCCGGAGATGACGCCCCACGACTGCGCGATGGAATCGATGCGGCACTCCTCGTTCTGCGCGGAGCCGAGCGGCGTCCCGTCGTCGAAGTACGCGCGGCGATACCAGTCGCCGTCCCAAGCCTCTTCTTCGAGCGCCTCTTTGAGCTTCGACAGGTGCGCGCGGTAGGTGTCGGCGCGCGTCGCGTCGCCGCGCGCCTCGCAGACGGGGGCGAACCACTCAAGCACCGTGTGCAGGAACCAGCCGACCCAGACGCTCTCGCCGCGCCCTTCGTGGCCGACGCGATTCATGCCGTCGTTCCAGTCGCCCGAACCCATCAGCGGCAACCCGTGCGGGCCGACGGCGAGGCTGCGGTCGAGCGTGCGCACGCAGTGCTCGTACACGCTCGCGGACTCCTGCGAGACGTTGGGCTGTGTGTAAGACTCGTCCTGCCCCGGCTCCAACGGCGGCGCTTCGAGAAACGGAACCACTTCGTCGAGCACGCCCGCGTCGCCCGTGACGCTCATGTAAAAACTGGTCACGTAAGGCAGCCACAGCAGGTCGTCCGAGAAGCGCGTGCGCACGCCGCGATCCGTCGGCGGGTGCCACCAGTGCTGCACGTCGCCCTCCTTGAACTGGTGCGCGGCGGCGCGCAGGATTTGCGCGCGCGTGAGGTCGGGGCGCGCGTAGACGAGCGCCATCGTGTCTTGCAGTTGGTCGCGGAAGCCGTAAGCGCCGCCCGATTGATAGAAGGCCGAGCGCGCCAGCACGCGGCAGGCTAAGGTCTGATACGGCAGCCAGCGGTTGATGATGGTATCCAGCGCCGTGTCGGGCGTGCGGACTTCGATTGTGTCGAGCACTTCGTCCCAATGCGCGAGCACGCGGTCGAAGGCTTCGTTGACCGCCGGCAGGCGGCGGAAGCGTTCGACGATTGTCCGCGCCTCCTCGCGCGTCTCGGTCTGGCCGAGCATGAAGACGACCTCGCGCGTCGCGCCCGGCGCAAGCTCGACCAAGGTCTGAATCGCCGCGCAGGGGTCGAGCCCCGCGTTCGCGCGATTCGAGAGCGTTGCGCGTTGCAGCGCGGCGGGTCGCGCGGGGCTGCCGTTGCGCCCCAGGAACTCTTTGCGGTCGCACGTGATGGTGCTCTCGCGCGCGCCCGAGGCGGCGAAGGCGACGCGCGACGCGAACTCGTTGTTGTAAGGGTTACGCGCGAAGATGACGCCGCTCTCTTTGTCGAACTCGGTGATACAGAACGGCGCGGACGCGCCGCGCTCGACGCCGAGCACAAGCTCGCTGTAACTCGTGACCGACAGCCGACGCGTTTCGTTGGTGCGGTTACGCAGGCGCAGCACGGAAATCTTCACCGGCGCGTCGAGCGGCGCGAAGAGCAGTAGCTCCTGCGTGATGCCGTGGCTCGTGTGCTCGAAGACCGTGTAGCCCTGCCCGTGCCGTATGACGTACGGGTCGCCGCCGCGCACGGGCAGCGGCGTCGGCGTCCAGACCGCGCCGCTCTCTTCGTCGCGCAGGTAGATGGCCTCGCCCGGCGGGTCGCTCACGGCGTCGTTCGACCAGGGCGTCAAGCGGTTCTCGCGGCTGTTCGCGGACCACGTATAACCGCCGCCGGTCTCCGTCACCTGAAAGCCGAAGTCGTGTTCGTTGGCGACGACGTTGGTCCACGGCGCGGGCGTCCACTGCCCCGCGCGCAGGGTCGTCACGTACTCGCGGCCGTCGGGACGGAAGCCGCCGAGGCCGTTGAAGAAAGAGAGTTCCGGCGTCTCCACGACGCCCTCCGCGTAGACGCGCTCCGGGCCGCGCGGGGTGAACGACGCTGGCAGCGGCTCTTCTATCTCGCGGCGCGTCAACTGCTCGGCGAGCGTGCCGCGCTCGGGGACGATGACGACGCGCGCCGCCGCGTGCAGCAGAATCCGGTCGGCCTCGGGCATGATGTCCGCCCGGCGCAGGAAGACGCCGCCCGGCTTGTCCTGCAACGCCTGCGAGCCGCTCGCGCGAATCATTGCCAGCAACCCGTCCTGCAACTCCTGCAAGTACGTGGGCGGGTGGTCGTTGAGGATGACGAGGTCAATCGTCAATCCCTTCAGTCGCAGGTACTCGTGCCCGCGCAGGAGTTGACGCACCAGGTCCACGTCTTCATCTCGACTGACGCGGACGATGACGATGGGCAGGTCGCCGCTGATGCCGTAAGGCCAGAGCGACGACTGCGCCTTCGTGTTGAGCGCGAGCACGTGCGGCCGTGGGCGCAGGGAAGGGTCGGCGTAGAGCACGCGCCCGGCGAGGCGTTGGAAGAGATGCGCCTCGTCCGCGTCAACGTTATGGTGACGCATCTCGACCTGTGACTGCGTCCACGCGAGCCGCGCCGCGCGCTCGAAGACGGAAGGGTCGTGATACTTGTCCGCGAGGGCGAGCGCCTCTTCGCGCGAGCGCGCCACGGCGGTCGTGAACGAGACGCGCGCCGTCTCGCCCGGTCGCAGGCGCACGCGCTGGCGCAGGGAGAAGACCGGGTCGAGCACCGCGCCGACCGTGTTCGAGAGCGGCTGGTCTTCGAAGATGGCCGAGGGGTTGACGGCCGTGTGGCCGCGCCCGAGAAAGCGGCCGCGGTCGGTCTCGTACTGCACCGCGCCGACGCGCTCGCCCTCGGTGACGACGACGTGGACGGCATAGGCCGGCTCGTCCTTACTCGAACGCGGGCGGCGGCGCGCGAGCAGCGCGTTCTCGGCGGCGACGAATTCCGTCTCGATGAAGAGGTTGCTGAAAGCAGGGTGCGCCACGTCCGCCGCGTGCGGCGCGAGCACGACCTCCGCGTAGCTCGTCAACTCGACCTCGCGCACGCGCGTCGATTGATTCGTCAGCGAGACCTGCCGAATCTCCGCGTTATCCTCGGGCGAGACGATGATTTCGGTGTGCGTCTGGATTCCCGCGTCCGTGCGCCGGATGTCAACTTTGTCTTCCGAGAACGAGACTTCGTACGAGCGCGGCCTGACCCTCGTCGGTTGATAACACGCTGACCAGACGGCGCCGCTTCGCACGTCGCGCAGGTAACAGAACGAGCCGTGGCAGTCGCGCACGGCGTCTTCGCGCCAGCGCGTGACGGCCAGCGGCCCGCAGCGCGAATAGCCGCCGCCGGCCGTCGTGACCATCACCGAGTATGTGCCGTTCGAGAGCAGTTGCGTGCGCGGCGTCGGCAGGTGCGCCGTGTCGAAGCTGCGCGTGACGAGCCCCGTCAGCGTGTGAACGAGGCGGCTGGTCAAGACCTCTTCGGCGCGCGGGTGCGCCGCCGCGACGCCGCGCGGGACGCGCTCCTGCAACAGCAGTTCGGTCGCCTGCACGAGCGGCTCGGCGTGGAAGCGCCGCTGCATCACGTCGTGGTTGAGGAGGTTGTCGAGCGCGACGAGACTCATGCCCTGGTGGTGCGCCATGAAGGCGCGAATCACCGCCCGCTTCTCGTTCTGCGGCAGGCGCTCCGTCGTGTAGTCTATTGATTCGTAGAAGCCGTAGAGGCCGAGCGCGCCCTCGCGCATGAGGCGGCGCAGGTTCGCCATCGCGCGGCGCGGCTCGACCAGCGCGGCGAGCATCGTCGCGTACGGCGCGACCACGAGGTCTTCGCTCAGTCCGCGCTTGAAGCCGAGGCCGGGCACGCCGAAGGGGCCGTACTGGTAGTTGAGGTAGAGGTCGCGCCCGTTGTAGGCGGACTCCGAGATGCCCCACGGGACGCCGCGCTCCTCGCCGTATTCGACCTGCCGCCAGACGACCGCCTTGTACGTCTCGTCGAGCAGCGTCCGGTCGTAACCGCGCATGACGAGGAGCGGCATCAGGTACTCGAACATCGTCCCCGTCCACGAGATGAGCGCGCGGCTCCCGTCCACGGGCGTGAGCTTGCGGCCCAGGTGGAACCAGTGCTCCTGCGGCGCGTCGCCCTTGGCGATGGCGATGAAGCTCGCCAACCGCGCCTCCGAGGCCAGCAGGTCGAAGAAGGAGTTGTCGGCCTGCCCGGCCGTGACGTTGTAGCCGATGCGGAAGACCTTGCGCTCCTCGTCGAAGAGGAACCCGTACTCCATCCCCTCGAAAAGCTCCCCGCACCGCCGCGCCAGACGGCTCAGACGCGACAGCAGGGACGTGACGGCCGCCGCCGCGTCCTCGATTGCCGTCGTGAGTGAAGACGCGCCGCCGACAATCGCTTCCTGCTTCGGGGAAACGTCCGCCGTCTCCTTCTCCGGGTCGGGCGCGCTGGCGCTCAGTTCGGTGAGCGCGGCGTCGTAGACCTCCGACACGCGCGAGAGACTTTCGACCCGTCCGAGCGCGTGCGCGAGTTCGGGCCGCAGCGGCGCGGCGAGGGCGGAAGTGAGTACGTGACCGAGGTTCGAGTCCTTCGGATAGACGGTCGGGGCGAAGGCGCGCAGGTCGCGCGCGAACTCTTTCAACTGCCGCAGCAGCGCGCCCGCCCAGAAGCCCGCCTCGGTGAAATCGCCCGACCCGTGCTCCTGCGCGAGCGCCGCGAGCATGTCGTCCACGGTCGAGGCGTGCCGGTGCAGAGAGTTGAAGAGCGTCTCCCAACCGTTCAGGGAGTCGGGCGTCTCGCCCGCGACCACGTCGGCGCAGGCCGTGATCTCTTCGCGCAGGTGTTTGACGGTGACGACTTCCGTGCGCTTGCGCGACGCGCCCGCCCGCTCCACCTCAAGGCGCAGCAACGCGACCGTGTCGCCGAGCCCCGCCAGCGTGTGCGCGCCGAAGAGCGGACGCTCCGACAGCTCGATGCACGCCTGCTTGAGCGCGAGCAGGTGTCCCGCGAGGTTGCCGCTGTCCACGGTCGAGACGTACTTGGGCGCCAGCGGCTCAAGCGTGCGCGTGTCGTGCCAGTTGAAGAGATGGCCGCGAAACTTCGGCATCTTATCGACGGCGTCGAAGGTCAACTCAAGCCGCTCGATCAGTTCGAGCGTGCCCGCGTAACCGAAGTCGTGCGCCGCGACGGTCGAAATCAGGAGCAGTCCGACGTTGGTGGGCGAGGTGCGATGCGCGACGACGGGCTTCGGGTCTTCCTGAAAATTATCGGGCGGCAACCATTGGTCTTCCTGCGTGACGAACGTCTCGAAGAAGCGCCACGTGCGCCGCGCGATGAGCCGCGCCTCGCGCTCGTCCTCCGCCGCCAGTTCTTCGCGCTTGACCTCGCTGCGACGACTGACCCAGTAAGCGATGAACGGCGAGGCGACCCACGCCAGCAGGAACGGCGCGGCGACGGGCAGCGCGTCCGGGCGCAGCGTGAAGACGAGCGCGCCGACCTCCGCCAGCATAAACACGATGAGCCACATGAAACGGACGGAGGCGCCGAGCGTGGGTGCGCTGCCCGCCTCGGCCTGCGCGGCCGTCGTCCACTCAAGCAGTCGGCGTTTTGAAACGAGCTTGCGGTAGAGCGTGCGCCCGACGGCGTCGCACATCAGATAAGCCTGGTGCGCGAGGAGCGAGAGCGTCAGCGCCACCTGCGCGGTGCTCGTCCGCGTGTCGCCCCACACGCTCCAGAAGTGGCTCGTCCACGGAATGCCGCGCGGGTGCAGCAGCAGGCTCGTCGTCACGTGCGCGTAGACTGGGAACGCCAGCGCGAGCAGCACGAAGAGCGACCACAGCAGCGGCGAGCCCGGCAACATCGTCCACGCGTAGACGAGCCAGATGATGATGGAGGGCGCGACGAGGCTGCGCCGCAGGTTGTCGAAAATCTTCCAGCGCCCGATGAGCGACACCACGTTACGCACGCGGCGCCCGTGCGCGTCGGGCACGGTCGGCAACAGCCAGCGCGCGATCTGCCAGTCGCCGCGCGTCCAGCGGTGCTGCCGCATCGCGTAGGTCACGTAACGCGCCGGGTAGTCGTCGAGCAGTTCCACGTCCGTCACGAGCGCGGAACGCGCGTAGAGCCCCTCGAACAGGTCGTGGCTGAGCAGCGCGTTCTCCGGCACGCGGCCCGCGAGCGCGCGCGCGAAGGCGTCCACGTCGTACAGGCCCTTGCCCGTGAACGTGCCTTCGCCGAACAGGTCTTGATAAACGTCGGACGCGGCGGTCGTGTAAGGGTCCACGCCGGTGTTGCCCGAGAAGACGCGCGCGAAGCGCGAAAGCGCGGCGCTCTCCAGAGAGACGCTGACGCGCGGCTGCAAGATCGCGTAACCGTGCGTGACGCGCCCCGCGCGCTCGTCGAATTGCGGGCGGTTCAGCGGGTGGCGCGCGATGCCGACGAGGCGGCGGGCCGCGTCGCGCGGCAACTGCGTGTCGGAGTCGAGCGTGATGACGTAACGAACTTTCGCGAGCAGTTCCGCGCTGGCCGTCGCGACGATGAAGCTCGTGTCGCGCGCGCCGCGCAGCAGTCGGTTGAACTCTTCGAGCTTGCCGCGCTTGCGCTCCCAGCCGATCCACTTCCCTTCGCCCGCGTTCCACACGCGCTTGCGCTGGAAGAGATGGAAGCGTTCGTGCGCCGACGCGTCAGCGCCGTAACGCGCGTTCAACTCCTCCACGCCGGCCAACGCCTGTTCGAGCAGCGCGGCGTCCGACGCCGTCGCTTCCGCTTCCGCGTCCGCGAAGTCGCCGAGCAGTGCGAAGTAGAGGTGCTCGTCCTGGTTGGCGAGGTAGTGGACTTCTAACTTCTCAAGCAGTTCCTTGACCGCCGCCTCGCTGGTGAAGAGCGTCGGGACGACGACCATCGTGCGCGCGTCCTCGGGCACGCCCGGCTTGGTCTCCATGCTCGGCAGCAGGCGCGGAGAGAACAGGTGCGTCACGTCCCAGTTGAGCACGCTCAGCGCGAGGTCGCTGGCCGGGACGAGCGAGAGCAGCGCGAGGCCGACGAGCACGGCCCAACTCGCGCCGCCCTGATAAGCAATGAAGCAGAGCGCCGCGACGACGAGCGCCGTGAGCAGCGCCAGCGTGCCTAAGTAAAAGAAGGTCGGGTGGCGCAGCACCGAGCGCACGATGCGCTCGCGCGGCCTCGGGCGGTAACGGAAGACCTGTTCGAGTCGCACGACATCTTCGCCGACGAGGTAGTTGCCGACGTGCGCGCCCGCCGCGTCTTGCGGCTGCGCGGCGCGCGCGTCGGCGGCCAGACGCAGGGCGCCGCGCGCCACTTCCAGTTCGTCCGCGCCGGTGCGCTTCGCGATGCGTTCGACGACGTGACGGTAGCGGTCGCGCGTCTGAAAGTTCATGCGCGCGTAGACGCCCGCCGGGTCTTCGCCGAGCAGCGGGTCAACGAGACTGACCGACTCGAAGAAGTCGCGCCAGTCGAGCGTCGAGAGCAGGCGCATCGAGGTGATGATGTTCCCGACGGTGACCTGCGCGGCGGCCTGTCGTTGATGTTCGAGGTGGACGGCCTGCTCGGTGCTGAGTCTCTGCTTTTTTTGCAGACGGCGCTCAAGCCACTCAAAGACGGGCATGAACGCGGGGTCCTGGTCGCGCAGGCGTTGCGTGAGTTGGACGACGAAGGCGCGGTCGAGGTCGTCGTTCTTGCTCAGACGCCCGGCGAGCAGATTTGTCAGGGACTCGGGTTGCCGCTCGACCGCCTCAAGCAGTTTGTCCGCGAGCGCGTCGGCCTCTTCGCGTGCCTCGCGCGAGGCGACGATGCGCGTGGCGAGGCGGCGCAGGTTCTCGACCAGCGCGAGGCGCAGGGTGATGGCGACGGCCCACAACTCGCCGATGGTGAGCGGCGTCGTCTGCTGGTAGGCGCGGACGAATCGCCGCAGGGTCTCCGCGTCGAGCCGGCTGTCGGTGTGCGCGATGATGGAGAGCGCGACGGCGTAGATGCGCGGGTAGTCTGTGAGTTCGCCCGTGGAGAGCTTGGGCAGTTCGTAGTAAAAACCCTCGGGCAGGTCTTCGCGGATTTCGCGGAGCTGCTCTTCGACGATGTGAAAGTTATCGACCAGCCATTCGGCGGCGGGCGAGATGGCGCGCCCGTCGCGCACCGCCTCGGCGAGCGTGCGGTAGGCGGCGACGAGCATCCGCCCGTTCCGCTCCAACCCCGGCAGAAGCCGCCGGCCGCGCCGCCGCCCGGCGTAGACGCGGTGCTCGGCCGCCAGCGTCGCCGCGTACTGCTCAAGGCGCTCGACGCTGTACAACTCGTCGCGAATCGGCTCCTCATCGCGAGCCTCGGGCTTACGCGTGAGACCCCGCAAGAATCCTGTCAGAGTCGCAGCCATCATTTACCAGAGTGTTTGTCGGCGAAAAGTGTAACACGACGCACGCACGCGGCGCCCCCAACGTCGTGACACGGGTTAATCCCGCCGACGAAATCGCTCCAGAATTATCTATGCGCCGCTGAATCGACGGTTGCGTTGCGGAGGTTGGTTTGAGGTAGGGAGGGTTGATTCTTAAAGACCCGCTTCGCGGCGTGGATGTCGCGAAGCGGGTCTTTAATGAAGAGGCCGAGGGCCGGTCACATTAGCTCTGCAACTGCGCCAGGAAGTAGGCCAGGTCGAAGAACTCTCTCTCCGATTCGATCTTCCCCTGCGCGTTGAACTTGAAGATGCCGACGCCGTCGAGGAAGAAGACGTTCCCGGTCTTCGTCCTGAAACGCAGCCTCCATTTGACGGCGGCCTCTTGACCGCAGACCTTCACGTCCAGCGAGTAGAGTTTGAGTTCGCTGAAGAGGGTGGGGAACGTCGCCAGGTAAGCGGCGATAGCCGGTTTCCCCTGCATGGGCGGAGTCCCGACCGGGTCTTCGAGCACGGCGTCGTCGGCGAAGTGGTTGACGACCCGCTGAGCGTCGAACGCGACCAGGCCGGCGAACGCGTCCTCGATCACCGCCTCGGTCTGCTCCGGGGTCAGAGCGGGTGTCGCCGCCTCGACGCGCGTCGCGCCCGAAGCGAGCAGAAACGTGAGCGCCAACGCCAGCGCCGTCATCTTCTTCACGAACAGACTGTGGTCTCTCATCATCTTTTCCTTTGCATCTTGAATTAATCCGGGGCGAACATCGCCGCCGTTGAATCCGACGACGACGATGAGCCGCAAAATTGCCGTCGAACGGAGAAGTTGCTGAACCGTTCGACGTATTACCGCGACGCGAAAATTTTTCTATTGACTCAAGGCAGGACGGTCACTTCCACACTCGATTTGTTCTATACTCGCCTACGCTCTACGGCACGCCTTCCCGTCGGATTCCGTCTCATCGCGGAGGTTTACGATGCGTCACGCGCGGAAGCTAATCGCGGTCATCCTTAACTTATTGCTCGTCTCGGTCGTCTGCGTCACGGGCGCGGGTGCGCAGCGGCGCTTCTCGACGGGGGCGATGCCGCCGCCGCGCTTCGCCGACCCGGAGCGCGCGCGCAAACTGGCGGCCGCCTTCCCGGAGATTGAGCGACTGTTCACGGCGTGGGTCGAGCGGCGTCGGATGCCGGGCGCCGTGATGGGCATCATCATCGACGGCGAGTTGGCGTGGGTGAAGGCGGCGGGCGCGCAGGACACGCAGACGCGCACGCCTGTCACGCCCGACTCGCTCTTCCGCATCGCGTCGATGAGCAAGAGCTTCACGGCGATGGCCGTCCTCAAGCTGCGCGACGAAGGCAAGCTCTCTTTAGACGACCCCGTTGCGCGCTACGTGCCGGCGCTCGCGGACCTCCCTTACCCGACGAAGGACTCGCCCGTCATCACGATTCGTCACCTGCTCACACACTCGGAAGGCTTCCCCGAAGACAACCCCTGGGGCGACCGCCAACTCGCGCAGACGGACGAGACGATGAGGGAGTGGATGCGCGCCGGCATTCCCTTCTCGAACACGCCGGGCGTGGCCTTCGAGTATTCAAACTACGGCTTCGCCATCCTCGGCCAGGTCGTCGCGAAAGCTTCGGGGCGGCCTTACGCGCAGTATGTCCGCGACGAAATCCTCCGGCCGCTGGGGATGAGCGCGAGCACCTTCGAGGTGAGCGAAATCCCGCGCGAGCGCGTGGCCGCAGGATATCGTTGGGAGGAGAACGCGTGGAAGGCGGAGCCGCTGCTCGCGCACGGCTCGTTCGGCCCGATGGGCGGGCTCTGGACTTCGGCGCGCGACCTCGCGCGCTACGTCGCGTTTTTGATGTCGGCCTTCCCGCCGCGCGACGATGCGGAGCGCGGCCCCGTCTCCCGCGCCTCCGCGCGCGAGATGCAGCAGGCGTGGCGGGCCGAGGGAACGAGCGTCTTCCGCAACGCCGTGGACGCGCCGCTCCAACTCGGGAGCTTCTCTTACGGCTACGGCCTCGGCGTGTCGCAGGACTGCCGCTTCGACTACGTCGTCAGCCACAGCGGGGGCCTGCCCGGCTACGGCTCGTTGATGCGCTGGTTGCCGGAGTACGGCGTGGGGCTGATCGCGATGGGCAACGTCACCTACGCCGGGTGGGGCGGGATGGCTAACGACGCCGTGGCCGCGCTCCAACGCACGGGCGCCTTGCAGAAGCGCGTGGTCGAACCCGCGCCCGCGCTCCTCGCGGCGCAGAGGGACGTTTCGCAGCTCGTCAACAAGTGGGACGACCGTTTGGCGTCGCGCATCGCCGCCGACAATCTCTTCATGGACGAGACCTCGGCGGCGCGCGCCGCACGCTTCAAGGAGTTGACGGAGAGGCATGGCGCCTGCCGCGCGGACGCGAAGCTCGACGTGGAGAACGCGCTGCGCGGGTCGTGGAAGATGGCGTGCGAGCGCGGCTGGGTCAACGTCTCGATCACGCTCGCGCCGACGAGTCCGCCCCGTGTGCAGGCCCTCTACACGCAGTCGGTGATGCCGCCTTCGGCGGAGACGAATAAGGTTTTGGAGTCGGTCGTGCGGCTCCTCGGCTCGTGGGACAAGCAGGCCGCCGAGGCGCTGGCCGCGCCCGGTCTCGACCTCGAACGGATGCGCCGGCAGTTCGCGGCCGCCAACGCGTGGGGCGAGTGCAAGGCGGGCGAACCACTCTCGGGCGACGGGCGCGGCGAGAGCCTCACCAGGCTCAACTGCGCCAACGGGCGCCTGGGCGTGCGCCTCTCGCTCGACACCGCGACGCACCGCCTCAAGGGCATCGACCTCCTCGCCTCGCGCCTCGACCGCTGCGTGCCGTGAATGGACAGCCGGTAGTCAGTAATAAAGCGACTGCGCGCCGGGAGCGTGGGCATCCCGGCGCGCAGTCGCTTTATCCCGTGCAAGTCGGTGCGGTTACTGCTTCTTCGACTGCTTCTCTAAGACGGCGGCCTTCTCGCGGTCCGCCTGAGCCTTGGCACTCTCGCCGGTCTTTTCATAAGCCTTCGCTCTATTCTGATATGCCCGCGCGGAAGCAGGTTCGCGTCGGATGGCCTCCGAATAGTCGTCTATCGCACGGCCGTAGTCGCCTTTACTGGAATAGGCGTCACCCCGAGAGAGGTATGGGTCGGCGTTCGACGGTTTGAGCTTGATGACCCTGTCGAAGTCGGCCAGCGCGCGGTCGTAGTCGCCTTTGCCGGCGTACGCGATACCCCGATTATAGTGGGCGTGGACGACCATCCGTGGAGGGGCCAGTTGGACGACCTTGTCGAAGTCCGCGATGGCGCGGTCGTATTCGCGTCGGCCGGAGTAGATGCAAGCCCGGTAAAAGTAGGGGGCGGCCTCGGGCGGGCCTAGCTCGATGGACTTGTCGAAGTCGGCCAGCGCGCGGTCGGCGTCGCCTTTGACGAAGTACAGATAGCCCCGATAGTCGTAGGCGTCTCTCTGCCTGGGGTCCAATTCAACGACCTTGTCGAAGTCGGCCAGCGCGCGCTCCCTGTCGCCTTTTTTGGAATAAACTTTGCCCCGGCCGAGGTAGGCGTCCGTCAGTTTAGGGTCCAAGCGGATGGCCCCGTCGAAGTCGGCGATGGCGCGGTCGTGGTCGCCCTTATCGGCGTAAATAGAACCCCGGTAGGAGTAGATGTCGGCGTCTTCAGGTTTAAGCTTGATGGCCTTGTCGAAGTCGGCGATGGCGCGGTCGTTGTCGCCCTTGGCGGCGAAAGCGATAGCCCGAAGGGTGTAGTAGCCGTCCACATCTTGTGGTTTAAGCTGGATGACCTTGTCCAGGTCGGCGATGGCGCGGTCGAGATCGCTTTTATGGAAGTGAGCATTGGCCCGCTGGAAGTATGCGTCCTGTAGCTCAGGCTTTAGTTGGATGGACTTGTCGAGGTCGGCAATCGCGCGGTCGTAGGAGCCCTTGGCGACGAGAGCCTTGCCCCGGCTGTAGTAGACGATGCCCCAACGCGGGTTGAGCTGGATGGACTTGTTGAAACCGGCCAGCGCCGCGTCGTCATTCCCCAACTCTTGTTGGGCCAACCCGCTGACGTAAAACTCGCCGTAGTCGCGCGGGTTCGGCAGCAGCCGCAGGACTTCCTCGGCCTTCTTTTTGGCCTCCTCGGTCTTCCCCGCGTTCCTGAGAGCGAAACACGCGGCGAGGGCTTCGATGGCCTCCCTGTACGCGGCCGAAACTCCCGGCCGCGCGGACTTGTCGGCGAGGGACGTGGACTCGGACTTGAGTGAATCGGCCACCCCCTGCTCGCTCGTGGTCGGCAGCTTGACGCCGGGCAGCGGCGTCTGCGCCCGCGCGAGTGACGACGAACCGACCGACAACAGAATCGCGACGAGTAGTTTCTTCATAATCACATCTCCCGACGGTGTGCGTATGAACCTTCTCAGGGCTTACGGCAACTCCGAACGACGCGTAAGTCAATCGGCGAGTCGCCCTATTGAAATGACAGTTGCCGGCGCGTGGCTACGTCGTAAATCGCGTCCCGGTCCCTGGGGCGCTGGACGTACTGGAACTGTTTGAGACGAGCCTCGTCGCGCAGGTGGTCGATGCCGATGCGGAAGCCTGGGGCCGTGCCTTCGGCGATGAGCCACGCCTGGCCTTCCCATTCGACCCACAAGCCGTTGCTGACGGGGAAGCCGCCCTGCGGGACGGCGACCGTGATGTGGCCGGGCGTGTAGACGAACAGGTAGTCTTCGCCCATCTGCTCCAGCAGCGAGCCGAGGAGAATGGCCTTGTTGCTGCAATCCGACTCGCCCGACATCAAGACCTCGTTCGGCCTCTTCAACAGCTCGAAGTCGTAGGTGGCCTCGCGCATGTTGTACTTGATTTCGCTTGAGACGAAGTCGAGCACGCGCTGCACGCGCGCGGCGCGCGCGCCCTCGCCGTCCGCCGGGAGGTCGCGCGTCAACTCGCCCACGAGGCGGCCGAGCGAAGCCTCGCCGGGCCGCGCGACCATCGCGCCGTGGTTGGCGAAGACGACGGGCAGTCCCCCCTGGCTCTGCCCCGTCTTCGCGACCATCCGCCCGCCGAAGATGCTCTTGTTGCGGAGGAAGTCGCTCAGCTCGCGCATGTCGAGCGTGTAGGTCGCCGGGCCGTAGGGAAAGCGCAGCACGGTCGTCGGGTCGAACCTGACGTTGTCGATGGGCGTCTTGAAGAAGAAGTGCTTCTCCTGCGAACGGCGCAGCGAGTAGTCGCCGAGGCGGAGCCGGCCCGTCCCGTCGTCCGCGCCCAGCACCAACCGCTTCGGGTCAACGACGAAACGCGCGACCGTCTCGTCGAACGTCTCGCCCGTCAACTCAGGCTCGGGGGCCGAGAAGTAGACATCGCGCGTGACCAGTTGCAGCAGCTCCAGCCGCACGGGGCCGAGCACCTGCTCGGACACTTTCGTCCCGACGAAACCGGGCTGCGCGAGACAGGAGAGCACCGAGTCGCGCGCCTGCTCGTCGAGGCTGCGCGGGGCCAGCCCCCGCCGCAACGTGTCCGCGAGGCTGCCGCCCGGCCGCGTGTCCGCGCGCAGCTTGTAGAGGGCGAGCCCCACGCCGCACAGCGTCAACGTTAAGACGCCCGCAACGATCAGCTTCCACGTCCTCGAACTTGACGCCACTTCGCCGCCGAAGGTGAGCGTCGGGAAGTCCGGCCGCGCCGGCAACGGTAGCGGTTCCGATGTCGATTCCGATGCCGGTTCAGTCGCGCGCTCTTCGGGTGCGACGCCGAGCGCGACGCCGCAACGCTCGCAGACTTCCGGGTTCGACCAGTTGATGAGGCCGCAGCCGGGGCATTTACTGTTGGTCATTATTTCTCCGGCGGGTTGAGGCCCGCGTCCGCGTGGGTGTTTGGATTCCGAAGGCGTGAGGCGGCTTGCGCCGGACTCGCGACGGAGACTGTCTGAGTCACGCCCCCGCGCAATATATCTCTCGAAAACAGGCGCGTCAACGTCAACTCAAGCCCGCCCCTTCAAACGGCGGCCGGGCGGTTACCGGATGGTTCTGATGTCAAAGCCCGCCCCACTGCCGAAGAGTATAGAATGTCGGCGAGTCGGCTTGTTAAGACAGGTACAGCGGCGTCGGTTCACACAGCACATGATCAAGAATCAAAACCTAGCACTTCTTCTGGCGGGCGTCGGGTCGCTCGCGGCGTCGCTCCTGCATCTGGCGTGCATCGCGGGCGGCGCGGAGTGGTATCGCTTCTTCGGGGCTGGCGAGCGCATGGCGCGGATGGCCGCGCGCGGCCACTGGTATCCAACGGTCGTCACTCTCTGCATCGCGGCCGTCCTCGGCGTCTGGGCGCTGTATGCGTGGTCGGGCGCCGGGCTCATCCCGCGTCTGCCGCTGCTGCGCCTTGGCCTATGTGTTATTACCGGCGTCTACCTCTTGCGCGCGCTCGCGTTCGTGCCGCTCCAGGGCTTCTTCCCCGGCAACAGCGCGGCCTTCTGGTACTGGAGTTCGGGCATCTGCCTCGGATTGGGGCTGCTGCACGCGCTCGGGCTGCGTCAGGCGTGGCCTCGACTGTGAAGACAGAGGCCGTTGAAGAATGCGTCAGGGATGTTCGACGGTGTCGAAGCGCAGGCCGCTTGAGCCCTCGCCGCGACCGGGCTGTTTGCGGCGGCCGACCCAGAGCAGGCTCGCTCCGTTGAGCCAACGCGTGAATTGATACCCGCGCGTGACGCGCGCGCCCTCACGCGGCACCTCCTCCTCGTTGATCTCAAGCGCGCGTTCGGGGGCAAGGATGCGTCCGAGCGGAGGGACGATCTCGCCGCCCGCGCCGGTCATCGCGCCGCGCGCGAGGCGCATGTTGCCGCCGGCCGCGCCGGGCGGCCGCGGCAGGAGTGGAATCCAATTTTCCGGCACCGTGCCGGCGAGTCGATAAGCGGGCAGAGCATCGCTTGCGGGACGCGAGGCCGTGTCGCGCGCACGCCTCTCCCGCGCGTCGGCGAAGCGGTCGAGCGGCACGCCCCCGGGGCTCTCGACGGTACGCTCGACCGCCCACGCCATGTTCGCCATCTCGTCGCGCAGGAAGAGAACTTCCTCGACCGGTCGGCTCTCCGACGCGCGGCCGAGCGTCGGCGGAAGGAAGAGAAGGTCCGCGCTCACTTCGCCCGTGGCGCGCGGGTCGCGCGAGAGCGAGAAGAAGAACCAGGACCCACCCGAGCCATCAACTTCGGTGTAAGGCTTAACGACGGTCTTCGACCCGAACGTGTCGAAGACTTCGAGCGCGGTGATGCGACAGACCGAGCCCACTTCGAGGTCGAGAGGGAGCAGGAACCAGTCGTTGCCGTAAGACATCATGAACTCGCCCAAGAGCATGCGCCCGAGGTCTTCGGGCGCGGCCCGAACCGCGCCGAAGTCAACGCGGCCGTCCTCGAACTCCCACCAACGCCGCGCGGGGGCGCCGGGGAAACCGACCGCCAAAGGCTGTCGCGTGACCTTTATCGAACTGCCTTTCGCGACCACGCTCGCGCCGAGCGTGGCCTGCGGCACCTGCACGAACGAGTACCAGTCGAGCGCGCCGCCGCCGTGTTCCGGCGCGCTCAACACGACCTCCTTGTTGTCCGCGCCTTTGGCCGCGACCGCGAACGCATACTCCATGCTCTCGTCTCTCCACGCCGCGCGGCCCGACGGCGCGACGCTGAAGAGCGATTCATACCAACCGACGAATGCCTTCGCCGCGTTCAGGACCGAAGCCTTGTCGGCCGCCTCAATCAACGGCGTCGGCGGGAGCGTGCCGGCGGCGACGGACGGCTTCAGCGACGCGTAGAGCAGCGCGCCGTCGGGGGCACGCCCCGCCATGAGTTCGAGGAAGCTCAGCGTGCCCGCGTCGAGCCTCGCACGCGCCGCGTCGTCGGGCGCCGCGAGCGGATACTGACGCAGGTACGTCTCGCGGTACGAAGGCTTGCCGGAAGGGTTGAACGAGGGCAGGCGTCGCAGAAAGTAGAGCCCCGCCTCGGCCGCCGCGCGAAGGTTACGGCCCGAGACCTCCTGACCGGGGAGCACGTCTTCGCGCTCGACGAGCGTCTCCAGCGGAAGCGCCGACGGGTCGTAGCCGAGCCCCTGCGCGGCCGCGCCGCCCGCGACGCGACCGGGGTAGTAGGCCGTGAGCCGCGCGGAGGTCGCCGAAAGAGTGGACGAGACGGGCGAGCCCGCGTCCTCGCCGAGAAACTCCCCGACCTGCCACTGGCGCGCGAGCATCCAGAGCGGGTCGTGAACGCGCGCCTGC
This sequence comes from Pyrinomonadaceae bacterium, assembly GCA_036379655.1. Classification (GTDB taxonomy): domain Bacteria; phylum Acidobacteriota; class Blastocatellia; order Pyrinomonadales; family Pyrinomonadaceae; genus QHXN01. Next base: position 20,940 of record DASVGG010000010.1, read on the forward strand.
AACGACTCGCCGAGGGCATTGCCGCGCGCACGCGGTTCGAGCCGCGCCCAACTCGTGATTGATGAAAGGTTCGCTGACATGTTCTAACCCCCGCCCGGCGTGACGTTGAAGAAGTCGGTCGAGACCGTGTCCCTGTTCTTGTTGACGGCGAAGTAGAGCGCGGGAAGGAACTGCCCCGCGCCTTTGAGCGCGTCCGGGTCAACGGCGCGCAGCTTAGCCAGTTCGAGCGTCTCGGCGAGCGTCGCCTCCAACGTCTCAAGGCTCCAGTAGTCCTGCCCGGCGGGCGCGACGGCCAGCAGGATCGACTGCGGCGCGCGCGCGCCCGGCTCGTTGTAGTTGAAGCTGACGCCGGTCGTCTCGCGCGTCGCGGGCACGACCTCCGACCACTCGTCGAAGACGAGACCCGCGAACGGCCCGGCGAAGTTGACCGCCGAAGAGGCCAGCGCCACGAGCGAGAGGCGGTTGCCCGCGACCGCGCCGCCTTCGAGCCCCACCCAACGGTCGTTGGTCTTGTAAGGGAGTTGCCCGACGTGGAACGTCGGGAGCATCGACGGAGGCTTTACCGGGTCGTAGTTCGCCGCCTCGGAACAGAGCAGCGCGGCGGCCAGATTCGAAGCCCCCGCGCGGACGCGCGAGACGCGTTGGAACCAGTGGAGGCTGTTGTACTGACTGCCGCCCTGCAACGTGAGACTGTTGTTGAACGAAGTCTGCAAGCCGCCGTCGGAGCCCGACAGCGTGAAGCGCGTGAGCACGCGGAAGCCCGGGCCGAAGAGTGCTTCGAGGCGCGCGACATCACGACGGCACTCATCCTCCGTCGGCGAGGAGGATGCGCCCGCGCCTTCGGCGGCGGCCAGTCTCCGCTCGACCTCCGGCTTTAACGAGTAAGCCTGTGCGATGAGTGCGTCGCGCTCCCGCGCCGTGGCTCCGGCGGACGAATGCGGCACCGCGTCAGGCACGCCGAAGTCCGCGAGCGAGAGCAGCGCCCGGCGCGGCGTTTCAAGTTCGGACTCAGTGTAAGAGTTCTGGACTGCGTTGTAAGTGTCGGCCGGCGCGAAGGCGCGCAGCACGTCGGCCGCGCTCCTGAAGGCGTCGTGGGCCGCATCGGCGCGGGCCGCGAGTTCCGCCGAGTCGTAGGTGAACTGCGACGCCGCGCCCGGCCACATCAGGTCTTCGGGCGCGAGCGCGCGCGACGACGCCAGTGCGCGCTCGACCGCGCGGGCTGCTTCAAGAAACTCCGCGACCCCGAGCACGTTCGCGGGCCACGCCGCGTCGCGCGAGAAGTCCGCGCGCAGTCCTGCGCCGGCCGGCACGGACTCGGGCGGCGAAAGGTTGCGCCGCGCCCAGTAGAGCAGGCGCCGCTCCAACTCGGAGGATTGCGCGCCGCCCTTCGCCATGTGAATCAAGTCGAGCGGCGAGAGCGCGAGCTTCGCGAGCGTGACCTCGACCACGGCCGGCGTTGTGAAGGACTGGCCGCTCTCCAGGTCGAAATATTCGACGCGGCAGCGGACGCGCTCGGGGCTGCCGAGCAGGCGGCCGACCCACGCGTTCAGGTGCGGCTCGGCCTTCGCGCGCGGCGTGAGCGTCCATTTCGAGGGCGACGCGGGCGTGCCGGTGAAGGGCGCGAACAGACGATGCGTGACGCTGACGCCGGTGCGCGGCGTGCGCACCACTTCGACCTCCTCGGGCGGCGGCGAGTCGCCGCGTCCGAGTGAATCGAGCGCCGCCGTCGCGCGCTCCGTGTTGCCGCGCACGGTCTGGTAGACGGACTCCGAAACGAGCAGGTCGCCTATCGCGTCCACGGCGTCGTCGAGCGCCGAGAGTTCGAGCGCGATGTTTGAATAGTCCTCCGTGTCGGGCACGGGCAGACCCCAACCGCTCACGCCGAACGGGATGGTGCCGGGAGCCCAACGCGGCGGCTGCGTCTGTCGCGCCTTGGCCCAACGCTTCCGCAGCGCGAGTCCGTCTACGACGTTGTTGGCCGCGATTGTCATCTCCGGGCCGGTGAGCGGCGGCGGCGTGTCCGACCCGCCCGCCGCGCGCTCGGTTGAGAGCGGCGCGAGTTTGCGGAAGGCTGCGACGTAACGCGCGAGCCCGCGTTCGTGCAGGCCGCGCTCGAAGCGGTAGCCGAGCAGCGCGGCCAGGGGCGAGCCCTGCCGCACGCCTTCGAGCAGACCGAGCGCGAGCCGCACGCGCCCCGACGTGAGACCGACGGCGAAAGACTTGCCGGCGTTGGAGCCGCGCGAGAGGTATGCGCCGCGCAGCACCGCCGCCGTGGCCGCGTGCGTGAGCGAAGGCGCGTGGACGAAGCCCGACGTGCCGCGCGGGCTCCGGTCGGGCTTGAGGTTTTCAACCCACCCGTAGCCGCCGAGGTAGACGCCCGTCGCGCTCACGTTGTTCCTCAACATGGCGAGCCTGCGCGTGGCGAGCGAGGTGACCCACGCGTCGAGACGGTACGTGCAGAGGTCGAGCGTCTCGGGCAGGAGCCGCGCGAGCACAGCGGTCGGCCGCGCCGCGAGCCAGTCGAGGCTCGCGCGGAAATCGGTCAACTCCATCACCTTCGACTCGTAAGGGCTCGAAGGGTTGTCGAGGTAGTCGCCGATGAGGACGGTGGACTGCGTGCCGACGGCCTTCGTCAATTGGTCCCAGACGCGCAGGGTCGGGGCGGCGGGGTCGAAGTTGACCAACTCAGCCTCGTGCCACCAGAACTCTTGCAGCCGCGTGTCGCGATAGCGATAACCGGCGAAGGCGTATTCAAGCAGCGCCGCGTGGCGGAGCAGGAGGTAGAGCAGCGGGACGGGCTTACCCTGAAAGTCGATCTTGCCGTCGCGCACGTCCTTATAAGACGACGCGCGGAGCCACTTGATGTAGTTGAGCGCGAGTTGTTGAGACTCGGAGACCGCGCCGTCCTGCACCGTGGGGAGGGTCAACTCGGTGCCGGCCCCGGCGGCGACGAAGCGCACGACGCGCGGGCTCCACTCCGCGCGCCCGATCTTTTGCAGCAGCGCCGACGCCCACTTCATCTGCTCGGCCCACCACGCCGCGTCAACCGTCTTCTGCGCGGCGCTCCAGAAGAAGCTCATGAAGTGCGGCCCGACGAAGTTCCTCACCACGTAGGCGGACGAGTTCGGCCTCTGAAAGAGACTCTTCATGAAGCCCTGTCGCGGTGACGCGGCGCCGCCGACGGGGCCGACGCGCGGCACGTCGCCGAGCGAGTCGCGCCACACGCGACGCAGGGGGTTGAGCAGCGCGGCCAGTTGGTCGCCGAAGGCGTCGCCGGTCGGCTGCCAGCGGTCGAGCGAGGTGACGGGGAGCAGGCCGTAAGGCTGTCGGCCGACGCGGAGGGCGGGCAGCGGCCCGCGCGCGCGCACGAACCCCGCGAAGTGGCGACGCGCGTCGGAGATGTGGTCGCGGTCGGTGACGACGCCGGCCATCATCTGCGAGAGGTAGTAGCCCCACGTCGCCGGCCAGAGCGCGTTGTTCATGTGGCGCGCGTCCTTCTGTTCGAGACCGGCGTCCATCGTGTCCGCGCAGGGTCCCGCGAACCTCACGTGCGCGAAGACCGAGGCCGGGACGCCGAGCGCGCGCGCCGCGAGGTCGCCGTTCGACTCCTTGCTCGGCTCGTCGCCCCGGTCGCACATCTTCGGGCCGCGCTCGACGCGATAACTAAGGTCGTGGTCGGTGTCGCGCGCGGCGTAGGCGGACGGGGCGTCGTCGGTGTTGTTCGAGGGCGCCGACTGCGGGACGAAGGAGAGGCCGCGCGTGAAGTGATGCGCGTCGAGCAGGCGCGCGAGCCGCGCGGCCGAGTCGGCGGCCGTCGAGGACTGCAAGACGCCGAAGACGAGCAGACGGTCGAGGCCGTTGGCTTCGATTGCCGCCGCCGTCTCGCCCGTGAGCGCGACGCGCACGCCCATGCCGACGCGCTCGGCCTCCGCGAAGTCGGTCATCCATTTCGTGCCGGGGTCGGCGGCGCCGCTCGCCGCCGTCTGCGGGCTGGGGCCGACGGCGAGCGTCGGCGTCTTGACCGGGCCGCCCGTGGCGCGCACGAGCGCCGTCTCGCCCTGGTAGCCGACGACGAACCAGCGGTCGGGCATGACGTAGGTGTAGGGCTCGCGCGTCCAGGAGGCGGCGCGCGTCTTCGGCGGCGACGCGTCCGAGTAGTTGTCCATCGCGCGCGCGACCCACGCGGCGCGGCGCGGGCCGAAGTGCGCGGCGAGCCGCGCCCACGCGAGCGCGGGGTCGCGCGCCGACTCGGCGCGGAAGTTCAGACCCCAGTCGATTTCATCCCGCGTCAACTCTTCCTCATGCGTGTCAACGTGCACGTCGTCGGGGAAGACGCGGACGAGAAGCGTCTTCGGCGGCGACTCGGGCGAGAAGCGCGTTTCGAGGCGGACGGGCAACAGCGCCAGCGGGCAGTCCGTCTTGAGTTGGATGGGGGGCGGCGTTGACGACATGAATCAATCCCTCGGGCGAGTAAGGCGGTGCGCGTTGCGCGGCGTCAGGGCGCGGGCAGCAACGCGTCGGCGTGGACGGCGACGCGCGCGGGCGGGCGGCGCGTGATGAAGGCCATCGTGCCGGAGTTGCCGGTGGTGCTCCACTTGATCGACTTGACCGCGTAGTTGTTGACGCGGCAGTTCACCTTTACGTGCGAGAGGTTCCGCAGAGCGTCGGCGCTCGTCACGAGGTTGTTCCACGCGAGGTCGCTCCAGCGGCCGTTCAGCGGGTCGGGCATCACGCCGGGGAACGCGTCGTCGGCCGCGTCGAGCCCGAAGCGAGCCTCGCCCGCCTGCTCCTGAAAGACGAAGAACCATCCGGGCGAGGCCACGGCCGGGTCGGTGCTGCCGGCGGCCTCCCGCGCCGACAACTCGAAGCCGAGCAGCAGCGTGTCGGAATCGACGCGGCAGCGGAAGACAGGGAGGCGCGGCTCTGCGTTCTCGTCGATGATTCGCTTCAACTGTGCGCCGGCCCACGCGGCCTTCACCGCGTAGATGCCAGCGGTCGGGTAGCGGCGCATAAGGTCGCCGCGCATCAGGAGCACGAGCAGCGGCCGCCCGGCCGCGCTCTCCGCGTTCGCGCCGAGCGGTTGGTCGGCGCCCCAGTCCGCAAGCGGCTTGAGGTCGTGCGTCGCGGTCGTGCCGTCGGCCGCGACGCGGGGCTTCGTCCAGAACGATTGAAAGTATGTGGCGCCGAGGTCCGTGGGGAAGCCGCGCCACAAAAGCTCGCGGCTCATCTCGTGGTTGAGTCCGACCATGAAGGCTTCGACGAAGCGCGCGTTGGGCACGAGCAGGCCGACCGTGTTGGGCGGAACGCGTTCGAGCCCGGAGAGGAACGACTCCGGCGAGTGCCGCTGGAGCACGCGGTGCATCGGGTAGTCGAAACGTGGCGCGCTGGTGTATGGGTCGAGCGGCTCGGACCTCGTCCAGATTGCGTCGGGGACGTTCAGGCGTTTCCTGACGCGCGCGAGAATCGTCTTGGACGGGTCGAGTCGCGCGAGTATCTTCTGCCGCATGTCTTCGAGGACGGGAAACTCGTCGCCCTCGCCGCGCTGCTGGCCGGCGGTCTGCCCCGCTAGGGGAAAGGCCGGCGAGCGGTTGAGGTAGGCGATGTGCGCCGCTGCGGCTGCCTTGAAGTTGGTGAACATCGCGTCGGCCTTCGTTTGGTCGGCGGGCAGCTTCGGCGGCGCGGGGCCGTCGGCCGTCGGCGGCGGCACGGGCCACGTCGCCTGCGTGGCCGTCCAGGACTTGGCCGACTGCCACGCGGTCGCCACGGGGTCTTTGTACTTCTCAAGCTCCCTGAACCTGACCGAGTTGTAGTTGTAATTGACACCCTCGGGCGGTATGGAGAGTTTCGATATCCAGTCGATGTCCATCGCGCCGTCGGGCAGGCCGGTGCGCGGGAGCAACTGCCGGAGGCCGAGTCCGCCGTTGGCGGCGGTGCGGTTCAACTCGTCGAGCAGCGTGCCCGGCGTCTGCCCTGACTCCTTGAAGAGGCGGCGGCCGAGCGGGCCGTTGCGGCGCACGAGGCGGCGGAAGACGTGCGAGACGGCGGCGCCCACCGTGGCGCTGTCGGCGAGGCGGCGGCGGATGCCGACGTGGCCGTGCAGGGCCCTCGTCAGTTGCAGCAGCGAGCCGTTGGATGTCTGCCCGCCAAAGTGCCGGCGCAGAAGCGACTGCCCCGTCTCGCGCGCCAACTGGCCCTGACGTAGTTGACGATTGACGCCTTTAACGTCGCCCGCCTGCTCCCACGCGGCGGCCATCAGTTGCTCCTGTTCGCGCTGGACGACGGCCGTGCCGAGCCCGGCGGCGGCGCGGTAACGCGGGTCGAGGTTCAGCTCGCGCAGCCAGAGTGGCTTGTCCGAGACGGTCGGCTGGTTGGCGTGCACCGACCCGTAGACGGGCGCGGTGAGGACGTGCGTCGTGCCGTCCGACTTGTTCAGGTGCTTCCGCAACTCGGTCTGAAAGGTCGCCCCTTGCGCGTCGGGCCATGCGTCGCGACGGGAGCCCGTGGAGAGGAGCGCGCTTTCGAGCAGCAGCGGGCCGGAGGCCGCTGCGGGGAGCAGCCCGTCGGCGCGCGGGCGGCTCACGTCCATCTCGCGCGTGCCGGCGTCGAAGACGCGCGGTTGGAGCCTGCGCGCGAGCGACTCGAAGCTGCCGGACTCGCCCGTCGAGAAACTCCAGTGATAATAGACGGGCAGCTCGATTGACTCGGGGGCGTTCGTCGTGAGTTGCCACGCGAGCGTCGTCTTGTCCTGCTCGGGCCCGAACTTGAGGCCGAGGCCGGTCAGGCGTCCCACCTCGAACGTCGGGACGACGCAGGCCACGTAAGGCGTGTTCGGTTCGAGTCGTCGCGGGCAGACCAGGCGCGACAAGGCACGCTCCGGCGTCTGCTCAAGGATGGCGTTCAACTCCCGCGGACTCTTGAACGTGCCCGCGATCTGCGCGTGCGCCCACGCCCAGGACTCCTTCAGGTCGGGCAGCTCCCGGTAGGCGCCCCCGTTGATGCGCAGCACGGACAGCGGCTTGCCCTTGACGTTCGAGAGCGTGACGCCCTCGCGCCCGCGCACGACGACGAGACAGACCCACGGGCGGAGTTGCTTGTACGAGTTGGCCTTGAACGGCGTGAACATCCAGGGGAAGTCCGGGCGGTCGAACTCGACGAGGGGGAAGAAGTTCGGCTCGAAGTCGGTCGTGCGCGGGGCCGGGTCGGTGCGGATGACCTGTCGTTGGTCTATGCCGCACACGTCGCCCGGCCCGTAGAGTTGCGCGCGCACGTCAACGGCCGAGGATGAGTCGGCGGGCCTGCCGTCGCGCCCGAGCACTTCCGCGCGGACGTTGATGGTGGCGCGGCTGGTGGGCGAGTCGGTCTGCGTGAGCGCGACGGGAAGCCCTTGCCGCACCCACGAGACGAACCTGTAACTGCTCGCGGTCTCGCTGCTCATGCGGAAACCTCGTGGACGCCGGCAAGTGTGTAGCGACCGCCCTCGCCGGGGTGTTCGGACAGGTAGAGGCGCAGCGCGTCGTCGGCCCGCGCATAGGCGACGCCCTGCTTCGGGTCTATGCCGCCGATCTGCGTCGGCTTGAGGTCTTCGGCGGTGGCGATGAGGTAGTTGGTCTCGGCCGTCGTCACGCGCTGTCCGCCGCCCTTGTACTTTGCGGAACCAGCGTCGTTGAGCGGCGCCCGCGCGGCGGCCCCGTGCGCCGACAGGCCGGACTGCACGGACGCCTTGACCGCCGTCTTAAAGACCTCGCGCGGCTGCGGAAGGTTGGGGTCGATGATGACGGTCTCGAACTCGGAGCCCGCGTCGAAACTCTCTTCATAAGGCGGCGACGAGACCGACTCGGCCGACGCGAGCCGGACGCCCGATTCGAGCGACTCGAAGGAGGGACGCGAGAGCTTCTCGGCGTCGCTCATGCGGAAGAACTGCGACGGAGCGAAGTCGTCGCGCACGGCCGAGGCCGTCAACGCCAGACCCGCGACGCCGACGCCGAGCGCGAGGTATTCGGGCGCGGGCAGACTCGCGCTGCCGAACTGGTTGACTTCGACCTTGAGCGGCAGGACGCGTTGGCTGAGCGTGAGTTCGCCGAGCGGGTGGAGCATGAGGCCGGGCGGCGGCTCGACCGCGCCGAGCGTCACGGGCGAGTGGCCGCCGGCGGGCAACTGCCCGCTCCAACTCAAGGGCTCGCGCACCGCGCTTATGAGCAACGAGCGGAGGTTGACGGGCGCGGCGGCGGGGAGCGACTGCTTCGACTGCGAGTCGCCGAAGACAAGGCTCACGTCGCACGAATAGGGGACCGGGCTCTCGACTTCAAGCGTGCCTTTGATTCGCCAGGGCGTCGGGCCGTCGATGTTCAGCGAGAGGCGCGCGCAGCCGACCGGCTCCGAGTTTGACCTGACCTCCGCGAAGCCGTCCACGTGCGCGGCGAACCGGAAGGGGTCGAACTGGAACAGCGTGTCGAAGCCGAACTCGCCTCGCAGACGGTAGCCGACGACCTCGGCCGAGACGAAGAGACGCGAGCCGAACTGCGCCGTGTTCGCCGTGAGCGCGAAATAGGATTCGAGTCTGAGGTCGTAACCCTCCACGTCCGGCAGGCTGAGACTCAGCCGCTTCAACGGCGGGAAGTCGGCCGGCGGCCGGAAGGCCGGGTGGAAGCCGCCGGCCGAGAGCAGGAAGCACGGCGCCTCGCCCCACGCGGCCCGCAGCGCCGCGCCGCCCGTCACCGGGAAACCGGCCAAACGCGAATCGATTAATTGCGCGTCGAGCGACGCCTCCCCACGGTCGAGATCGACCACGCCGAGGGCGTCCATCTTAATGTCAACGACGCGCAGCCGCGCCTCCGTCTCCAGCGAGGGGAAGCCCACGCCGAGCCGCCCCGTGGCGAGCAGACGCACGGGCGACGGGAGTTCGAGCAGCAGCGCGAGGTCGAGTTGGAAGACGGGTCGCGGCGCGCCCCACGCGATGACGAACCTCGGCCCGAAGACGTGACGGTCGGCGGCGACGGGGAAGACGTGTTGCAAGTCTGAGACGTATTGGGACGCGCCCGAGGCCGGGTCCGGGGGCTTCAGCAGCGCGTCGAGCCTCCCCGTTCTGAACGCCGCCCGCAACTCTTCGACGGAGCCCGCGCGGTTGATGCCGACGAGGCCGCCGACGCCGACGAGCGAGAACCCGTAGCCGAGTTGAACCGGCGGGAAACCCTCGGCCGAGATGACGACGAGGAACGAGAAGCCTTCCGAGCCGTCGGGCATCCGCGTCGTGAGCAGCGCGACGGCGCGGAGGGTCAGACGCTTGTTTATCTCAAGCTGAATGACGCCCGCGTACTGCCCGTTCTCCGCGTCCCAACTGATGAAGCCGCCGCCCGACACGAGGTCTGTGTCGATGGAGACGGCGGCGCCGCCCGGCGGCTTGAAGCCGAGCGCCACGTCGAGCAGGCCGAGGTTGCCCGCCGCCTCGTTCGAGAAACCGACGACGGCCTCAAGGCCGACGCGTTCGAGCGTGACCGCCGCCGGCCCGAGTCGCGCCGTCAAAGTCGTCGCCGCTTGCAGGAGCAGACCGGCGTCGGACGGCTTCAACAGCAGGTAGAGCGACTCGACGGTGAGCACGTCGAGGAACGTCTTCCCGACGGGCAGAGTCTGTTCGAGCCCGTCGCCGCCGCCCTCTATGTAAAAGCCGCGCGCGCCGTCCCAGCCGAGCCCGAGGTCGAACTCGAACCGCAGACCGTCGCCCGGCATCAACGCGCGGAGGAAGCCGTCCGACTCGCCCGGCGCGAGCACGAAGGCAGACCCGCGCGCGCGCGCAGAGACGCCGAGGCTCCGCGCCGACGCGCTCAGCGAGAAGTGCTCCGCGAACTCCAACCGCCCGACCTCAAGGCGCGTTCCCGCCGCGCCCCCGAAGACGAGCGCCGGCTCGCCCGCGCGCGCGTAGGTCTGCGTCAACTCGCCTTCGACGCTCGCGGCGTCGGTTGAGGCGCGCAGGACGAAGCCCCGCGGCCCGACCGCGAAAGCCTCGACGCCGGCCGTCAGCGCGAGCGTGAACTCCCAGTCTCCCTGCGCGCGCGTCAGCGAGAGCGCGCCGAAGGGCGCGACGACGACGCCGAGGTTCGTGCCGTCCGGCGCGTCGATGTAGAGCGTCGCGCCGGCCGTCACCCCGTCGCCGTCCTCCGGCAATTGCACGAGCAGCATGCGCGCCATCGCCTCGTTGCCGAACGCGCCGAAGTCGTAGCCGTCGCCCGGGTCGAAGCCGTAGCAGACGTTCATCCCGAGAGCATTGAAGAAGAGTGCGAGACGTGGGAAGAGTCTGTCGGACGCCTCCAGCGCGGCGGCGGAAGAGGACGGCAGTCCTGCGGGGAAGTACTCGTCGCCGAGAACTTTGAGCGGGTCTTTGAGCAGTTCGCCGACGCGTTCGAGTCGGAACTCGGTGCGATGATACGGGTAACGGATGACGACGCCCTGCGGGTCGGAGAGCCGCGCGGGCGGCGCGAGGTCTTCCGGCGCGCGGATGAGCGTCAGCAGCCTGCCGAGGTGGAAGACGGCCGGGTGCACGACTCTCAAGTATGACGCGGTCATCTGCGTGGCGAGGTCTTCGCCGAACCGCTCGAAGTTCCGCGGCGTCGGGATGCCGGCGGACGAGAGGATTGTGTGAAGCCGCCGGAGGGCATCGAAAGTCTTCCGCGACGTGGCGAGACCTTCGAGCACTTCGGCGAGCGAGTCGGGCGTCTCTTCGGCCACGCGCGCGAGGTAGTCGCGGGCCTCGCCGAGTTGCGCGAGTTGCGCGCACAACTCTTCGACGGGAAAGCCCGCGATGGCGTCGAGGTCCCAGCCGATGCCCGCGACCAACTCCCCACGCGCGACCTCGTTCCGCGCCGCGACGCCCAACGGCGTCAGCAGTTCGTAAAGTTCCCGCAGCACGGCCTCTTTAAAGTTGTGGCTCACCTTCACGGTTCCCCCGGCACCTTCGGCCGCGCGTAGTCTTGCTCCTGCCCGTCGAACTGCATCCTGACCGTGTACCCGGTGTAGGGCTTCGGGGCGGCGCCTTCCAGGTGCCACCACATGCGCTGGACGGCGGCCTTCGTCTCCTCCTTCGCGTCGTCCCAGTCGGGGAAGACGACCTCCGCGATGTTGTTGACGCCGACGATGTCCGTGCCGCGCCCGGTGCCAACGTAACGCCTGTGTCTCGACGTGATTTTGGTGACGAGCATGAGAGCCTCCCTGGCGGTCAACCCCTTCGTCGGCTCGTCGTACTGGCTCTCGTCGTCGGGGCGGTTCTCCTTCGCGCCGGTGATGAAGTCCACGCGGTAGCGCCAGTTCGGCGCGATAGCGCAGACGCCGCCCGAGGGGATGCCTCTGAGGCTGAGCATGGCGGGCGATTGGTTAATCGTCCACGGCACCTTGTAGGTCGAATGGGACCCTGCGACGTTACGCGTCACGTCGCCGATGGTCACAAGCTCGCGGCCGGGGGGCGTGTACCAGCCGGCCCACAGCTCGGGCTCGGGGAAGCCGCCGACCCGCAGGGCGCAGTTGTGCAGGTTGTAGCCGAAGGTCTGAAGGAGGTCGGTCTTCGAGTCCTGGTTCTTGAAGGGGCTGCTGGTGAAGTGGCCGAAGATGGCCTCGATTTCGACCTCGGAGGTCTGCGACATGAACGGCTTCTTGCCCCAGTACTGGAGGCGCGCGGCGTAGCTGTTGTGGATGTCGCCGCCGAGCAGGAGGTAGCGGACGCGCCGCCTGCCTTCCTTCGACGGCGCGCGCGCCGCCAGCCGCGCGAGCAGGGTCTCGAAGTCCCTGCCCTGCGCGCCCCAGGGGTCGTACCGGTCGGTGTAGTAGATGCCGCAGAGCCAACGGCTCCCCAGGACCCCGGCCGCCTTCTCGGTCAGCGAGGGGCTGATGAGGTTGGTGGGGACGACGACCATCGTCAGCTCGCAGCCGGGCGGCGCGGGCGGCACCTTGCCGATCTGCTCGGAGAAGCCGAGCTCGTTCATCATGTAGCACCGCGCGCGTTTGTTGCCGGGCGGGAACGAGCGGAAGGTGCGCGTGTCGAGGACGATGACCTGATGCTTCGGCCCGGCGACCGTGTAGTGCCACTTGACGACGTTCGGGTCGAGCAGGGGCGGGTCGTCCTCCTTGCCCACGGAGGGCTTGAGGTCGTAACTCGCCCCCGTGGTCACGGTCGATGTCGGTTCGAGCCTGGCCGGGACGGAGACGTAACCGGCGATCTGTGTCTCGTAGGTCGCGCTGAAGTTGTTCGCCACCCAACTCGTCGCCGCCGCGAGAAGCTTCCCGCCGACCGCGCCCGCCGCGAACTGCTCGGGCGTGTTGCCCCACCCCTGGAAGATGGCGTAGGAGAGCAGCCCGTTCGTCAGTATGCGCCGGCCGAGCTTCTGGCCGAGGACCTTGTCGCACCACTCCCTGGACATGTACCAGTCGTCCGAGATTTCGTGGTCGTCGAAGATCATGTAGGTCGGGACGTTGGCTAACGCGCGGCGGACCTCCTTCAGCGTGCGCCTGAACAGCTCGACCTGCTTCGACTCTGCTTCAAAAAGCTTTTGGAGAGCCCACCGGGTGCGCTTCGTCCGCCGGTGCCGCCCGACGCCCTCCTGCTCCGTCGAATCATCGCGCTCGAAGTCGTCGTCGGGGTACACGTCGGCGAAGGAGGGCAGTGACTCCGGCCACATCACCTCCGACCAGGCGAAGAGGTACATCGCGCAGAACTCGCCGAACCGCATCAGGTGACTCTTGCCGTAGTTGGACTCGGTGCTGAGCCCCGCGATTTGCGACGCCGTCCGCGCGCGACACCCGGCCTTCAGGCTGTCCGCGTCCGTCACGTCCGGCAGCACCTCGGTCTTGCCGAGTAACGTCTGGCCGGCCTCGATAAGCATGTGCAGCAGGCAGTCGGCCACGTCGTCTGAGTAAACCTGGTCACCCGTGAGGAAGAGTTGATGCGGGCGCTGGTCGGCGGCGTCGGCGGCGGCCTCCAACATCTCTTCGAGCGCGGCCAACGCGTCGCCGCGCCCGAGGCCGTGCGCCTTGCGACACGAGCCGTGCACGAGGCGCAGGTCCTTCAGACGGGCGGGCGGTAAAGAGAAGGTCGGGAAGAAATAGTCGCCGACGCTTACGTCCGAACCCTCAAGCGCCGCGCCGAGCGAGACCGGGGTCGTCGCGCCCATCGGCGTGAAAGAGATGTCATAGTGGTAGACGCGCCCCGGCGACAGCGCCGTGCCGTTGGCGGCGGTCACGGCCACGACGTGCAGGTACGTGCCGAGCGTCGTCGTGTAGACCGCCGCCGATTCGAGCAGCTTCGTCGCCGTGGCCGCGTCGTAGACGGTGAGGACGACCTTGCACCTCTTCTTCAACGCCACCCAGACAGTGACGGACTTGCTCTCGGTGCGGCGCAGGATCGGGCCGGCCAGCACGAGCGGCATCGACCCGATGCGTTGACTCAAAGGCTTCCAGGCTGCGGTCATGGCTCGTTTGCCCCCGAGGATGAAAGTTCGAGACCCCGGTTCGATTAAGAGTGCGAGGCGGCGGGCGACGACAAGCCGCGACCTCGACAAGGCTCGCCGTCGTCGTCAAGCGTCGGGCTGTTTGTGTGTGCGCGTGTGAGGCTCGGATGTCATAAGACTCAAGTCTCGCGGCGGCCGGCAAGAGTTCCGGAGGCGAAACGGCAACGGCGGCTGAGCGTGGTGCGAAGAAACGGGCCGGACAGTGCGTGAGCGCCGTGAGGCCGTGGTGCGCGGTTCGGGGTCGCGCTGTTGAGAAACAGGACCGACGAGCGAAGTTCCGCTGGATGAGACGCCAAATACACCCGTTGAAGAGGGCAGGAAATTAAGTCAAAACCGGTCGTATGTCAATTAAAAAAACTGGCCGCGCACTTGCACGACCTTCAACCGAGCGCGGATGAACGTGAGGCCGTTTAGCGGCCCGGCCGGCGACCCGCCTTGCGAGCAGTTGACGCGCTCAACTTCAGTGCAGACAGAGCAGACGGAGAGTGACATAATGCCGGTCGAGAACCTCTCTTGAGGCACCGACGCCGACACCGGCAACGGTCGTGCGGCATGCGTAACGGCGCTTCACGGCGCGCGTCGAAGAAAGGCGGCTCCGGATGAAATACTCATCAAAGTCCGTTGTCAGCGCGTCGGCGGTCCTCCTCCTGGCGGCCTGCGCCATGGTGGCGCAAGGCCAACAGGTCAGGACCGCCGAGCGGGAGGCGCGCGAGCGGATGGCGCGCGACGCCGCCGCGAGCGAGGAGCGCGAGATGGAGTTCGCGCTCATCGAGCGATACCACAGGGCGGGCGAGCAGCGGCGCGAGCCGCGCCTGGCCGCCGCGCAGATCAGGGAAGACTTCGTGCGCCTACAGGTCGTCAACAACGACCTCGCGCGGGTGGTCGCGGGCACGGGGCAACTCGACTTCAAACTCGTCGCGAAGTCCGCCTCGGAGATCAAGAAGCGGGCCGAGCGTCTCAAGCTCAACCTGATCCTGCCCGAGCCGGACGCGGGCGCAAGACCTCCGGCGGGCGCGGCCCCGACGGACCCGGAGCAGTTGCGCACGGCGCTCTCAAGGCTGGACGGGATAGTGCTCAGGTTCGCGAACGCCCTCCACGCGAAAGGCGTCAAGCGTTTCGACGCCGAGTCGTCCGTCAGGTTGCGGCTCGACCTTGAGGCCATCATCGGGCTGAGCGAGCGCGTGAAGAAGAGCAGCGAGAGACTGGGCGACGCCGCCCGCTGAACCAAGGTGCGAACAGCGACCCGCAACCCGCGCTCAGCCTTCACGCACGTCGCGGCGGTTGATTGAGTGGCGGAGTGCGTCCGCCGTCGTGATGTTGTGCTTCCGCCCGAAGGCGCATGCCCGCCCGGCATGTAGGCCGAGAGTAACTCTGTCGTCACGTTTGCCCGCTCCCGCCACTTCCCTCTGCCCGGACTCATGAGCGCAGACTATCAAGTCACCTACGTCAACGACGCGCCCCGCCTCGCCGCACTGAGCGATGCGCTCCTCGACGCCTCGGCCCTCGCCCTCGACATCGAGACCGCGTCGTGGTGGGACCGACGGGCCGAGCGCGTCTCCTTAATCCAGCTTGCCTACCGCGACGCGGGGCGCGTGAGGGTCGCCGTCGTGGACGCACTCGCCGGGCTCGACGTGTCCGGGCTTCACCACGCGCTTGAGTCCGGCGAGGTCGTCAAGGCGGCGCATAACGCCTCGTTCGACACCTCAAGACTGCAACGACACTTCGGGATGCGCGTCTCGCCGGTCTACGACACGATGCTGGCGGCGCGGCGCGCGGGCGAGCGCGGGTGCTCGCTCAGCGCGCAGGCCGAGCGCCACCTCGGGCTGCGGCTCGACAAGGGGCCGCAGCAGAGCGACTGGTCCGCGCGCCCGCTCCACCCACGGCAGATCGCCTACGCGGCGCTCGACGCGGCGGCCACGCTGCTGCTCTACGAGCACCAGGCGGCGCGGGGGCTGCGCGGCGAGTACCGGCCGCGTGCGTGGGATAAGGAAGCGCAAGGCGACCTCCCTCTGACCGACTTATCCGTCGGAGCCGACGAAGCGCCGTCGCCCACGCCCGCGGCCGACGCTCTGCCCGACGGCGCGGAGTTGAACGGCGCGGCGCTGGCTCTCCTCGGCGTGATCGTAGAGGTGCCGTCGCGCTACGGCCCGGAGCGGCTGGCGGCGTCGGTAGGTGATGACCGGGTCGGGCTCGCCGGTTGGATAATCGACCGGGTGCTCGGGGCCGAAGCCGAGATCGACGAGGACACGGCGCGGGAAGCAATCGCTCACCTGTGCGCGTCGGGGCTCATCAGCCTCACGGCCGACCGGAGACTTGAGGTGAACGCGAAGGGACGGGAGACTTGGCTCAGGCTGAAGCCCGCGTGAGGCACGGAGGCGCATGCGAGACGAAGAAAGGGTCAGCAAGCGTCTCTTCGTGAACCCATCCCAAAGCCCGCGGACTCTCGGAGCTTTACTGTAGAGGCGTCACGCCGTCCTGACCGGCGTCGGCCGCGCCGGCCCCGCGCGGGACGAAGAGCACCGTCACGAAAGCCAGCGCCGCGTAGCACGCCATGAGCAGGAAGAGCGCGCGGTAGCCGCCGAGGAGGTCGAACAGGTGGCCGTTTAAAGGGTCGCCGATTGCACCGCCGAGCGCCATGCAGAGCAGGAAGAGCGAGGCGAGGACGCCCCGCCGGTGCGGCGGGATGGGCTCGACGAAGAGCGGGTAGGCGTTCACCGTCGGGAACGTCCAACTGGCCGAGGCGAGCGCCAGCAGCGGCACCACGTGGGCCATCTGCGTGACCCGGTCGAGCGCGAGCAGGCAGACGGTCAGGACGGCGAAGCCGACGAGCATGGCCCTTCGCGGCCCGACGCGGACGCCGATGAAGCCGGCCGGCAGCGCGCCGATCACGCCGCCCACGGCCCACGCGATGAACCCGACGGTCACGTCTTCCGGCCGGACGCCGAAGCGCTCGGTGCCGTGCAGCGCATACCACGTGGTGAACGTCTGGAAAGTCAGTTGCAGCAGGAGCGAGGCGAGGAAGACGAGCCGCATGCCCGGCACCACGCCGCGCAGGGCCGACCACGCGGCCTCCGCGAGCGAACGGTAGGTGACCTCGGCGTGCCGCGTCTCGGCGGGCGCCGGCTCGCGGAGCCCGAGGGCGAACGCGGCGGCGATGGCGAGCACGCTGCCCGCCGCAATCAGGAAGGCCCTCTGCATCCCGAGCACGCGGCCCAGCATCAGGAAGGCGATGGCCCCGACGCACATCTGGAAAGTGACGGAGCCGGTCGCGAGTGAGCGATAGCGCGACGGCACGAGGTCGGCCAGAAGTGCTTGGAAGGGTGACCGCTGCACGTTGATGCCGGTGTGCAGGAGTACTATCGCGCCGACCAAAAAGGGGAGGCCGAACGCGGCGGACGAAGGGAGCGCGGCCATCCCGAACGCCGAGAGTACGAGCCCGGCGAGGATGATGGGCAGGCGGCCCCGCCCACGGGCGCGGGCGCGGTCGGACAGAGGCCCCGCCCACGGCACGAGCGCGAGCAGCAGCACGTTGTCGATGGCCATGATGACGCCGATGAGGGTGCGCTGCTCGCCGACCGCGTCGCGTACGAGCGGCGGGATGAAGGTGCTGAGAAGCGGCCCGGTGACGCCCGCGAAGAGGCCACCGAGCCCGATGAGCAAGCAGGCCCGGTAGGGTACGGGCGCGCTTCGACGCGCGCCGCTCACTTCGTTGATGGTCGTGGCGTCCTGCGTCGTCAAAGCGTCTCCTCAAGAGGCCGGGCGGAGCGTGAGAAGGATATGCTCCAACCGTAAAAGGCCGGCGCCGAGGGCGGCGCTGACCGTGGCCTCGAATATCTGGTCATCCGTGTAGCCCGCGCGGTGCAGCTCCGCGATGTCGTCGTCGCCAACCGAGTGCGCGTGCCCGGCGACCTTCCTGACGTAGGCCCCGAGGGGGGCGGGCAGTTCAAGGCCGTCGCAGATGGCGCGCCGCACTTCGGGGTCGAGCGCGCCGGGTTCTGAAAGGACGGACTTACGCAGCAGCGCCAGCTTCTTCTCGTATGGGTCGAACGCGTCGCGCCCGCCCGCCGCCGACCTGTTGACGAGCAGGAGGGCGACGAGTTGCTGGTAGATGCCGCGCGCCCAGAAGCCGCTCAGGATGCTGTAGCCGAAGACCGTCAGATACCTGGACGCGCGTGTGAACACAACGTCCGGGGGCACGTTGAAGCCGAGCGCGTTGGCGATCCGCGTGATGATGTTGAAGCCGACGCAGACGTAGGCCGCGTCCAGAATCGCGCGGTCGGACAACCCCGCCGCGCGGAGTTCGTCGAGGTCTTCGCCCGAGACCTCCGTGGGCGCGAGCGTGAGCTTCTCCAACAGGCAGAGCGTCGCGCGCATCCTCCCGCCGACGGCGGCCGTGCGCCAGTCCGTCAAGACCTCGCCCGTCAGACGTGACCCGATGAGTGGCCGCGCGACCGCGCGGTGGGCGCTCGTTCAAAAGACGCACTGGTTCAGGCTCGCCGTGAAGGCCCCGAACAGTTCCCGCTCTCCGACCGTCCACTCGGAGGGGCCGCGCATCAGGTCGTGCCCCCAGTCGCAGAAATACCTGCCGAAGTAACGCGGCCGGTAGGTGAACGCCTTGACCACGTCCACCGGCTCCGCAAGCGTGATGAGATAGGTCAGGCCGAGCGCCAGCCTCTGGCGCACCCCGTGGCCGTTTCGCAGCTTGCGTAGACGCATGTTGACCCCGAAGACGGACGGCCTACCTTGACGTAAAAGAGACGGAATCGAAGACTGAAGTTGTTGCAGAAAGAAGAGACCAGTCGGCCCGCAAGAAGTTAGTCTCGCGGCGGCCGACAGTCAATACCCAAAAGGCTGAAGCCCTTCTCCAACTTTCGGACGGGTCGGGCGCGCGGCCTCCAGGTGTAAGAGCAGGCCGCGCGCCGCGCTGACGACGAGCAGCGAATAGAAGAGCGCGAACCCGACGTGCGCCATCATCAGGGCCGCGTAGACGAAGGCGGTCGCCGCGCCGAAGACGACCTGCCCCTTCCGGCGGCTCGGCGTGGCCCCCGGGTCGGTAATCATGTAGAAGGTGAACAGGACGAAGGCCACGCCCGTCATCGGCGCCAAACCAACGGAGAGCGGAAGGCCGTTCAGAAGACAGCGCGCCACGCCTTGCACGGCGAAGGCGCCGACCCAGCTCAGCACCAGCGGCATCCGCTTCGTGTAACGCCAGTTCATGAAGGTGCCGATGCAAATGATGAGCACGGGCAGGGCGCGACTGACGCCTCCGGAAAGGAACTCGGTGAACTGGTAAGGCACGGCCGGCGCGACGACGGAAAAGAGCAGGAAGGTGACGGCGATCCCCGTGTTCGAAGGGTTGAGAAAATGGCGCCGCGAGTTGTTCAACGGCGCGGTGAACAGCGCCTTCGAGGCGATGCCGACGGCCGAGGCGAAGGCGAACGGGAGCAGAAGCCCTCCCGCGTATAACAGCATGGAGACGGCCATGCCCGAGATGTGCGCGGGCAGAACGAAATCGACCGCCCGCACCCATCCGCCCGCGAACTTATAAGGTCTCTGATTCGCGCGCGCGTCGGCGACCTCTAAAACGAACTCGACGAGGTACGCCGTCCCGAGCGCCACAAACATCTGCGCCCAGGAGTTCTCAAAGCCCAGCCACAAGCGCCCGCAGACGTTGAGGACCGTGATGGCGATGGCGAAGCGCCTGAGCGCGGCCAGGCGTAAATCAGGCGCGCTCATGATTCACCTCCCCGCACGGGCCGACCGAGGAGCAGCGTGTGCCAGCCCGGCTTCAGTTTCAGATACTCGCTTCGGACCTGACCGCCGGAATCGCGCCAGTCAACACGGACGCCGACGGCCCCGCGCGTCCGCCCGAGGCCGAAGTGCAAATCAGGGCCGCGCTTCCCGCTGTGACCGTTGCCACCGTCAACCTGGCGCGTGAGAACGCGCCCGTCTGTCAGCGTGACCGTGACGCTCGCGCCCACGGCCGCGCGGCCGTTGACCTCGTTCGTCGGACGGCCCCGTCTGACGACGGTCTCGCCGGCCGCGCTGTCGTCGAGCGGCAGGAGGAGGCGGAGGCCGAGGAACGCGCCGGGACGGGGTGACTCGTTATGATAGAAGGTGGCCGGCCCCCACATGTTCGACACGACGATGTCGAGCGAGCCGTCGTAGTCCACGTCACCGACGGCAAGCCCACGGCTGACGTAATCTTCGCCGAAGCCGATCTCGCGCGACACGTCCACGTAACGGTCGCCCGCGCGGACGAAGAAGGGATTTTGGTCGCGGCCGGAGATGTCCGCGCCCGCTTCTATGAGCGGCCAGGAGACCTGCACGTTCGAGGTGAGCTGGTCGTGGGCCGTGCCAAGTTCCTGAAGCTCGGGCCAGCGGTTCGAGCCCCCACGGACGAACCCGGTCGCCTGAAGCGCCTCAAGCACGCCGTCGTTGTCGAAGTCGTCGAGTTTGGCGTCCCACGCCCAACCGCTGCGCGCGAGGCCGAGCGCCTCGCCTCGGTTGACGTAAGGGGCGACGCCCTCCTGCATCCGGCCCAGTTCCCCCGTGCTGACGAAGGCCATCTGGCTCTCTTGCAGGCCGCCCGGCGCGGTGATGTTGCTGACGTAGATGTCGGGACGGCCGTCGCCGTTCAGGTCGCCGAAGTCCACGCCCATGCCCTTGAACGAGTCACGCCCGAGCACGTAAGACTTGGGCGTGTCGAAGCGGCGCTCGCCTTCCAGCAGCGCGAAGCGGATGCGCCCGGGCGTGGACCTGTTCCAGAAGAGACGGTCGGGGCCGAAGTCGTGCGCGACGTAGACCTCCGGCAAAAGGTCTCCGTCCAAATCCTGCGCGCCGACGGCGAGCCCCCAGCCGCCGCCGACACCTTCGGGCAGCGCGTCGCGAACCTCTTCGTAAGTGACCGAAGCGTTCTCGCCGCGCGACGCGCCCGACCAGCGGAAGATGCGCTCGCCGCCGCCGTTGGCCGCGTGCGAGAAGGATGCGGGAAGCTCCACGACGCCTGAGCCTTCCGGGTTGTAGAGGTCGGAGCCGTCCTTTAAGTAGTTGGCGAAGACGAGGTCGAGGTGGCCGTCTCCGTCGAGGTCGGCCGTGGTCGCGGCGGTTGTCATCCAGACCTCGCCCTTCGGAAAGATGTCCTGGAGGGTGTAACTGTCGGCGTTGAGGACCGTCCCGCCGGCTCTCTCCGTCGGACGGCGGAGGAAGATGAGCGGTGTCCTCCCCGAGTAATAGGCGACGATGTCCACGCGCCCGTCCTCGTTCACGTCCGACGGGAGCACGCCGAGCGGCGCCATCCGGTCGCGGTCGAAGAAGGGTCGTTGCTCCACCGCGAACGGCGCGAAGCGTTCGCCGGTGCCCTTCAAGGGGGCGACGATGATCTGGTCGATTCTGGTGTCGATGTAGCAAGCGTCGTTCGAGAGGCCGTCGCCATCCAGGTCGTTGAGCGCGACGGCGGCGCCGACCGTCGAGAGGAACGAAGAGATGCGACTGACGCTCGGATGCACGCGGCGCTGTAGTCGGACGGGCGGGCCGGCGACCTCGGGCAGACTGGCGCGCGCGAAGCCGAAGCGGGCCGCCGCCGCCCTCACTTCTCCGCTATCGACGCTCAGCGAATATCTCAACGCCAGGAACAGGCAGGTGACGATGAGAAGCGCCGTGAAGACCCTGGCGTTACGTCGAATCAGATTTGCGCTCGTGTACATGGAATCGTGTCTGCGAATTGAGTTCGGGGCGGGTCAGTCTAGCAGCATCAACTCCGACGAGCCAGCACTATCTAAACGGCCGGGCGGGAATCAAACAAAGGTTTGACACGCGCCTCCAACCTATCTCCCATGACACCGGGCGGCGCCCTGTGCGGTAATGTGCGCTCAAGTCTCCGCGCGTCCACAATCCGAATCAGCGTTCAGGGTTCGCACTCGTCATCGAAGGGTTTGCCTTTAAGGCGGCCGGAAGGAATCTGCTTACATGACCTGGATCAAGACCGTCCCGTTCGAGGAGGCCGACGAGCGCCTGCGCCGCGCCATGAAGTCCGTGCGCGGGCTCTACCCCGAAGAGTACGCCGCGCCGGTGCCGGCGGCCGACGACGGCGAGACGGCGGGGATAGTCGGGTCACACAGCCTGATACCCGACGCGCTTCACCACGCGTTCGCGACCTTCGGCTCGCTGATGTCGCCGGAGCTGCCGCTCACGCGGCGCCAGCACGAGATGATCACGACCGTCGTGTCGGTCACGAACCGGTGCCACTATTGAATCGAGTCCCACGCAGAGTTTCTGCGTCGCGCGACCTTAGACGAAGAGCTGGTGGCCGCCCTCCGGGATGACTACCGCAAGGCACCCATCAACGAACAGGACCGCGTCATGCTCGACTACGTCGCGCAGCTCACCCGCGACGCCACGCGCATCTCGCGCGAAGACCACGAGCGGCTGCGGGCCGCCGGCTTCGACGACCGAGGGATTTTGCAGATCACCCTCATCGCCTCGTGGTTCAACTACATCAACCGCGTCGCCGACGCGCTCGGCGTCGGGCGGGAGAGCTGAGCGCGGACGCGCGCGCGACGGTCACGTTCCCAGGCGGGAAGCGTATGCACCGAGAGGCCGGAGCGTTCTTACGCCGCCCCGGCTTGTCGCTTTTCGGGCCGCGTATGTAATATCTGCGCACGCGTGCAGACAAACGCGACGGCGACGCCGTCAGCATGATGCTCAAATGGACGGGTGACGTGATGCCGAAGAATTGAACCCGCGCCTTGCAGTGGGCGCAAGTTTTGCGACACGACTCAGACCGCTCGCGGCCCGCCGCCTAGCCCTTCCTCCGTGCGGGGCCGGCCCGGTGCCCGCGAATCAGATAAACCTGCTCACGATGCCGGACTCGTCGGCGAGCGTATGCGCTCCGCCGGCCGGTCGCGCGGCGCGCGCCGTGGCTTCGGGGCTTTCGTAAAGGAGAGGGGCATGAGCGAAGTGGAGTCGCGCGCGAAGGCGTTTGACCCGCGCATCGTTGACGAGATCGTCGCAGGGACCGTGGCGCCCGCCGCCGTCGAAGTGGACCGCGCGGGGGCGTTCCCCCGCGCCGCGCTCGAAGCCTTCGGGCGTGCGGGGCTGCTGGGGCTCATCAGTTCGCCCGAGGTCGGGGGCTTTGGCGAGTCGCACCGAGCGGCGACCAAGGTCATCGAGCGGGTGGCCTCCGAATGCGCCTCGACGGCGATGGTGCTCTGCATGCACTACGCGGGCGCCGCCGTCATAGAGGCGCACGGGCCGCGAGAGGTTCGCGAGGCGATAGCGCGCGGGCGTCACGTCACCACGCTCGCCTTCTCGGAGCAGGGGTCGCGCAGTCACTTCTGGGCGCCCACGAGCACGGCCGCGCCTGACGAGGGCGGCGTCCGCCTCGACGCGCACAAGAGTTGGGTCACGTCGGCCGGCGAGGCCGACTCGTACGTCTGGTCGAGCAGACCGCTGGAGGCCGAGGGCAACAGCACCGTCTGGCTCGTCCCGGCCGACGCGGCGGGGCTCTCCGTCCCCGCGCCCTTCGACGGGCTGGGCCTGCGCGGGAACAGTTCGTCGCCCGTGACGGCCGAGGGCGTCGTCGTCTCGCGCGAGAACATGCTCGGCCCGGACGGCGGCGGGTTCGACGTGATGATGGGGGTCGTGCTCCCCTACTTCCAGTTGATGAGCGCGGGCTTCTCGGTGGGGACGATGGAGGCCGCGACGGGGAAGGCCGCCGCGCACGTCGCGGGGACGAAGCTTGAGCACCTCGGGAGCACACTCGCCGACCTGCCGACGGTGCGCGCGTACCTTTCGCGGATGCGCATCCGTGTAGACATGTGTCGTGCGTTGCTGGATGACACTCTGACCGCGCTCGAAACCGGGAGGGAGGACACCATGTTGCGCGTTCTGGAGGTCAAGGCCGCGGCCGGCGAAGCGTCCACCGAGGTGACCGACCTCGCCATGCGCGTCTGCGGCGGCGCGGCCTTCCGCAAGGAGGTCGGCGTCGAGCGCCACTTCCGCGACGCGCGCGCCGCGACCGTGATGGCACCAACGACCGACGTGCTCTACGACTTCATCGGCAAGGCCGTCTGCGGCCTGCCCCTGTTCGGTTAAGGCAAATGGCGGAGACGAACATGAGCGATTCCGACACTCTCCTACTTGGCGCGGTCGCCTACGACCCGAAGGTCGTGACCATCTGGGAAGGCTTCAAGTCATACTTCTCGCGCCACGGCCTCGACTTCGACTACCTCCTCTTCTCCAACTACGAGCGGCAGGTCGAGTCGCACCTCGCCGGGCATTTCCACGTCGCGTGGAACTCTCCGCTCGCGTGGGTGCGGACACGCAGGCTCGCCGCCGCGCGCGGGATAAAGGTCGAAGCCGTCGCCATGCGCGACACGGACCGCGACCTGACCTCGGTCGTGGTCGTGCGCGGCGACTCGGGCGTCGGGTCAATCGAAGACCTGCGCGGCAGGCGCGTGGCCGTCGGCGCGATAGACTCGCCGCAGGCGACGCTTCTCCCGCTCTCGCACCTCCGGGCGCGGGGGCTCGCCCCCGGCGCGGACTTCGAGGTCGTCTACCACGACCTGCTCGGCGGCAAGCACGGCGACCACATCGGGGGCGAGCGCGAGGCGGCGCGCGCCCTCCTCGCGGGCGACTGCGAAGCCGCCTGCATGATCGACGGCAATCACCTCCTCTTCATCAACGAGGGGACGCTCCCGGCCGGGGCCACGTGCGTGCTGACGCAGACCGAGCCCTACGACCACTGTAACTTCACCGTCAGCGCCGAGGCGCCTTCGGGACTCGTGTCGAGATTCGTTAAGTTGTTGCTCGGGATGTCGTACGACGACCCGTTGGTGCGACCGCTGCTCGACCTCGAAGGGCTCAAGGTGTGGCGCGAGGGTCGGCTCGAAGGTTACGAGGCGCTCGAACGCGCGGTGGACGAGGCGGGATTTTATGACGCGGACGGGAAGATCACCATCGACGGTTATCGATATTAAAGACCTCGGGCTCGACCGTGGAGCGCACCTCCTGCTTAAGCGCGCCCTGTCAGACCTGCCTCCCGGCGGGAGGCTCGGCGTCAGGGGGAGCGCCCCCGACCTCGCCGTACACCTGCGCGGCTGGTGCCGCTCTCAGGGGCACGAGTTCTTTGGGGCGGAGGCCGAAGGACAGGGGTCGAACGAAGCGCGGGCGGACGGGGGTTCGCCTCTGGTGGCGTGGGTCGTCGGCGGCGCGGCGGCCGGCGGTCGCCTGCGCGGCGCGGAGGCGGCGGGCGGGGCGGACCAGCGTGAGCCCGGGGCGGTGGTCGAGCGTCCCCCGGCGCGTTGGGGCCTGGCCGCGCGCGGCGCGTTGGTCGAGGCCGGCGCGCCCGAATATAACTTCCGGCTCGACTCGAAGGCGCGGGTGTGGGCGGAGAACGTCCCGCGCCTCTACCAGCAGGCGGCCGCCGCCCAGTGGAACCCCGCCACGGCCGTCGAATGGGACGCGCCCTTCGAGTTGCCGCCGGAGGTCGAGTCGGCCGTCGTGCAGGTGATGACCTACCTCGTCGAGAACGAGACGGCGGCGCTGCTCGTGCCCGCGAAGTTTCTGGCGCAGGTGCACCCGCACTTCCGCGAGGTCATGCAGCTCCTCGCCATCCAGGTCGCGGACGAGGCGCGGCACGTCGAGGTCTTCACACGGCGGGCCACGCTGCGGCGGAAGAAGGCGCTCGGGCTCTCGACCGTGGGCGGGCAGCAGTCACTGAAGACGCTCTTCGACGAGCACGACTTCACGCTCGCCTCCTTCCTGCTCTCCGTCCTCGGCGAGGGGACGTTCTTAAACCTTTTGTGGTTCCTCGAACGCCACGCGCCCGACCCCGTCACGCGGCAGGTCGCGCGGCTCGCCGCGCAGGACGAGGCGCGCCACGTGGCCTT
Organism: Pyrinomonadaceae bacterium; assembly: GCA_036379655.1. Classification (GTDB taxonomy): domain Bacteria; phylum Acidobacteriota; class Blastocatellia; order Pyrinomonadales; family Pyrinomonadaceae; genus QHXN01. The sequence continues at coordinate 46,318 of DASVGG010000010.1, forward strand.
CGGCGTGGGGCACCTGCAATACGCTATCTCGTTAGACCCGGCGCTGCGAGGGCGCCTCGCGGCGGCGGCCGCCCGGCGGCACGACGCGCTGGCGCGGACGGCCGGACTTAACGAGGAGGTCTTCGACGCGCTCGTCCTGCTGGCGGCGGGCGGTTGGGAGCCCGGCGCCATCGCCGAAGGGTTCGAGAAGGTGCAGGCCCTCAAGCGTGAGATGGCGGCCGACCGCGCGAGCCGCCTGCTTAAACTCGGGTTCGGCCCCGACGAAGCGAGCGCCATCTCCGAACTTCACACGCGCAACTTCATGTAGTCGCCCTGCCACGGCCCCGGCTGAACTACCGCCGCGTGAGTGCTTGAACGGTGACTTATGATTCTCGGCGTCAAGGAATTGACACCGCGGCCACGGGTGGCCTGAGTCTCACTGGCCGGTGGTTGAGTCGCAACCTCGCAAAAATCGGCCTCCCGCCTGAAGAATTCCCACCAGTCGCTTCAGCCATATTCCCGTCAACGCCGTCACGCGCTCCGCGTGGTCTGCCGGCACGGATCGTGCATAACGACCGCGCGGGACGCTCTGTCGGGCGCACAAGGCGTTCGGAAGGGCGGGGTGCGAGCGCCGTATGCCACGGGCGTCCCGTTCCGTCGCCGAAGAACCATCCGTTTCGAGTCTCAACGCATGTCGTACGCCTGCATCAGCCAAGCCACCGCCACCAGTGCCCGCGCCGCGTCCGAGTTCATGGAGGACGGCGACCAGCGAATCCTCATCGTCGATGATGACGAGGATTTGCGCGAGATTTTCTCCCTGCAACTCGGCGACGACTACCTCTGCGACACGGCCGCGTCGGCGGACGAGGCATTGGCGCGCATGGCCTTTGAAAGTTACGCGCTCGTCATCTCGGACGTGATGATGCCGGGCCGCAACGGCGTCGAGCTGCTGCGCGAGATTATGCTCCGCCACCCGGAGACGGCGGTCGTCATGGTTTCGGGCGTTGACCGCCCGCAGCGTGTGCTGGACGCCGTCCGCCTCGGCGCTTACGACTATCTGATTAAGCCCTGCGAACTCAGCGTCCTCTCGATGACGGTCGAGCGGGCGCTGGAGCGACGCGCCCTGCTGCGCGCCGCGCGCCACTACAAGCTCGACCTTGAGCGCAGGAATGATGAACTGAGGCGCAGCAAGGCAGAGCTTGAGCGTCTTCAGGCGCAGATCATCCAGAGTGAGAAGATGGCCTCGCTCGGGCAGTTGGCGGCCGGCGTGGCGCACGAACTGAACAACCCGGCCGGTTACCTCTACGGCAACATGGAACTGCTCGCCGAGTCGGCGCGCGGGCTCGAACGTCTGCTCGCCCTCTACGACGCGATGGCGCTCCCCGACGAGATGGCGGCGGAAGTGAGGGCGCTGAAGGAGGAGACCGACTACGAGAACGCGCTCGCCGACTTCGATTCCATCATCGCCGACTGCCGCGAGGGCGCCGAACGCATCCGCGACGTGGTGCAGAACCTGCGGACGTTCTCCCGGCTCGACGAGGCGGAGTTCAAGAAGGTGGACATCCACGAAAGCATCGAGTCCACGCTGCGCCTGCTCGCGCGCTACTACACCGCCGAGAACGTCCGGCTCGTGCGCGATTACAACGACCTGCCGCTCGTGGATTGTTACGCGGGACAACTCAATCAGGTGTGGCTCAACCTGCTCGTCAACGCCGCGTACGCCGTGAGGCGCGGCGGCGAAGTACGCATCGAGACGCGGCGCGAGGGCGACACGGCGGTCGTCGCGGTGTGCGACACCGGCGACGGCATCGCGCCCGAACACCTCCCACGGATTTTCGACCCCTTCTTCACCACAAAGCCCGTCGGTGAAGGCACGGGGCTGGGGCTGTCAGTCACCTACGGCATCGTCGAGCGTCATCAGGGCCGGATCGCGGTCATGAGCCGCCCCGGCGACGGGACGACTTTCACGGTCACGCTCCCGGTGGATGCCCCACGCGGCGCGCGCGAGACGATTAATTAAACGCCTTCCGACACACCGACACCAACAGAGCCAGCGAAACATGACCTATAAAATATTGATTGTCGATGACGAGCCGGCCAACCTGCGCCTGCTCGAAAGGCTTTTCCGCCGCGACTACTCCGTGCTCACGGCGCCGTCGGGGCGTGAGGCGTTGCAGCTCCTCGGCCAGCACGACGTGGCGCTGCTCATCACCGACCAGCGGATGCCCGGCATGACCGGCATCGAGCTGCTCAAGCAGATCGCCGACACGCGGCCCCACATGGTGCGGATGATGCTCACGGGATACACGGACGTGAGCGCGCTCGTCGAGGCAATCAACTGCGGGCAGGTCTACCGCTACGTCACCAAGCCTTGGGACAACGACGACCTGCGTCTGACGGTCGAGCGCGCCTTGCAGCACTACGAAACCAACAAGTCACATCACGAGTTGGAGGTGGCGAACAAGCGTCTCTCCCTGCGGCTGCGGGAGATGACGCGGGGCTTCGTCCGCGCCATCGCCGACGCGCTGGAGGCCAGAGATCCTTTCGTCTACGGACACGCGCGTCGCGTCGGCGGCTACGCCGGGGCCATCGGCCGCCGGATGCACCTGGGCGTGCCGGCGCTCGAACAACTCGCGCTCGCCGCGCTCCTGCACGACGTGGGCAAGATCGGCACGCCCGACTCCGTGCTGCTCAAACCCTCGGCGCTCACCGGCGACGAGCAGGCGGTCGTCCAACTGCACGCGGAGCGCGGGGCGCGGATGCTGTCGGGCGTTCCCGAGATGGAGGAGGTCGCGGCGGCGGTGCGCCACCACCACGAAAATTACGACGGCACCGGTTACCCCGAAGGCCTGGCGGGCGAGCAGATACCCGTCGCCTCGCGCATCATCCGCGTGGCCGACGCCTACGACGCGATGACCAGCCCGCGCCCCTTCCGCGACGCCCTCAGCCACGAGGCGGCCGTCGAAGAACTGTTGAAAAAGACGGGGACGCTGTTCGACCCGGAGGTCGTCAGGGCGTTCTGTAAACTGGAGGCGTTGGCGCAAATTCGTCGCCACATCGGGCCGCAATTTCTCCCGGTCGCGCGGCCGTCGAACCTGCGCGGCCTCACGCCGTCCGAGTTGGTGCGCGAAGTCGAGGCCGAGCCGGCGCTCGCGGCCAGGGTCTTGCGCGCGGCCAACGTCGGCCGTCCCGCCGAAGGCACGACGGCGAGCCTTAAAACCGCCTGCGCGCGGCTCGGAGTTGACGCGTTGCGTCACGTCATCGCACAGGCGGACGTGTCCGAGCGCGTCTGTTACGAGGCGCAAGTGTTGCGCGTTCATTCACGGCGCTGCGCCGTGGCGGCGCGGCTGCTGGCGGAGAAGACGGAGCTGCTCGACCCGGAAGCCGCGTACACGGCCGGCCTGCTCCACGACATCGGCGAAGCCCTCCTGCACGCGCTCTTCCCGCAGGAGATGGAGACCATCACCTGGCTCGAAGACGCCGGGACGCGCGTTGACAAGGAGGTCATGTCCTTCGGCGTCGATCACGCGCAGGTCGGCCAGTGGATACTCGAAGCCTGCGGTACCCCGCGCGAGTTGGCGCTTGCCATTCAGGCGCACCACGACGCCGTCCGCATCAACGACCCGGCGGCCCTCCTGCTGCACGTGGCCGACGCCGTCGCGCACGCACACGACTCAAGCGAGGTCGCGAGCCTCGACGCGTGCGGCTCCGACCGTCTCGCGTTGCTGCGGCTGACCCGTTCCGACCTGGCCCGCATCCACGAGCAGACCAACGAAGAGGTCGGGGAGAAACTGGACTACGTCTCGGTCTAGAACCGAACGCGCGCCGCTTCCCCTCCCTCCGGCATGACAAATGCACTAGACGGGAGAGGCGTGGAGGCGCCACGGGCTCTCCGCGTCTCCTCGGTACTGTATGCCCTCGCATTGCGCGGCAAGTGTCAATAAGCCGACACCGCCCACGTTTCCCCGTCCGTTTCCCGACACCACCCGCCGCCGCCGACCCGGCAGCCTTCAGAATCAGAGGAAGAGTAAAGACCATCATGAATTCAGCACGCAGGCAGGATGAGACGGAGCGCCAGGTCCTGTTCGAGATTATGCAGGGCGTCAACGAGACATCCAATCTTGACGAACTGCTGAGCCTGATCCACCGCGCCATCGGGCGAGTCCTCTACGCGGAGAACTGCTTCGTCGCGCTCCACGACAAACAGGCGGGACTGTTCACCATGCGGTTCTTCGTTGACCAGTACGACGACGCGCCGCCCCCACAAAAATTCGGGAAGAGCCGCACGGCCTACGTCTTCCGCACGGGCCGCCCCGCGCTGATGACGCACGAAATCTTCAGCCGCCTCGTCGAGCAGGACGAAGTCGAGCCGGTCGGAACCTCCCCTGCCTGCTGGCTCGGCATCCCACTCGTCACCCTCTCCGAGACCATCGGCGTGCTCGTCGTGCAACACTACAGGGACCGGGACGCATACTCGGAGCGCGACCTCGAATTCCTCACGTCGGTCGGGGGCCAGATCGCTCTCGCCATCGAACGCAAGCGGGCCGAGGCGGCGCTCGTCGAGAGCGAGGCCAAATTCAGAGACCTCTTCGACGACGCGCCGATGGCCTATCACGAACTGGACAGGGACGGCCGCATCACCCGCATCAATCGCGCCGGGGAGCGCCTGCTCGGCTACAAGGCCGCAGAGTTGGTCGGCAGGCCGGTCTGGGAACTCGTCGTCGAGAAGGTGTCGCAGGACGCCGTCCGGCGGAAGCTCGCGGGCGTCATGCCGATGACTTCGTACGAGCGGACGTTCATCCGCAAAGACGGCGAGCTGATCCTCGTGCAGGTCGAAGACCGGCTCATCTACGACGCGAAAGGCGCCGTCACCGGCATCCGCACGACGCTCCAGGACATCACCGAGCGGAAGCGGATGGAGGCGGAACTGCAACAGGCGCGCGACGCCGCGTTGGAATCCGCCCGGCTCAAGTCGGAGTTCCTCGCCAACATGTCGCACGAGATTCGCACGCCGATGAACGGCATCATCGGCATGACGGGCCTCCTGCTCGACACCGAACTCGACGCCGAGCAGCGCGACTTCGCCGAGACCATCCGCGCGAGCGGTGACTCGCTGCTGACCATCATCAACGACATCCTCGACTTCTCGAAGATCGAGGCGGGCAAGCTCCAGTTCGAGACGCTCGACTTCGACCTCCATCACCCGGTCGAGGAGACGGTTGAACTGTTGGCCGAGCGCGCGCGGGAGAAGGGACTCGAACTGGCCTCGCTCGTCTACAGCGACATCCCGACCAAACTGCGCGGCGACCCGGGGCGTCTGCGCCAGGTGCTCACGAACCTGATCGGTAACGCCATCAAGTTCACCGAGCACGGCGAGGTCGTCGTGCAGGCCGAGAAAGAGAGCGAGACCGACGACGAGGTCGTCGTCCGCTTCACGGTGGCCGACACAGGCATCGGCATCGACGAGGCCGCCGGCCGCCACCTCTTCCACGCCTTCACGCAGGCCGACGGCTCGACGACGCGCAGGTATGGCGGGACGGGTCTGGGCCTGGCGATCTCGAAACAGTTGGTCGAGCTGATGGGCGGGTGGATTGGCTTCGACAGCGTGTTGGGTCAAGGCACGACCTTCCGCTTCACCGCCAGGTTCGACCGGCAGCCCGCTGACGCCGCGGAGGTTCCGGCGACCGTCTGGAGTCTCGACAAGTTGCGCGTGTTGACCGTGGACGACAACGCGACCAACCGGAAGATTCTGTCGCACCAACTCGGGTCATGGGGGATGGTTCACGCGGAGGTCGAGTCGGGCGCGCAGGCCCTCGACGCTCTGCGCGCGGCGGCGGGGCGGGGCGAGCCTTACGACCTCGCCGTGCTCGACCTGATGATGCCGGGGATGGACGGGCTGGAGTTGGCGCGCGCCATCAAGGCCGACCCCGCCATCGCGGGCACGCGCCTCGTCATGTTGACTTCGTTCGGGCAGCGCGGGCAGTCCGCGACGGCGCGCGAGGCGGGCATCGAGGCGTGCCTCACCAAGCCTGTGCGCCAGTCCCAACTCTTCGACTGCCTGGCGACCGTGATGAGCCAGGCGCCGCCCGCGCCCCAACCGTCGAACCTACACACCAAACTCATCATGAAAGAGACGAAGATGGTTTCACACAAGCTCATCCTGCTGGCCGAAGACAACGTCGTGAACCAGAAGGTAGCCGTGCGCCAGTTGCAGAAGCTCGGCTACCGCGCCGACGCCGTCGCCAACGGCCGCGAGGCGGTCGAGGCGCTGGGAAGGATCGCGTACGACCTCGTGCTCATGGACTGCCAGATGCCCGAGATGGACGGCTACGAGGCGACGGCCGAGATTCGCCGCCGCGAAGGGACGACGCGCCACACGCCCATCGTGGCGATGACGGCGAACGCCCTCGAAGGCGACCGCGCGAAGTGCCTCGCGGCGGGCATGGACGACTACGTCTCCAAGCCGGTCAGGCCGGAGGAGTTGGCCGCCGTGCTCGAAAGGTTTCTGGCGGACGACGCCGTGAGCGTGGAACCCGCCGACGCGACGCCCGAAGAGATCGCGCCGCCCGTCGATTTAAAGAGGCTGCGTCAGGCGATGGGCGACGACCCGGAGGAGGTGGCCGACATCCTCGGCGTCTACCTCGAACAGATGTCCGCGAGCCTCGCGAGATTGGTCGCGGCCGTCGAGTCGGGGGACGCGGTCGAAGTGGAGTCGATTGCGCATAACTGCGTCGGCGTCAGCGCCACCTGCGGGATGTCGGCGGTGGTCGGGCCGCTGCGTGAGTTGGAACGCATGGGGCGCGAGCAGCAACTCGCGGGCGCCGGACGCATGGGCGCCCAGGTCGATAGGGAGTACGAGCGGGTCAGGCTGTTCCTGCAAGAACGGTTCGGTCACGCGTTGGTCTGAATGAAAGGAGCTTAAGCACATGTCACCATCAAGCGTCGGCGCGCCGCAACGCATTCTGGTCGCCGACGACGACCCGGTCGTCAGGCATCTGGTCGCGTCTGTCGTCAGGCGGGCGGGGTACGCCCCGGTCACCGTGGAAGACGGACGCGAGGCGGTTCGCATCCTTCAATCCGACGCCGGGTTCGGCGCGGCGATTTTCGACATGATGATGCCCCACCTCGAAGGGATAGACATCATCCGGCACATGAGGACCGAAAAACGTCTGATGCGAATCCCCGTCATCATGATGACCTCCGAAACGGAACTCAAGCTGATGAAAGACAGCTTTGAAGCCGGCGCCACGGTCTTTCTCCCGAAACCTTTCACGGCCCTGCAACTGCAATTCTCGTTAAGTATGCTGCTCAGCAAAAGCAGCAGGACCGGGAGGCCGTCCACGAAGGCTTCGGGGGCCTTCGGCGCGCGCACGCCGCCGGGTAAGGGGCTGGCATGAGCGGCGGAGTCGAGGTCGCCGACAACATCGACCACGGGACTTGTCCGCTGACGCGGGCGAGTGCTCTCGACACGACGGGAGAGGTCATGGATGTGGCAGTGTTCCTTGGCCTTGAAGAGGCGCAGGTTGAGGGCGAGCCGGACTTGATCGTCGAACTGATTGACCTTTACACCGAGGACGCGCCGCGCCGCCTGGCCGCCATCCGGAGCGCGTGGGCGGCCAGAGATTTGGCGGCATTAAGACGGGCGGCGCACGGCCTCAAGGGCAGCAGCGCCAGCCTCGGGGCGCGCCAGGTGGAGATGCTCTGCGACAAACTTGAGCGGTCATCCGGCGAGGAGTTGCTCCAGGGGGGCGAAATGCTCCTGACCCGCCTTGAGCGTGAATCCACGCGCGTGCGGCTGGTCTTCGCGCACGAGCGCGGCAGAAGACTCCTCGGGGGTTAATGAGGAATAAGTCACCTCGACATCCGGTGTAAATGGAAATTCTTTGCAACCCTGCCCTACTATGTGCTTATGCATACCGTCGTAGGGTTGGATTTCGGGACGACGAATAGCGCCATCGCCGTCGGTAAGAGCGACGGCTCCGTCGAGCTGGCCCTTTTCCAGGATGGCCCGAGCTTAACTAAAACTTTTAGATCGATACTCTACTTCCCGGCCAGAGAGCGCGGGTCGAACAGGCAACCGCGAGTGGTCGCGGGACCCGACGCGATACACAGCTACCTCGACGCGGAAACCAGAGGGCGGCTGATGTTGTCGATCAAATCTTACCTGGCCAGCCGCCTCTTCACTCACACTCAGATATACGGGCGAAGCTATACGATTGAGGACCTTGTATCGGTCATTCTTCGCAGGCTCAGGGAAGTGGCGCAAACACAGTTCGGCGGCGCCGTCTCACACGCCGTCGTAGGCCGTCCGGTCGTCTTCTCGGGCGCCGAAAAACCGGAGGACGAGCAGTTCGCCCTCGGGCGCCTCAGGGCGGCGGCGGAGTTGGCCGGATTCGATAACATCTCGTTCGAGTTCGAGCCCATCGCGGCGGCATACCACTACGAGAAGCAACTCAAACACGACGAACTGGTCCTCATCGGCGACTTCGGCGGCGGCACCAGCGACTTTTCCCTGCTCCGGCTCGGGCCATCCAGGCGCAAAGAGGGCCACCATCAAAGACACATCCTGGGCACCGAGGGCCTTCCAATCGCGGGCGATACTTTCGACAGCCGGATAATGATGAACCTGGTCGCGCCGAGGCTCGGCCTGGGCTCTCACTTCATCTCCCTGGGTAAAGAGTTCAGCGTGCCGGTCTGGATTTACACGAAGCTGGCGAGTTGGCACCTGATGTCTTTCCTCAACACGCCGGATACGATGAATGTTCTGAGACAAGTCAAGGCACAGGCCCTCGAACCTGAGAAGATCGAGGCGATGATACACATCATCAAGGATAATTTGGGCTATAAGCTCTACAGGTCGGTGGAGGCCACGAAAGTCGGGCTGACCGAGCAGGAGACCGCCGGCTTTATCTTTGATGACGCGCAGGTGGAGATAAAAGAGTCCGTCGAGCGGTGGGCGTTCGAGTCCTGGATTCAGCCTGATGTACAGGCAATCGCCGGCTGCGTCGAACGGTTAATGTCGCGGTGTAACGTCACGGCGGCCGACGTTGACAGCGTCTTTCTCACGGGCGGGTCGTCATTCGTGCCGGTGGTGCGGCGTTTCTTCGCGAAAAGATTTGGCGCCGACCGTTTACGGAGCGGGGAGGAGCTGACCACCGTCGCCAAGGGGCTGGCGCTCTGTGCCCTGGATAGATAATCTGTTACTAGCCCAACGTGATGTACGGGGACTGGGAGAATGGCGTCTACGGTTACGAAAACGGGCTCAACGACGAACAGAAGGCCGCGAGACACAAGAGCCAGCTCAAGACCTACTGAACCGTGCGCATCTTATTAGTCGAAGACGAGCCGGACGCCGCCAGGATGCTCGCCAAGGGGCTGCGCGAGGAGTCGTACGCCGTGGACGTGGCCGGCGAAGGCGAGCACGCGCTGGAACTGGCGTTCGTTAACGACTACGACCTCGTCATCCTCGATGTCATGCTGCCCGGCCGGGACGGCTTCGCGGTCTGCCGCGAGTTGCGCGCCACCGGGTCGGCCGTGCCCGTCCTGATGCTCACGGCCCGCGACGCGGTCGAGGACAGGGTCGCGGGCCTGGATTCGGGGGCCGACGACTACCTGCCGAAGCCCTTCGACTTCGAGGAGCTGCTCGCGCGCGTGCGCGCGCTGCTGCGACGCAGGCCGGCGCTCTATCCCGAAGTCATCAACGTCGCCGACCTCTCCCTCGACACGCGCGCACGTCGCGCGCGGCGCGGCGGGCGCGACGTGGAACTCACGGCCAAGGAGTACGCGCTCCTGGAGTACCTCGCGCGGCGGGCCGACGAGGTGGTGGGCCGCGCCGACATCGCCGAGCACGTCTGGGACGAATCTTACGACCCCTTCTCGAAAGTCATCGAGGTGTTTATCCAGAGGCTGCGCCGGAAGGTTGACGAAGGGCACGACCTGAAGCTGATCCGCACGCGACGCGGCGAGGGCTACACGCTGACGGCCGAGGAGGCGGACGCCGATGATTAACACGGTCAGGGGACGCTTGACGCTCTGGTACGTGAGCGCGCTCGCGCTCATCCTCGTCGTGTTCGGCGTCGCCGTCTACGTCATGCTGTCGCGCTCGCTCCACCGGCGCGTGGACGAGGCGCTGCGCTCGACCCTCGAAATCTCCATCACCTCGCTGACGCATGACACGCAGGAGGGGCAGTCGAGTCAGAGCGCCGCCGAGAGCACGACGGCCGAGTTGTCCCACCCTCAACAGGCGATGATGATCTTCGACGGCGCGGGGCAACTGCTCGCCGAGCACCCTTACGAAGGAGACTTACACATCCGCCCGCCCGACCTCGGCGCGATACCCGACGACGAGGTCTACTTCTACACGGTCGCCGAGGAGGGCGACGCGGACGACCGTCACCGGCTCGCCGTGCGGAGAGTGCGGATTCCTCCTTTGGACACTCCGTATATCATTCTCGCCAGCCAACCGCTCGCGGCGGTCGAGGACGAGTTGGAGTCGCTGCGGGAGATTCTCTATCTGGCGACGCCGGCGGTGCTGCTCGTGGCGGGCCTCGGCGGCTGGTTCCTGGCCCGCCAGGGTCTCGCGCCGGTGGGCGCGATGGCGAAGCGTGCGCGCCAGATCGGGGCCGGCAGTCTCGACCGGCAGTTGCCCGTCGCCAACCCGCGCGACGAGCTGGGACAACTCGCCAACAGTTTCAACGAACTGCTCGCGCGTCTCGACGCGGCCTTCGACGAGCAGCGCCGGTTCATGGCCGACGCCTCGCACGAGTTGCGCACCCCGCTCTCGGTGATGAGCACGGCGGCGGGCGTGACGCTGAAGAAAGAGCACCGGGAAGAAGAGGAGTACCGCGAGGCACTCCAGATGATGGCCGAGCAGACCCGGCGGCTCTCGCGCATCGTGCGGGACATGTTCGTCCTTGCGCGCGCCGACGCCGGGCATTACCCACTGCAAAACAGGGCGCTCTATCTCAACGACCTGCTCGATGAAGTGGCGCGGGCCGGGGGCCTGCTGGCCTCCGACAAGAACGTGACCGTGGAGTTGACGAACCTGCCGGAGGCCGCCTTCCACGGCGACGAAGACCTGCTCCGTCAGATGGTCATGAACCTCCTGGATAACGCCGTGAAGTTTACGCCCGCGCGCGGCGTCGTCAGGCTCAGTCTGACACGACAGGCAGACGAATATCTGCTCTCGGTCTCCGACACCGGGCCGGGCATCCCTACGGAGGCGCGCGACCACGTCTTCGAGCGTTTTTATCGCGCGGACAAGGCGCGCTCGCGCTCGGAAGACGGCGGCGCGGGCCTCGGCCTCGCCATCGCCAGGTGGATCGCGCAGGCGCACGACGGCGACCTCGAACTCGCCGACTCCGACGGTGCCGGCGCAACCTTCATCGTTCGGCTTCCCCTTCCCTCCCGTAACTGACTGCCCGCTCAACACTTCAGGCGTTTACCGTCCGTTTACCAGAGATTTGATAGGCTTCGCGGATAAATGCGAAGGCATCAGAGGTCTGTCATTCGAGAGGGGTTAAGTTCCATGAGTTACAGGGTGAGGATGATTCTGCCAATCGTCGGGATGCTGATAGTGTTCGCGTGCGCGACGGCGGCGGTCGTGCGCGAGGCCGGCGGTCTCGGGCAAGTTCAGTCCGCGACTGCGCCGAAGCCCTTCGGCGGCGGAACGTTCGAGGCTTCCGGCGTCGCGCACGTCCCGGGCACCGACGGCGTGCTCTTCGTGGACGACGGGCGCACGGACGAAGTCTTCTGGATGAGGCTCGGCGAGGGGCGCGCGCAGGCGGGCGCGATCAAGGCGGTCAAGCTCGGCGTGAGCATCATCGACCTCGAAGGCATCACCACGGACGGCACACACTTCTACATCGTCGGCTCGCAGTCCAAGTCGAAGGGCGGCGACCTGGCGGGGCTCGTGCGCTTCCGTTTCGACGCGCGGGGGGAGCGCATCGAGGGCGTCGAGTCGATCTCAGGGCTCAAGCGTTTCCTCGCGGAGAACGTGGCCGAGCTGCGCGGGATGGAGAACCGGAAGTACAAGGACGGCGGCATCAACATCGAGGGCGCGGCGTGGGATCAGAAGCACGGGAGACTTCTGCTCGGCCTGCGCTCGCCGGTCGTCGATGGGCACGCGCTCGTCGTTCCGCTGCGGCTGCGCGACCCGCGAGGTGCCTTCACATCTGACAACCTCGAAGTGGAGGGCGCGAAGGCCATCAGGCTGCCGCTCGGCGGCGCGGGCGTCAGGAGCATCGAGTACGACGAGCGCGCGAAGGCGTTCCGCGTCATCGCGGGCGCGGGGCCGAACTCCGAGAAACTGGACTTCAAGCTCTGGGAGTGGGACGGCGACGCCGCGCGACCCGCGCTCCGCGAGATAGAGACTTACGACCGCAAGCTCAAGCCCGAGGGCGTCACGCGCGTCTCGTCGGCGGGCCGCGACTTCACCTTCATCGTCTTCGACACAAGCGGCTACGCGGCGACGGATTAGGGGCGGCATCCGGCGGCTGGCCGAAGAACCCGGCATCGACACCATCGTCAACCTCCGCCCCGTCCGAGCGCCCGCACGCGCTCGGACGGGGCGGAGGCGCGAGTTCGCGCGAGCTTTAAGTGTCGAGCGATAAAAGCCTTTAAAGATAGGCGATGACATTAGTTGGTCAAACGAAGTTACGTTTGTGCGACCTGAACGGTCTGACCATTGCGGCACATCTCACTAATAAATAGGCGATTGATTCAAATAAATCCTAAAGCGTCGTAGAAATTGCTTGACAAATTCGCGCAGTTGTATTACCAATATGCCGCCTTTCGCGAATGCGGCAAAATCTCTGAAGGAATTCTTCCAAATTCTGTTCACTTGATTAACCCGACGAATACACCCGACGGCGGCTAACCGCACGTTGCAAGCCCAGCCTTCGCCGGTCGGGCATTCACCCCTTCTGTCAGACTAAATCTGGACTGCTTCATTTCCACCGCCGTCGGGCGGGGCGCTCCAAGTCTGTCTCGTTAGCAACCTCAGCCAAGCCTGTCAGACGGGCGGATAAGGTCTTCAATGAAAATTACTAACCCCTCAATGAATCTTCCCGCGATGTGGCGGGCATTTCGGCCACTCTCCCAAGGGTTCCAGGGCACGCTCCTTATTCTCATGCTGCTCGCGGCGGTCTCCTCCGCTTCGGCGGCCATCACGTTCGACAACGCCACCGCCTCGAAGGCGAAGAACAATACAGACGAGATTAGTTGGAAACACACCATCGGCGTCGGCGCGGAGCGCGCCCTGGTGGTGGCCGTCTCTTTCAACGACTTTTTAATCAAAAATAATCAGATCGCGGCGGTAAGTCTGGGCGGCGTCCGGATGCGCCCCGTGCCGGGTTCCCTGGCCCGTGTGTCGGGCCAGCTCGCGCAGACGACGACACAGCTTTTCTACCTCAACGGCGGCGAACTGCCTGCTCCCGGCACATACAACGTGGTAGTCAGTTTTACCGGGAAGGTTGACGACGCGGCGGGCGGCGCGGTCTCTCTGTTCGGCGTCGAGCCGGGGGCACCGGCGGCCGTCTCGACTAACACTAATCTCATCGGGCTGGGGCAGATCAGCACGAACATCAACGCGCCCGCCTATTCGTGGGTCGTGGACGTGGTGGCGTCGGCGAGCGGCGCCGACCTCTCGACCGGGCCGAATCAGACCGAGCGTTTCGGCGAGGCCAAAAAGGAGATAGGCATCGCCGGGTCGGCGCAGCCGGCGGCCTTCGGCGGGCCAACCACGCTCTTCTGGCAGCAGGCGGATTCGACGCAGCTCGCGACCTCGGCGGTCGCCTTCGCGGCGAAGCCCGTCTTCAAGCTCACGCGGGCCACCACGGGCGCGGGCACGATTCAGACCAGCACCGGCGGGGACATGTTCCATGAAGGCGAACCGGTGACGCTCACGGCCGTGCCCGCCCCCGGATGGGAGTTCGCGGGTTGGAGCGGCGACTTGACGGGGGCGGCGAACCCCTCCGCCCTCACGATGGACGGGCACAAATACGTCACCGCCAACTTCGTCCAGGTTCCGCCGAGTATCTTGACGCAACCCGCTTCGCAGACCGTCAACGCGGGCCAGACGGCGACCTTCTCCGTCGCCGCGAGCGGCACCGCGCCCTTTACTTATCAGTGGCGGAAGGACGGCGCGGACATCGCGGGCGCTAACGCCGCGACTCTATCCGTCGCCAACGTCCAGAGCGGAGACGCGGGCATATACTCCGTGGTCGTCTCCAACGTCGCGGGCTCCGCGACCAGCGCCGATGCCGCGCTGGCGGTCATCACGCCGCCCTCGATTCTTATTCAACCCGAGCCGCAGACGGTCAACGCTGGCGCGGCGGCGACGTTCTTTGTCTCGGCGAGCGGCACCGCGCCGCTCGGCTACCAGTGGCGGAAGGACGGCGCAGACATCACGGGCGCCACGTCCGCGAGCCTGTCCGTCGTTAACGCGCAGGACGACGACGCGGGCACCTACACGGTGGTCGTCTCCAACGCCGCCGGCTCTGTGACGAGCGAGGGCGCGGCCCTCGCCGTAACGCACATCGTCCCGCCGGCGATCACGACGCAGCCCGCTTCGCAGACCGCGAACGTCGGCGAAGGTGTCACGTTCTCCGTCGCCGCGAGCGGCACCGCGCCCTTCAACTTCCAGTGGCAGAAGAACGGCTCGGACATCGCGGGCGCGAACGGCCCCGGCCTGACGCTCGCGAACGTCCAACTCTCGGACGCGGGCGATTACAGCGTCGAGGTCAGCAACGACGCGGGCGTCGCCACCAGCGACCCGGCCACGCTGACCGTCGTCGTCCCGCCGTCCGTCTTCCTGCGCGAGCGGTTCGCCGACGGCACGCGGGCGACGCAGAACCTTCCCGCCTCCGCGGACTGGTTCACCTCCTCGGGCAGCAGCAACTTCACCGCCACGGCGGGTCAGGCGACGCAGATCGTCAGCTCAAGCCGCACGCTGCTCACATACTTCACCAACTCGTCGGCGGCGCCCGTCACGGTCGCCACGGGCCAGACGCTCACGCTCGACTTCACCGTCCAGTTCACCGGCCTCGACACCGGGGCCTCGGTCGGCTCGACCACCTTCTCCGTCGGCCTCATGCGCTCCGTAGCCAACCCGGCCGGCACCGGCGGCACGGGCTTCGTCCCCGTCGGCTCGCCGAACACCAACGCGCGCGTGAGCGGCGACTTCGGGAGCAACTCCAGCAGCGCCTTTAACAACTACGGCGGCTACGCGGCGATGACCTACGCCGGCGCTTCGTCCGCGCCCACGCCCGTCAAGCTCTACGCGCGGACGGGGGCGAACACCTCGCTGCTCAACAGCACGAGCCCCTACACGCAGTTCACCACCGGCGCGACCGTCACGCCCTCAACCGGCATGACGCCCAACACCGACTACCGGGGCACGCTCACGGTCGAGAACACCGGCAGCGGCGTCCGCGTCGGCTACACGCTGAAGGACGCGGCGACGGGCGCGGTGGTGATGACCTACTCCGCGTTGCAGGCCGCCGGCTCGTTCACGCAGTTCGACACGGCCGCCTTCTACCTGAGCAAGGCCAGCGCGAGCGCCAACTACAACCTCGTCATCAAGTCGGCGGACGTTTCGCTCGCGGGCAGCAGCGACCCGGGCGACGCGCCTTCGATCACGACGCAGCCCGTCTCGCGGACCGTCTCGGCCGGCGCGAACGTTTCGTTCTCGGTCTCCGCCGAGGGCACGGCCCCGCTGGTCTACCAGTGGCAGAAGAACGGCTCGCCCATCTCCGGCGCCAACGCTTCGACGCTCAGCCTCTCGAACGTGCAGGGCACGGACGCGGGCAGCTACCGGGTCACTGTCAGCAACGCGGCCGGCGCGGCGACGAGCGCGGTCGCGGTCCTGAACGTCGAGACGGGGCCGGTCGCGCCCGCCATCACTTCGCAGCCCGCGTCGCAGACGGTCGTCACGGGCGGCAGCGCGCTGTTCGGCGTCATCGCGACGGGCACCGCGCCGCTCTCGTATCAGTGGTACAAGGACGGCTCGCTCATCTCGGGGGCCACCACGTCGTCGCTCAGCCTCTCGAACGTGCAGGAGACGGACGCGGGCGGCTACAGCGTCGTCGTCAACAACGCCGTGGGCACGGCCACGAGCAACACCGCCGCGCTCAGCGTCACAGACCAACTGCCCGGCCAGATTTACAACCTCCAGGGCTTCGCGCAGGCCGCGACCGGCGCCGGCCTGGTGCCCGAGACGGACCCGAACTACCGCAAGGTCTACACGGCGAACGACCTCGTGGCCGCGCTCGGCAGCAAGACGACGAAGGTCATCGAGATCATGAACGACCTCGACCTCGGCTACAACGAGGTGCCGGCCTCGGCGCGCACGGGCGCGTTGCGCGCGGCCGCCGCGCCGCTCACACACCCCGTCCTCATCGCCTCGGGCGTCAGCACCATCGACATCCAGGACAAGACGGGGCTGACCATCTTCTCGGCCAACGGCGCGACCATCCGCCACGCCGAGTTCAACGTGAAGCGCGCCAACAACCTGCTCATCCGCAACCTGAAGTTCGACGAGTTGTGGGAGTGGGACGAGTCGTCGAAGGGCAAGTTCGACAAGCAGGACTGGGACTTCATCACGGTGGACATGACGAGCGACAACGTCTGGATCGACCACTGCACCTTCACCAAGGCTTACGACGGCGTGGTGGACGTGAAGGGCGGGTCGAAGAACGTGACCATCTCGTGGTCTTCGTTCGTCGGCGACGACGGCGGGCCGAACAGCTTCGTCCGCAAGCAGATCGACGCGCTCGAAGCGAACCGCGCGGCCTACGTGATGTACAACTTCCTGCGCACGAACGGCTTCAGCGTTGACGACATCGTCGCCGTCAGCCGCTCGCAGAAGAAGGGGCATCTCGTCGGGGCCAACGAGTTCGACGCGTCGAACGCGAACCACCGCGTCACGCTCCACCACAACTACTACCTCAACATGCAGGACCGTCTGCCGCGCATGCGCGCCGGCAACGCGCACGTCTTCAACGTCTACGTGAACAACGCCGAGGCGCTCGCCGCCAAAGACCTCCGCAACGCGAGGGTCGCCGCGATGAGCGCGACGAACGCGGCGAAGCTCACGGGCAGCAGCGCGACCTACTCGTTCGACGTGACGCTCAACGGCTCGATCTCGACCGAGGGCGGCGCGGTGCTGCTTGAGAAGTCACAGTTCGTGGACGTGCTCTCGCCGCTGCGCAACAACCAGGTGAGCGCCTCGGAGCCGGAGTACACGGGGAAGATTCTCGCGCTCGACACGCTCTACAGCCTGCGCGGCGTCACGTTCCGTGGCGACAGCACCACGCCGGGCAGCCCGCTCGCGCCGGTGCCCGCGCCGGAGTTGCCGTTCTCTTGGAACGGGTTCGTGACGCTGCCCTACGCCTACGCGACCCACGACCCAAGTCAACTGCCTTCGCTCCTGGCGGGCGCGGAGGGCGCGGGCGCGGGGATGCTGTCCTGGCCTAAGGAGAACTGGCTGAAGAGCACTTACTGAGGCGGGTTCGGGGGCGGCCGTCTAAACGTATTGCTCGTCCGGGTAGCACCACGCCCAGTCCTCGCCGCGTTCGAGCGACTTGATGATGGGGTGCCCGGTCGCGGGGTAGTGCCGCGAGGCGTGCTTGTTCTTCGAGGAGTCGCAGCAGCCGACGTGCCCGCACGTCATGCAGAGGCGGAGGTGCACCCACGTGTCGCCCGTCCGCAGGCACTCTTCGCAGCCCCGCGCGCTCGGGAACACCGGGCGCGTCTCCGCGAGGTGCGTGCACGTCGTTGACGGGTCTGTTACGTCGAGACTGACGACGCGCTCCGTATCGACGAGCGCGCCCGCGCCCGCCGCGTCCGCCGGCTCCGCCCCCTCGAACACGCTCGCCGAATCCGCCTCGTCGCGGCGGAAGAGACGCGCCGCGCGCGTGAAAGATTCAGTAGAGCCTTCGAGCGTCAACTCGTCGCCCGGCCACGGCACGAACTCTTCCGGCGTGACGCCCAGGGTCTTTCCGTCCCTGTGAACTTCAAGCACCTTGATGTCGATGTTGTCATCACGGAACAGACGGGACAGCGGCCCCTCGGCGACGGGTGAGCCGGCGCGGACGGTGACGGTGCGCTTGTCGAAGCAGTCACGGCCGGGGCTGCAAATGACGACCGGCTCCTCGCCCTCCGCGCGGTCGCGCAGGAGCGCCGCGTAGCCGCCGCGACGGATGGCCTCCTCGTGCGCGTCGATCTCGGCGGCCGGTATCTGGTAGCCCCGCAGCACGTCGCTGAAGAGGGCCACGACCGCCTCCAACTCCTCGGCTATCGCGCGGTCGGCCCCCGCCTCGGTCAGCCGCCCGACCTCCTCCATGTAGCGCGTGCGGACGAGGATGCGCGCCGTCGGGTTCAGCATGCGCGCGACCGCCGCGATGCGACGCGCCACGGCCGGCTCGTCGTCGGCGACGACCACCATCTTCGCACGCTCGACCCCGGCCAGTTGGAGCGTGCGTTGACGCCCCGCGTCGCCGCGCAGGACCGTGTGCCCCTCGCCCTCTGCCTCGTTGGCGCCCTCGGGGCTGAGCGTGGTGATGACGTAAGGGATGCGCGAGCCGTGGAGGACGCGCACGAGGCGGCGCGCGGCCTGCCCGTAGCCGGCGACGACGACGTGGTCCTCGATGTCGGGCGAGTGGCCGTCGGACGCTTCCGCTTCGAGAGCCTCCGCCCCCTTCCGCTGGTGCTTCTCCTCGATCTTCCGCGCGAGCCTTGAGCCGGCCTGCATGAGGAGCGGCGTGACGACCATCAGCACGACCGTCGCGGCGATGAAGGTCTGCGAGCCCGTCTCGCCCAGGCCGCCCGGCGAGAGCCCCGCGTCGCGCCCCGAACGCTCAAGGACGAACGAGAACTCGCCGACCTGCGCGAGCGCGAGCCCCGAGGCGGCGGCCACCGGCGCCTTGTAGCCGAGCGCCAGCAGGCTCGCGCCCGTCGTCAGGAACTTGACCGCCAGCACCAGCGCGACGGCCGCCGCGACCAGCGGCAGGTTCAGCGCGAGGAACCGAACGTCTAACAGCATCCCGACCGAGATGAAGAAGGCCGCGCTGAAGAGTATCTGGAGCGGCAGAATCTCCGAGAAGGCGTGCTCGCTGAAGCGGCTCTCGCTCACCAGGAGCCCGGCCAGGAAGGCCCCGAGCGAGAGGCTCACCCCGGCCAGGCTCGTCAGGTAGGCCGTGCCGAAGCAGATGGCGATGACCGTGAGCAGGAAGATTTCGGGCGAGCAGGTGCGGGCCACCGACTCCAAAATCCTCGGCATGACGCGCCGCGCGACCAGGAGCACGGCCGCGATGATGCCCCCCGCCTTCGCCAGCGCCCACACTATCCCGGCGCCGCTGCCGCCCGCCCCGCCGAGCGTCGGCACAAGCAGAACCATCACGACGATGGCGAGGTCCTGAAAGATGAGGAGGCCGAGAGACGCCTGGCCGTGCGCGTCGCCCGTCTCGCCCTTGTCGGCCAGCACCTTGAGCACGATGGCGGTCGAGCTGAGCGCCACCAGGAACCCCGTGAAGAGCGCCGCGCGCCAGCCCACGCCGAACGCGGCGAGCAGCCCCGTCGTCAACAGCGCCGCAAGCCCCACCTGCAACCCGCCCCCGGCGAAGATGAGCCTCTTGATGCGCGCCAGGCGTTCGAGGCTGAACTCGATGCCGATGGTGTACAGGAGCAGGATGACTCCCACCTCCGCGGCCGCGTCCACCAACGCGTGGTCGCGCACCAGCCCGAGCGCGTTCGGGCCGATGAGCACGCCCGCCAGCAGGAAGCCGACGATGGGGACGAGCCGCAGGCGCTGGCAGACGTAGGCGACGAGCGCCCCGGCGGCGATGAGCGCCGCCGCCTCCGTGAAAAAGGGCGGGGCGGCCCCCGCTGCAAGAAAGTAGTTCATGACCAGGTTGTGTTGCACAAACTTCCAAATATCAGGGCGATGACCGTCGTCGCCGCCAACCGCCCGTCGGCGCGTAAACCCCTTGAAGAGGTCGAAGCCGTCCGCCCCAGACATCCCTATGTCCGTGACGACGCACTTGGGCGGCGGGCGGGACCAACTCTACGTACCCGCCATTTTACATTAGTGGTGTGCGGCTGGAAGAGGTACGCGTATTCCACCAGACACCCACACTGCACCGGACACGGATGACCTCTGCATCCGCCGAGACCGGCGAGACCACGTAATACTTGCTGTAATTCCGGCGGCGCGCGGCCGTAAAGCGCGGCAGGTCACACCACGGACTAAGCCATCCGGTAAAGTTGTAGTGATCGAGGAGGGAGGATTTCGGCGTGCCTGTGAGGCTCTACACTGTCGAGTATGAATGTGATATGGCGGAGAGGGTGGGATTCGAACCCACGGTGGCCTTTCGACCACTCCGGTTTTCGAGACCGGTGCACTAAACCACTATGCGACCTCTCCGCGACGGAAACGATGAACTAGGAACGATGAACGATGAACTGAAAGGCGGAAGATTTTAGTTCATCGTTCAGCGTTCCTAGTTCATCGTTTCAATCTTTTTTCCCGGAAGAACTCCTGTATCAGCGCGCGGCAGTCCGCTTCGAGGACGCCGGCCGAGAGTTCCATCCGGTGGTTCAAAGAGCTTGCGTCGCAGACGCGGAAGACCGACTCGACCGCGCCCGCCTTCTCGTCGCGCGCGCCGTAGACGAGCCGCGCGACCCTCGCCTGCACGAGCGCGCCGGCGCACATCGCGCACGGCTCGATGGTCGAGTAGACGACCGAGCCCGTCAGACGGTAGTTGCCAACAACGCGCGCCGCCTCGCGCAGCGCCAAAACTTCCGCGTGCGCCGTCGGGTCGCAGTCGGTGCGCGTCCGGTTGCTGGCGACCGCGAGCAACCCGCCGTCGGGGCCGACGACGCAGGCGCCCACCGGCACCTCGCCCATCCGCGCGGCCTCGCGCGCCGCCCGCAGCGCCTCGCGCATCCAGCACTCGGCCACCTCATCAGCGGGCTCAAAATCCTCTCGCGCCTGCATGGTCAATCGGCGACGCTTTCAAGAAGCGGCGGACAAAAAAGGAATATAGGGGCGCCCCCGTGGCCTGTCAAGCGCACCCGTTTTGAGATGCCGCGCGGCCGGGTTCCGCCGCTTCGAGGAAATTAACATGAGTGGACGGCATGTTGAGGATAAAGCAATTTCAATTTTGAAATTTCAAATCCTCTTATCCCGACCATCATGTCCACCCCTGTTAATCGATTCTTTTGTTCAAGGGGCGGCGGCGCGTGCTATCATCGAGGGCAGTCAGGCCAGCGGAACCCTCCTCCCGCCGCCGGCAGTCTTTTCGAGGCGGAAGCAGAGCGGAAGATGAAGACAGACCTGCGCCCCAGAACCAGCGAGCAGCCGGCACCACAGAGCAAGTCACTACAGTCCGCGCGCACCCCCGCTCCCGACGCGCCCGAGACGGCCCCCATCCACCAGACCATCACGCCCGAGCAGGCGCTGCACGCCACGCAGCTCCCGCGCGCCGCAGCGGCCACCGCGCCGCAGCGAAGGCCGACGCCCGCCGAGTTCAACACGGCGATGGTCCACTTCTATCGCGGCGAGGTGACGCGCGCCAACACGTGGCGCAACCGGCTCGACACGACGACCAACTGGGCCGTCGTCACCACGGGCGCGACGCTCTCGTTCGCCTTCTCGCTCCCGACCAACCCACACTTCGTCATCCTCATCAACACGGTGCTCGTCGGCTTCTTCCTCTTCATGGAGGCGCGGCGCTATCGCTATTACGAAATCTGGTCGGGGCGCGTGCGCATCCTTGAGACGGGCTTCTTCATGCAGATGCTCTCGCCCGACACGTCCGGCGACGACAACAAGTGGGCGCAACTGCTCGTCGCGGACTTGCAGGAGCCGCGCTTCAACGTGAGCGAGGCCGAGGCGCTCGGCCGACGCTTGCGCCGCAACTACCTCTGGATGTTCATGCTGCTGGCGGCGTCGTGGAACCTGAAGGTCTACATGCACCCGTACCCTTCGCCCGATTTGTCGGACTTCCTGCGCAAGGCCGACATCGGCGTCGTGCCGGGCGAGGTCGTCTTCCTGGTCGGCGTCTTCTTCAACGTCGGGCTCCTGCTCTTCGCCTACTTCACGATGCGCCTGCGCGAGGCGACGGGCGAGGTCCTGACCGAGTTGGACTTCCACCCCTTCCAGCGCGTGGGCGAGTGGACGCGCGGTGTCGCCACCGCCGCCAACACCAAGCGCCGCGCCGCCACCGTCCGCCGCGCCAAGCGCGCACGCGAACGCACGCGCTCGACGGCGCCCCGCGCCGCCGGCTCGACCACCGGCGAGTGGCGCCGCTCCGACATCCACCGCTCCCAACCGCCCGAAGACATCCACCGCACGCAGTTCCCGAACCGTGACCCGGTGATAAAGTAGTAGGCAGTAGGCAGTAGGCAGTTGGCAGTTGGCAGGCAGAAGGGTTGAGCCCGTCAGGGGCGACATGTGTCATGCCGCTCCTCCGGAGCTTGAAATATTGATAATCGCCGTGAGCTATAAACATGCCGCCCCACCGGGGCTCACTGCCTACTGCCATCTGCCTATTGCCTTCTAACACCTATGCTCGAACTTAACGGACAAGGATTAACTCTCGAAGAGGTCGCGCGCGTGGCGCGGGGCGAGGAGCCTGTGTCTCTGGCCGCGTCGGCGCGCGCGCGGATGGAGGCGGCGCGGGCGACGGTCGAGCGGATCGTGGCGGAGTCGCGCGTTGTCTACGGCGTCAACACGGGGTTCGGCAAACTGTCGGACGTGACGGTGCCGGCCGACGAGTTGCGCGAGTTGCAGATCAACCTCGTGCGCAGCCACGCGTGCGGGCTCGGCCCGCCGCTCTCCGTGGAGGAGACGCGCGCGATGACGTTGTTGCGCGCCAACGTGCTCGCGAAGGGCTTCAGCGGCGCGCGCCCCGTGGTCGCGGAGACGCTGCTCCTGATGCTCGCGCGCGGCGTCCACCCCGTGGTGCCGGAACTCGGCTCGGTCGGCGCCAGCGGAGACCTCGCGCCGCTCGCGCACCTCGCGCTCTGCTGCGCGGGCGAGGGCGAAGCCTTCTACGAGGGCGAGCGGATGCCGGGCGGCGAGGCGTTGAAACGCGCGGGCATCGAACCTTTAACACTTGAAGCCAAGGAAGGGCTCGCGCTCCTGAACGGGACGCAGGCGTTGACGGCCGTCGGCTCGCTCGCGCTCGCGCGCGCGGAACGTCTGGCGCGCGTGGCCGACGTGTCGGGCGCGATGTCTCTGGAAGCCTTGAAGGGCACGCCCGCCGCCTTCGACGAGCGCATACACCTCGCGCGCGCGCACAGGGGTCAGGTCGAGTCGGCCGCGCACCTGCGCGAGCTTCTGGCCGAGAGCGAGATACGCGCCTCGCACCTCGAAGGCGACCCGCGCGTGCAGGACGCGTACAGCCTGCGCTGCATGCCGCAGGTGCACGGCGCGGCGCGCGACGCGCTCGCGCACGCGCGCGGGAGCGTCGCGGTCGAGACCGGCGGCGCCACGGACAACCCGCTCGTCTTCGCCGAGACGGGCGAGGTCATCTCCGGCGGCAACTTCCACGGCGCGCCGCTCGCGCTCGCCTTCGACTACTGTGCCATCGCGCTCGTCCACCTCGGCAACATCGTCGAGCGCAGAATCGACCGCCTCGTCAACCCTGACAAGAACGAAGGGCTCCCGCCCTTCCTGACGGCGCGCGCGGGCGTCGAGTCGGGCTACATGGTGCCGCAGATCGTGGCGGTCGCGCTCCTCAACGAATGCAAGGTGCTGGCGCACCCCGCGAGCACGGACAACCTCCCGACCGACGGCGGCAAGGAGGACCACGTCTCGATGGGCATGACGGCCGCGTTGAAACTCCGCCGCATCGTCGAAGCGGTCGAGCGCGTCGTCGCCATCGAACTGCTCGCCTCGGCCGAAGGTCTCGAACACCGCGCGCCGCTCAAGCCCGGCCGCGGCGCGCGCGCGGCTTACGAGCGCGTCCGCGCGCACGCCCCGCGCCTCACGCGCGACCGTCCGCTCTCCGACGACATCGAACGCGTCGCACAGGCGCTGCGTCGCGGCGACTTCGATTTATAGTCTCAAGGCCAGCACGGCCCGAGGCGGCATGGCAACGCCCCGGCCGAACCCGTCCCGAGCACCAAAGACAAATCGCCCGACATGCGGTAGTCTTAAACTGCTCAAAGGTAACCGCCCGGTTGCCAATCGTCGTGTCCTCTCATTCTGACGAGGTGGGTGATGCCGGAACTTGCCGTTGTGAACGGTGCTGTCCTGCAATGCGATAAGGGCTCGTCGCCCTCGCCGCTCGCGGTGACGACTGTTTTCACGCCGGTACTCAACTTCCAGCCGACCGCCACCATCAACGACCATAAGACCCTCGTCAACATCAAGCCCTTCGGCGTCTGCGCCATCACGGGCTACCCGTGCATCCCGGTCACGCCCGTGCCCTGGCCCCCCAGGGGCGCGAGCATTCTGCTCCCCTCGTTCACGCCCATTCTGGCGCAAGGCTCGCAGTTGCCCTGCGTCCTCGGCGGCCTGATACACGTTCTGGTTCCCGGCCAAACCACCGTCCTGCTCTACTCGCCCACCGAGATGGCGATACTGAATGAGATAAACGAACTGGAGGATGAGAAGCGACGCATCGCCGCCGAACTCCTCGCCGACCTCGGGGCGACGGCCGACCCGACCGGGTTCGCGGACCTGGGTTTAGGCATCAGGCATCTCTTCAAAGGCCACTACGGCGAGGCGATGCTGTCGGGACTCTCCGCCCTGCCGGCCGGTGACCTGGCCGGGAAGCCCGCCAAGGTGCTGAAGGCGCGACAGAAGATCGCCAAGCTCTTAAGAAAGATGCAAGACCTCCGGCGGAAGTTGAAAGGGCTCGCCGGGAGAACGCCGTCCGGTTTCCCCAAACCCCCGCGTGGCCCCTTCCGGCGCGCGCGCAGCAAGAGAGCCGCCAGGGAGGCGTACGAGGAGGCGAAGAACGGGGGGAGGCATGGCGGGCATTATCGTAATTACGTTAATAGAAGCGACGACGAAATTAGAGACTCCATCCGGTCTTACGAAGAGAGGATTGCAGAGCATCACGCGGCCATTAAAGACCCGAGAACGCAATACCCCGACTTTGATAATTTCGACCCGAGGCGCCAGCGTCATCTCGTCACAAAGAAGTGGCCCGGCGACATCGCCCGCCTGCACGAGCAGAAGGCCATCATGCAAGGGATTCTGAAGGAGAGAAGAAAGTGAACGAGGATTTACGCAACTTCGTCGGCGACCTGATTACGCTGCTTCAGGAGAAGTATAACCTGTCGCTCGAAGAGTTCGACGAGGACGAGGACGAGACCGACGCCGCCTATAATCAGGGACTCTGTTTCGCGTACTTCGACGCGCTCGCCCTCATTCGCTCGCAACTGCTGGCCTTCGGCTACGACCCGAACGAGTTCAAGTCCATCGAGCCGGTCTTGGGAAAACCCGTCTAAGTCCGGACACGACCCCTTCCGTCAACGGCACGCGCCGAAGAGTTCGCGGCGTCAAAGAGTGTCTTTGACGCCGCGAACTCTTCGGCGCGTGCGTTTAGCGTTTGCGCGCCGCGCTAAGCCTTCTTCTTCGGCTGCGCCTTTGAAGGGGCGCCGCCGGTGTCGAGGTTGACGGGGGCGGGGTAGCCCTTGCCGCGCAGGGCGGCGATGTCGATGACGACCTCCTTCTGCCCCTTGATGGTCTTCGTCTCGCGGACGTTGGCGTTCTTGTTAGCGTTCTTGTTGTCGCCCTTGCCGGGCGTCGGGCTCGGCGAGGCCGAGGGCTGACCGTCGGCCGGGTTGCCCTGCGCGTCGCGCGCCATCGCCTTGAGCGCCTGCATGACCTGCGCGCGCTCCTGCTCGCTCAGGTCTTCGAGCTTGACGCCCGACGCTTCGAGCACGCGACGGAGGTTCTCTTCCGTGTTCGTGCCCTTGTCGTACACGTCGCGGTAGATGTGGAGCTTGCCGTCCTCAACAACTATCGTCTCGTAACGCAACTCGACGGGGACGGGCGTCGAGAGCTTGACCTGCTTCGTCTCCTCTTTGGTCTTGGCGTGCGCGGCCACATCTTCGGGCGTGAGCTGCGCGCCTCCCAAACCCGCGAGCACGACCGAGAAGTCCTGCACCTGCGGGTTCGTCAGACCGACGCAGCCGTGCGAGGCAAAGCCGCCGAGCCTGGCCGCCGCCTTGCCGCCGTGGATGAGCGACGGCAGGCCGATGGGAATCTTAACGGGTCCGAGCGGGTTGTCCTTGCTCCCGGCCTCGACCTTCTTGCCGGGCTCGAACTTGCCCTTGACCCAGGGCTCGTCGGGCGGCGTCCACGTCGGGTTGAAGATGATGGTGTCGGCCTTCCTCATCCCCTGCGGCAGAGGGAACTCGGGGTAGCCGATGCCGACCTTGTAGGTCTTCAACAGCTTGCCGTTCTGGAATACGTCCATGCGGTAGGCGGGCGCGTTGACGACGATGCGCGTGTCCGTCGGGACCGAGTTCGGCTTCGCGTCGAGCGCCGCCGCGCCGCCCGCCCAACGCTCGCTGACGAAGGAGTTGAAGGCCGCTGCCTTCTCCGCCCCGACGACCGCCTGAATCTTCTCCGAGGCGCGACGCGTCGCCGCCGTCGTGGTGCCGGACGACTCGCCGCCCTCGTCGAGGCTGGCGCGCTCTTCGCCCGCGACCTTGCGCAGGGATTCGACCTGCTCGTCCGTCAGTTGCAGCTTCGACTTCAGTTCCCCCGCGAACGCCTCGTCGGCGAACATCGCGTCGAGCACGGGCAGCGTCACCGGCAGTGCCGCCGCGCTCGAAGCCCCGCTCGCGGCCGGCGTCGCCTTGGCCGTGGGGGCCGCGGGCGAGGCCGAAGTCGCGGGCGCGGCGGGCGCGGCCGTGTTCGTCGGCGCGGTCGTCGTGCAGCCCGAAGCCGCCAGCAACACCAACGCCGCGACGAGAGCCAGCGGCGACTTCCAGGTCATCTTCAACAGTTCGACAGCCATCTATTTTAAAACTCCTCGGGACGAAACTTTCACGCGCCTCGCGAAGGAGAGAGTACAGGCGCGCACACTTCCGGAAACACGTGGCAACTCCCGTTCCCGCGCGCGTTTTCCCACATTTTCCCGCGAAAAACGCGCTTACGGCCGCAGCCGCGCATCGTTTACGAACGACGAGCGTACTACTGCCCGCGCAGGATCGGGTAGGGGTTGAGGTTCTCGCCCGCCCAGAAGCGTTTGGGGTCCGCGACGCGGTAGATTTGGAAGTGGAGATGTGTGTTGCCGGGCGTGGCGTTGCCCGTGTCGCCGACGTAGCCGACGGTCTCGCCGCGACGCGCGAAGTGCCCCTCGGCGAGCCCTTCGGCGTAGCGTTCGAGGTGCGCGTAGTAGAGGACGTAGTGCTCGTCCGCCGAGGCCAGTTGATAGAACGTGATGCCGCCCTTCACGCTCTGGAAGAGCTTGACGACGCGGCCGTCGGTCGCGGCCAGCACGGGCGTCCCGCGCGGCGCGATGATGTCGATGGCGTCGTGGACGCGCCCCTCGCTGCGCGAGTCCTTGAATGTGTCCTGCAACTGCTCGGGCCTGATGCCCTCGACGGGTATCAACAGACGCATCGACGCGAGCGCCGACGCGGCATCGCCCGGGAGAGCTTGAGCCTGCGGAGAAGCGACGGGCGAAGCCTCGGGCGTCGGGCTCGGACTTGATGACGGCGAGGCGTCGGGCGTCGGTGTTGGTGTCGTCGTTGGTGTCGTCGTTGTCGTCGGGGTGGCCGTGGGCGTCGGCTGTCGCTCCACGTCCTGCGCGGGCGGGCGCAGGGGCGTCGCGGGCTGCGCCCAGTAGTGATAACTCAAGTACCAGACGAGCGCCGCGACCGCGCCGAAGAGTACGGCCGCGATCAGGAGCACGCGCGTGCGCGGGCCGAGTGCCATCGTGTGCCTTCCAATCTGTCCGGAGTTTCTGCCTGCGCCCGAAGCTTATTGAAGAGGACGGCGTGCGCGCAAGCGGCGCGGCGCAAGGGGTGGCGCGCGGGCGCCGTTTTCTGCTATTACATTCCTGCAATCAAGCAGTCAGTCAACCCACATGAGCAGCCGGAAGCCGCGCGTCCCCGCCAGGAGGACACGGGCGGCCGAGCGGTCGCAGGAGGTATAAGTCAGTGTCAGACATTTTCGACGAACGCCGCAGGGGCTTGGAGGAGGAGTACTTCCGGCGCAAGGACAAGGAGTCGCTCCAACGCCTGCGCGAGGCCATCAAGGAAGAGGCGCAGAAGCACAGCGAAGACCCCGTCACCATGCCCTGCCCGCGCTGCACGGGCAAGCTCCACGCCGAAGTCTACGACGAGGTCGGCATCGACCGCTGCGACACCTGCGGCGGCATCTGGCTCGACGCGGGCGAACTCGAACAGATCATCAGCACCGAGAACAGCTCCGGCCGCTGGTTCCACGCCCTCTGGCCCGGCAGGACGAACGAGTGAAGAGCAGTAGGCAGTAGGCAGATGGCAGTAGGCAGTTGAAAGCCCTGATAGCCGGAAGCCTGAGTTTACCTTTCAACTACCGTCACGCGGAGCGGCTGCCTACTGCCATCTGCCTACTGCCTACTTTCTTATGAGCCAGCATAAGTTGACGGCGCTCGTGACGGGCGCGTCGGGCGGCATCGGCGAGGAGTTGGCGCGTCTGTTCGCGGCCGACGGGCACGACCTCGTCCTCGTCGCGCGCAGCCGCGACAAGCTCGCGCGCCTCGCCGAAGAGTTGAAGGGTAAGCACGGCGTGGCGGCGCGCGTGCTGGCGGCCGACCTCGCGCGTCCCGAATCGCCGCGAGAAATCTTCGACGAGTTGCAGGGCGCGGGCGTCGGCGTGGACGCGCTCGTCAACAACGCGGGCTTCGGCAGTTACGGCCTCTTCGCCGAGACGGATTTGAAGTCGGAGTTAGACCTCCTCCAGGTCAACGTCGTCGCGCTCACGCACCTGACGAAGCTCTTCCTGCCGGGGATGCTCGCGCGCCGTCGCGGCTACGTGATGAACGTCGCCTCGACGGCGGCGTTTCAGCCCGGCCCTCTGATGGCCGTCTACTACGCGTCGAAGGCTTACGTGCTCTCGCTCTCCGAGGCGCTCACGAACGAGTGCGCGGGGACGGGCGTTACGGTCTCCGCGCTCTGCCCCGGCCCGACCGCGACCGGCTTCGTCGCGGCGGCCGGCATGGGCGACTCGAAGCTCTTCGACCGCGCCGTGATGGACGCGCGCACCGTCGCCGTCGATGGCTATCGCGGCCTGCTCGCGGGCAAGACCATCGTCATCCCCGGTTTCCGCAACAACCTCCTCGCGCGCTCCATCGGCTTCTTCCCGCGCAACCTCGTCACCAAAGTCGTTCGTGGGATTCAGGAGAAGCGCGGTAACTAAACTATGTCACAACCGAGAATCGTCCGCGCGCCGCGCGGGGCGCAGTTGAACTGCAAGGGTTGGCACCAGGAGGCCGCGCTCCGATGCCTGATGAACAACCTCGACCCCGACGTGGCCGAGCGCCCCGACGAGCTTATCGTCTACGGCGGGCGCGGCAAGGCCGCGCGCGACTGGCGCTCGTTCGAAGCCATCGTGCGCGAGCTGACCGCGCTTGAGAACGACGAGACGCTGCTCGTCCAGTCGGGCAAGCCCGTCGCCGTCTTCCGCACGCACGAGCACGCGCCGCGCGTGCTCATCGCCAACTCGAACCTCGTCGGCGCGTGGGCCAACTGGGAGCACTTCCACGAACTCGAACGCAAAGGTCTGATGATGTACGGGCAGATGACGGCGGGGTCGTGGATTTACATCGGCTCGCAGGGCATCGTGCAGGGCACGTTCGAGACCTTCGCCGCGATGGCCGACCGGCACTTCGGCGGAGACCTGTCGGGCCGTCTGATTTTATCCGGCGGCATGGGCGGCATGGGCGGCGCGCAGCCCCTGGCGGCGACGCTGAACGGCGCGGTCTTCCTCGGCGTCGATGTAGCCCGCGAGCGCATCGAGAAGCGCATCCGCACGGGCTACTGCGACCGTCTCGCGCTCGACCTCGACGAGGCGCTGCGCATCTGCGAGGACGCCGTCGAGCAGAAGCGCGCCGTCTCGGTCGGCCTCGTCGGCAACTGCGCCGAAGTCCTGCCCGAGTTGGTGCGGCGCGGCGTCAAAGTTGACGCCGTCACGGACCAGACGAGCGCGCACGACCCCTTGAACGGCTACGTGCCCGCCGGGCTCTCGCTCGAAGAGGCAGACGAGTTGAGACGCAACGACCCGAAGGCTTACGTCGAACGCTCGACGCAGTCGATGGCGCGACACGTCGAGGCGATGCTCGCCCTGCAACGCGCGGGCGCCGTCGCCTTCGACTACGGCAACAACATCCGCAAGTTCGCTTACGACGCGGGCGCCACCGACGCCTTCGAGATACCAGGCTTCGTCCCCGAGTACATCCGCCCGCTCTTCTGCGAGGGCAAAGGCCCCTTCCGCTGGGTCGCGCTCTCCGGCTCTTCGGAAGACATACGCCGCACGGACGACCTCGCGCTCGAACTCTTCCCCGAAGACCGCACGCTCGAACGCTGGATGCGGCTCGCGCGCGACCGCGTGCAGTTTCAGGGCTT
The DNA here is from genome assembly GCA_036379655.1 of Pyrinomonadaceae bacterium. GTDB lineage: Bacteria > Acidobacteriota > Blastocatellia > Pyrinomonadales > Pyrinomonadaceae > QHXN01. Next base: position 76,873 of record DASVGG010000010.1, read on the forward strand.
GCCCGCGCGCATCTGCTGGCTGGGCTTGGGCGAGCGCGCGGAGATGGGCGAAGCCATCAACGACCTCGTCCGCCGAGGCGAGCTACAGGCGCCAATCGCCATCGGCCGCGACCATCTCGACACGGGCTCGGTCGCCTCGCCCTTCCGCGAGACCGAAGGCATGCGCGACGGCACGGACGCCGTCGCCGACTGGCCCATCCTGAACGCGCTCCTCAACACGGCGAGCGGCGCCTCGTGGGTCTCGTTCCACCACGGGGGCGGGGTCGGCATTGGCTACTCGCTCCACGCCGGCCAGGTCTCCGTCGCCGACGGCACACAAGAGGCCGCGAAGAGACTCAACCGCGTCCTCACCAACGACCCCGGTCTCGGCGTCGCACGCCACGTGGACGCAGGCTACGAAGAGGCCGAAGAGACCGCGCGCACGAAGGGCTTGAAGATTCCGCTGCTCGGGGAGGGCGCCGAATGAACGCGCGGCCTTACTACCCGGCCCCTGTGAAGCCGACGCCGTGGCTGTGGATGCTGCTGACGACGTGCGCGGTGACGTTGGTGACGCTGGTCGTCTTCGGAGCGGTGGGTGGACTGATGCTGCTTGTCGCCCTTAACGGCTTCAGCGAATCGACGGGCGGCGTCATCATCGTCGTCTACGCGCTCGTCGTGCTGGCGGGCAACTTCGGCGTCGCGGCGCTCCTCAACTGGGCCATCGCGCGCCAACGTTACGCGGGCACGCGCGGGACGGGTTGGGCGCCCGCGCTGGTCGCGCTCGGTGTCACGGGCGCGACGGCCATCGTCGGCCCGCCGCTGGCCGTCGTCCTCATGAAGCTGATCTTCTAGCGCCGGGCGAGGTTGAAGAAGCCTTACCGAACGCGCGGCCCGAACGTCTTCAAACAAACCCTCCCGTCCGACCGAGACCCTCTTGGAAGAAGAAGAGCCGACAGAGCCTTCGACGCACCTGACGCCCGACCCTTCGGAGTCGGCGCGCGGCGCGCGCGCGCGGAGGGCCGCGCGTGCCCTGGCGCTGGACCTGACGCCGCTGCGCGAGTCGCGCGAGTTCCGTCTGCTGTTCGCGGGTCAGGCCGTCTCGTTCTTCGGGTCGATGATGACGTTCGTGGCGCTGCCGTGGCAGACGTACAAACTGACCGGCTCGACGCTGGCGTCGGGGCTGCTCGGGGTCGCGGAGTTCGTGCCCATCTTCCTGATGGCGTTCGTCGGCGGGGCGCTGGCCGACGCGGTTGACCGCCGCCGCATGGTGCGCGTCACCGAGGCGCTGCTCGCGCTCGGGACGCTCGTGCTCGTCGCGAACTCGCTGCTCGCGGAGCCGCGCGTCTGGGTGCTCTTCCTCTGCGCGGCGCTCTTCGCGGCGCTGAACGGGTTGCAGCGGCCGTCGCTCGACGCGCTCATCCCGCGCATCGTCCCGGCGGAACAGTTGCCGGCGGCGCTTGCTTTGAGGAGTTTGAGCACGACCGTCTCGATGATCGGCGGCCCCGCGCTCGGCGGGCTGCTCGTGGCGACCGTCGGGCCGGCGTTGACCTACTCGATAGACTTCGTGACCTTCGCCGCCTCGCTCGCGGCGCTCTGGGCGATGCGCGCGGTGCCGCCGCCCGCGGGCGCCGAGCGCCCCTCTCTGCGCTCGATAGCCGAGGGCCTGCGCTACGCGCGGAGCCGGCCGGAGCTTCTCGGCACGTACCTCATCGACATCAACGCGATGTTCTTCGGGATGCCGATGGCGCTCTTCCCGGCGGTGGCCGAGGGGTTCGGCGGCGCGTCGGTCGGGCTGCTCTACGCGGCGCCCGCGGCCGGGGCGATGTGCGTAACGCTCACCTCGGGCTGGACGAAGCGCGTCAACCGACACGGCCTGTGCGTGGTGCTCGCGGCGGGGGCTTGGGGCCTGGCCGTGATCGGCTTCGGGCTGGCGCCGACGCTGTGGGCGGCGCTCCTCTTCCTCGCGCTCGCGGGCGCGGCCGACATGGTCTCCGGCCTCTTCCGCATGACCATCTGGAACCAGACCATCCCCGACCACCTGCGCGGCCGCCTCGCCGGGATAGAGATGATCAGCTACACCACGGGGCCGCTGCTCGGCAACGCCGAATCGGGCGTGGCCGCGCGCCTCTTCGGCCTTCGCGCATCAATCATCTCGGGCGGCGTCCTCTGCGTCGCCGGCACGGCCCTGCTCGCGCTCCTCCTCCCCCAACTCATCCGCTACGACGCCCGCGCCGGCCTCACACGCAAACGCGCCGAAGAGGACGCGCGCTCTTCGGGAGAATAGTCCACGCCCCGCCCGCCTCCGCCTTGCCCACCCCGCCGCGCCCGCCTTACTATCACCCCGAACCGTCCGGCCCCTGCCTTCCCACCACGAAGTCAGACCGCACGATTCACCTTCTCACGCCCTCTTACGGAGTTTGACTGAACCATTTGGCGAAATAGTAGTTAGGTGCTTTTAAGATTAGTGGAGCAACAATGAATTCATTCAAGCCGACATATAAATATTCGAGCAAGCATCCTGTTGGCATTTATGTATCTGTTGATGCTGGTGAACTCGCAAATTTTGACGTTCGACTTCTTAATTTAGGTGATATCAAGGCTCCATCTAAACCAATAGATGTTTTGGCCGTAATGTTCGATCTAGAAGGTTTTACTAATTTTGCAAGGCAGGTTGATCCGCAACTCACCGTCCCTACGTTCTTATCAGATTTCTTAGAGTGGCTTTTTGCATCAATAAAGAGCCAATTGACGATGTCTGAACGTGTAGCTAAAAATAGAAAAATTGCTGTCGCTGAAGCTAAAAGTCTTTTGTGGGCAGAATTACCATTCTTCTCAAAGTTTATGGGGGATGGCGTTTTATTCCTATGGAGGATTGATTTAGATAAAATAATTGGCATTGACCCGAGCCGTCCGGCCGATAAACTTCAATATGAAATACAAGAGTTTTTATGCAACATAATTGCCTCTATGTACGATGTGTGTGCTGAGTACAAACAGTTTGTGAAGACGGTAGAGACGCAACATGTTGACCCTCCGCCAATCTTGCGTTGTGGCATTGCACGAGGCACAGCTATACCTATAGGGAATGGTTCTGATTTTGTTGGCCCATGCATCAACATTGCTGCTCGGCTTCAAAAGTTTAATGGAATAACATTTACATTCTCTGCCCGTGGAATTGATCGGGCTGGTTTTAGCGGACAATATCAAGATAAATTTTTTAAGAAGAGAGCGAGTGTTCGTGGAATAGGAGAAAATGAACTTGTTTATGTACTTAACGACGAGTATGAAGCATTGGAAGATGAGTTGAAATCAAGATTTAGTGACCCGTAAAACCGACGCACCTGACATCAACTTTGAAGTGCAACACTGAGATGGAAGACGAGTGAATCCGACAGGTGTCGCGGCGCATGACGCGGGAGGCACGGGGCCGGGGGCGCGGCGTTGGTTGACGCCCGCGCTGCTCGTCGGGGCGTTCATGTTCCGTTTGGGGTTCGGGTTGTGTGGGCAGTTTCAGGATTCGGATACGAAGCAGGTCTATCTGCTCGGGCTGAAGTTCTACACGACGGGGGCGTGGCCTTACTTCGGGCCGGACGTGGTGTGGGGCGAGATACAGATTCCGGGCGCGTTGCAGGCGCTCGTCGTCGGCCTGCCGTTTTACGTGCTGCCGGTGGCCGAGGCGCCTTACGTCCTGCTCAACCTCGTCTCGTTCGCGAGCCTCTGCCTGTTCGCGTGGTACTGCCGGCGGCGGCTGCCCGCGCTGCCGCGCTGGTTCGTGTGGGGCTGGCTGCTCACGTCGCCCTGGACGCTCAACCTCTCGACCGTCATCTACAACCCTTCGTACGTGCTGGCGGGCGGCGTCCTCTTCTTCGTCGGCGCGCTCGAACTCTACACGCCGACGCGGCGCGGGCTCGTCCCCGCGTGGCTGGCGTGCGCGATGACGGGCTGCGGTCTCTTCTGGGTGATGCAGTTGCACATGTCGTGGGTCGTGCTCGTCCCTTACGCGCTGGCGGCGCTGGCGTTTCGGTTTAAGGAAGGACTCGGGCGCGGCCTCTCCGCGCTCGCGTGGTTCGCGGCGGGAGCGGCGCCTTTGGCGGCGCTGCTCGTCCCGACTTATCTGAAGTACGGACTGTCGGCGGGCTCGGGCGGGACCGCGAGCGCGGTGCGGCTCAACGCGGAGAACGCGACGGCGTTGTGGGGCATCGTCAACCGCACGCTCTCCTTCGCGAGCTTCGAGGTGGCGCGCTTCGTCGGCGGACACACGCGCGACCGCGTCGAGTTCCTGCGCGAAGAGCCCTGGCTCACGCCCTTCGCTCTCTTTCTCTTCGCGGTCGGCGTCGCGCAGGTCGCGGCGCTGCTCGGCTCCTGGTTCCTGCGCACGCACGCGCAAAGCGACTGGCGCGCGATAAAGTACCTCGCGCTCTTCAACGTCGTGCTGCTCTACCTCTGCTTCCTCTTCTCTCTGAAGCCGCCGCAGTCGAATCACCTCTACGTGACGCTGCCCGTGCCCGTGCTCTACGCCTTCTACTGTTGGGACAGGCTGCTCGCGCGCCCGCGCTGGCGCAAGCTCGCCGCCGCCGTACTCGTCTGCGGCCTCCTCTTCCACGCGGGGCTGGCGCTGCACAACCTGCCGCGCGTCTCGCTCTACGTTGACCGCGACGCCGCGCGGAAGGCCATCGACGCGCGCGACTATCGTATACTCGGCGAGCGCCGGCCCGGCACGCGCTACTGAAACTGCATGCCCGAGTTCGTCAAAGGTCTTGAACTGAGCAGGCTCTTCTTCGAGGAGGCGGTCCGGCCCGTCCTCGCGGCGGAGTTCCCCTCCTTGCGCTACGCGGCGGCGCTCATCATGACGGGCTCCGAAGTCCTCGGCTTCGACACGGAGATGAGCGCCGACCACGGCTGGGGGCCGCGCGTCGATCTCTTCCTGGAAGAAAAGGACTTTGACTCGGCGAGCGAACCCGTCCGCGAGGCACTGCGCCACCGTCTCCCGCACCGCTTCCGAGGCTACCCGACGAGTTTTACCGAGCCCGACCCCGACGACAACGGCACGCAGCAACTCGACACGCGCGACACGGGGCCGGCCAAGCACAAGGTCGAGCTGATGACGCCGCGTGGCTTCTTCCTCAACTACCTCGCCTTCGACATCGCGCACGAGATAGAGCCCGCCGACTGGCTCACCTTCCCCGAACAGAAGCTCCGCACCATCGGTTCCGGCGGCGTCTTCCAGGACGACATCGGCCTCGAAGAGTTAAGACAAAAGTTCTCCTACTACCCGCGCGACGTGTGGCTCTATCAACTCGCCTCCGCGTGGGCGCGCGTCGGCCAGGAGGAGCACTTGATGGGGCGCGCCGGGTTCGTCGGCGACGAACTGGGCTCGGCCCTCATCGGCGCGCGCCTCGTGCGCGACCTCATGCGCCTCTGCTTCCTGATGGAAAAGACCTACGCGCCCTACCCGAAGTGGTTCGGCACGGCCTTCAAACAGTTGTCGTGCGCCGAATCTCTCGCGCCGCGCCTGAACGCGGCGCTCGCGGCAACGAACTGGCGGGAGCGCGAGCGGCATCTTGTTGACGCTTACCGCATCGTCGCCGCGATGCACAACGGACTCGGCATCACGGAACCTCTCCCGACCGAGCCGCGCGACTTCTTCGGCCGCCCCTTCCGCGTCATCGAGTTGCACGGCTTCGCCGGACGAATTCTTGAGCGCATCGAGGACGAACGCGTCCGCCGCGTCGCCGCCCGCCGCCCCATCGGCGGCATAGACATCTTCAGCGACAGCACCGACCTCGTCTCGTACGCCTCGTGGCGCGCGACGCTGCGCAGGCTCTACGAGTAGCTAAAACTTTGGAGACCGACAGCAGACGCTATAACGACATGAGAAGAACGAACTACACGCTCGCCGCGCTCACGCTCGCACTCTTACTCTCAACGGCCGCGCGCGCGCAGGACGTAAAGCCCGGCGCGGAGCAGGTCGCGCGCGTCGCGGAGATACAGGCGGCGCTGCGCGAGGCGAACCTCGACGGCTGGCTCTTCTACGACTTCCGCCGCGGCGACCCGCTCGCCTACCGCATCCTCAAACTCCCGACCGCCGGCGTCACCACGCGCCGCTGGTTCTACTACGTGCCCGTCGTCGGCGAGCCCGTCCGCGTCGTCCACTCCATCGAACGCTACCGGCTCGACACGCTGCCCGGCAGAAAAATAATCTACGCGAGTTGGGAACAACTCCACGCCGGACTCCGCGACGCGCTCGCCTCGGGCGGGCTCAAGAACAGGCGCGTGCTGCTCAGGAAGATCGCGATGCAGTACTCGCCCAACAACGACATCCCATACGTCGCGCGCGTGGACGCGGGCACCATTGAACTCGTCCGCTCGATGAACGGCGTCACGGTCGTCACCAGCGCCGACCTCGTCCAACGCTTCGAGGCCGCGCTCACGCCCGAGCAACTTGCCACGCACCGCGAGGCCGCCGACAAGCTCCACAAGGTCATCATGGAGGGCTTCGCGGAGATCGCGCGCCGCATCCGCAACAACGAGACGCCGACCGAGTACGACATCCAGCAGTTCATCGCCCGCCGCCTCGCCGAAGAGGGGATGACGGCCGGCGGCGGCGACATCTCGGTCGGCGCCAACACGGCCAACCCGCACTATTACCCTACGTCAGAGCGCAACGCGCCCATCCGACGCGGCGACTTCGTCCTCTTCGACATCTCCGAGAAGTTGAAGAAGCCCGGCGCCATCGTCGCCGACCAGACCTGGGTCGGCTACGTCGGCGAGACCGTGCCCGACGAGTACGTCAAGGTCTTCAACATCGTGCGCGAGGCCCGCGACTCCGCCACCGAGTTCGTCCGCGCCGCCGTCCGTGAAGGTCGCCCGATTCGCGCCGCCGAGGTGGACGACGTGTCGCGCGGCGTCATCAAGCGCGCGGGCTACGGCGAACAGTTCACCCACCGCACGGGCCACTCCATCGGCGAGGAGGGCCACGGCAACGGCGCCAACATCGACAACTTCGAGACGCGCGACTCGCGCCGCATCATCCCCCGCACATGCTTCTCCATCGAGCCCGGCATCTACCTCGACGGCCGCTTCGGCGTCCGCTCCGAGATCAACGTCTACGTCTCCGACCGGGACATCGAGGTCACGGGCCAACCCATCCAGACCGAAATCGTGCCGATACTCAAGGAGAAGTAGCGTGCTCAACTTCGCGATTCAGACGGCGAGAGAGGCCGGGAAGATTCTGGCCGACAAGTTCGGGCGCGCGTTGCAGGTCTCGAACAAGGGCGACATCGACCTCGTGACCGAGTCGGACCTCGCGGCCGAACGCCTCATCGTCGAGCGCATCCGCGGCTATCACCCGCGCCACCGCATCCTGACCGAGGAGTCGGGCGACGTGGCCGAGGCTGGGGGCGCAGACTCCGCGCACAAGTGGATCATCGACCCGCTCGACGGTACGACCAACTACGCGCACGGCTACCCCGTCTTCTGCGTCTCCATCGCGCTCGAACACGAAGGCAAGATTGTGGTCGGCGTCGTCTACGACCCTTCGCGCGACGAGTTGTTTGCCGCCGAGCGCGGCGAGGGCGCGACCTTGAACGGCCGCCGCGTGCGCGTCTCCGAGACCTCGGAGTTGAACCGCGCGCTCATCTGCACGGGCTTCCCCTATGACGTGCGCGAGCGCACCGACTTCGCGCGCCACTTCCGCGACTTCATCATGAAGGCGCAGTCGGTGCGCCGCGACGGCGCCGCCGCGCTCGACCTCGCCTACGTCGCCGCGAGCCGCTTCGACGGCTTTTACGAAGAGGGCCTGCGCCCGTGGGACGTGGCGGCGGGCGTACTGCTCGTCGAGGAGGCCGGCGGCCGCGTCACGCACTACGACGGCTCGCCCTTCCACATCTACAAGCCACCCATCGCCGCCAGCAATGGCCTCGTTCACGAAGCGATGCTCGGCGTTCTTCAAAACCCGTGAACCGTGACAAGATAACTCCCCGTTCATACTTGTCACGGTTTACCGTTTACGGTTTACGGTTTTCGATTTACGATTGCGCGAATGATAGCCCCCGGCACAGTCTTGCAGAACCGTTACGTCGTCGAGCGGCAGATCGGCGAGGGCGGCATGGGCGCCGTCTACGTCGCCACCGACCGGCGCTTCGGCTCGACGGTCGCGCTCAAGGAGACCTTCTTCGACGACGCGGCGCTGCGCAAAGCCTTCGAGCGCGAGGCGCGGCTCCTCAACCGCCTGCGCCACTCGGCGCTGCCGCGCGTCAGCGACCACTTCGAGGAGGCCGAGGGGCAGTTCCTCGTCATGGAGTACATCCCCGGCGAAGACCTCTCGCAGATGTTGAAGGCGCGCGGCGGCCAGGGCTTCCCCGCGAAGCAAGTGCTCGGTTGGGCCGACCAGTTGCTCGACGCGCTCGACTACCTCCACACGCAGGAGCCTCCCGTCATCCACCGCGACATCAAGCCGCAGAATTTGAAACTCACCGCGCGCGAACAGATCGTGCTGCTCGACTTCGGGCTCGCCAAGGGCACGCCTTTACAGACGCGCGTCACGCAGACCGGCAGCCTCTTCGGCTACTCCTTCAACTACGCCCCCATCGAGCAGATGCAGGGCACCGGCACGGACCCGCGCAGCGACCTCTACTCTCTGGGCGCGACCGTCTACCACCTGCTCACGGGCGCGACGCCGCCCGACGCACTGACGCGCGCGACCGTGGTGCTCAACGGCGACCCAGACCCCTTGCGCCCCGCGAGCGACACCGCCGCGCACGTCCCCGACGAAGTCTCGCAAGTGCTCGCGCGCGCGATGGCGTTGAGCGCCGGGCGCCGCTTCGGCTCGGCCGAAGAGATGCGCGCCGCGCTCCGCGAAGCCGCTCAAGCGGTCGCACGAACGTCCGAAGCCGCGGACGCGGCGACGCTCATCCCCGGCGTCGAGTCGGAGCAGAAGACCCGACTGCTGCCCTCCTCCTCCGCCGCGCGCACCTCCGCGCACGAGCCGCGCGCGGCCGAGACGCGGCCCGCCTCCGCGCAGGAGGCGGCGACGTTACTGAGCGAAGAGAGTCCGTCCGCGCGCACCTCCGCGCGCGGCGCCGACGCAACCTCAATCGAAGACGCGGACGCCAAGTCCGTCGTCACGCGCGTGCGGGCCTCGGACGCGCCGCCGCGCGAACGTTCGCGCCGCGCGCTCTACGTCGTGCTCGGCGTCATCTTAGTGGCGCTCGCGGGCTGCGGCCTCTACATGTTCGTGCAGAGCACGCCGCCGGGCCTGCCGGCCGCGCTGCCCACGCCGCAACCGACCGCGCAGTCAACCCCGCCCGAGTACGTCCCCCCTTCCACGCAGTCGGCCGAAGCCACGCCCACGCCCGCCGCCACGCCCGCCGCCGCGCAGAAGCGCGCGACCACCGCCCCCACGCCACGCGACGCGCAACCCGAACCCGAACGCCCCGAAGTGCCCGAGCCGCGCACGCCGCTGCCGCCCGCGCCGGGGCTGCCGCCCGAAGCCGCCGCCGACCCAATCCTCCGCGACCGCGACCTCCGGACCAATCCACTCACGCAACAAGAGCTGCGCGTCATCCTCCGCCGCGCCGCGCAGGAGAGACGCAGGGCGCGCGCGCAACGCGACCGGCTCCTACAGGAAGAACGCCAACGCCGTCTCGAAGAACAACGCCGACGCGGCACCACCGTCTACCCGCCCGCGCCCACGCCGCCATAAAGAAGTAGACAGTAGTCAGTAGAAAAACAGAACGCGCGATTCTCACCATTGACGAGAACCGCGCCGTTTTTATCTTCCCTACTGATACAGACCTGCGAGCTGAAATAAGGCGACCTCCGCGCCGGGAGCGCGGGCATCCCTGCCCGCCAAAGCGTGCGCCAGCACGCTTGGCAGTGAAACTCTATCCCTCAACCTTGAGGTGTAAAGTCTCCCTCTATTCGCGCTGACGCGCTCATGGCG
>DASVGG010000011.1:0-38113 GCA_036379655.1 Pyrinomonadaceae bacterium
CGGGGGCCCCCCCGGGCGCGCCGACGTAGCTTGAAAAGGAGTCGGGTCAGGAGAGGCCGTCGGCGGCTCCACCGCCGGGCTTTTGAACAGACCTTCAAAACTCTCCGAGAGCGGGCCGATGATAAGGGAATCGCGGGGAATAGTAAAGAAGTAGGCAGATGGCAGATGGCAGTTGCACTTTCCCTTGACTTCCGCCGCGCGCGCCGATAAAACGGCTGCCGAACATACACACAAAAAAACGGAGACAAGAAACGAGATGGCCGGTCAGATGATCGAGTTTCAGAGCAACGGCGGCACGGCGCGGGGCTACCTGTCGCTGCCCGAGTCGGGGCGCGGCCCCGGCGTCATCGTCATACAGGAGTGGTGGGGCCTCGTCCCGCACATCAAGGACGTGGCCGACCGCTTCGCCGCCGCCGGTTTCGTCGCGCTCGCGCCCGACCTCTACCACGGCGACGTGGCGCGCTCGCCCGACGAGGCCGGCAAGATGATGATGGCGCTCAACATCGCGCGGACCGAGAAGGACCTGCGCGGCGCCGTCGAGTACCTCGCGGGCCACGAGGCGACCGAGGGTGACTCGGTGGGCACCGTCGGCTTCTGCATGGGCGGCGCGCTCTCGCTCTACGCCGCCTCGAAGAACGAAAGGGTGGCGGCCTGCGTCGTCTTCTACGGCATCCACCCGAAGGTCGAGCCCGACTTCGATAACTTGCGCGCGCCCGTGCTCGGCCTCTTCGCCGAGAAGGATTCCATGGTCACGCCCGAGGTCGTTCACAAGCTCGAAGCGACGCTGCGCGAGCACGGCAAGTCCGTCGAGACGCACATCTACCCCGGCGCCGACCACGCCTTCTTCAACGACACGCGCTCCGAAGTCTACGACGCCGACGCCTCCGCCGACGCCTGGCGCCGCACGATAGAGTTCCTCCGGAAACACCTGTAAAACCGGGGCATGAGTCAAGGGGAAGGGGGCAGGGAGCGACGGCGACATCCCTGCCCCCTTCCCCTTGACTCATGCCCCGTGTCGAGTTGCATCGCGCCGGGTGATGGCTTAAAACATTTGGCGTGTCGGGGTTGCGAATACTTCTCATCGTCTGGGTCGTCTTGATGCTGGTCGGCGCGTTCGCGCTGTTGAGGTCGAGGCGGCGGGGCGGGCCGATGCTCACGCAGACGCGGCCCCTGCCGGAGATGAAGGGCTCGCTCGACGCGTCGGCGGGCGCGCGGCGCGTGGACGTGGCGCTCGGCCGCGAGATCGCGGATCTGCTCGAAGCGGGGCGGCGGCTGGAGGCCGTCCGGCTCGTGCGCGAGCGGACGGGGTGGGGGCTGCGCGAGGCCGACGAGATGGTCTCGAAGCTTGAGAGTTTGATGAAGAGGTTGGGGTAAGAAATGTTCGTCGAAAGCAGGGTGAAGACGAAGCTGCTGCGCCAGATGGGCGAGGCCGTCAAGGACTTCGGGATGATCGAGGACGGCGACCGTGTGATGGTCTGCCTGTCGGGCGGCAAGGACAGCTACACGATGCTCGACCTGCTGCTCGACGTGCGGAAACGCGCGCCCGTCCGCTTCGACCTCCTCGCCGTCAACCTCGACCAGAAGCAGCCCAACTTTCCCGCCGACGTGCTGCCGAACTATCTGAAGGAGCGCGGCGTGCCGTTCCGCATCGTCGAGCGCGACACGTACTCGGTCGTCAAGCGGCTTGTGCCCGAGGGCAAGACCTTCTGCTCGGTCTGCTCGCGCCTGCGACGCGGCATCCTCTACAACACGGCGGTCGAGGAGGGCTGCACCAAGGTCGCGCTCGGCCACCACGCCGACGACATCACGGCGACGTTCCTCCTCAACCTCCTCTACGTCGGGCAGCTCAAGGCGATGCCGCCCGTGCTGCGCTCGGACGACGGCCGCAACACGGTCATCCGCCCGCTCGCCTACTGCCGCGAACGGGACATCGCGGAGTACGCCGCCGAGAAGAATTTTCCAATCATCCCCTGCGACCTCTGCGGCTCGCAGACCAACCTCAAGCGCGCGCGGGTCAAGCGGCTCGTCGAAGAGTTGGAGAAGGAGATTCCCAACGTGCGCGCCTCGATGCTGACGGCGCTCACCAACGCCGTGCCCTCGCACCTCCTGGACCCCACGCTCTTCGACTTCAAACGTCTGCGCGCCGCCCACGGCAACGTCGAGGCCGAACTCGACGCCGCGCTCGGCCACGCCGAGCCCGACGACGCGCCCGCGCTCGTCTCCATCGGTTAACGTTTGGCGAGCGCGCGGCCGGCGAGCGTGCCGTTGTACTTCCCTTCCTCAACTACAACCCGACCGTTGACGAGGACGTAGCGCATGCCGACGGACATTAGTTCCGGTTGCTCGTAGGTCGCGCGGTCGGCGATGGTCGCTTCGTCGAAGACGATCACGTCGGCGAAGTAGCCGACGCGCAGCAGGCCGCGCTCGGGCAAACGGAAAGAGTCAGCGGTAAGGGACGTGCCGGCGCGGATGGCGGCCGGAAGCGTCAACAGTTTTTTGTTGTAGACGTACTCGCGCAGCTTCCGAGGGAACGTGCCGTACTTGCGCGGGTGGCCTGTCGAGCCGTCGGAGCCGGTCGCGACAAACTCCTGCCGCATGAAGTTCTCAATGTCCCGCTCGCTCATGTTGAAGGAGGCCAGCGCCGCGCCGCCGTTCTTCGCAATCTCAATCGCCGTCTCGACGGGCGAAAGATGGCGCTCCTTCGCAACGTCTTCGAGCGTCTTACCCACCAACGCGCGGTCGCGCGCCGCCGTGATGAGGAGCGACCGCGCGCCTCCGCGACGCTTGAGATTCGCCTCCATCTCCGCGATGAGACGAGGGCGGACCGACGGGTCTTCGAGGCGCTTGCGAAGCTCCCGCGTGCCGCCCGCCTCGGCCCAGCGCGGCACGAGCGCGGCGGTGATGCTCGTCCCCGAGGCCGTGTAAGGGTACTGGTCGGCCGTCACCTCGACCCCCTCCGCGCGCGCACGTTTGATGAGCCGGATGACATCCTCGCTCCTGCCCCAGACATCCGTGCCGAGCGCCTTGATGTGCGAGATGTGGACCGGGATTTTTGCCTCGCGCCCGATGCGTATCGTCTCCTCGACGGAGCCGAGCAGGCCGATGGAGTAGGAACTCTCGTCGCGCATGTGCGAGTCGTAGACGCCGCCCGAGGCCGCCGCCACGCGCGAAAGCTCTATCACCTCTTCGGTCTTCGCGAAGCTGCCCGGCGCGTAGTAGAGCCCCGTGGAGATGCCGAAGGCGCCCTCGGCCATCGCGCGCCCGACCAGCTCCTTCATGCGCGCGAGTTGCGCGGGGCTCGGCGCGGCGTCGCTCATGCCCATCACGTTTTGGCGCACGGTGCCGTGGCCGACGAGCAGCGCGGCGTTGGTGCCGATGCCGCCGCGCCGCCACGCGGCGAGCGTCTCGGCCACGCGGAAGGGGCCGCCGCCGTCGTTGCCCGTGAAGACGGTCGTCACGCCCTGCATCAGATAGTTCTCGTTGGCCCCGCGCGCGGGGTCGGAGAGGTCTTCGAGCGTGTGCGTGTGCGGGTCGATGAAGCCGGGCGCGACGACGAGCCCGTCCGCGCGTATCGTCCGCGCGGCCCGCACCCGCGCGCGCGCGGCGTCGCCGACGAAGACGATGCGGTCGCCGCGAACGCCAACGTCGAGCCGGCGCGGCTCACCTCCCGAGCCGTCAACGACCTTGCCGCCGCTGATTAGAACATCGACCGAGACGCGCGCGCGACGCGAACCTTGCGCGCGCGCGTCGGCCGGCGCGGGCGGGCAGGCGAACAATAGAGAGAGCAGGAGCAGTAACAGGCGTCTCGGTCTCATGACCTCGTCATCCCTTTCGGCTGTGGTGAGACTGACCGCTCAAGTATAATGCGTGCGAGTCCAGAATAACCCCGAACAAGAGATGGCCGCGACCAAGACCAGGCACAAGACCGCCGCGAAGAAGTCCAAGCCTTCCGCTAAGAAGGCGAAGGCCGCCGCGAAGCCGAAGGTCTCTTCGAAGTCGAAGGCGGCGGCGAAGAAGGTCGGGGCGAAGTCTCAGGCGACTAAAGCAACTAAGGTTAAGGCGTCGAGTGACGTGCTGGACTTCGGCGGGTTCCCGGCGGGGTCCGTGACGCGGCACGCGGTGACACTGTGTCTGTCGTGCATCTACAAACTCTTCACGAATCAGTTGGGGCTCGCGCCGCGAACGGCCTACAACGAGATACGTCGTTACGCGCCGACCGTCGAGGAGTTGACGGCGCGCGAGCCGCGGCGGCCTTTCTTCAAACCTTCTAACGAGAAGAACCCGCGTTGCCCATACTGCGACGCGCCGAAACGCTGGCACGCTAACGTGAGCGTCTACCGCGTCGAGGGCGGCAAGGTTGCGGACGCCGCGCGCAGGGCGCTCGTCAAAAAACTGCCGACGAAGGACGAACAGTTTCTCGTCGCGGAAGAGAAGAAGACGGCGCGGCAGGTCTTCTTCGAGTGGCTCGAACGCCTCGGGCAGACTTTAAACTTCGAGGACGACGCGGCGTGGATGATCGAGGCCGCGCGCGAGTACGTGCAACGCCGCGAGCCGAAGGCGAACTGGGCGGCGGCCTTCGACGGCGCGCGCGCCGTGCGCCGCTCGCAGAGGATCGAGGAGGGCTGGGAGCGCGACGGCGCGCGGCTCTTCCTCGCGCCCGCGCTCTACAACGACGTGCTGCTCGTGCAGTACCTCGTCAGCCGCTCGCACCGCCACGGCGGGCGCACCTTCGAGGGGCGGCTCACCCTGCCCGATCTCGTCGGCCGCATGCGGCGCGGCGGCCACCTCGACGCGCGGGGCATCACCGACCGCGACCGCTTCGACGTGCTCGAACAACTCGTCGAACACCTCACCGGCGGCGACGCGCCCGCGCGCCTCCACTTCATCACCGACCGCCGCGAACTCCTCGACCGCGCCAGTGAAACGATGAAGGAGGAACGCTGAACGCTGAACTGAAAGACCATCGTCTTCAGTTCAGCGTTCAGCGTTCCTCCTTTCTACCTACCTGTTCATCTTGTTCCAGTGCACGCGCAGCGGCGGGGCGAGCGAGATGTCGCGCAGGTCGAAGATGGCGAAGGTGGGCTGCTCGGTCTTGAGGAGTTGGTAGATGCCCTCCTGCGTGGTCGTCGAGACGGTGCCGTCGCGCTCGCGCAGGTAGCGCGTGGCGTCGGCGACCGGCGGGCGCGCCTCGCTCGTGTTGTCGCCGAGCGCGTCCACGACGTAGGACTTCAGCAGCTTCGGCCAGTAGGAGGCGAAGAGGCGCTGGCTGGCGAACACGTCGGCCCAGACGGCCCGGCCGTTGCGCGCGACGACGACGCCGACGACGCCTGGCTGCGACACCTCGCGCTCCAGAGCCTTCAGGTAGTCGTCCATCTGCGCGACGACCTTCTTGCTCGCGTAGACCTCCTGGTACGTGTCGGTCGAGTTGGCCGTGCCGAGCTTCGTGTTGTTGGCGCTGACCTCGTTCCAGACCTCGCCCTGCGCCTTCTTGTCCTGCGCCGCCGCGCGCAGCTTCGGGTGCGCGACCGCGCCGAGGCTTGAGAACTTGCCGTCGTCGGGCGCCGCCTCCGCCATCACCGGCGCCGCCGCGCGTCGCGAACCGCCGCCGCCCGAGTTGTAGCTCGCGGTGCGCGGCGTCCAGCGCCCGTGCTCGACGCAGAAGACGTTGAGCGCGACGGGGACGCTGACGGGCGGGATGACCCGGTCCTCCTGCACGATGCGGTCCTGCTTGCCGCCGACGATGACCTCGCCCGCGAGCAGCACGAGCTTCTTGCCCGAGCGGTTGACGAGGGCCAGTTCGTTGACGGTCGCGCCGCTGCTGTAGGTGACGTTCTGCTGCCGCGCGTGGGCCGAGCGCGGGTGGCGGATCGGGGCCTGCGCCGACTGTGTGCCGCGCTCGGTGATGACGACCGTGCCCGCCTTCGTGCCCTCGTCGAGCGTGATGTAGGCTTCGGAGCCCTGTATGTCTTGCCCACGGACGGGGAAGATGGTCAGGTTCTTGTAGGAGACGGGCGTGAGCACCTGCAACGCCTGATCGTTCCCGTGCCCGTGCCCGTGCCCCTTCGCGCGCGCGGAGCGCGGCCCCACGGGCAGCACCAACGACGCCAGCAGCAGCGCGCACGCGCACAGCGCCACGGCCAAAGTTCTCGAACCCGGATTGAGAGTCATCGTCATCCTCCTCGGACAGTCTTTTTGAAAAGTCTCGGGACGCGCGCGCGCGACCGTTCCGGGGCTGACGGCCGGCCCGCGCTTTCGTGTTCCGACGTGTGAACGCGCGAGACTCTGGGAACTTGCAGGCCCGGGCGGTGTCGAAAGGCTTGTTAACAATTCACGCTGGAGAGGTGAAACATGAGGGACGAAGGCTCGGAGGCGCGGCGGGGGCTCGACGTGAGCCCTTCGGTCAACGTCACGCCGCTCATCGACATCCTGCTGGTGCTGCTCATCATCTTCATGGTCATCACGCCTTTGAAGCCCGCGCGCTTTAAGGCCCTGGTGCCACAGCCGGTGGAGGACGACAGGGTGTTGATGAGTCAGCAGACCCTCGTCGTCTCGGTCGAACGTGACCTCTCGTTGAAGCTGATCAGGGGGGCGGACGTGGTGGCCGAAGGGACGGTCGGCGAGGCGGGCGAGGTCGCGGCGCGTCTGGCCTCGGAATGGCGCGAGCGCAAGCTGAAGGGCATCTGGAAGCAGACGCTGGCCGCGCGCGCGGACCTCGCGCCCGACGAACGCATCGAGCGCACGGTCTTCGTCCGCGCCCCGCGCTCGCTGGCCTACGGCGAGGTGGCGCGCGTCATCGACGCCGTCAAGGGCGCGGGCGCGCAACCCGTCGGCCTCCAGACAGACGAACTGCCACAGTAGAAGAAACGCTGAACGATGAACGCTGAACGCTGAACTGAAGGCGGCTTGTCTTTCAGTTCATCGTTCATCGTTCATCGTTCATCGTTTTGCCTCATGGGCGCGGCCCTCGTCGGTGGGGTCGGGGGGATGGGAGGTGACGGCCGCTTCGGCGGCGGCGGGCGGCTGGCGCTTGTAGCGGTGCGTGACGGGGCGGCGGCGGCCGATGCCGATGGCGTTGCGCGAGATGATGAGCGTCGGCGGGAGTTGGCGCCGCTTGAACTCGTTGGCCGGCGACTCGACGCGGTTGAGGATGTCGTAGACGAGCGCGCGTTCGTGCCCCTCGGCAACGATCTGCTCGGGCGCATACTTGCGCTCGAAGTAGAGGCGCAGGATGGGGTCGAGCTTGTCGTAGGGCGGCAACGACTGGTCGTCGAACTGGTCGGGCGCGAGTTCCGCCGAAGGTCGCTTGTCGATGATGGCGGCGGGTATCAACTCGCCGCCACGGTTGATGTGGCGCGCGAGGTCGTAGACCTCAGTCTTGAGCACGTCGCCGATGACGGCGAGCCCGCCGTTCGTGTCGCCGTAGAGCGTGCAGTAGCCGAGGGCCAGCTCAGACTTGTTGCCCGTCGAAAGAAGGAGACGCCCCTCCGCGTTCGAGACGGTCATCAGGATGTTGCCGCGCAGTCGCGATTGCAGGTTCTCGGCCGCGAGCGATTCGCCGCCGCGCGAAGGCTTCGTCAGCCCCATCTCCTTCGTCAGCACCTCGAAGGCCGAAGTGATGGGGCGCTCGACGACGGGCATCCCGAAGTTCTTACCGAACGCAATCGAGTCCTCGACGCTGCCGCGCGACGAGAAGGGCGAGGGCATCATCACGCCGAGGACGTTCTCGGCGCCGATGGCCTCGCACGCGAGCGCGGCGACGACGGCCGAGTCGATGCCGCCCGACAAACCGAGCACGGCGCGCTTGAAGCCGTTCTTGCGCGCGTAATCTCTAATACCTAAGACAAGTGCCTCACGGATGGTCTCCACGTCGTCGCCGGGCAGGCAGCACTCGTCGCGCACGCCGCAGTCGAGGTCGATGGTGGCGACGAACTCCTTGAAGGGCGGCGCCTGGAGGATGGTCTCGCCGTGGCAGTCCGTGACGAGCGAGGCGCCGTCGAAGATGATGCCGTCGTTGCCGCCGACGAGGTTGACGTAGACGACCGGCAGGCCCGAGAGCTTCGAGCGGTGCGAGACCATCGCGCAACGCTGCGCCATCTTCGCGCGGTTGAAGGGCGACGCGTTGGGCGAGACGATGACGGTCGCGCCCAACTCGACCACCTCGTCGGTCGGGTCGTGCGTGTAGAGCCGCTCCTTCCAGAACGTTTTGTCGTTCCAGAAGTCCTCGCAGACGACGACGCCCAGACGTTCCTGCCCCACCCCGAAGAGTTGCCGGCGCTCGCCCGACTGGAAGTAGCGCGGGTCGTCGAACACGTCGTACTCGGGCAGCAGCGTCTTGTCCGCGAAGCCCAGCAGTTCGCCGTCGCGGATGACGGCCGCCGAGTTGAAGAGCTTGCGGCCGTGCACCGCGCCCGTCGGCCGCACGGTGCCGACGACCGCCGTCAAGCCCTTCGTCGCCGGGATGATTCGCTCAAGCGGCTTCAAGGAAGACTCGACGATGTCGCGGTCGAGGAACCAGTCGAGCGACATATAACCCTGCACGGCCACTTCGGGGAAGACGATTAAATCCGACTTCTCTTCCCTCGCCTGACCGATGGCGCGCAGGATGCGCTCGGTGTTCCCGTCGATGTCGCCGTTCGTCGTGTTGATCTGGCCGATGGTGACGCGCATGTGCGTGATTCTAACACCGATTCGCCGGCCGTTTCACCGGGCCGCAAGGCTCAGGCGACGAGCCGCACGTCGAGCCCTTCGAGCTTCG
Organism: Pyrinomonadaceae bacterium; assembly: GCA_036379655.1. Lineage (GTDB taxonomy): Bacteria > Acidobacteriota > Blastocatellia > Pyrinomonadales > Pyrinomonadaceae > QHXN01. The sequence goes on from DASVGG010000011.1 coordinate 8,756, forward strand.
CAGGGTCGAGCCGGACTTGCCCTTCAACGGTCGGGCCGAGCAGGCCACGCCCGCGCAGCGACGACTCCGCGCGCGCGAGGTCCGAGACTTTGAGGACGAGCGTCTGTATCGAGTCGCGCTCGGCGTGGACGAGCCGGACGGCCGGGTCGTCGCCCGTCCGGAAGAGTCCGGGGGCCGTCTCCGCTGCGGGCGTGTAGAGCCGCTTCCAGAGTTCGCGCGCCGCGTCGAGGTCACGGACGCCGGCCGTTATCTCCTCCACCGCTTCGAGGCCGACGGCGCCCCCGCCCGCGTCGCGCAGGCGCGCGAGGTCGGCCGCGCGCTTCTCGTCGTGGTCTTTGAACTCGGACCAGAACGGGCGGTCGTTGATGTTCTCGTAGAAGTATTCGACGAAGAAGACGAAGTTGCGCCCGAAGAGCTTGTCCAACTGAAAGCGGTCGAGCGCGCTGCCCGAGCCCGCGTCCGACATGCGCGACGCGCCCGGCAGCTTGCTCAAAGTGACCGTCAGGTCGAGCAGGAAGTCTTTCCCCAACATGCGGCCGAGCACGGCGTTCGACCAGATGAGCGTCTTCTTTCCGTCGGCGCCGCGCTCGACGTAAGGCCCGGCGGGCGTGTGCGGGATGCCGCGCAGCGAAAGTTCGCGGACGGCCTCCGCGATGGGCGGCGCCTCGTAGGCGATGGCGCGGAAGCGCCCAGGGCGCGAGGGTCGGCGCGCGCCGCACTGCATGATTTCGAGGTAGAGGTTGCCGAGCGCGACGCCGCCGCTCTGGAACGCGGGGTAGGAGGCGAGCGGCCACGCGACCGGCAGGCCCAACGCACCGGTCAACGTCTCGAAGAGTCTCGCCGGCTCTTCGACGCGCGCGATGAGGTGGTCGAGTTGTTTGAAGACGGGGGGTTGTCCGTTGTTCATCGCTTCACCTCGCATAGCCTTTCCGTGGGTCAGCGGAAGTCCCTGACCAGCACCACGTCGTGGAAGATGTCGCCGCGCGAGACGGCGAGTTGGCGGCCGTCGCGCGACCAAGCGAACCAGAAGACCTTGTCGGACTTCCAGTCGGTCAACTGCCGCGACTGGCCGCCGTCGAGCGACAGCGACCAGAGGTTCGAGACGCCGTCGTCCGAGTCCTTCACGACGACGAGCGCGCGCCCGTCCGGCGCCCAGCCCGCGTCGCGCGTGTTCTTCGGCGAGTCAAGAACGCGGACGGGCTCGCCGCCTTCGGTCGGCACGATCTCGATTTTGGTCACGTCGTCCGGCCGCTCGCGATGGTAGTAGAGCATCAGCCGGCCGTCGGGCGAGACGACGGCCGCCGTCGTCTCCTTCCGCGTCAACTGCTCCGGCGCGCCGCCGTCGATGGGGACGCGCCACATCATCCGCTTGCCGGAAGCGTCGGTCGAGGAGTAGAAGACCCAACGCCCGTCGGCCGAGACCTGCGGGCGACTGAACTGACCCGAGTTGCGCGTCAACTCCTTCGGCGCGCCGCCGTCGGCGTTCATGCGCCAGAGGCTCCAGCCGCCGCCGCGATTCGTCTCGAAGACGATGTGGCGCCCGTCGGGCGAGACCGAGGGTGAGTTGTTGGCGTCGGTGCCGGAGGTCAGTTGCCTGGCCGCGCCGCCGTCGGCGTTCATGACCCAGAGGTCGAGGTAGCCGCTCGCGCGCGACGTGTAGACGAGGCGGCCGTCGGGCGTCCACGCGCAGCCCTGGTCGCCGTTCTCGCGCCCGTTGGTGATGCGGCGCGCGCGCGCGTAGTCGCCGACGGGCGCGACCCAGACGTTCGAGCGCAACTCGTTGCGCGTCGCGACCAGGCTCTTGCCGTCGGCCGTCAGGCTGAGACTCTCATACTGGTTGAGGTCGTTGGTCAGTTGACGTGCCTCGCCGCCCGCGCGCGCGACCTGCCAGATTTGCGCGGGCGTGCCGGGCGCGGTCGCGCGGTCGCGCGCGCAGAGGATGAGCGCGCTCTGGTCGGGCAGCCACGCCAGCCCGCCGATGAAGCGCCAGCGCGCGGCCGAGATTATCGTCTCGCGCCCGTCCGCGACGCGCGCCTCGCCGACGTGCGTGTAGTAACCCTCCCTGTCTTCCCCGTAGAGCGTGTAGGCGACGGCCTGCCCGTCGGGCGACCACGCGAGACGCAAGAACTCCTCCGGCGCCTTGCGCACGGCGAGCACGCGCTCGCCTTCACCCGTGGCCTCGGAGACGACGATGGACGACTCGTACGACGCGCTGTTGCGCACGAAGGCGAAGCGCCGGCCGTCGGGCGAGAAGGTGACGGCGCTGTCAACGTCGTGGTTGAGCCGGCGCGTGGCGCCGCCGAGCAGCGGCACGCGGTAGAGGTCTTTGGACGGCCCGCCGCCCGCGCGGGTGAGGTAGTGGAGGTAGTTGCCGTCGGGCGAGAAGGAGAGGCCGGAGTAGTGCTGCTCGGGCGCGGGCGGGACGATCTCCTTGTCGCTCGGCTCGGCCACCTGCCGGAGATGTATGCTCGGCCGCCCGCCTTCGCTGTTGACGTAGGCGACGAGTCGCCCGTCGGGCGAGATGACGGCCTCGCTCGCGCGCCCCGTGTCGGTCAGCGTCTTGATTCTCATCGGCGCGCGCACGTCCGGCGCGGCCATCCGGTGGCGCCAGACGAGCCTGTAAGTGACGAAGGCCACTCCCCCGACCAGGCACGCGAGCGCGACGCCCCCGACGGCGACGAAGAGCCACACGCGCCGCGCGCCCGTCGCGGCGCCCGGCGAAGTGGGCTGCGTCGTGGTGGCGCCGAGGTGCGTCGCGTACGCGCCGGGCTGCGAGGCGGTGACGACGCCCGCCGCGCTCTCAAGGCCCGGGCTCGTCGAGGCGGGCGGGACCGAGTGGTCGAGGTGCGCGCCCGCGTCCACGCGCCGCTTGAGGCGTTGGAGCTTGGCGAGCATCTGCCGCGTCGTCAGCCGCGCCTCGCGGTCCTTGGCGAGCGCGTCGGCCACGATCTCCTGCAAGAGGTCGGGCACCTCCGGCAGGTAGGCGGAGAGCGGCGGCGGCTCCTCGTCCTGTATGGCGACGATGGTGTGGCTCGTTGACTTGCCGCGAAAGGGCAGTTGCCCCGTCAGCATCTCGTAGAGCACGACGCCCAGAGACCAAACGTCCGTGCGCGCGTCCACCTCTTCGCCGCGCGACTGCTCGGGGCTCATGTATGAGACGGTGCCGAGGATGGTGCCGGCGCCGGTCGGGCCGAGCGCGCGCGTCGCCGCCTCCGTGTCCACGCTGCTCGCGGCCGGGCCGCCCGTCAGTTTGGCGAGACCGAAGTCTAAGACCTTGACGTAGCCGTCGCGCCTCACCATGACGTTCTCGGGCTTCACGTCGCGGTGGACGATGCCCTGCCCGTGCGCCTCGACGAGCGCGGCGGCGATCTGCGCGACGATGTCGAGCGCCTCGCCGAGCTTCACCCGCTGCTCCTTCAGGTGCGCGCGCAGCGTCGCGCCTTCCACGAACTCCGTGGCGAAGAAGCGGCGGCCGTCCTCCGTCTGGCCGATGTCGTAGACGGTGACGATGTTCGGGTGGTTCAGCGCCGACGCCGCCAGCGCCTCGCGCCCGAAGCGTTCGAGACGACGCGGGTCCGCGGCGACATCCGCGGGCAGGAACTTCAACGCGACGGGCCGGCGCAACTCCGTGTCGAGCGCGCGATAGACGCGCCCCATGCCGCCCTCGCCGACGAGCGACTGTATCTCGTACTTGCCGACCCTCGTCCCGGCCTCGATGTCCATGAGAGGTTGAAAGAGGCTTACATCAAAGTTCCGTCACTTCACGTCCGCGACCCGGACGTGGAATCGGACAGGAGCGGCACATTCTAAATCAGTTTTCAGTTTTTAGTTTTTAGTTTTTAGTGAAAAGAGTTGTTAGGGCCGGACGCGTGCTACGGATAACTTAAAACTGAAAACTGAAAACTACTCCTCCCCATGTCCCCCGCCGCCGGGCGTTTCGATGCGGACGCGGTCGCCGGGTTTGAGGTCGCGTGAGCCTTTGGCGTCGAGCCTGGAGGCGCGGCCGTTGCGGACGAGGGAGTCGCGGCCGGGTTGTCCGTCGTCGCCTCCGTCGAGGCCATAAGGGGCGCGCGCGCGGCGGTCGGCGAGGAGTGACATGCGCGCGGGGACGAGCGTCTCGATCTCCCTCACGACGCCGTCGCCGCCGCGATGCCGGCCGCGTCCGCCCGCGCCGCGACGCAGACGATACGCGCGGACGCGCAAGGGGTAAGCGTATTCAAGCGCCTCGGCCGGCGTGTTCAGGCTGTTGGTCATGTGCGTGTGAACGCCGCCGACGCCGTCGGCCGTGGGGCGCGCGCCCATGCCGCCCGCGACCGTCTCGTAATATGCGAACTCGCGGCCCGTGCGCGGGTCGCGGCCTCCGACGGTGAGGTTGTTCATCGAGCCTTGGCTCGCCGCCGGGACGCGTTCGGGTAGAGCCCGCGCGAGAGCCTTGAAGAGCACGTCAACGATGCGCTGCGAGGTCTCGACGTTCCCGCCCGCGACGGGCGCGGGGTGCGTGGCGTTGACGACGGTGCCGGCGGGCGCGACCACTTCGATGGGCTCCATCAGACCAGCGGAGGCCGGCACCTCCTCGGCGCCGACGAGACAGCGGAAGACGTAGGCCACGGCCGAGACCGTGATGGCCTCGACGGCGTTGACCGGCCCCGAGACCTGCGGCGCGCTCCCAGTGAAATCGACGACGGCGTGCTCGCCCTTCACCTCCACGCGCACGCGCAGCGTCACTTCACCATCGACTACGCCGTCGGAGTCGAGCGCGTCCTCGGCCTCGTATACGCCGTCGGGGACCGCGCGCAACGTCGCGCGCATCATGCGCGCGGAGTATTCGATGAGGTGACGCGCGTACTCATCCGCCTCCTCGCGCCCCGCGCGCCCGACGATCTCAAGCAGCCGCGCCGCGCCCGTCTGCAAAGAGCCTATCTGCGCCTCGAAGTCCGCGCGCCGCTCGCGCTCAACGCGCACGTTCGCCATCAGCAGACGCATCACGTCCGCGTTGACCCCGCCACCAACGACGAGCTTGACGGGCGGAATCCTTAAGCCCTCGCCGTACACGTCGGTCGCCATCCCCATCGACCCCGGCGTCGCCCCGCCGATGTCCGCGTGGTGCGCGCGGTTCGCGACGTAGAAGGCCGCCCGTTCCGACTTATCTTTAAGGAAGACGCCCGAGACCAACGTCACGTCGGGGAGATGCGTGCCGCCCGCGAAGGGGTCGTTGAGGACGACCACGTCGCCGGGGCCGAGGCTCGTCTCGCCGAGCGCCGCCGCGACGGCCATCGGCATCGAGCCGAGGTGAACGGGCATGTGGTCGCCCTGCGCGATGACGCGCCCCGCCGAGTCGAAGACGGCGCAGGAATAGTCGCGCCGCTCCTTGATGTTCGGCGAGTGCGCCGTGCGCCGGAGCGTGAGCCCCATCTCTTCGGCGACCGAAGTATAGAGCGCGCGGTATATCTCAAGCGTCGTCGGGTCGAAGCCCTTGCCCTTCTTCATAACTCGATGATGAGATTCCCGAGCCCGTCCACGAAGGCGCGCGTGCCCGCCGGGACGAGCGTCGTCGAAGAGTACTCCGTGACGACGCACGGCGACCGAAGCCGCGCGCCCGCCGCCAGTTCTTCGCGACGGTAGACGGCCAACGCGCGCGCGCCCTCGTCGAAGTGGACGCGCGCCGTGCCGTGCGGTTTGACGTTGATGTCTTCAGACTTCGCGCGGCGCGGCCTCTGCTCCTTCAACGCTTCGACCAGCCCCGCCGAGCGCATTCGCGCGCTCACCACCTCGACCGTGTCGGCCGACTGCGCGTAGCCGTAACGCGCCTCGTGCTCGCGGTGAAAACGTTCGACCAGACGGCGCCCGCCGCCCCACGCGATCTCAAGCTCGAAGGACTGCCCCGCGTAACGCGCCGCGACCGTCCGCTCGTGCGTCTGTCGTTCGTCGTCGAAGCCTTCGCGTTTGAGCGCCGCGCGCGACTCGCGCTCCATCTCGACGAAGGCGCGCTCGACGCGCGCGGACTGCGCCTCCGCGTCGCCGCCCACTTCGAGCATGAGCGTGCGGCTCGAACTCTTCACCACGTCGGCGCGCAGACAGCCCAACGCCGAGAGCGCGCCCGGCGCCAACGGCACCAACACGCGCGGCACACGCAGAGAGCGCGCGAGTTCGACGGCGTGCAGTCCGCCCGCGCCGCCGAACGTGACGAGCGTGCAACCGCGCGGGTCGAAGCCGCGCTCGACCGAGACGGCGCGCAGCGCACGCTCCATCCCCGCGTTCACGACGCGCACGACCCCGAGCGCCGCCTCGACGGCCGACACCGCGCGCCCGCTCGCCTCCGTCATCTCGCGCGCGAGCGTCGTTAAAGCTCCGACCGCGCGACTCTCATCCAACTCGAACTCGCCACCCAACAGGTCCGCGCCGCCGAACCTTCCCAAGACCAAATTCGCGTCCGTCACCGTCGGCAACTCCGAACGGCCGTAGCACGCGGGACCCGGCACGGCCCCCGCCGACTCCGGCCCGACGCGCAGAGAGCCGCCCGCGTCCACGCGCGCAATCGACCCGCCGCCCGCGCCCACCGTGTGTATGTCGAGCACGGGCACGGCCACGGGCAGGCCCGCCACGCTCGCCTCGTTCGTCAGACGCAGACGCCCGCCCGCCACCAGCGCCACGTCGGTCGAGGTGCCGCCCATGTCGAACGTCACGACATCGTCGAACCCGGCCGCGCCCGCCGCGTGCGCCGCGCCGACGACGCCGCCCGCCGGCCCCGACAGTATCGTCCGCACCGGCTCCGAGGCCGCCGCGCGCGCGGAGATGCTTCCGCCCGACGACTGCATCACGCGCAGGCGCTTCGCGGGCACGTGCGCGCCGAGCCGCCCGAGGTACGAGCCCATCAAGGGTTGCAGGTAAGCGTTGATCGTGACCGTCGAGGTGCGCTCGAACTCGCGATACTCCGGAAGGATTCTGTGTGAGACTGAAAGCGGCACGCCTTCAAGCGCGTCGCTCAAGGCGCGCTCGATGCGACGCTCGTGCTCGGGACGTGCGAACGAGAAGAGCAGGCAGACCGCCACCGACTCAGGCCGCGCGCGCTTCAACTTCCTGATGAGTGCGTCAACCTCTTCCGTCTTCAACTCTTCAACCACCGAGCCGTCCGCCGCCACGCGCTCGCGCACGCCGAAGCGCAGAGCGTCTTCGACGAGCGGCGCCGGTCGCGTCCAGTTCAGGTCGTACAGACTACCGCGCGCCTGCCGCCCGATGACGAGCACGTCCTCGAAACCTTCCGTCGTCACCAACGCCGCGCGCGCGCCTTTGCGTTCGAGCAGCGCGTTCGTCCCCACGGTCGTCCCGTGCACGACCTCCAGGTCACTCACGCGCACGCCCGCCTCGCGCGCCGCGCGCCGCAAGCCTTCGACGATGGCGCGCGAAGGGTCGTCCGGCGTCGAAGGCACCTTGAAGATTCGCCCGCGCCCGCCCGCGTGATACACAAAGTCGGTGAACGTCCCGCCCGTGTCCACGCCCACGCGCACCCTGCCGCCCTTCGTCATTCCTTCAGCCTCACGCGCGGCCAGCGGTCCGTGTCGGGCGTGGCGCGCGGGCCGCCGCAGTCGTCCCGCCGCCGCGCCTCGACGACGCGCGGCCGCGCGCCGCTGAAGCTGTAACGCACGAACAGCCCGCACGTCCCCATCGCGTCCGCCTTCGACATCAAAAGCAGCTCGCGCGTGGAGGGCACGAACTTCGAGAGCGCGCGGACTTCCCCGTCACCTTCAAAGCCCTTGAGCCTGAGCGTGCGCGCGCGTCGTCCGTCGTAGAGCATGAAGACCGCGCTCGGCTGAATCCCCCCGCCGTCGCACACGACCTCGACGAGGAAACGCCCGCGCCCCAGACGGTGGAACTCGACTCCGCCGTACGTCTCTTCGTTGGGGTAAGACTGTTCGTAAGCCTCCTCGCACGAGTCCGACCAACCGAGCACCCCGCGCCACTCCGCGCGCTCGACGCGCGTCACGTCCTTCATCTTACGCGGCATACCTTGCGCCGCCGACGACTGCGCGAAGACGATTAACAAGACGAACGACGTGCACGCGGTCTTAATGAACTTCATCACGTTCGGGTTTGACTGAACGCTCAACGCTGACAACTTCTTAAAACGTCGGTCGCTGCCAGCCCCCGAGCGCGCGTTCGACTTCGAGGGCGGAGGCGAGGGCCACGTCCTCGCGCCACGGCCGCGCGACGAGTTGCGCGCCGAGCGGGAGCCCTTCCGTCGAGGTGCCCGCGCGCACGACCGCGCCGGGCCAGCCCGTCATGTTGTAGATCATCGTGTAGCTGAAGAGGAGCTGGTTCTCCTGGTCGAAGGTCGTCCCGTGCTCCATCGCGGGGCGCGCGCACGGCGGGCAGACGACGAGGTCGTAGTCGCGCATGAACGACAGCATCTCCGCGCGCCACGCGTCGAGTTGGAAGACGAGCGCCGACAGTTCGCCCGCCGTCAAACTCTTCGCCCCGACGATTTCGAGCAGGCGCGTCATCAGGGGGCTCGTCTCGACCGTCCCGCAAAGCATCAGCAGCATCCGCAGCCCCGCGCCCGAGTCTGCGCCGTAGAGCCCGAGCAGCAACTCGTAAGCGTCGGCGGGCACGGGTGGCCGCGCCTCGACCACCAGGGCCCCCGCGTCCGCGAGCACGCGCGCCGCGTCGCGCACGACCGACGCGATGTCGTCCGTCGGCGCGACGATGCCGTTGTCCGTGTGGAAGGCGACGCGCAGATTTTTCACGTCAACTTGTAAAGGGTCGCCGAGCGGGACGGGTGCGACGGTCGGGTCGCGCCAGTCCGTGCCGCAGAGGATTGGGAGCGCGAGGGCGAGGTCTTCGACGCGGCGCGCGAGCGGGCCGATCTGCCAGATGGAGTCGAGCAGGCCGCCCATCGGCGGGAAGTGGCCCGTGCGCGGCGTGCGCCCCGAGGTCGGCTTCAACCCCGCGATGCCGCAGAAGTGCGCGGGCACGCGGATGCTCCCGCCCGCGTCGCTGCCCAACCCCAGCGGCGACATCCCCGAAGCGACGGCCGCGCCCTCGCCGCCGCTGCTGCCGCCGGGCGTGCGCGTCAAATCGTAAGGGTTGTGCGTGCGGCCGTAGACGAGGTTGTCGCTCTCGAAGGCGAGCGAGATTTCGGGCACGTTGGTCTTGCCGAGGACGACGGCGCCCGCCGCCTTCAGGCGCGCGACGCCCGTCGCGTCATGCTCGGGCACGTACCCGGCGCGGCCCGCCGTCCCGCCCACCGAGACGATGCCTTCGGTCTCGAACGCGTCCTTGATGGTGACGGGGACGCCGTGCAGCGGCCCCCACTCCTCGCCCCGCGCGCGCGCCTCGTCGGCCTCGCGCGCGCGACGGCGCGCGGCGTCGGCCGTCACTTGCACGAACGCGTTGAGCTTCGGGTTCACCTCCTCGATGCGCGCCAAGTGCGCCTCGACGACCTCGACCGAAGAGACCTCGCCGCCGCGTATCGCGCGCGCCATCTCCGACGCCGAAGAGTAGATGATCTCGTCCATGACAACTCCTAAACGAGGAACTCGGAACGATGAACGATGAACTGAAGACAGACGGTTTTCAGTTCATCGTTCAGCGTTCATATTTCCTCGTTCTTAACCTCCCAGGCGTCCATGAACTGGCGGAGGGCGACGATCTTGCCGAGGTGGTGCGCGCTGTGCGCGGCGAGGCTGACGAGCGCGTCGGCCATCGTGTGACCGGGGTCGGTCTCGTGGTTCAGGCGCTCGGGCGACTCGGCCCACCACAGCGCCTTCTCGATGCCGGCCAGGAACTCGGCGACGAGCGCGTCCCACTCGGCCTGACTCGCGGGCGGCGCGTCGGGGTAGACGCGCCCCTTCCGCCACTCTTCGTAGAGCGCCTCGTCGCGGTTGACCATGATGGACTGCCAGCGGTTCGTGTGCCAGAGTTCTTCGTGGATGGTGTGCGACTGCGCCGACGGCCGGCGCGTCACCTGTTCGAGCGTCAGCCCCGAGACGATGCGGTCGCGCCGCGCGAACTCGCCGTCCCTGAAAAGGTGCTCCCATTTACTCAATCCGTTCTCCTCCCGTCCTTCAACGCGGCAGCGTCTCCGCCAGCAGGCGGAAGACGTTCCCGCCCATGATCGCGCCGACCTCTTCGTCGGTGAACCCTTCTTCGAGCAGAGCGTCCGTGACGAGGACGACGCCCGTCGTGTCGAAGGGCTCCGTGACCGCGCCGTCGAAGTCGGAGCCGAGCGCGACGTGCGCGACGCCGACGACGTTCGCCGCGTGTCTTATCGCACGCGCCACCGCGCGCGCGTCCGCGCCGCACGTGGCCGCGTCCCAGTAGCCGATGCCGACGACGCCGCCCTTCGACGCTATCTTACGCAACTGCTCGTCGCTCAGGTTGCGATTGTTGTCGCACGTACCCTTCACGCCCGTGTGCGAGACGACCAGCGGGCGCGTCGCCAACGCGACCACGTCGTCAAACGTCTGCTCGGAGGCGTGCGCGAGATCGACGAGCATCCCGCGCGCCTCCGCGCGGCGCACCATCTCGCGCCCCTTCTCGGTCAGCCCCGGCTTCGCGACGCCGTGCGCCGAGCCGCCCCACTCGTTGTCGTAGAAGTGCGTCGGCGCGATCATGCGGAAGCCCGCGTCGAAGAGCGCGTCCACGTTGTTAACGTCACCTTCGAGCGGGTACGCGCCTTCGAGCCCGAGCAGCCCCGCGACCAAGTGCGGGTCGCCCCGGCGGCGCTCGACAAAGCGCGCGAGGTCGGCGGCGGTCTTGATGACGGAGAGGCGTCCGCCCGAGCGCGCGGCCGCGTCGTGCAGCTTGCGCGCCTGGTAGAGCGCGCGCTCGCGCAGGCTCCCCAGCGAGCGCAGCGGCCAACGCTCGGCCAGCGCGATGGCCGTCACGCCGTCGAGCCCTTCGGGGTTGGTGTCGTACTTGGGTGAGTAGGGCGTCCGCGTCACGACGGTGAAGAACTGTAACGCGACGCCGCCCTCCGCCAGTCGCGGCACGTCCGCGTGTCCGCGCTCCGAACGCGCGAGCACGTCCCGGTCCCACAGCAGCGTGTCGGCGTGCATGTCCGCCACGAGCAGCCGCGCGTGCAGCGCCCGCCCGCGCTCCGACGCCCGATACGGCCCGCGCACCCGCGTCCCGTTCAACACCCACTCCGCCACCACCGGCGCCACCGCGAACAACGCCAACACGCCCAACACGGCGAGCAGCAACAGCGAGACGACGGCAAGCTTTTTCTTCATAGAAATTCAGCGGCCGTTCTTGGCGTCCGCCGCGACACGACTTTGCAGCAAGCTCCTCCGGTGACCGAATTGCCTTGAGGTCTTGCGGCGGTGGCAGTTCGCGCAGCGAACGTCACACTTTTCAATCTCTGCTTCGATGCTCTGCCAGGAGTAACGCCTTTCTATCATCTGCGCGACGGCGCGCCTCTTGGTGGTGTGGTCGCGGTGGTCGAACTCAAGCACGACTGGGTCTGACTCGCCACAGTCGATGCACGGGTGATTGCTCAGGTAGTTAAAGACCTTCTCGGCCCTTTCGTCCTTCAGCCTCTTGTTGAAGCCCCTGAGCTTTTCCCGGTAATGCTCTGAACGATTCGTGTAACGCTGCTTGTTCTCCGCGTTCACGCAGGCACGACAGCGCGACGTGTGACCATCCCTATTCCTGCTCAGGACGGTGAATGCTTCAAGAGGTTCACCTCGTCGCAGAGCGTACACCGCTTTAAGGTAGTGAATGTTATAGCCACGGGAGCCTCCGGATGACTCCCGTGGCGGCGAGAGAGGAAATGCCCCCGGTACGATTTGAACGTACAACCCACAGATTATGAGTCTGCTGCTCTAACCGTTGAGCTACGAGGGCGTTGAGTTAACTGATGCCGGACGATTATAAAGACCGCCCCGGCGCGTCGCAACTGCGCTTAGTTCATCGTCTCTTTGAGGGCTTCGATCTGGGCGCGGTGGCGTTCTTCGTGGGCGCCGATGAAGAGGAGCCATTGGTAGAGGTCGAGGGGCCCCCAGGCGGGGTGCGGGAAGCGCAGGGCGCGGCCGTCGGCGCGTTCGATGCGCGGGCGCAGGCCGTGGAGCGCGGCGCGCGAGTCGCGCAGGCGCGCGAGCGCGTCGGCGAGCGGGAGCCCGGTCGGGCGGATACGCTCGGGCGCTTCGTATTTGGCGGTGCGCGAGACCTCGATGAACTCATCGACGTTGACGGGCTCGAAGGGCTCTGGGGCGGGGGCGACCTCGCCCGACTCTTCGGCCCTGGTGAGCAGCTTGCCGATGAGCGTGACGACGTTGCCCTCGACGATGGCGAGGTGTTCGACAAGCTGCGCCGCCGACCAGCGGTCGGGCGCGGGGCTGTAGCGTTGCTGCTCCTCGCTCATGCCCTCGACGGCCGAGAGCAGGCGCGCGCGCGCGTGGTCGATGTGTTCGTAGATTTCGGGGACGCTGCGGAAGTCCATAAAGGGGAATCGCTCCTCGTGTCTGTCGGAAGCCTGAGCCGGCCGAGCACGGCCGCCTGCGCCGAGACGTGCAGGACGTGCCAGCGCTTGTAATTCTTGACCTCCTCGTCACGGTAGAAGTGCCAGAAGGCCGTCTGCGCGTAGATCGTCTCGGGCTCGACCCATTCGAGCCGGACGAAAGGGTTCATCGAGATGAGGTCGGCCTCACCCGTCTGCTGCTGTTGCCGCGGCTGCGACTGCGCGGCGGGCTCGCCCTTCTTGAAGACGCGCGCGTCGTACTCGGCCGAGGCGGCGCGCAGCGGGTCGCGCAGGGCGAGGCCGGCGCCGGTCGGCTTCTCGCCCGCCGCGTCGTAGACCGCCAGGTCGTACTCGAACGCCGTCGCGAGTTTCAAACCGTCGGGCGACCAGACGGGCTTGACCGGCGTCGCGCGGTCGTCGAGCAGTCGCTCCTGACCTTCGAGCGTGATGAGGCGCGGACGGCCCGCGTGCGGGTTCCCCGCGCGCCGCTGCTCTTCCCACTCGTCCTCCTTGCAGGCGAGCGCGGCGATTGTCTGCCCGTCGGGCGACCACGCGAGCTTGAAGTAGATGAGCCCCTCGCGCGAGGTGAGGGGGCGCAGGTTGTAGCCGTCGCGGTCGCCGACGTAGACCTGCTCCGTGCGGAAGGTCTGCGTCGTGGGGATGACGGGCGCGGCGGTCGCCGTGGGCTGCGCGTCCACGGCGCCGGGCGGGGCTCCGTTGAGGTCGGGCGGCGCGGGCGCCGCGTCCGAGGGCTCCTCCCGAGGCGTCGCGGTGCGCAGACCGCTGAAGAGGATGCTGTTGCCGTCGGGCGACCACGCGACCTCGTCGGGGAAGACGCCGGTCAGGTCCGCCGGCAGGACGTTGCGGATGAAACCGCCAGCGGTGTTGTAGAGGTCGATGCGAAAGTCCGTGTCGGTGCTGCTGGTGCCGTAGAGCGCGAGCGCACGCATGCCCGTTGGGTCAACGACGGTGCGGAGGAGCGCGTCGTCCGGGCGCTGCGTCTCGAAGGCGGTGCGGATGGCGGCGGCCGGCTCCTCCGGCTCCTCGCGGCGCAGGTGCGCCGGCACCTTCTCTTCGGCCGCGTCCGGCTCGAAGCGGAAGGCGAGACGTTCGGCGGGCACGTCGCGCAGGCTCTTCGGCACGACGGAGAGCCCCGCCGTCTCCCTGATGCTCCTGCACCCCGGCGCGGCCAGCAACAGCGCCGTCAACATCAACGCCGCCGCCCCGCGCGCCCTCACTGTCCGAAAGCCGCTGCCCATCCTCTTAACTCTCACACGGCCTCCCGGCCGCCGATCTCCTTCACAGCTTATCCTGTCTTTCGCACGATGATAGGAACGCGCGCGCGGATGTGTCAACGAGGGTGAGGGGAAAGAAGTAGGCGGTAGGCCGATGGCAGTAGGCCGTTAAGACAGGAAAATGGTAACAGGCGGTCGCCGCGTGAGCGGCGCGTGACCCTTTGGGAATTCTCAACTCCCGTCCGTCGAACTGCCTACTTCTCCCTCACTTGTTGTGCCACTCGGGCTTACGTTTCTCGATGAAGGCTTGGACGCCTTCCTGCGCGTCCTCGGTCTTCATCAACTCGTTGAGGTAGATGTCCTCGGTGCGTTCGAGGGCTTCGAGGAAGGGGCGGCCGCGCGCGGCGTCCATGGCGCGGCGCGCCATCTCAAGCGCCGGGGCGGAGAGTTCGCGCAGGCGCGCGAGAATCTCTTGCAGTTTTGTCTCCAACTGCTCGGCCTCGACGACGTAGCTGACGAGCCCCGTGCGCAGTGCCTCCTGCGCGTCGAAGATTTCGCCCGTTAACAACAACTCGCGCGCGCGCCGCTCGCCCATGACGCGCGGCAGCAGCACGGCCGCCACGGGCGGGAAGACGCCGAGCTTGATCTCGGGCTGACCGAAGCGCGCGCGCGAGGCGGCGATGACGATGTCGCAGCCCGCCACCAGTTCGCACCCGCCGCCGAGCGCCGCGCCGTCCACGAGCGCGAGCGCGGGCTTCGACATCTGGTCCAAGGTGCGGAAGACGTTGTGGAAGGATTCGAGCATCTGGTAGACCGTCTCCGGCTGGTGCTCCTCGACCGAGACGCCCGCGCTGAAGGCGCGCGAGCCCGCGACCGAATCGAAGACGACGGCCACCACGTCGCGCATCCCCATGCACTCCGTCAGCGCCGCGTCCACCTCCCGCATCATCGCGATGGTGAAGATGTTCAGCGGCGGCCGCGCGAACGTCACGCGCGCCACGCGCTCCTCCACGCGGAAATGTATGTGCTGGTAAAGGTCAGGCATAAGCGTTTAAAGAAGTGATGAGTGACGAGTGATAAGTAATGAGTAGAAAGAACGGGCCTTGTATTTTCTTATCACTCATCACTGTCCCATGAACTCGGCGAGCAGGCCGTGGAAGTGGTGGACGCCGTTCTCGCGCCGGACGGAGTAGCGGCCGCGCGCGTACGTGCGCGAGCGCAGACCGGCCTGCACCGCCTCGCAGACGCGCATGTCCTCGACCTGTACCTCGTCGCTCAACTCGATTGTGCGCGCGACGCGCTCGCGCGTCTCGGGCGCGTCGGAGTCTTGAAAGTACCACTCGAAGACCGTCAGCGTGCGCTCGGGGCCGAGCGGGAGGATGAGGTTCGTCGAGTAGTTGTCGGCGTAGACGTTGAGCATCAGGTTGGGGAAGACCCAGAAGTAGAGCGCGCCCGGCCCGCCGTCTTCGGCCACGGGGATGCGCGAGGCCGTGGGCCGGAGCGGCGCGTGCTGGATCGAATAGAACCGCCGCGTCTCCGTCCTGTACCGCGCATAGTCCAACTCGCGGTGCAGCGCCGGGTGAACGACCGGGATGTGATAGCCTTCGAGATAGTTATCGACGTACGTCTTCCAGTTACACTCGACCGTCCACTCCTTGCGCGCCGCCAGTTGCATCGAGCCCCAGTCGCGCCCGGCCGCGAGCGCGGGGAGGTCCGCGAGTGTCTCCGCGAGTGGCGCGGCCCGCGCGTCCAGGTTGACGAAGACGAGCGCGCCCCACTCGTCGGTCGCGAACTCCGGCAGCGCGGTCTCCTCACGGCTCCAGCCTTCGACCCCCTCGAACTCGCGCGCGGCGAGGAGCCTCCCGTCGAGCCCGTACGTCCAGCCGTGGTAGCCGCAGCGGAAGCTCCCGCAACGCCCCTCGCCCGCCGCCACAGGCCCCGCGCGGTGCCGGCACACGTTCGAGAAGGCGCGCAGACGACCGTCGGCGTCGCGCACGACGACGACCGGCTCGCCGCCAACCTCCGCCGTGAAGAAACGCCCCGGCTCCGAGACCTGTTCGGCGCGGCCGGCGAGTTGCCACGTCCGCCCGAAGACGCCGCGCCGCTCCTCTTCGAGCACGCGCGCGTCCGTGTACCACGAGGCGGGCAGCGTCCACGCCCGCTCGATCCGCTCGTCGAACTCGTAAGCCTCTGCGTCCAACTCCACAGCCTCGACGGAAAATTTTGAACCCGAGCAAGAGAGCACCGGCGCGGTGAAGGTGAAGGGCGTTGTCGTTATCTTAACACTTCCCCGCCGTCGCCCCGCCCGCGCGCGAGCCTGACGGCGATGTAAACGGGGAGGCTCAGCGCGAGCAGCGCGAGCGCGTAGAGGCTGTTCTCCGTGTCGCCCCAGACGGCGCCTACGAGGAACGCGACCGAGACGGCGAGCGCGAAGGCCGTCGTCCAGGGGTATCCCCACGCGCGGTACGGCCGCGCCGCTTCGGGCTCGCGCCGCCGCAGCACGAAGATCGAGAGGAAGACGAGCATCAGGTTCGTGACGAAGAAGAAGGCGAGCCCCGCGAGCAGCTTCGCGAACGTCCCGCTAAAGAGGATGAGCAGCACGGCCGACGCCGTCGAGAGCGCGAGCGAGACGGTCGGCGTCCCACCCCGGTTGACGCGCGAGGCCGCGCCCCAGAATAGACGGTCGCGGCTCATCGCGTAGACGACGCGCGGCGCCGTCAACGTGTTCCCGTTCACGGACGCCAGCAGCGAGACTATCGCCACTACGCCG
The DNA here is from genome assembly GCA_036379655.1 of Pyrinomonadaceae bacterium. Lineage (GTDB taxonomy): Bacteria > Acidobacteriota > Blastocatellia > Pyrinomonadales > Pyrinomonadaceae > QHXN01. Next base: position 25,218 of record DASVGG010000011.1, read on the forward strand.
ATCACCGTCGCGCCGCGCGGCCCGAAGACAGCCTCGGCCGCCGCGCCCGCCGCGAGCTTCTGCCCCGCGAGTTGTTCGACCGGCAGCACGTGCAGCAGCGCCGCGTTGAAGAGCACGTAGACGACGATGACGAGCAGCACGCTCCCCACCATCGCGCGCGGGACGTTGCGCGCCGTGTCGCGCACCTCCTCGCCGAAGTAGACCGTGCTGTACCAGCCGTCGTACGTGTAGATGATGCCCTGAAGCGCGAGCACCACGGCCGTCAACAGCCCGAGCCCCACGGGCACGGTTAACGCCGTCTCACTCTTCACCACGTCGCCGCGCCCGCCGTAGGCGAAGCAGGCCGCGATGAGCGCGGCGAAGGCGAGCGTCTTCAAGAGGCTCGTCAACTCCTGCGAACGGCTCCCCCAACGCACGCCGCGCCACTGGAGCAGCGCGAAGGCGATGGCCACGCACGCGGCGACCGCCGCCTCCCGCCCCGCGAGCGCGGGCACGAGCACCCCCGCGTACTCGCCGATGACGAGCGCGACGGCCGAGACCGTGCCGCACGTCGAGAGCCAGTCGCTCCACCCGACGACGAACCCCGGGTACTCGCCGAGCGCCCGCCGCGCGAAGACGTAGAAGCCGCCCGAGCGCGGGATCATCGTCCCCAACTCAGCCACCGACACCGCCCCGCACAGCGCGTACACCCCGCCCAACAGCCACGCGCCCATGAAGAGCCACGGGTTCGGCAACTGCCGCGCCACCTCGCCCGGCGTCCGCAGGATGCCCATGCCGATGGTGATGCCCACCGTCACCGCCATCCCGAACACGACCCCGAGCACGCGCAGCAACCGCCCCCGCCCTTCCAACCGGACGGCTTCAACGGCTGGCTCCTCGACTGTCGCCATTCGGGGCTCGCTCCTTGATAAGGGTCAGGACCCTTCGGGGAAGATTTGCCGGAGGTGATTCTTGAGGTGGCCGACGTAGTCGCGCATGAGGTGTTCGAGCGTGGCGGGCTCGTTCGGCGAGACGGGCGCCCAGCCGATCTCGTGCAGGTTGTGCTCGCGTCGCGGGCGCAAGCGTTCGGACTCGGGCGCGTGGCGGCAGACGTGCGCGAGGTGCAGGTTGTAGCACTTCCAGAGGTTGACGAGGTGCGGCCACGGCTCGTCCATGTACGCCTGCACGCGCACCCAGTCCTCCTGCGCGTAGCCCTGGAAGACGAGGTCCTCTTTGAGCTGCGCGCGGACGAACCGCTGGTGGTTGTTCGACGCGGAGTCGATAAGGTGCCCGACCACCTCCTTCGCCGACCACTTCCCTTCGGCGAGGGGCACGCGGCTCTCGGCCTCCGTCAACGACAGCAGACGCGCCGAAGCCACCTCAATCGTCCGCACGAAATCTACGAGCACGTCCTCCATCTTCTTCACCGGCGCCCGCGCTTCCGTGTGCGCTTCTCTTCGGACTCAAGCTCGTCCGTGGTGGCGAGCATGAACTTGCCCTTGACGACGACCTTGCCGTTCACCGTGCAGGCCCAGTCGAAGCGCGGCGCGTTGGTGGCCCAGTCGAAGGCAGCGAAGTCGTTGGGGAAGTTGAGGTAGCCGAAGTTGTCGCCCTCGACTTTTATCTTCTGCCGCCACTGCTTGCCCGTGCGCGCGGCCGTCACGACGAAGCTCGCCTCGTAGCCGTGCAGGTCGTCGTTCTTGTCGCGCACGCCGATGCGTACGCTCGGCGCCTCCGACCACTGCCAATGGACCTGCCGCACCGGCGCCGCCGCGCCCGTCGCGCCGATTGACAACAGAAACACCAACGCACAGAGTCTTCTCATCCCTCTCCCTCTTAACTTCAAATTTGAAAGTTCAAATTCTTAAAGAGACTGACCGCCGTCAACGTTCAAGACGGCGCCGGTGATGTGGCGCGCGCGTTCGGAGCAGAGGAAGAGGACGGCGTGCGCCACGTCCTCGGGCTCGCCCATGCGGCCGAGGGCCGACTCGCGTGCGGCGCGCTCGCGAACCGCGTCGGGCAGGCGCTCGACCAACGGCGTGCGGATGAAGCCCGGCGAGACGGCGTTGACGCAGACGCCGTAGCGGCCCAACTCGGCCGCCGCCGAGCGCGTCAGCGCCACGAGCCCGGCCTTCGACGCCGCGTAGTTCGCTAAGCCGAAACGGCCGCGCCCCGCCTCGATGGAGGCGACGTTGACGACGCGCCCCGCGCGCACGCGGCGGAAGTGGCGCGCGGCCGCCTGCGTGTAGCTGAACGCGCCCTTCAGGTTCGTGTCGAGGACGAGTTGCCACTGCTCCTCGGACATCTCCCACAGCGACGCGTCCGCAGTCGTGCCCGCGGCGTTGACGAGGATGTCGAGACGGCCCAAGCGCACGAGCGCCTCTTCGACCACGCTTGCGGCGCGCGCGTGCTCGCGCACGTCCGCGCGGAAAGATACCACGCGCCCGCCCGCCGCCTTCAACAAATTCTCGACCTGCGCGAGCTGCGCCTCGGACGCCGTGTCAATCAAACCCACGTCCGCGCCCGCGCGCGCCAACTCCCACGCGCACGCGCGCCCAATCCCCGACGCCCCGCCCGTCACCAACGCGACCCTGCCCTCGAACTCCAACTCCATGAGACTCATTGTTTCATTGATTCATCGGTTCATTTAATCATTTTTCATTAAGCCAATGAGCAAATGACCAAACGACCCGATGAATCAATCATTAATCACTTCGGGAACGGGGCGCCGAGCCACGCCTGGTAGTTGCGGCGCTGCTGTTCGGTGGCGTTGACCGTGGGGATGATGCGGTAGGTGGCGGCGGCGCGCGCGCCGAGTTTGAAGGGGAGCGCGCGCAACTCGTCGTTGCGGAAGACGGTGAGCGTGAGCTGTTCGCCGGGGCGCCGGTCGGCGACGCGGTCGTTGAGGAAGGCGAGCGTGGCGCGGTAGCCGTCCACGGCGACGATCTGGTCGGCGGCCGAGAGACCCTGCTCGTAGGCGGCCGTGCCCACGGGCACGTTCTTGACCGTCAACCGCCCGTCCTTCTCTTCGAGCGTCGCGCCGAGGTCGGCCACCACCGGGGCGGGCCGTCCCGACGCGGCGCTCGTCGTGTCGAGGCGCAGGCCCACCCACGCGAGCGCCGCGTCGTAGTCCAACTCGTCGCGCCCGCGAACGTAGCGGCGGAAGAACTCTTCGAGACTGGCGCCGGCCGCGCGCTCGGCCGCGCGTTGAAAGTCTTCGGACGTGTAGTTGCGATTCTTCCTGAAGAACTCTTCGTAGAGCGCGCGCATCACGTCGTCGAGCGAGCGCGCGCCGTTCGAGCGCCTGCGGATTTCGAGGTCGAGCAGGAGCGCGACGATGGCGCCCTTGTCGTAATAAGAGATGACGGTGTTGACCGTGTTCTCGTCCGGCCGGTACTGCTTGACCCACGCGTCGAAGCTCGCCTCCTCAAGGCTCTGTTCGAAGCGGCCGGGCGTCTGCTGCAACTTCTGTATCTCCTGCGCCGTCACCGTCAGATATTGCCGGTCGTTCATCAACCCCGCGCGGCGGACGAGCAGCGTCTCGTAGTAACTGGTGATGCCCTCGGCGACCCAGAGCTGGCGCGTGTAGTTCTCGCGCGTGTAGTCGAAGGGGCCGAGCGCGTCCGGGCGGAGGCGCTTGACGTTCCAGACGTGGAAGACCTCGTGCGAGATGAGCGTCTGGATGCCGCGCCAGTCCTCGGCCGTCGAGAAGCCGAAGCGCGGGTAGATGAGGGCCGTCGAGTTGAGGTGTTCGAGCCCGCCGCCCCGCGTCGCCGCGAGCATCAGCAGGATCGTGTAGTCGCGGTAAGGGAGGCCGCCCATCATCTCTGCCTGCGCCTCGACGATGCGCTGCGTGTCGCGCCGCAGACGCTCCGGGTCGTAGTTGCCCTCGCCGTCCACGACGACGCGGTGCGGCACGCCCTTAACCTCAAACGAGAGCACGCGGAAGTTGCCGACGAGGAAGGGCGAGTCGTAGAGCACGTCGAAGTCTTCGGCGCGGAAGGTGTTCGTCGCGCCCGCGACCGTTGGCAGACCGGTCGCGATCTTCCAGTCGCCGAAGGGCTCGACCTTGACAGTCGAAGGGGCGCCGAGCATGCGGTCGGGGTACATGAGGAGGTTGGCGTTGTTCCAGAAGGCGTGGCGGTCGTTGAGGTCGCTCGTGCGCACGCTCAGCTCGTTGGCGTAGACCGAGTAGCGCGCGCGCACCTCGCCCGCGCCCGCCGTCTCGACGCGCCAGGTGTTCTTGTTCGTCTTCGTCCACGCGAGAGCGCGATTGCCCGGGTCGCGCGCCTCGAAGTCCTGCACGTGCCGCTCGAACTCGCGGACGAGGTAGGAGCCGGGCGTCCAGACCGGCATGACGAGTTCGAGCGCGGCGGGCGCCCCGCCGCGATAGCGGAGACGCACTTCAACGTTGAAGAGGTGCGTGTGCGGACGCGGCATCGAGATTGTGTAACTAATCTCGGGCGCGTCCGCTGGGACGGCGCGCGAGCGCGGGTCGGAGACTTGCGCCCGCGCGGCGCACAGTAAGAACAGAGAGAGACACGCCGCTAAGGCGAACGACTTCGCGCGAGTGTGTCGCATCGTGCTTAACACTTCCTTCGTCGGGCCGAGTTGTGCGGGAGAAGTTAACGAAGGAATCTTACAACGAACGGGGCCGCGCACGCGAACGCGGCCCCGTCGCTACTCCGAGATGGTGAAGTGGTCGGACAGGCCGGAGTTGTCGAACTGCTCCTGCTCCACGAACACCACGCAGGAGGAGCCGACCAGCGGCGTGACGCAGAGCAGGGCCAGAAAGATTGTCGGCACCCAGAGGAGGCCGGTCAGTATCACGACGCGCAGCTCGTGATAGCCGTCCATCCGCACGAGCTTCCTCAACCCGAGCAGGCCGAGCACGACAAGGCTGATGAGATTGACAGGGACGTACTCCGAAAGTTCTACCATCTGCGCCTCCGCGTCTTTTGGTTCATAGACACCGGCGGCGCTTGAGAGTTCCCCGCCCTGCTTCCAACGGCGCCCGGGGTTGTGTCAAACTTTCACCCAACCAGGACTCTGTTTCAGAACCGGGAGGGCGAGGCGATGTCGATTGTGGCGTGTGCGAAGTGCGGCGCGAAGAACCGCGTGGACGAGCGCGTGACCTTCGTCGGCAAGCAGCCCGTGTGCGGCCGCTGCGGCACGGAGCTTCGGGGAGGCGTTGAGGGCGGCGAGACGACGAGCGGCGCGCGGCCGAGCGCCATGAAGGACGAGGGGAAGACCGTGACCGTGACCGACGCGACGTTCGCGCGCGAGGTGTTGGAGGCGTCGGCGTCGCGGCCCGTGCTGCTCGACTGCTGGGCGCCGTGGTGCGGCCCGTGCCGGATGATCGCGCCCGCGCTCGAAGAGCTGGCCGCGGAGTCGGCCGGACTCTACCGCGTCGCCAAGCTCAACGTGGACGACAACCCGCGCACCGCCGGCTCACTCGGCATCCAGTCCATCCCGACCCTCTTCGTCTACAGGAACGGCCAGCCCGTCGAACGCATCGTCGGCGCCCAACCCAAGAACGTCCTCGCCGCACGCCTCGCGGCGCACCTGTAAAAGGACTGAGGACTGAGTGAAGTAGAAGACTCTTGTCTTCAACTCAGACCTCAGTCCTTTTCTTTCACTGAACGTTAACCGTCACCTCTGCCTTGCCGCAGGGTGAGGTGAAGGCGACGGTGAAGGCGCCGGTCTTGGCGCTGGTGGAGGTGATGAGGAAGCGCGCGCCGTTGCCGTCTTCGGGCTTGTGCGGCTCGGCGAGGACGGCGATGTCGGCCCAGTTCGGGGTCGAGGACTTGATGCTGGGCGGGGTCTGGCCCGTGTAACCGAGGATGCCCACCCAGACGGCCGCGCGTCCGCCGTTGCTCTTGATGTTGAGCGCGGTGTCGCCGAGCGTCAGCATGCACTTGCCGTCACGCGCCGCGCCCGGCGAAGGCTCGGGCGTTGGTGTTTGAGTCGTTGTTGGAGACGCGGCCTCGGGCGTCGGCGTGGGTGAAGGCGAAGGCGTCGCCTCGGCGTCGGCGGGCGTCGGCGTCGCCTCGGGTGTGCTGCTCTTCTCGGGCTCGGGCGAAGGTGAAGGCGAGGCGGCGGGCGTCGCTTCGGTCGCGGGCGGCGAGACCGGGCTCGGCTCGGGAGTCGGAGTCGTCACGGGAGTCGGCTCGGGCTCGGGCGCAGGCGAAGGGGTCGGCGTTGGAGTCGAGGTTGAAGGCGCGGGCGCAGTCGTCGCGGCCGCGACGTTCACGGGCGTCCCGAGAAGCTTTTCGAGTCCGTTGGCCGAGCCGTTGTTGAGCTTCTTGTAGAGCGCCTCGATGACGGGCAGGCGCTCGGGGTCGGGCAGCGCGCGGTAGCTCCTGACGTACGCGGCCAAGGCGTCGCGCCCGCTCCCGCTTGCTTCGAGCGCCGCGCCCAGGCGCCACTCGGCCGTCCGCCACCACGCGGAGTCCTCGGGCAGCACGCTCACCGCGCGCCGCAGCCGCACGACCGCCTCGGCCGTCTGGCCCTGGTTGTAGAGCGCCCACCCGGCCAGGCCCTCGATCCTCCCGCGCAAGACTCTTGAGATGGTGTCGCGGTCCACGGCCAGCATGTTGAGCGGCGCGTCCTGCTCGACGACCTGCCTGCGCATCGCCTTCATCTCCTGCGTCTCCGCGAAGAGCGCGATGGGCGCGTGCGCGACGCCGAGCGCGGGCTCGACGCCGCCGATGGCCGCCTCCGCGCGCGCCAGCGCCTCGGCCGCCGCGCCGCCCAACTGCTCCAGACGGTTCGCGGCGTAGACGTTGCGGTAGGCGCGCATCACGTCGTCGCCCGTGGCGAACTCGCGCGCGGCCTCGGTCGCGGCCCGCGCGTCCGGCGCGTCCGGCGCCGTCGCGAGGTTGAGCGCGAGCAGCGCCTTCAACGTCCGCGCCTCGGCGGCCGTCGAAGCCCCCTCGAACTGCGCGAAGCTCGCGCGCCGCTCGGGCGCGAGCAACTCGTTGAAGTCGGCGGCCGAAGTCTCGATGCGACCGGCGAGCCGCGTCACGATCTTGCCGTCGCGCAATGTGAAGGAGCGCGCGAGTTGCTCGGCCGCCTCGTCGTAGAGGCCGGCGGCGGCTAGCGCCGCCGCCAGCTCGTAGTCGAGCGTCGCGAAGTTGCCGAAGCGGCGCGCGGCCCTGAAGGCGCGCTCGGCGTCGAGCGGCCGCTTGAGCGCGAGCAGCGCGCGACCCTGCGCGACGCGCGTCCACGCCCAACCGAAGCGCGACTCGAAGGCGAGCGCCTTCTCCGCCAACTCAAGCGCGCGCGCGCCGTCGCCGCGCGCCGCGTACCAGTAGGAGGCGCCGACCAGCAGAGGCAGGTCGCGCGCCTCGCCCGTCAGCGCCGACCGCAACTCGCGCTCGGCCTCCTCGCGCCGCCCCGCATCGAAGAGCGCGAGCACGAGCCCCGCGCGCGCGGCCGTGTCCTGCGGGTCGGACGCGGCCATCTCCCTGTAGAGCGTGGCGGCGTCTTCGGCCTTGCCCGTCGCGCGGCGCAGCTCGGCCAGCGCGCGGCGCGTCGCGACGTTCTTCGGGTCCAGCTCAGCGGCGCGCGCGTACTCGGCGGCGGCCTCTTCGAGACGCAGCGAGAAGCGGTGCGCCACGCCGAGCGCCTGGTGCGCGACGGCCATATCCGGCTTCAGCGTGATGGCGGCCTGCGCGAGCCGCGCGGTCTCTTCGGGCCGCTCGATGCTGAGATAAAAGGAGGCGACCGAGAGCAGGCGCGTCGCGTTCCCCTCGGCGCGCGCCTCGACCGCGCGCGCGAGATCGAGCCCGGCCCCGCGCTCGCCGAGCATGTAGAGGTTCGCCGGCAACTGCGCGAGGACTTCGACGAAGAGCCGGTCGGACATCGCGTCGGGCGCCTCCTTGACGGCCGCGCGGAAGAGTTCGACGCCCGAGGCGTAGTCGCCGCCTCGGAGCTTCTGGTCGCCGAGCGCCGCCCGCGCGCTCGTCAGAAGCTCCTGCGCGCGCAAGGTCTGCGGCGAGTCCGGGTTCGCCTTGACGAACGCCGCCAGCCGCTCGACGCGCGCCGCCACGTCCAGCTTCAATGCCTCGTCAAGCTCCGCCTTCAGCGCGTCCTCGTCCAAGGGCTTCGAGGCCGCCGCCGGCTTGGGCTGGGCGGCGGGCGTCTTCTGCTTCGACGCCGCGGGCTTACCCTTATCCTCCTGCGTCGCGGGCTTGCGCTGCGCGAAGGAAGGGACGGCCGTCAACGTTAACAGGACGACGAGTGTGAAGCCGTTGAAAGTACGTTTCATAAATCCTCACTTGAAAGCTTCGGACAGCACGCGGCCGGTGGCGCTGCTCGGCGGTTCGACGTTCAGGATGCGCGCGAGCGTGGGGGCGATGTCGGCGGGCGTCGCCGCGTTCAGGTAGCGCCCGGGCGCGAGGCCGCCGCCCATGATGACGAGCGGGACGTGCGTGTCGTACACGTAGGGCGCGCCGTGCGTGGCCCCGACGCCGCCGGTCGAGAAGTATTTGAAGGGCTCCTGCACGACGACCACATCGCCGCTGCGCCGCTGGTTGTAGCCGTGCAGCACGCGCCGCGCGACCACGTCGGCGGGCGAGACGGCGCCCGCGAGCAACTGCGTCCGCGTGAAGAAACGCGCGACGCCGGGCACCGTCAGCAACGCCTCGCCCGTCACGCGCTCGATCTCTTCGACGCTCACGTTGTCGCGGTCGAGCGCCGCGCGGTTGAAGTAGATTTGATAGTTCGAGAAGGTCTGGACGTAGTCGGCCGTCGTGTCCTTGTCGCCCTGCTTGCCGAAGCGCGCGCGGATGCGGTTGCGCACGGCCGTCAACACGTCCGCCGGGTTGATGCGACCGCCCGGCAGTCCCATCTCCGTGGCGTGCTCGGGCGACGGCGCGACGCCGTGGTCGGCGGTGAAGGCAACGACCGTGTTCGCCAATCCCACGCGCGCGTCAACGATGTCGAGCAGGCGCGCGATCTGCCTGTCAACGCGCAGCGTCATGTCCATCGCCTCGTGGCTGTACGGGCCGTAGCGGTGGCCGACGATGTCGTTGGCAGAGAAGCTGACCGTGAGCACGTCCGTATCTTCGTCCGCGCCGAGTTTTTCATTAACCAGCGCGGCCTCCGCGAACGAGAGCACGAGGTCGTTGGAGTAGGGCGAGTAGTCGAGCGAGCCGTAGAAGTTCGGCCCCGGCTCTTTCAACCCGCCGTCTACGACGTACGGGAAGACGTAAGCGCGGTTGTCACTTCCCTTCTCCCACGGCGCGTCGTCGCGGCCCGCGCGGCGCTCGTACTCGGCGGCGGGGAGCAGGCGCTCCCACTTCGCGCCGAAGAACTTGTCGGCGGGCCGCCCGGCGTTGAAGCGCGCGGCCCAGTCGGGCAGTTTGTCAAAGTAATAAGTCGAAGAGACGAACGCGCCGGTCTGCGTGCTGTACCAGTAGGCGGCGTCGGCCATGCGGCCGGCGGGCAGGATGGCCGCGCGGTTCTTCGAAGAGACGCCGACGACGCGCGCGCGCCCGGCGGTCGCCAACTTCAACTGGTCGCCGAGCGTCGAGGCCAGCAGGTTGCGCGGGCTCGAAGCGGCTTCGGTCGCGCCGCCGCCGAGCAGGCGCACCGAGTCGTCGCGCACGTTCTCGACCGACTTCCCCTCCGCGCGGTCGTACCAGAGGTTGGCGATGATGCCCGTCTCCGAAGGCCACGCGCCCGTCAGCATCGTCGCGTGGCCGGGCGCCGTCTCGGTCGGCACGTGGTCGTAGTTGCACTCGGCCCACGACGCGCCCTCGCGGAGCATGCGGCGCATCCCGTTCGACGCGAACAGGTCGCCGAAGCGTTCGAGGTAGTCGTAGCGAAACTGGTCCACGGCGATGAACAGCACGAGGCGCGGACGTTTGGGTTGAGCGGCGGCGGCGGTCGCAACGCGTCGCGTCTCGGCGCGACGCTGGCGCGCGGGCGCGTGCGTCGGCGCGAGCAGCGCGAGCAGGAGGAGCGCGGCCGCGAGTTTGCGTAGGGCGTTGTTCTGTCTCATGCGTCGGCGTCGGGACTTCGGAAACTTTACGTCAGTGGGTCGGGGAGACGTGCTCGTCCGTCGGATTTTAACGACTTTTGAGCGGGCATGATAACATCGCCGCCCGAGCCCGCGCACTGCGCGGGCGCAAATCACTCACGAGGGCGGCAGGGCGTGGGCGGCTTCGACGAAGAGTACGAGCGGATGATGCGCGAAGCGCGCGAGCGCGCGGGCGGGCGCGGCGACGTGCTCGAATACCTCGACCTCAAGGCCGCCAACGACGCGGCGCGCACGCGCGCGGTCGATTGGCTGCTCGAACTGTTCACGGTCGCGGCGGGCGAGTTGAACCGCGCGGGCGCCGGCCTGACGCTCACGCGCACGGACGCGCACCGCTTCCGCGTCGGCAACTCGACGATGGTCGGGCCGCGTCTCGTGCTGCGGCGCGGCGTGCGCGCGCTCACCATCGAGGCGGGCTGGCCGCGCGCGCCGCGCGACGGCATTGTCCGAGGCGGCGGGCTCGCCTCCGCCGCCCTCGGCCACTTCGGCGACGCACGCGCGGGCGACGAACTCCTCCTTCTCCCCGACCCCCAAACGGACACCCGCTGGTTCGTCATCGAGAAGACCGGCCTCCGCACCGAACTCCGCCCCGAACACCTCCGCCGCCACATGGCGCGACTGCTCGATTGAGAGTAGGCAGTAGACAGATGGCAGTAGGCGGTTGAAGACCCTGCTGTCGAAATCTTCGATCTATTCTTTTAACTACCGTAAGGCGGGGCGACTGCCTACTGCCGTCTGCCTACTGCTCACGATTTGCGGCGCGGCCTGCACGTTTTGGGACGGCGGGTTTCGTGCTCGCGCGTCGCGCGTCGCGCGTCGTCGGCGGCGTCAGCCTGACGCAAGGGCACTATTTTCAAGCACTCCGTCGTGTGTCTTTCCTCATCAGACTTCAGCGGCACGGGGCTTGCCGAAACGCGCGGCGGAATGATTGCCGCGGCCCACTGTTTCCCCGGGCCGACGCGGCAGAAGATTCGGGAGGCGAAGCCGAACAGAGCACGACCGCTCCCGCCGTCGCCCCGGCGGCCTTCAGCCCCGATAACTAAGGAGACACGAGAGATGCTTAAGAGCCGTTTCACCCTGCTGACCTTCGCCGCCGTCGCGCTCGCCGCCGCCCTCGCGCCCGCGCACGCTTCCGCCCAGTCCATCTGGGACCGCGTCCGCGACCGCGCCGAGCAGGAGCGCCAGCGCGACGACGACTGGCGCCGCAACCGCCGCGACGACGACCGCAACGGCCGCAACGGCCGCGCGAGCGACTGGGAGCGCCGCCAACTGCGCGACCTCGCGCGCCGCATCGACGACCGCAGCCGCGACCTCCAGCGCGACGTGGACCGCCTGCTCGACAACAGCCGCATCAACGGCTCGAACCGCGAAGACCGCATCAACGACGAGGCGCGCGACCTGCGCAACGCCGCCAGCCGCTTCCGCAACGTGGCCGGCGACAACGACCGCCTCGACCGCAGCCGCGACGAGGCCCGCAACCTGCTCAACGAGGCGTCGCGCTTCAGCCGCATGCTCGGCCGCGTCCGCCTCGACTCGCGCACGTCGAACGACTGGAACCAGATTCGCTCCGACCTCCGCGCCGTCGCCAACATCTACAACCTCCGCTTCAACGACGACCGTGGCTACAACGTCTGGAACGGCAACGACGACCGTCGCGGCAACCGCCGTTGGGAGTAAGAGAGTAGGCAGTAAGCAGATGGCAGTAGGCAGTTAGCCGATTGGGAAGGTAATCAAACGAAACGGGGGCGGCGAGCTTAACGACTCGCCGCCCCCGTTCCATTCGAGCAGATTTGTCAGGACGCTTCCCGTCTTAACTGCCTACTGCCATCTGCCTACTGCCTACTGTATCTTATCCCCATGTCGCACAAACGCGGGACGCTCTACCTCGTCGCCACGCCCATCGGGAATCTGGAGGACGTGACGCGGCGCGCGCTGCGCGTGCTCGGCGAGGCGGACGTGGTCGCGTGCGAGGACACGCGGCGGACGCGGTCGCTGCTCGAACACTTCGGCATCCGCGCGCGCACCGTGAGCTACCACGAGCACAACGAGCGCGAGCGCGCAGCGGAACTGGCGCGGTTGATCGAAGAAGGACAGACGGTGGCGCTCGTCTCGGACGCGGGCACGCCCGGCGTCAACGACCCCGGCTACCGCGTCGTGCGTGAGTGCGTCGAGCGGAATTTACGCGTCGTGCCCATCCCCGGCCCGACGGCCTTCGTCGCGGCCCTCACCGCGTCGGGGCTGCCGACCGACGAGTTCTACTTCGGCGGCTTCCTGCCCGCGCGCAGCCACGCGCGCCGCGAGAAGCTCGCCGCAGTGAAACAGTTGCGCGCCACGCTCGTCTTCTACGAGACGCCGCACCGCCTCGCGCACGCGCTCGCCGACGCGCTCGAAGTGCTCGGCGAGCGCGAGGCCGCCGTCGCGCGCGAGTTGACGAAGCTGCACGAAGAGGTGGCGCGCGGTCGCTTGAGTGAGTTGGCGGAGCGTTTCGCGCCCGAGGGCGCCGCGCGCGGCGAGATGGTGCTCGTCATCGACCGCGACGTGATTGATGAAGGAAATCGGGAAGGGACTCAGACGGCCGCGAGCGTCGCGGAACTGGTCGCCGCGTTCGAGGCGGAAGGTCTCGACCAACGCGCCGCCCTCAAACGCGCCGCGCGCGAACTCGGTCTGACGCGCGACGAAGCTTACCGCCGCCTCACGTCAGAGCGATCCCTGTCAAAGCAACGCGGCGACGACTAAGAGCCACTAACAAAAATGCCTGAGCGGGTATACTCGCTGCATGGCTAGGCAGTTGGTTGATGACGAACTCTGGGAAGTAATCGAGCCGCTGTTGCCGCCGCCGCCACAGCGCACGAGCGGGCGCGGTCGCCCACGC
>DASVGG010000012.1:0-60354 GCA_036379655.1 Pyrinomonadaceae bacterium
ATGGGCGAGCGAAGCTCGCCCTGTTACGGGCACGGGTGATGTATGCGGCCTAATGAGAGTGCCGAATCGGCTGGGTGAGAACTGCGCTCGCAGCACCAAAAGCGCGGGTGAACCCCGAAGTAGTAGAGATTATCGGACTCCGACGAAAAGTCGCCTTAAGAGAAATTACTACAATAATGCTTGAACGCGGCGGCCCCGATTCGGGAGACGCGCGGCCCGATGTTCAGTAGACGAGGCGCCGCCGGGCCTTACCCTCGGCGGAGAGAAGGAAGCGCGGCTCCGGGTCGGCGTCCGCGTGCGTGACCTTGCCGGCGACGTACTCGCCGAGCGCGGGGCCGTGCTTGAAGCCGTGGCCGGAGCCTCCGCCGACGAGCCAGACGTTCTCGAAGTCTGGGTGGCGGTCGATGAGGAAGTCGCCGTGCGGGGTGTTCTCGTACTGGCAGACGCGCGTCTCGACGACCGGCGCGTCGCGCAGGCCGGGCAGGAGGCGGGCCAGTTGCTCGCGCGCTAACGCCAGCCCTGCGGCCGTCGCCAGCCGCTCGCCTGAGTCCGGGTCGAACGGCGGGCCGTGTGCGTCAATCGCGAGCTTGAAGCCACGGCCCTCAAGGTCTGGGATGCCGTAGACCAGCTCTCTGAAATCGACCCAGGCGGGCATGGCGGGCGTGGTGAAGGCGGGGTCGCCCGCCCCGACGCCGAAGAAGAAGACCTCCTGCCGCGTCGGCCGAATCCATTCGCCAAGCAGTCGTGGGAAGAGTTTCGGCAGCCAGGGGCCGCAGGCGAAGACGAAGTTCGCGGCGTTGAGCTTGAGCCCGCTCCGCGTTGTGACACAGTCGAGACGCCCTCGACTTTCGGGCGCGACGACGGCTTCCGGCATATATGTGACGCCGTGGCCGACGGCCTCGCGGACGACCTCGCGGACGGCGCTGCGCGCGAGGATGACCCCGCTGTCGGGCTCGAAGACGCCCCACGCTTCGGGGCCGAAGTTGAATTGAGGGAAGCGGCCTTCCAACTCCGCCCGCGTCAGCCTCCCGAACTTAACGCCGACCTTAACGAGCGTCTCGATGGTGGCGAGCGTATAGGGGTCGTCGGCCCGCGCGAGCCAGAGGACGCCCGTGCGGTGGAAGAGGGGCCGGTCTACCTCGCGGAAGAACTCCCGCCAGAGCGCGAGCGAACGCGCCGCCCAGCGCGTGTAGACCTCGTCGGCCCCGTAGCCCATGCGGATGATGCGCGATTCGCCGCCCGAACTGGCGCGGCTGTTGGCCGGGCCGTAGCCGTCGAGCAGCGCGACGGCATGGCCCGCTTCACGCAGGCGGTAGGCGGTCCAGGCGCCGAAGACTCCGGCGCCGATGACGGCTGTGTCGTACGTCCGTTCCGCGTTCATAGAATGTCGCCGCCGGCTCTCGCAAGGGAGGGCTTAGTCTTGGCCCGGAAGACGGGCAGGTCAGCTTCCAGTAGGTTTAAGGTCTCCGTCGGCGAGCAGCGTGATGCGCATCTCATCCGTGTCGGCATTCGGAGAGATCAGGTTCAAGCCGAAGCGGTCGTCGTAGGGCGAGCCATAAACACCACCGCGCGAAAAAGTGATGCCGTTGATGCCTCCGGAATTTGCGCTGACGACGTTGCCGTAGGCGCTGTAGAAAGGGTTGGCGGGCTGGGCCGGCTCATATGCCAGGAGCGGATTGAGCCACCACTCATAGCTTGTCAAGCTGTCCAGATTCGTTCCCGGTGACGAGGTGGAAGGCGTGGTGCTGCCGGGAAAACCGCAGGTCATCCCTTCGGCGAAATCGCCCGCGGCCTTTTGCAGAAAAGCGGCATTGACGTTCGCCGTTCCGAAATCGTTATTCAAAGCATCCCAGCCGCTCGACGTGACACTGATCCCCGCGCCAGCGGTCGCGGCCTGATAGATGAAGTTCGTCATGAACAGATTTCCACCCGCCAAATCATCCGCCGCGATGGTGACGGACAGGTTGTCATACTGGTAGCTCTGGACATCCCCCGGATTGCTTCCCGCCAGAGTCGCGTTGACGTAGCCGCTAAGCTCCACGCTATACGTTCCGTTCGGACTATTATTTCCCGGGTCGGGGCCTGTCGCCTGGGTAACCACGGCCGTGAAATGATAGTCGAGATTGTAGGTCGTGCCGGGCGACACGTTCGTGGCCGTCGAGGTCGATTGATACCCGACCGAGCCCGTTCCGCCGGGCTTCTGTCCCGGAGCGAGGTTGGTCAATTCCTTGACGACACTGCCGCTGCCGTAACTCGTGAAGAGAGATTGAAGGTAGGCGTTGAACGTCGGGTATGGGGTCTGCTCCGCTCCGTTGGGGAAGACGTTCGTGCCGATGACGCGAAGGAAGAGTCCGTTTGAGTCTAGATAAACCGCCGAGGTCGAAGTCGAGCCGGAAAACCCGGAGGCCCCCGCCAGGGCATTGAACATGCTCGTCGTATCGAGCGTGTTCCCTACCTGACTCTGGACCGTCCCGCCCTTCAGAAACGCCAGTGTGATCGAGCCGCCATACTGGGAGATGTTCGTGATGTCGGCGCCGCCGCTGGTGCCGTCGTACGAGACTTCAAAGATCGAGTAGCGGGGCGTCGCGCTGCTGAGAAAGTTCGGTTGAGTTCCCGTGGCGAGCTTCTCAATGCCGTTCGCGGACCCGTAGGAGATGAATCCCACGAGTGAAGTCGCCGAGTTAAGCACAAGCCCGTTCGTGGCGACATCCTCCAGACTATACGCCTTCGAGGTGCCGTAGGAATTACCGTCGATGGTGATGTTGCCGCCGGAGAAATTAATCGTCTCCTCGGTGGCACCGGAGCCATAGACCATGTCCGAGGCGTTCGCCGCAAAAGTGATGTACACATTGGAAGGCGACAGGTCGGCGTTGCTTAACGCGGTCACGTCAAAAGTGATCTTCATGTTCTCTCCTATGACGGGTTGTCTACTGCTGGAGCACGGACGTTACGGAACATTTTTCACCGCATCGATGTAGAAGTTGCGGTTGACTTCAAATGTTTTGATCTCTTCGTTGAAGTCAAAGGTCTGTACCGACTCGGTCGGCGTTAGCGCGACTTCCCTGCCGTTAATGGATACGCGAATCGGCATCGCGAACCCTTTAACTACTCGCTCGTAGTTGAACGAGAGCGTCTTTCCGTTGACCTTGTATTTCAAGAGCGGGATGTCCGTCGTCCGCAGGTATTGGTCGAAGACCCTGGAGAGGTCAACGCCGGCCTTCTTACTGATGTATGCCTCGACCTGTTGAGTCGAAACGGTCTGATGCCAGAAATCGGCGTTGAGTCCCCGCAGGATGGAGAGCCACTTGGCGTCGTCGTTGATGACGTGGCGGATGGTGTGCAGCATGTTCCCGGCCTTGGGATACATGTCGCCCGACCCTGCCCGGTTCGAGCCGTAAGTGCCGATGATGGGCCTGTCGTTATTGATGAGGCGGCGGGTGCCGATCACATAATCTTCAGCATCTTTCTTGCCGAAGTGGTACTCGACGAAAAGGTTCTCCGAATAGTTCGTGAAGCCCTCATGAATCCACATGTCCGCCGCGTCTTTCATCGAGATGTTATTGCCGAACCACTCGTGCCCGGATTCGTGGACGATGATGAAGTCGAATTTAAAACCGACTCCGGTGCCGCTGCCGTCTCGCTGTAGATAACCGTTCCTGAACCAGTTGCCGTATGTGACCGAACTCTGGTGCTCCATCCCCGGATATGAGACCGCGACGAGTTTGAAACTGTCTTCGTAAAAAGGGTACTTGCCGAACCAATGCTCGAAGGCTTCCATCATGCGCGGGACTTCCTTGAAATGCTTCATCGCGGCCTCTTTCTGGTGGGCCAGCACCCAGTAATCAATGTCCAGCACCCCGCCCTTTCCGCGATACTTTTCAGAAAAGTTGACGTAGTTGGCGATGTTGACGTTGACCCCGTAGTTGTTGATCGGGTTCAGGACTTCCCAATGAAAGGTCTTTGTTTTACCGGCGGCGTCGTGGTCTGTTTTTTTCAAGCGGCCGTTCGCGACGGCCGTTAGATTTTCCGGCACGGTCACGCTGATTCTCATCCCGCGGTCGGGCTCGTCGGACCCGTGGTCTTTATTCGGCCACCAGATGCTCGCCCCGATGCCCTGGCAGGTGGTGACGATGAAATGCTCTCCGAGGTCGTCCCTGCCCCACGTTATCCCGCCGACCCACGGCGGATTCTTACTCGCTACGGGGACGCCTTCGTAAAATACTTCGACCTTATCTTCCACGCCCTGCGGAAGCTCCTTCTCGAAAGTTAACCAATAGACATTTCCCTCACGCTCGAATTTGAGTTGAGAGTCGCCGTGAGTGACTTTCGTGATCGCGAGCGGCGGCTGCAAATCGACCTGCATTCTGTTCCCCGCCTTCAGGGTCTTGAAAGTTATCGTGTTCGACCCTTTGAGCCTCTTGGTCTCGGGCAGGAACTCGACCTTCAGGTGATAATGAAGCACGTCCCACCACTCGCGCTCGGGCGTGACCGAGCCTCGAAGCATCTCCTGGCGGGTGATGTTCCCCGTCTGCGCGGAGAGACGACCGTGGCCGCCCTGCATCAGTAAGAGCGCCCCGATTGTTAATGCGATTAACTTACGCATGTTCATTCAACGCCTCCCGAGTTATAGAAGCCGATTCATCATTCATGACTCACCGCACAGCGCCGAACGCATAGTAAGCGCACTGTTCGCGGCCGGTAAAGCTGGAACCCGCGATACCACCTGACGCACGGAAGGATGTCGAAGCGTCGCCACTTGAACGGAGACTTGTTATGCTTCGAGCGGATGATTCCCGGAGGGGAGAGGCTTGGGTAAGATGCCGGCGTGATGGATCAAAGTCTGCTGCAATTTACTATCACGGCGTTCGTGATGCTGATCGTGGTGATTAACCCGGTCGCCGTCGCGCCGATCTTCGTCGGGGTGACGAACGGGATGAAGGCAGTCGAACGTCGGTCGGTCTTGAACCGGGCACTCTTGATTGCTTTCGGCGTCGCCCTGTTCTTCCTCCTGGCGGGGCGCGTGATGCTCTCCTACCTCGGCGTAACGATGCACGCCTTCGCCGTCAGCGGGGGCGTGCTCCTCTTCCTCATCGCGTTGCCGATGCTCTTCGGGCAGCGTTCCTCGCTGCAATCCACGGAAGGCGGCGAGCGCGGCGCCGACGGCGAGGACGTTGCCATCTTCCCGATGGCAATCCCAATGCTCGCGGGGCCGGGCACCATCGCCACGGTGCTGGTGCTGGCGACGCAGGCCGCGGGCGACGTGCGGCGCCTGGCGGCGCTCGCGGTCACGCTGGGCTGCATCTACCTCATCTCGTGGCCGATACTCTACACCAGCGACCGCCTCATCGCGCGCATGGGTGAAGGTAAGGTCAGCATCATCACCCGCGTGCTCGGCATCATACTGGCGGCGCTGGCCGTGCAGTACATCTTCAACGGCATCACGGGCTATTACCAGGCGCTTGTCAGCGGCGGGTGACGGCTTCCCGGGTCCGCGTTGAAATCGACCGCGAGGCGCTGTTAGCCGCCACGGATGGTGATGAAGTGTTCCGCCTCACGGGCGCCGCGCTCTGAAATGTGCGCGGCCATGACGGCGTTGGCGTCGCCGACGCGGGACAGCTCGCCCAACAGGGCTCCCGAAGAAAATCTCTTCTGACTCTCGGCCACTGCCTGCCGGACGACATCGGGCACGTCGGGCGCCTCCGCGACGACGACGGAGGCCACGGTGAACGTCGTGGTCGGGCTCAGGTACTGTCGCGAACTCCGCTCGGCACGGCGCGCGAGGCCGCGTGTCGCGGGCGGCATCGAGCGGAGCAGCAGGGCCCAGACCCGCGCCAGTGTTTGCCGTACGAAGTTCCTCACGTCTCTCACCATCGCCCCAACGTCTGCACCCAGAGCCACATGCCCCGCGCGAGCCGCAGGAAGTATTCCGCGCCGTCATAGTCGGTCTTAAAAGACGCGGCGTCGCCCTCCAGCTTCGTGACCCGTGGTCTGTTTTTTAGCCTCACGGTCGGCGGGCCGTCCTTCACGTTGACGGCGAACTCCGCCTCGACGATGAGTGTCGCGGGGCCGCCGGACAGAGTCCCGCCCGTGAGCACGAGGATGTCCGTGTCGGAATCGGAGCCACGGCTCACGCGGAAGATGGCCGAGCCGGGGCGGGCCGCCGCGAGGAACTTACGCACCTCGCTCACGGGGATGTTGCCCGCGCGCGCGATGGCCTCGTACCCGGCCGGGGCCTCAAGCTCGCTGAAGAACGCGTCGTAGAGCGGCCCCGCGATGAGGAAGTCGGGCGGGGCGAGCGTGACCGAGGCCGTGGGCGTTTCGCCGGTCGTCAGTTTCATCTCGACGGCCAACTGAAACTGCTCCTCCTCCTTCTTCTGCGCCAGCGTCCCGTCCGCCTTCAGACGCATCTTCAACGTGGCGCCGTAACCCGCTATGCGGTAGGACTGCCGCAGCGGCGGCGGCGCGGCGTCCGGCTTCAGAGAGTTGTGTGAGACGACGTACGCCTGCAAGAGCCTGGTCAGGATTTCGTGAACCGGCGTGTCCTCCGTGGGCAGGCCGACGCCTTTGTATGTCTCGAAGGCGGGCTTCTCCTGCGCGATCCAGTCGCGGAGCGTCCGGACCATCTCCAGGAACGGGCGGAGGGAGTATTTCCCGCCCTTCGGCTCCACCTCGCCGGGGACGCCGCCGGGGCTGTAGAGGAGCGTCGCCTTCTTGCCCGTCTCCGGGCTCTTGACCGCGAACACGTCCTTCCCTTCCGCCCCGAGCCTGAAGAAGACCGTGTTGAGCGGCGTCGCCCCCGGCGGGCCGAACTTCGCGGCGTCGGCCTCCGTCAAGTCCACCCACATGAAGGCGGGGATGGTCACCAGCCGTGTGATCTCTTCGACCGACAGCACGGGGGTGGGCTCCGACACGGGCGCGGAGTGCAGCTCAAGCGTGACGAGTGCTTCGAGCATCACCCACGTCTCGGACTTCTTGCGGAAGATGAAGAAGACCGTCGTCGAGCCCGTCTTCGCGAAGAAGAGGCGCAGGCCGATGCGGGCCGCGTTGAGGTAGTTCACCTCGGCGCGGCCCGGCGGGAGCGTCCAGCGGTCAACGGAGAGCGCCGTGACGAGGCGGCCGGCGACCGGAATCTTATCGGTGAGTGCCTTTAACTGTTCGGGCAGTTTTACGAGAGGCGTGCGCGTGGACATGACTCAGGCCAGCTCTTTCAGAAACTGCTTCTGCGTCTTGCCCAGGGCCGCAACCAGTGCGCGCACCAGCTCGATATTCTTGTCCGCCGCGCCGCCGAACTTGCGCAGGACGGCAAGGGCGGCGGGGTCCGTCTCGAAATACCAGACCCCGACGCTGCCCCCGGCGGGCAGATTACCCTGGTCGGCCGTCGTCAAGAGGAAGCGCCTATCGCCCTCCAGCGAAAGGATGATGACCGCGTCCGGGTCTTTCAGAAGGTTCGTGCGGTCCAACATGTTATCCGTCACGGTGCCCCCGGCCGTGTTGTCGCCCGGCAGCCTGTAACGCTTGACCGCGTCGAGGATTTCGGCGCGCCTCAACTTCGAGAAGACCGCCGTCACGAAGATGGGCGCGATGAGCGCGTCCGTCGGGGGCTTCGCGACGACGCCGGGCGGCGGCGGGGCGGCGACGATCTCGAACTGCACCGTCTGCTCGTTGCGCGCCTCCGAACTCGTCTGGTTCTTGAAGAAGATGAGGTTGACCGTCTCGCTGCTGATCTCGTTCAGCGCGAACTTCACCTCGGCGCTCAGCTTCGGGATTCTGAAGACGCTCGGGAGCACGTGCGGCTTCCCGAGCGACGCCTTCAGGTAGTCGGACGAGGCGAGGTCGAGGTTCGTCTGCGCCTTGATGTAGCCGTTGGCGACGGACGCGAAGAACACGTCGAGGTCGATCGGCTTGGTGGCCTCGTCCTCGTCCCTTGCGACGAGGCGGGGCATGGCGGCTATCAGGCCCGACTGCGTCGCCGCCAGCCGCCGCTCCAGCCCCTCCAGCTTCTTCGCGTCGCGCTTGTAGAGCTGGTTCGCCCGCGTGCGCTTCGCCGTCGCGTGGAACTCGCGCAACTCCTTAGCCGCACGGTGAAACTCTTCGGCGGAGTCGTTCAGCTTGTCGTAATCGGTCTCCATGTGCGTGCGCCCGTCGCCCTCTACTCGGGCTTCTTCAACTCGCGCGCCTTGATGCCGGTGAGCTTGTCGAGCACGGCGGCGTTCTTGTCGAACATGGCCTGATCCACAGGCGTGCGCGGCGGCAGCGTGAGCGTGCTCTCCGACAGCTTCTCCGCGCGCTTGAGCAGGCTGTTGAAGGTTGACTGGTCGGCCGGGTAGGCGTGAATCACCGTGCGGCACTCGGCCGCGCCGCGATAGTCGTAGCTGTAGCCGATGCTGAAAGCCGCGTTGACGGTGACCGCGCCGAAGCCCAGGCCGAGCCCGACGCTCCCCGCCGCCTGCATCGACTGCGCGAGGTCGAGCTTGACGCTGAGCGTGGTCTCCGTGAACTGATACCGCGACGGCGCGAGCTTCATCAGCATGTCCTGGATGAAGGGCGCGGTGGCGCCGAGTTTCTCCTTCTGGTCATCGTTCAGGTCGGTGCCCGTGTCGCCGCCGTCGGCCTTGCCGCCGAGCAGTATCTTGATCATGGCGAGGATGCGCTCGATGCTGTCGAGGTATTCAACGTCGAAAGCCTTCTGCGCCGCCGCGATGCTCAGCCCCAGGCCGCCGATGATGTTGGGGACGTTGCTCAGGTCTTTTATCAGGTCGCTCGCGTGTGGTGTGTCTGCCATCTTTTGATCCTCTCCCTACTCGTTAGGCTTTTCGCGTCGCCGTGGCAAGTGGAACTTGTTCGACCGAGAAGCCGATCCTGCTGTGTCGCTCAACCCGCACCGCGTGGCGCAGCGTGAACTCAAGATTGATGGGCAAAGCCTGGATGGTGAATGCCTCCACCTGCTCGGTGGTCAGCATGGCCTGGAAGGACAGCTCGAAGTTGCGAACCAACATGCGGGCCGGCATGAGCGGCCGCAGGAGACCGACGGTCGTAGGGTCCGCGTGCTCCACCAACGCCTGGAAACGCACGACGGCGTTCTGGTATTCGAGGTCCCAGAGCATCTGGATGTTGACGGCGTCGGTCGCCATCGCGGCGACTAACTCGCCAAGCTCTGTAGTGTAAGGATTCATGAACCGGAGCGCGCGCGGGCAGTTCGAGACTGAGGCTCTTGCTCGACAGGATTCAAAAACGCAGCGGAGTATACACCAAAGATCGTCCGACCGCGCCCACTTTTCTCACCCTTATTTGCGCGGCGGCGGTCGCGGCCCCGCCGACGTGGTCGTTGACATTTCCCGTGACCGGTTTTAATGTCTCACGCCTCTTTCCGTTGACTAAGCTCTCTCTCTCGTCGCCCACATGACCGGGGCCGAACGTGTACGCAGGATGATGCCCAAAAGCATGAAAGCAACCATCGCCGCCTTGATGTTTCTCTTCACCGCCTGCCTGTCTGTCACGAACACCGGCGGCGTGTCTCATCCCACGTCGGCGACTCCGGCGCCCGGCGCGGGCGAAGCGAAGTCAGCGCCGCGGTCAGCCAGGTCAAAGTGGGACTGGTGGAGCGGCGGCACACAACTCAGGGGCGCGAACATCTGGCTCAAGCGCATCAAGAAGGATGAAGGGATGGGGACGGGAGTCGTCGGGCCGCCCTACACGCGCGACGACTTCAAGGCGTTGCGGGCCTGGGGCGCGAACTACGTCAACATCTCCTACCCGGGGATTTACGGCGAAGCCACCAACGGCGGCAGGTACACGCTGGACGCTCCGGTCTTCGACGAGCTGAAGTCGCTGATCTGCGACGCCGCCCGCGAGGGTCTGTTCGTGGTGGTCTCGTTCCGCACGGGGCCTCGGAGGAACGAAAGGGATGTCTTCGTTGACAGTAAATTATCTCGCCTCTGGGACGACGGCACGGCGCAGACCGGCTGGGTGAACATGTGGCGCGACGCCGCCCTTGCGCTGAAGGCGTACCCCAACGTCGTCGGGTACGACCTCATGGTCGAGCCGGAGGTTAAGACGGGGCGTGCCGCTGAGTGGGACAGGTTCGCGCGGCGCATGATCGAAGCCATCCGCACCGGCGCGGGCGACACGGAGACGCCCATCCTCGTCGGCGGCACGGACATGAGCGGCGTCGAGGGTTTAGAAGCACTGGGCCTCGGGGTGATAGACCCCGGGCGCAACTCCAAGCTCGTTTACACGGTCCACCAGTACGAGCCGGACGTGTACGCGCAGCAGACCGAAGGCGAATGGGCGTTCGACTGCGCCACCGGGGTCAACCAGAAAAATAAAAAGGGTAAGAGTCAACCCGACGCCACTGATTATAAGCGTTACGACCCGGCCCCGGGCGACCTCCACACGCAGTACGAAAAGATCAAGCAGTGGAGGGAGACCCACAAGGACGCGCGGGGCGCGCTCCCGCCCGTGGCCGTCAACGAGTTCGGCGTCATACGCTGGGCCGGCGCCGTCAACGACCCCGACGCACACGTCTTCATGAAGAGCCAGTTCGAGGAGCTTGAAGCCCTCGGCGCCAACTACGCCGTCTGGAAGTGGGACCCCGCGTACTGCATGGGCGACGACGACTACAACTTCCGCCACGGCCCCGTCTTCACTAACCACAAGGACGTGGAGAACAGGCTGGCAAGTGTCATCAAAGAATACTGGGGGAAGAACGACCCCACGGCGGCGGCCGACCCCGCCTCGTGCCCCGCCGCGAGCGTCTGGAAAGACGTGACCGCCAGCCCGGTCGGCGTCAACGGCCAACTCAGTGTGTGCGGCAACCAGCTCTGCAACCAGCACGGGAAGCCCATCCAACTCCGAGGGATGAGCACGCACGGCATACAGTGGCACGGCTGGGGCAAGTGCATCACGGCCGGCTCGCTCGACGCGCTGGCCGGCGACTGGGGCGCGGACGTGGTGCGGGTTTCGATGTACGTGCAGGAGGACGGCTATGAGACAGACCCGCCTGGCTTCACCGCACAGGCCGACCGCATCGTCGGCGAGCTGGTCGCGCGCGGGCTCTACGTCATCATCGACTGGCACATCTTAACGCCCGGCGACCCCTTAGCCCCCGGCGACCCCGTGTCCAATCTTGAACGGGCAAAGGAATACTTCGACCACATGTCGAAGCGGTTCGGCGGCACGCCCAACGTCCTTTACGAGATCGCGAACGAGCCGAACGGCGAGTACGAGGATTCCACCGGGAGCAGTAAGCGGGTTGACTGGGCGCGCATCAAGCAGTACGCGGAGCAGGTGAACGCAGTCATCAGGGCCAACGACCCCGACGGCGTCATCATCGTCGGGACCCCGGACTACTCCTCGTTCGGCGTCGCCGAAGGCTTCGGCCCCTCGGAGGTCTACAACAGCCAGCTCGCCGGCGCGAACATCATGTACAGCTTTCACTTCTACGCCGCCGAACGCACACACAAGGAGAAGTACGCGCAGGCGCTCGAAGAGGCTTCCGACAGGCTCCCCGTCTTCGTGACCGAGTGGGGCACGCAGAAGGCGTCGGGCGACGGCCGCAACGACTTCGCGAGCGCCCAGCGGTTCGTAGACCTCATGGCGCGTAAAAAGATAAGTTGGACGAGTTGGAACTACTCTGATAACGAACGTTCGGGCGCCGCCTTCAAGCCTGGGACGTGCCCGAACGGCCCCTGGTCGGGCGGCGTGCTCAAGGAGGCGGGCGCGTGGGTGCGCGGGAAAATCTTGCAGCCCGCCGACGACTTCCCCGTCAGGTGAGCGCCGCCACGGAGAAGTTCGGGCGCTAAACACCGCATCCAGGCGCCGCAGGGTCAAGCCTGCCCCTTGGTGCCGCCCACTCACGCGGCTATAATTCCCCTGCTTTGGATACCTCCAACTTCAGAGTCGGCCGCAGCACGATCCAGGGGCGCGGCCTGTTCGCGTCCGTGGGCCTTCCCGCCCGGAGGAAACTGGGCGAGCTCGGCGGCGAACTCATCACCGAGCGCGAGGCCCGCCGGCGGGCGCGCGGCCGCGCCAGCGTCATGATCGTGGAGTTCGGCGACGGCACCGCGCTCGACGCCTCCCGTCTCGGGTCTCACTTCAGGTACGTCAACCACTCTTGCGAGCCGAACGCGTACATGCGCTTCTATCGCGGGCGCGTGGAATTCTACTCGCTGCGGGCGATAGCGGCCGGCGAAGAGTTGACGTGCGACTACGGAGAGACGCACCACGCCGGCCGGCTCGCCTGCCGTTGCGGAAGCAGCAGGTGCAAGGGGCGCTTATAGCCGAAGGCACCACCTGCCCGCCGTCCCTCGAACGATTGAACGCCCGGCATCACCCGCCGTCCCGCAAGATTGATTTACATGAAAGCCTTCGTGTCGGCGGTCGGGTGCATGCTGTTGTTAGATTGCGCCGGTAGAGGGATCACCTCCTTCCGGCCTTTCTGACGGAATCGGCTCTCACGCCAAACGTAACGCCTCCGCGTGAATCGCATCAACTGGGCCTTACCCTCCCACCTCTTTTGCGGCCCATAAAGCTCTACTACCAGTTCGCCGTTCTCGTCATAAATCTTGTGCAAGCCGCCGTCCGCCCGGTCGCCGGTCAGGAACCCCCATAAAAGGCGTGGGCGTTTATTCCTGAGCGTGTAGATGTAGACGCAGCTCGGGATTGCGGAGCCGCGAGTTCGCACCCCCAGAATAACAATCGCCTCCTCCAAGCCATCGCCGGTCACGTCCCCGTAGACTACTCTCACGAAATGCATGCCGTCTTCGACCTCATGCTCTGGGTACTCGCCGCCCTTCAAGGTGAAACTCTTGCGGCGGATGTAAGCCCTCTGCTCCCCGACCCGTGGGTATGTGAAGTTAGCGAAGTCAATCGAGCGAATTGACTGGACACGCCGCTGAGGGAGAGCCGCGTGCGGGGAAAGAAGCGTAACGATCAGGATTATGATTCGTGAGATTTTCATAGTCACACAGGTCGAGGCAATCCAACGCTAATCAGCGTTGACCTTCCCTTCACGGCTTCTCCGAGATTAGATTTTAACCATCAGTAAGATTCCGCTTTTCTCCCCGTAGTGGAAGCATAACGACCGACTTCCATATTTATCTCCATCTTATGTTAAATAAGCTGGTTAGGCGATGTTTCACACTCTGACCTGTGTCTCGTTATCTCAAATCACGTGTGGTGGGTCATTCTAGCTCCCTTCTCTAATTTCGCTACCCCCCTCCCAAAATAAATATTGCCCTCCCAAAATGACGGTGTTATAAGAATTTCGCATGAGGACCTTGAGAACTCAGCCATTTTCGATTTCACCCGATCCGGACCTATTGTATCTAACGCCGGCGCTCAAAAGTACAGTCTTTAAAGTCCAACACGTCGTCGAGAACCGTCAGGGGCTGACGGCGATCATGGGCGACGTAGGCACCGGTAAGTCTAGCGTGCTGCGTCGTTTATGGGCCGATTACAGGAAAAACGGCGACGAGTTTGTCACGGCGATTCTGCCTTCGCCGAATTTCCCTTCCGATTTCTCGATGCTAAAGGCCATCTGCAACGACTTCGGCATCAAGCCGAAACGCTCGATGGTGGACCAGGAGAATGAGCTGCGGGGTTTTTTGATCGAGCTGGACCAGGAGGACAAAACCTGCGTCCTTTTCGTGGACGAAGCCCAGCGGCTCAAAGGCCCGCACCTTGAGCTGATTCGGACTCTGCTGAATTTCGAGACCAATAAGTACAAGCTCATACAGATAGTGCTGGCGGCACAACTCGAACTCCGAGTTAAGCTGATGGATCAGAGCAAAAAGGCGCTCCGCTCGCGCATCTTTTTACCCTCACTACTGGCCCCGCTCTCGCTTCCAGAGACCCGTGAAATGATCAATTTCCGGTGCGAACAGGCCAACATCCCCAACCCCTTTACCGAAGAGACCGTTGAACTGATCTACAACTCGACTGGCGGCGTACCGCGCGAGGTGTTGAAAATTTGCGGTTTCGCTTATGTGTTGACTCTACAGTCCGGCGAAAGAACCGTACCGGTGGAGGCGGTGGAACTGGCGATACAAGAGGCCTCTATTAATGAGCAACAAGAAGAAGCAGTGGCATAGCCTAGGGGATTTTCTTCAGGCGAAAGAAGAGCGGGAACGCACTCAAGCTGAAAGCAAACCTGCTGACTCCGCTACAGTTAACGAAAGTACGGGCGTACCTACTCCAGTACTGACTCCCGTACCTACTCCAGTACAAACTCCCGTTGCTACGGGAGTAGCACAGGAAATCTCTGCGCAGAGTTCATCGGCATCGTCAGAGCTTCCCTTATCCGAGACTAGATTTGAATCAGAAAATAAGGATAAGCAGCCGTATCTGGACGCAACTCACACGGCCTCCGAGCAGCGCATATATTCCGTCATGTACCGCGAGACGTTGAGTAAGGGTCAGAGGGAGAGGCACTTCGGTTTTAAAGAGTTGTGTGTCAAGACCGGCATCCGCTCCGACCGCACCATCAGGCTGGCACTCGACGGCCTTCAGGAGAAGCTTTCCGTCGAAATAGTCTCTTACTTTCACGGCAATCCCCTGGGGCCGCGCTACCGCGTGTACGACCCCAAGGAGATTCTCAAAAGGCGTAAGGCGGCCGGCATCGAGATCGACTCTCAATCAAAACGTATTACGGGTACGGGAGTAGATACTGGAGTACCGACGGGAGTAGGTACGGGAGTACAAACGGGAGTACCGACTGGTGGTAAAACTTACGGGAGTACTCCCGTCGAATCTACTCCCGTTACTCCCGTACTTTCTACGGGAGTTAATAAATATATAAATCTTTCCGACGACGCATTACACACTGGCGCAGCCTCATCATCAAATCAGAACACGCAGACTGATGATGAGGCTTTCGCCGACTTCATCAGCCTGCTCAGGGAGAACAGCAGGGAGATTACGGGCAGGGAGCCGGCGGCGGCCGAGGCCGCGAAGTGGAGGGAACTGGCAGAGGTGTTAATCACCGAGCTGCGCATAGCGGCGGGACGCACCACCGTCTCCTCTGTGCCGGCCTTCCTGGCCGAGCACCTGAGGCGCAGGTTGTGGAAGCTGGAGAACCGTAAGCAGCCCCCTCCGGCGGCGGGAGGTGCGGAAGCTCAAGAGCCGACGGCGGCGCGTGGGGACGCGCGCGAATGTCCCGACTGCGGGGGCACCGGTATGTATTATCCGGGTGGCTTCGAAAAGGGCGTGGCGAGGTGCAGGCACGAGCGATTGGGGTCGAACCACGGAGGCTCAGGAGTCAACCGCGATTCACCCGAACACGCGCCCGACTCGTTGGCAGAGGTCGAGCAGGAGTAGTCCGACAAGCTTACGTACGAGTGCAAGGTTGACCGAGGGCCGGTTCGGGGGTAGCCGCATAGACGTGGGGTGCTTAACAGCTTCTCTTGTCTCGAAGCAATCTTTGCAACGGAATCCGCACACCTGACTTTCTGAAGCGGAGCGCGCCGTAAGCTCTTCGCGTGCCATTTCGCGGGTACGCGACCGCCCACCCTTGCGCACAGTGAG
The DNA here is from genome assembly GCA_036379655.1 of Pyrinomonadaceae bacterium. Taxonomy (GTDB): domain Bacteria; phylum Acidobacteriota; class Blastocatellia; order Pyrinomonadales; family Pyrinomonadaceae; genus QHXN01. The sequence goes on from DASVGG010000012.1 coordinate 15,523, forward strand.
AGGATGCAGGCGGAAAGCAGGCCCTCGTCAGGCTACGCACTTTTGCCCTATCGGAAGGTAATGCCCGAGGGAGACTCGCTCAATTCTTTGCGAATCGGGCCTCGATTTCGCCGAGCCTTCTCTGGATGTCGCTCTCGGGTATCCAACGCCCACGCACCATCACCCCCGCGCGCCGCGCGGCGTTAGCGACATCCGTGAGAGGATTGCCCTCGACCAGGATTAGGTCCGCACGCTTCCCGACCGACACCGTGCCGAACTCAGCGGTCGCGTTCAGAACTTCCGCCGCGTTTCTCGTCGCGGCCAGAAGCGCCTGGTACGGCGTCAAGCCGGAATCCACCAGCAGGCGCAGCTCTTCGTGCACGGCGAAGCCCGGGATGACTGGGAAGTTCGCCTGTAACGAGCCGTCCGTGCCGACGAGTATTTTCACGCCCGCGTCGTTGAGCGCTTTGACCAACTTCTTCTGGAGACTTAACCCTTTCCTGAGGCCGTTGAAATCGGTCGGCTTAAAGTTGTCCCTGTACTCGCTGTCCGTGGTCATCTTAGACCGCCTCCCGCGCGGGACGTATTTGAGTTGGGGCTTGTTGACCAACTCACGTAAGGTCTCGTCCCCGATCAGGCGCCCCATGTCGTCGTAGGCCACGAGCGTGGCGGTCACGGCGACCCCGCTGCCCTTCATCATCTCGACCACCTTCGGGATCAGCGTCTCGCGCTTGGCCCACTCGCCGCGCCCGCTCTCCTTCATGAAATAGGTGTAGATGAACTCCTCCGCGTGCGCGACCTCCGCGCGCCCGCGCAGGTTAACGTCGAGCGGCAGGTTGCGCGCGAAGTGGCCGACGGCTGGAATCTTGTTGGCGTTCGCCGCCGAGACGAGCGCCTCGTAACCTTCCTTCGACCAGTCGCCGTAAATTTTCAGGCAGTCGTATCCGGCCTTAGCCTGTTCGGCCGCGATGCGGCGCGCCTCGTCCGGTTTTTTATCGCCGAAGACGATGGGGCCGCAGGTGTACAGCGTCGGGCCGAGCACTTCGCCCCCGGCGATCTGTTGCCGCAGCTTGAGCAGTTCCGACCTGCCCTTCAGGTGGCGGACGGTCGTCACGCCGTTGGCGAGGTAGAGGAACAGTTCATCCTGAAGATTATTTTCGAGGCCGTGGACGTGCATGTCCGTCAGGCCGGGCATCAGGTACTTGCCCTGCCCGTCGATGCGCAAGGCCCCTTCCGGCACGTTGGTGCTCGAAGCGGGGCCGATGTTGGCAATCCTGCCGTCGCGCACGATTACCGTCTGCGAAGCCAGCACGCGCTCTTCGTCCATCGGGACGACGTTCACGTTGACGAAAGCGACTACCTGGGTTTTCGAATCCTGACGGCCTGATTCGCCGCGCACGGTCGCCGGGAGCAGAAAAGTTTGAAAGGCGAGGCACGCAGCCGTCAGAACTCTTAACAGTGGGGTTCTCATTCGAAACATTCCTTCTTGTGTGTGGAGGCTGGTTCACCCGCGCGAAGGGGCCAGTTTATTAGGCGGTAACAGGTCTTAACCTGTCAACCCCGCTTTACCGTGAACGAGCACCGTCGGCCGTGTCACGGAAGTAGGTAGTTTGTTGACATCCATACGTTGCTTCGAACCAGATCGGAGTTACGAAGTCGGACGCGGCCGGAACCCCTCGGGCGTGTGGCCTCGCCGGTAGACCATAATCGTTCTGATGAATTCAATCACCGTCACGCCGTCCTGATTGAACCCCTTCGTCCGCAGCTTCACGATGCCCATCGCGGGGCGTGAACGCGACGGCCTCGCCTCGACGACCTCGCTCCGCGCGTAGAGCGTGTCGCCCTCGAACACGGGTGCCGGGAGCCGCACCTCGTCCCACCCGAGGTTGATGGCATTCATCGACACGTCGGAGACCGAGAGCCCGGTCACGAGCGCCAGTGTAAACGTCGAATCGACGAGCGGCCGCTTGAACTCCGTGCGCGCGGCGTAGGCCGCGTCGAAGTGTATGGGGTTGTTGTTGACCGTCAACAACGTGAACCAGATGTTATCCGCCTGGGTGACGGTCCGCCCGAGCGGGTGCTCGAAGACATCCCCGGGCTCGAAGTCTTCGAAGACGCGGCCTCGCCACCCCTGCTTGATTGTCATCCCGTTTTCTCCTTCGCAACACCCGAGAGCTGCCGTGAGCTTGCCATTTAACGTCGCCGCACGTAAGTTTGCCGGAAGCTTGTAGAGTTTAGCGTATGCGGATACTAAACGCGCCGGCCGCCTCCGGGCTCTTCCTGGTTCGAGACTTCCTCGACCCGCAGACGTGCGCCGCCGTCAGAGCGGAGGCGCGCGCCGCCTCGGGCCATCCCGCCCCCGTCTACATCGAAGGCGCCGAAGGGCACGTGCATGAGGACGTGCGGAAGACGAGCAGTCTCGAAGTATCGGCCGCGATTGCCGCGGACGTGGAGCGAAGGCTCCGCGAGTTGCGTGAGGAGATCGGGGGACACTTCGATTTGAGCCTGGAGGACTGCGAGCCGCCGCAGTTCCTGCGCTACGGGGAAGGGGACTTCTTCGTCAGGCATCAGGACGGCGACACCGAACAGAGCGAGTTCGACCACCTGCGGGTGCGTAAGGTCTCCGTGGTGCTGTTTCTGAACGGGGGCGCGACCGAGCCCGCTGAGGAGACATACGTCGGGGGCGAGCTGCTCATCTACCGCTCGCACGAAGAGACGGGGGCGGGGGCGATTATCTTCCCCATCCCGGGGGAGGCGGGCTTGCTGGTCGCCTTCCGCTCCGACACCGTTCACGAGGTCACGCCCGTCACCAGCGGCGAACGCTTCACCGTCGTCAGTTGGTTCAACTAACGCCGTTCGCATTTCTATTGACAGTTCGGCGGGCTCGGCTTAACCTGCATACGCTCGACTCAAGGACCTCGCACAATAGTCTCAGGGAAGTACTGGCGTTAGCTTTGCCCCAGCCGGTCTCACGACACAACGTTTCAACTCGCCGGCTTTCACTAAACGCTCTTTCGCCACAGTGACCTCAGTCACTCGACTTCAGGATCAAGCGCCGGCCTGGCTCACGCTATCGCGCCGGAAACGGTGCGCCGCCGCGTCCGGCCGAGGGCTAATCATTCCAGCCTTTGAAACGGCAGTGCGACTGCTCACACAGACAGGAGAATCGCCATGAGCGAAAAGGAAAAGCAACCCGACCACCCGGAACATCCCGAACATCCTAAACACCCGGAACATCCCGAACACCCGCAGCACCCGGGGCAGCCCATCCCGGAGGTCGCGCCCGCGAAGCCGATTCCCGAGGTCGCGCCGCAAAGACCCGGCTCCCCGATTCCGGAGGTCGCGCCCACGAAGCCGATTCCGGAGGTCGCGCCCACGAAGCCGATTCCAGAGATAGCCCCCGATAAGGCGGGCTACCCCGTCCCGGAGGTCGCGCCCCAGAAACCCGCGCGCCCCATCACCGAGGTCGCGCCCGAGATCGCGCCCGAGCGGCCCGCGAAGCCCATCCCGGAGGTCGCGCCCGCGAAGCCCATCCCGGAGGTCGCGCCCGCGAAGCCAATTCCCGAGATAGCCCCGGCCAAGCCGATTCCGGAGGTCGCGCCCGCGGCCCCGAAGCCGATACCGGAGATGGCGCCGGAGCCGCCCACCTCCAAGGAGTGACGGCGCGAGCGAACGGATGAAGGAAAGGGTGTCGGGTGTTAGGTGATGGTGAAGAACAACCCGACACACGACACCCTTTCCTTCATCCTTCATCCTTCATCCTTCCACCACACGTTTCAACCCGGACGCGGAGTCCGAAGATGAACAACACGCCAGGGCCGGTCGCACTCGTCAGCATGCCGACGCTGTCGGCACGTTTCCCGTCCTTCCAACTCGGGCTGCTCAAGCCGACCCTTGAGCGCGCCGGCATCCCCGCGCAGTCCTTCTCGCTCTTCATGTACTTCGGGACGCACGTCGGCTGGCCCATCAACGAGGCGCTGGCCGATGTCTATCCCTGCATGGTCGGCGAGTGGATTTGGGCGCGCGCGGCCTTCGGCGAATTCGCGGACGACGAAGGCTACTTGCGACACTATGGGCCGGAGCTTCAGGGGATTTGCGCACACGCGGGCTGCACCGTCGAGGATATCGTGCGCGTGCGCGATGTGGGCGTGCCCAACTTCATCGAGTTCTGCCTTGAGAGCATCGACTGGCGTCGCTTCAGCCTCGTCGGCTTCTCGGTCTGCTTCCAGCAGATGCTCGCCAGCGTCGCGCTCGCGCGCGCGTTGAAGGAGCGACACCCCGACATCCCCATCATCATGGGCGGCGCCGGGTTCGAGGACGACATCGCCGAAGAGATCATGCGCGGCTGCCCGCAGGTTGACTACGTACACTGCGGCGACGCCGAAGAGACCTTCCCGGAGTTCGTCCGGCGGCTCTACGCGGGTGAGTCGATGCGGGGTCTGCCCGGCCTTTTGTGGCGCGACGGCGAGCGCGTCGTCTTCAACGGCCGCGCGCCCAACCTTAAAGACATGAACCGGACGCCGACGCCCGAGTTCGACGAATACTTCTACGCGCGCCGCGAGGGCGGTTACGAAAGTTACAGGGGCGCGCAGGAGGTCTTGCTGCCCATCGAGACCGCGCGCGGCTGCTGGTGGGGCGTGAAGAACCACTGCACGTTCTGCGGGCTCAACCGCGCCGGCATGGAGTTTCGCGCGAAGGACGCCGCGCAGGTCATCGAGCAGTTGGAGACGCTCTCGCGCCGCTACCAGATACTCGACTTTAACGCCATCGACAACATCATGGCGCCCGAGTACATCGACAAGCTCTTCGGCCAGTTGGCCTCCGCCAACACAGACATCAAGCTCCACTACGAAGTCCGGCCGAGCCTGACGCGCGCGCAACTGAAGCTGATGCGCGCGGGCGGCCTCTTCTCGATTCAGCCCGGCGTCGAGAGCTTCTCCACGCACGTCCTCAAGCTGATGCGGAAGCACACGACGGGGATGCGCAACCTCGAACTCGTCAAGTGGTGCACGTACTACGGCATCAACAACCTCTACAACATCCTCGTCCGCTTCCCCGGCGAGCGCGCCGAGGACTACAAGACGCAGACCGAGTTGATGCCGAAGATTCACCACTGGCAAGCCCCTTGGGCCGCCGCGCCCGTGCGCGCCGACCGAGGCTCGCCGATGTTCTCAGAGCCCGAGACGCAGTCCATCACGCGGCTCACATACTCGCCCTGTTACGACTTCCTCTTCCCCAAAGACCGCTTCGACCTGAAGCGCGTCTCCTACTACTTCGAGCACGAGATGGGCGACACCGTCGGCGAGGACGGCTACGCGGAACTCTTCGCCGCCGTCGAACATTGGCAGCAACGCTGGCGCGAACGCCCGCGACCCTATCTTCGTTATCGAAAAGCTTGGGAGACCATCTTCATCGAAGACGGGCGCAACGGCCACGCGCGCGAGATAACTTACACGGGCCCCCAGGCCGCGCTCTATGAATACTGCGCCGACGCGCGGAGCCCGAAAGAACTCGCGGCGCGCTTCGAAGACGCGCCGTGGGTGGAAGATGCCCTGGGCGAGTTCGTCGAGCGCGGTTTGTTGGTGCATCTCGACGGGCGCTATCTCAGTCTGGCGCTGCCGACCAACCCTTACATCTGACAAGGAGCGACCGAATTGCGCGAAGCAATGTCGGCAACTCTCTGGGCGCTGCCGGCGCGTTTCCAGGAAGACCGTGCGGAGCTGCTCCGCCTGCTCAGGCGAGACGGCATCCTGCACCGCACGCCGACCCAGCCCGTGCTCTCGCGCGACGGCACGTCGCACCGCTGGATGCTCGACTCGCTGTCGGTCACGCTCACGCCGCGCGGCGCCGAACTCGCCGGACGTTGCATGCTCGAACTGCTCAATCGCTTCGACGGCCGGCAGCTCGCGACCTACGGTCTGACGGCCGTCCCCATCCTGCAATCCTGCCTCTTACAGTCCGGCGGTCGCTATCAGGGGCTGCTCGTCCGCAAAGAGCGCAAGGCACACGGCTCCCTCAAGTTGATTGAAGGCCCCGTCGATAAGTCGGAGCCGGTCATCCTCATTGACGACTCCGTCAGTTCCGGCATGTCTCTGGAGGAGGCTTGCGCGCGTCTCGAAGAGGCGGGGTTGCGGGTCGAGGGCGCCGTCTGCCTCGTGCGCTTCGGCTGGCACGGCGGCTACGCGGCGATGCAGGAGCGCGGCTACCACGTCGAGGCCGTCTACGACATCTGGGACGACTTCATCTACCACATGGAGGACGAGTATAAGCCGCCCCTCAACCCCACCAAGACGTTCCCAGACTTCGAGTGGAGCGACGAGCGCGCGCCCGAAGGCTTACACCCCGCGCGGCTTGCGCGGCTCGCCGTGTCGGAGTTCCTGACCTCGGGGCGGCTGCTCCGCGTCCCGCACACTCTCGACGCCGCATACGACTCGGCGGGCGGCGCGTGGGTGAGCCTGCGCTCGCGCCGCGACGTACACCTGCGCCACGCGCGCGAAGGTTTCTGGCACTTCCCCGGCGAGGCGCGCGGCACGACCGCCGAAGACCTTCTGCTCGCGTCGCTCCTGACGGCAAAGCAACTGCCCGAGGGGCGCGAAGGTCTGGAACTGTTAGAGCAGGGACGCATCGCCGTCACCTTCTTCAAAGAGCTTGAGCACTGCACGGTGGGACAACTCGACAACGAACGTTACGGCATCGTCGTGCGCAGCCTTGAGCGCCCGACGCAAATGGGCGGCGCGCTGCCGCGCATGCCCGGCATCGTGGGCGAGTGGGAACAGTTTCAGCACGCGCGCCGGAAGAACGGCGGGCTCCTCTCGTTCGAGCCTTTCGAGATTTACAGGCACGACCTCTTCAAGCTCGTCGAGCCGGGCGCGGACTGGCAGCCGACCGGCGTCCCCTTGAAGACAACGCCGTGGCATCAGGACAGGGAAGTCTGTGACCCTCTGACGGAGCGTGCGCGCGACCTCGTCATCAGCAGTCTCTTCGGACGAGATGAGACGACGCGGCCGTACGTCGATGAAGGACGACTCGAAGGACTCGATTCAATATATTTGACTGTCTATCTCAAGGGTCGTCTGCGCGGCTGCATGGGCGGCACGATTGCAAGTGGTGCCGTGTTCGACGAAGAACTGCGGCGCCTCGCGCGGGCGGCGCTCACGGACGCGCGCTTCGAGACGGACGACGAAGCGGTCGAGGCCGACGACGTGGCCGTCAGCGTCTCGATCTTGTTTGACGAACTCGTCATCGGCGCGTGCGCGCCCGAAGAGGTCGTACGCTATTTCCGGCACGGGCAACAGGCGTTGATGGCGTACAGCGGCGAGCGCATCGGGCTGCTGCTGCCGTTCGTGGCCTCCACGCATAACCTCGACGCTCTGGGTTTCGCGCGCGAGGTGTTGGTGAAGGCCGGGCTGAGCGAGCCGCCCTTCTACTGGTGCCGCTTCGACTGCGTGACGTGGCTGGCCGACGCGCGCGGCATCCATCAACTCGTCGGCGGTTTCCCGCGCGTGGAAGAGGAGCCGGCGGAAGATTTGAACGACCTGCTCACGCGCCGCGCCAAACTGCACGCGCGGTATCTGCTCCGCCAACAGAAGCCGGACGGCTCCCTCTACACGTGCTACGAGCCGTTTCAAAACAGGCTCTACGAAGGCGTGGATCTGCCGCGTCTCGCACACGCGGCGTGGGTGCTCGCTCGCGCGTCGAACGTGCTGGATGACGATGAGTTGAGGACGGCGGCCGGCAAAGCGATTGATTATCTGCTGAGTGCGGCGACGGAGGGCGACGACGGGCTCTGGCTCGAAGCGCCCGGGCAGAGGCCGTCGGTGGCAGAGCTGTCGTTCCTCCTCCTCGCGTTGTGCGAGCAGGGCGAGCCTGCCGCGCAACGGCGGACGGCCGAGCGCATCGCGTCAACCCTCTGGGACTGTGTGAGTCTGCCGCACGGGCGCGTGCGAACGCACCGCGCGCCGGACGCGTCCGCCGAAGAGTTTCAAGACTACTTTGCCGGTCAGGCGCTGCTCGCGCTCGCCACGGCGAGGGCGTCGCACGTCTGCGTGGTTGACGGGGAGAAGCTGTCGCGCGGCTTCAACTACTATCGACACCGCTTCCGCCATCGGCGCAACTTCGGGCAGGTCTCCTGGTACACGCAAGCCTTCGCGCGCTGGTGGCGGGTGACGCGCGACGAACGCTTCGCCGCCTTCGCCTTCGAGATGGTGGACTGGCTCCTGACTTATCAACAGGAGGGCACGGGCGCTTTCATCAACGAACACCAGCCGGAGACGCCGGGCTACATGACGGCCGTCTATCTCGAAGCCGTCGCCGCCGTCTCGAACCTCGCGGGCTCGCTGGCCGACGAGGGCCGAAGGATGATTTACGTTGAAGCATACGAGCGGGGCTTGCGCTTTCTCGACCGTCTCATCATCCAGCCGCGCGACGCGGCCGTGCTGCCCGGCGCGCCCTACGCGCTCGGCGGCCTGCGCCGCGCCGTACACTACAGCGAGGTTCGCACGGACTTCGTCCAGCACGCCCTCTCAGCGGTCGTCGAGGGGTACGGCTCGGGCGGTGCTTCGACATTTATTGAGAGTGCGTCCGCGCGGTCTTGTTCAATCATTCAAGGCGCGTGACGTGGCTTTATCTTCAAACAACAACTGACGGGAGGCGAGTATGCCGAATATTCAACGGGCGGCAAAGAAGGGTGCGGCGAAAAAGGGAAGCAGTAAGAAGGCTGGGGCGCGCGCGGCGGCCACGTCCGGGGCGGTGCCCCCCTACGGCCCGCCGATCCGCGAGGCGATTGCGCGCGGCGACGCGGCCGAGATGCGCAAGGTCGCGGCCTCCGCGCGTAAGTGGATTAAGGACGCGCAGGCCGCTCTCGACAAGTTGGAGCAGAAGCTCGCGAAGTCGGGCGGCAAGTAGAGAACACGTAATCAACATCAACGGGTCTTGATACGAATCACCGTCAGCGAGTGCGCGGGCGCCTCGTATTCAAACTGCCTGTCCACAAGGATGCCGGACGTGACGGGCGCGACGCGGGCGGGGGCGTCGAAGCCGTTCACCGCCGCCGCCTCGCCCGCCAGCACGGTCTTAATCGCCTGACGAGAGATTCTCTTCGCGCCGGACAGCTCCAAGAGCAACGGCCGGGGGGCGGAGTTGCCGTTGACCAGTTTGATGATGATGTCGCCCGTCCGGCCGTCGCGTACAGACGACACCGCGAACTCGTCCGGGCTGGAGACGCCCGTCAAAGTACTCGTGAGGTAGGCGTCGCCCTGGTTCAGGCTGAACAACTGCTGGACGTAGTAGTTCGCCGTGCGCAAGACCCTTGTGCCGTCGAAGTAGATGAGGTCGGGCCGCCACTGCGTGTGGCCCTGCCGCGCGAGCAGCGGCGCGTAGGAGGCCAGGCGGACGATGTCGCCGTTGCGCTCAAGCGAAGTCATGTAGGCCGCCTCGGCCAGCGCCGACCGGAGCGTGTTGGCGCGGCCCGTGTCGTGCGCCGCGAACTCGCCGAGATAGACCTTTGATTTCGCGCGGTCGTACCTGTCGAAGCGCGTGAGGTTCCGCCAGTACCACTCGGGCGGCTTGTAGCCGTGCTCGTCAACCATCTCCAGCCGCTGCTCGTCCGCGAACTTCCAACCGGCCTCGTAGTCCGTGCCGTCGGGGAACGGGCCGACCGTGCCGACGACCGTAATCTCCGGATACTTCTTCTTCACCGCGTCGCGGATCATCTTGAAGCGCACGCGGAACTCTTCGCTAATCACGTCCTCGTTGCCGACGCCGAGGTATTCGAGGTTGAAGGGCCTGGGGTGGCCGGCCGCCGCGCGTTTGGCGCCCCACCTGGAAGCGGCCGGCCCGTTCGCCCATTCGATTAAGTCGAGTATGTCCTGGATGTAGGCGGGCATGTCCGCAATCGCAAGGCATTGCTGGCCCACCTCGCCGGTGTGGTCCGAATTCTGGCACGAGACGCCGGCGGCGACGACGGGCAGAGGCTTGGCCCCGATGTCTTCGGCGAACTGAAAGTACTCGAAGTAACCGAGGCCGACGCTCTGGTGGTAGCCCCAGAGATTCGCCTGCCCGCGCCGCTGCTCGACGGGGCCGATGGTCTCCTTCCAGTCGTAGAAGTTGCCGGTGCCGTTGCCGTGCACGAGGCAGCCGCCGGGGAAGCGGATGAACTTCGGGCGCAGGTCGGCGATGGTCTGCGCGAGGTCCGCGCGCAGGCCGTTCGGCCGGTCGCGGAAAGTCTTGCGCGGGAAGAGTGAAATCTCGTCGAGCGCGATTCCGCCGTTCGCTTTCGCCAGCAGCACGAGGCGCGCGGCCTCTTCGTCACGGCTCGGAGTTAATGCGGCGGTCAGCCGCGTCCACTCGCGGCCGACGACTTGCAGCGGGGCTTCACACAACACTTCGCCGTCTTTACTCTCCAGCCGGGCGGCCAACGACATCGGCCTGCCTTCGATGGAATTGTCTGGGGGCCAGCGCCGGTTCATGAAGAGCTGGCGCGCGAAAAGCGAGAGGTCGTAAGTCTCGCCGGCCCTGAGCGCGATGCCGTCGAAGCCGGGGTTAACAAGCCCGACGCCGTCCGCGACTTTGGTGACTTCCAGCGCCAGGTAGTGCGGGTTATTCGGATGCAGAGGCCGCGCGTACTCGACGGCCCACTTACCCTCGCCCCCTCCGCGCTTCGTCAGCTCCCAGAAGCTGAGTGAATTCCAAGTCGGCTGCTCCGTGGCTTGATACTCGAACGAGCGATTCTGGATGAGTTCCGCGTACAGGCCACCGTCGGCGGCATAGTTGAGGTCCTCGAAGAAGATGCCGAAGAGGTCTGGACTGATCGGCCTGCCGGGTGCATCCGTCTGAACCCGGAGCGTTACTTGTTGTGCGCGCGCGGCGGGGGTGAAGAGCGTTGACAGGATTAAGCCGACGACGACTAACCGAATGACCTTTGTAAGCATAGCGCGAGTCCCTTATGAGCTGCTACAACGGGTGGCACGTCGGCCGCCACGCGGCTCGGCCTGTTCAATATCGCTTCCACGGGCGCCCGCCGCCGCGCGTGAGCGTGTAGGTGGCGACCTCCTCCAACGTTTCGGCGAGCGTGACGGTGAGGGTCATGCTCGTGCCTTTGACTTCGCCGAGGTAGAGGGCGGGCACACCCTTCGGCACCTCGGCTTCGTCGCGCGGCCCGAAGCCTTCGCGCGCGTACTCGCCGCGCGCCTCGAAGCGCCCCTCTGCGTCGAGGGTGATGGGACCCTTGATGGATCCACGCGCGCGGTCGAACACAAGGAGCGCGCCGCCGTCCGACACCTCCATGCGGACGTGCCTGCCGCCCCAGTCTCCCGCCGCGAGTTGTTCACTCTCTTCGTTCATCGCGCGGCTCCAATGAGATACGTTCCCTCGGTCGAGCATAACGCCCGGGGTAGGTCGTTCAAAGCGCCCGGCGCGTCGCCGTTGGGCTGAGGCTTGCGCGCATATACTACTGGTGCTAGTATGCGCGCCTCAGCTCTCACGGAGTTGTCGCCCGCGACACACCCTCAAACCGTCGCGGGCGAAGATGTTGCCCCAAAAGTTTTACTCAGGTAATCAACCTCTCGCTTTACCCGTTTTAAGAATTCGGCAGTGGTCGGCCAGTTCACTTAAACCCCTTGGAGGCCGGACCTGTCCAACATCATCCCCGCTGAGCCGCGCGCGTGAGGCGCGGCTGAGGAACGTCCGATGAAGCGAAATGGCCTGTCCCCCGTCTCGAAAAATGTAAGACGAACGAGGTTGATTCTGTTCGCGTTGCTCGCGCTGGTCCCGCTGGCGTTGCTGACGCAGAGTCAGAGCGCGCAGAAGAAGAGATTGAGGGAAGAGAAGCGAAGCACCGCCGAGTCCCGCAGGAAGTCGGAAGCGACGAAAGAGACGGCCGACGGCGACAAGGCCGGCGAAGACGCCGATAAGCGACGCCTCGCCGCGCGGCCGAGGGCGTTCAGGCAGTCGGGGATGAGCCCCGAACCGGTCTCGGCGCAGGCCGCCGGCTTCGCACTCTCGCGCCCGCTCGCGGAGGTTGCGAAGAAGAAAGTGTCCCGCACGAAGGCGCCCAAAGACGTGCAGGACGAGGAGGACCACGAGGCCGCCGAGAACCGTACGACGCGCCTCGTCACGCCGCAGGCGCGGGCCGAGGCCGACGAAGCCGCCGCCCGTGGCATCGCGCGGGACACGGCGCTTCAAACCAACGCCCCCGCGCCCAACATCCCCTCGCCGATAGTGACGTTCGAGGGTCTCGGCCGCACCGAGAACATCGCCGCGGGCTTCGGCAGCCTCTCGCCGCCCGACACCGTCGGCGACGTGGGTCCCAACCACTACGTCCAGCAGACCAACCTGCTCGTGCGCGTCTGGGACAAGACGGGCACGCCGCTGACCGCGCCCTTCAAGCTGAGCACGCTCTTCGCGCCGCTCGGCGGGACGTGCGCCGCCTCCGACAAGGGCGACCCAATTGTCCTCTACGACCAACTCGCGGACCGCTGGATGTTGAGCCAGTTCGGCTTCGTCTCGGACACGGCGCCGCCCTTCTTCCAGTGCATCGCCATCTCGCAGACGAGCGACCCGACGGGCGCCTACTACCTCTACGCCTTCCAGACGCCCGGCGCGGAGTTCCCGGACTACCCGCACCTCGGCGTGTGGCCCGACGGCTACTACATGATGGACCACCAGTTCACCGAGCCGGGCGACATCTACAACGGCGTGGGCGCCTTCGCCTTCGACCGCGTCAAGATGCTCGCGGGCGACCCGACGGCGAGCTACATCTACTTCAACCTCAGCCTCGCGGCCTACCCCGAGGCGATCGGCGGCATGATGCCCGCCGACCTCGACGGCCTGACGCCGCCGCCGCCCGGCAGGCCCAACGTCTTCGCCTACGTCACGACTACTGACTTTGGCGACCCGGCGAACGGGATCCGCCTCTTCGACTTCCACGCGGACTTCGCGACGCCGGCCAACTCGACCTTCACCGAGCGCGCCGAAAGTAGCTACCCCGCGCCGGTCCCGGTCGCCGCGTTCAGCGTCGTCAACCCGGCCACAGCCTTTACGCGCGCGGCCATCCCGCAGCCGCCGCCGGCCACGGCCGCCGCCGGCCTCGACACCATCGCCGACCGCATCATGTTCCGCATGCAGTACCGCAATCGCGGCGGCTTTGAAACGCTCGTCTTCACGCACACGGTCGGCGCCCCGGCCTCGACCACGTTCGGCACCTTCCGCGCCGCGCCGCGCTACTACGAGTTGCGCAGCACGGCGGGCGGCCCCTACGCCGTGCAGGAGCAGGCGACCTACGCGCCCGCCGACGGCGTCAGCCGCTGGATGGGCAGCGCCGCCGAGGACAATCAAGGCAACCTCGCCATCGGCTTCAGTGCTTCGAGCACCACCGTCTTCCCGAGCATACGTTACGCGGGCCGACTCGCCACCGACCCGCCGGGCGGACTCGCGCAGGGCGAGGCGACGCTCATCGCGGGCACGGGCGTGCAGACGAGCACCGGCAGCCGTTGGGGCGACTACTCGGCGCTGACCGTTGACCCGTCCGACGACTGCACCTTCTGGTACACGACCGAGTACTACACGGCGGCCGGTCAGGCGGCGAGCGCCGTCGGCTGGCAGACCCGCATCGGCAACTTCAAGTTCACGCAGTGCACCGCGCCCGCGAAGGGCACGGCGCACTTCACCGTGACCAACTGCACGACCGCCGCCAACATCGCGAACGCCGTCGTCTCCATCGACGGCATCCCCTACGGCGTCAGCGCGACCAACGGCACCTACGACGCCGTGCTCGCCCCCGGCCCGCACACCTACAGCGTCACCAAGGCCGGCGCGTCAATCGCCTCGGGCAACTTCAACATCACCGACGGCAACACGACGAACGTCGGCGCGTGTATCGCCAGCGGCACGGCTCACTTCGTCGTCACCGACTGCACGAGCGCGGCGCCGATCTCGGGCGCGGCGGTAGTGGTTGACAGCGTCGCGGTCGGGACGACGAACGCCAGCGGCATCCTCGACGTGGCGCTCGCCCCGGGCAGCCACAACTACTCCATCAGCAAGACCGGGTACAGCACGACCACGAACAGCTTCAACATTACCGACGGCACCACGACGAACGTCAACGCCTGCCTGACGGGCATCCCCGTCATGGTCGCCAACGGCGCGTCGCTCACGGCCGACGCCAACTCTAACGGCGCTATCGACCCCGGCGAGACCGTCACCGTCAGCTTCGGCGTGAAGAACAACGGCGCGGGCGCGACCGTCAGCCTCGTGGGTACGCTTCAGGCCACGGGCGGCGTGACGAGCCCCGGCGCTCCCGCGAACTACGGCGTCGTGGCCGCGAACGGCGGCACCGCGTCGCAGCCCATCTCGTTCACGGCCGACGCGTCGCTCGCCTGCGGCAGCACGCTCACGGCGACGCTGCACCTACAGGACGGCGCGAACGACCTCGGCAACGTCACATATAACTTCACCCTCTGCCCGATTGTCGTCGTCACGGCCACGGCCGGCACGGTCGGCCCGACTTCGTACCCGACGCTCAAAGCCGCGTTCGACGCCATCAACGCGGGCACGCACCAGGGCGCCGTCACCGTCAGCATCAACTCCAGCACGACCGAGGGCACGACGCCCGTGACCCTCAACGGCAGCGGCGCGGGCTCCGCGTCGTACACGTCCGTTCTCGTTCGCCCCGTCACCGACGGCGTCTCCGTCAGCGGCAACCCCGCCGGCGGCTTCGGCGTCATCCAGCTCAACGGCGCGAGCAACGTCACCATCGACGGCGACAACCCGAACACGGCGGGCACGAACCGCAACCTGACGATTCGCAACACCGCCTCGAACACGACGACCTTCAACTCCGTCATCCGCATCGCGCTCGCCACGACGGGCGCGACCGCCGCCAACAACGACACCATCAAGAACCTGATCGTGCTCGGCAGCGCGACCGGCCGAAACGTCACCGGCGCGTCGTCCACGACGGGCTCCGAGAACACGACCTACGGCATCCTCGCGAGCGCGGGCTCGACGGGCGTGACCGCCGCGCCCGCCGCCGTCACCTCCGTCTCCACGACCATCGGCAGCCCCGCCACGGCGACCAACCTGCTGATACAGAACAACAGCGTCGGCACCGCCGCGCGCGCGATCTCGACTCAGGGCGCGGCGACGACGGTCTTCGCCGGCCTGCAAATCAAGGACAACGTCATCGGCAACCCGAGCGCGGGCACGGATCAGGTCTACGCCAGCGACATTCTCGTCAACGGCACGGCCAACGGCATCGTCTCGGGCAACACGCTCTACCTCGAAGGCTTCCTCGCTTCGAGCACGAGCGGCGCGAATCAGGCCGTCTCCGTCGGCGTCCTGAGCACGAACACCAACGGCGTGACGGTGGAGAAGAACAGGGTCTTGCGCGTGCGCAACAACGCGACCGACACCTGGCCCGCCGTCGGCATCAACCTCGGCGGCGGCATCAACCACGTCGTCCAGAACAACTTCGTCTCCAACATCACGAACAATCAGGTGGCGGGCGCGGGCGGCGGCGGCACGACCTTCGGCGCCTACGGCATCCGCGCCGCCTCGGGCACGGGCCACAAGGTCCAGCACAACTCTGTCCACCTGTTCGGTACGATACCCGGCGCGCTCAGCACGAATCTGACCGTCGCGCTCATCATCGTCAACACCACCCAGACCGGGATGGACGTGAGGAACAACCTCTTCTCGAACCAGTTGACCGGCGGGAACCCGACGACGACCAACACGCGCCACGCCGTGATCTACCTGCCTTCGGGCGCGACGAGCGCGATGAACCTGACCCTGAACAACAACGCGTACCTTCAGGGTCCGGCCGCGACGGGAGCCTTGAGCCTGCTCGCCAAGGTCGGCACGGCCGCCGGCACGGGTCAGTTCTTCGCGGCGGACTTCAACGCGGGAGCCACCACCCCCGCGACCAACCTGCGCAACTACACGAGCACGCTCTCGGCCGCCGGCACGAACGACAACGCCTCGACCGCGATAGTGCTCGCGCCGCCGTTCGTCTCCAACACGGACCTGCACATCCCCAACGGCACGACCTCGCCGCTTGAATCCGGCGGCGCGGCGGCGGTCGGCCTGACCACTGACATCGACGGCCAGACGCGGCCCGGCCCTCCGGGCTCGGTCAACGGCGGCGGCACCGCGCCCGACATCGGCGCGGACGAGTTCGACGGCGTCATCGGGGCTTTCCCGACGCCCACGCCCACACCCACGCCGACCCCGACGCCGACCCCGACGCCGGGACCGTGCAACCCCATCACCGAGAACTTCGACAACGTGGCCTCCCTGACCGCAACGGGCGGCTGGGTTAACATCAACAACAGCACCACCACCGGCACGTTCACATGGGGGCAGGGCAACCCGGCCGTGTTCACCGCGCAGGCGGGCGCGACCGACGCCTACGCCAGCGTCAACTTCCAGAGCACGACCGGCACGAACGACATCAGCAACTGGCTCATCATGCCGACGATGACGCTTCGTGACGGCAACACCCTTTCGTTCTGGACGAGGACGACCGATGTCGGCGCGAACCTCTTCCCGGACCGCTTGCAGGTTCGCATGAGCCTCAACGGCACGAGCACGAACGTGGGCGCGACCGCCGCGAGCGTGGGCGACTTTACGACGCTCCTGCTCGACATCAACCCGACCTACGTGGACAACTACCCGCACGTCTGGACGAAGTTCACGATTACGCTCAGCGGCATCGGCTCGCCGACCGTCGGGCGTCTCGCGTTCCGTTACTTCGTCGAGGGCGGCGGGCCTGACGCGGCCCGTTCGGACTACATCGGCATCGACACGCTCTCCTTCGAGTGCGGGACCAACATCAACGTCAACGACGCCAAGGTCGCGGAGCCCGCGTCGGGCAGTTCGCAGATGCTCTACACCCTTTCGTCGTCGAGCCCCGCGCCCGTGGGCGGGCTCTCCGTCAACTACTCGACGGCGGACGGCGGGGCGAACCCCGCTGTGGGCGGCGCCTCCTGCGACGGCACCTCGGACTACGTGACCGCCACGGGGACGGCGACCATCCTGGAGGGCGCGCAGACGGCGACCATCCCGGTCACGGTCTGCGCCGACCCCGCGAATTCGGAGACCGACGAGACGTTGCTCCTCAACATCTCGTCGGCATCCGTCGGCACCATTACGGACGCACAGGCCACTGGCACCATCACGGTCGCCAGCCCGCCGGGCACGTTCGTCATCTCGGAACTGCGCGCGTCTGGACCGGGCGGCGCGGGCGACGACTTCGTCGAGTTCTACAACAACACGAACGCGCCTTTGACGGTCGCGGCTTCTGATACCTCGGCCGGCTACGGCATCTACAAGATGGGCGCGACCTGCACCGACTCGCCGGTGCTCGTCGGCACCATCCCGAACGGGACGGTCATCCCCGCGCGCGGCCACTATCTCGCGGTGGGGAGCCAATATTCGCTCGCCAACTACGGCGGGACGGGCGCGGCGGCCGGCAACCTGACGCTCACCTCCGACATCGAGAGCGACCGCAACGTCGCCGTCTTCTCGACGGCGAACGTCGCCAACGTCTCCACGGCCACGCGCCTTGACGGCGTCGGCTTCGGCACGAACCTGGACGCCGCGAGTGGCGCCGCCGTCGCGACAGGCGGCGTCAGTCGAGAGGCCGGCAGTAAGGGCGGCAAGGCCGACGCGGCAACCGTGGCCGCCCCGGGCGGCGTCTGTAATCTGCTGCGCGAGGGCAACAACCTGCCGTCGGTCTCGGGCTCGACGACGGAGCACTCGTTCTCCCGCAAGCAGTGCGACTTCGTCGGGGGCGTGGGCTGCACGACGCCCGGCAACCCGAAGGACACAGGCGACAACGCCGCGGACTTCCTCTTCGCAGACACGAATGGGACGTTCATCTCCGGCGTGTCGCAGAGGCTCGGGGTGCCGGGGCCGGAGAACCTTGCTTCGCCGATCCGGCGCGACACGACAGGGGTGGGCGTGGCGCTTCTCGACGGCACGGTCTCGGCCTCGGCGGTGCCGAACCGTGCGCGCTCCTTCACGTCCGACCCGGCGAACAACTCGACGTTCGGGACGCTGACGATCCGGCGGCGTGTGGTCAACAACACGGGCGGAAACGTCACGCGTCTGCGCTTCCGCATCGTCGAGCTGACGACGTTCCCGTCGTCGCCGGGGACGGCCGACCTGCGGGCTCGCACCAGCAGCGTCGAGGCGTCGGTCGGGACGATTGGTGACGCGGTGACCTGCTCGGCCTCGGGGGCGGGTGCGCCGCCCTGCAACGTGACGGTGCAGGCGACGACGCTGGAGCAGCCGGCCGCACAGGTCAACGGCGGCGGCTTCAACTCGACGCTCGCGGCCGGGACGGTGACGCTGGGGACGCCGCTCGCGAACGGCGCGAGCATCAACGTCAACTTCCTGCTCGGCATCCAGCAGACCGGCACCTTCCGCTTCCTCATCATCGTGGAAGCCCTGCCGTAAAACTCAAGAACCAGGCCACGGCCTGAACTGAAAAGGAAGAGGCCGACCCCGAAAAGGGCCGGCCTCTTCCTTTTCCTTCAGAATACCGACAGGAAAGGTCAGCAACAATTCAGTAGACCTAAGTTTCGCCCAAAATAGCGCTGGTGTGCCTATTGTAACTGTGTGACTGTTCGCGGGAGAGACCTCCCGCAGAGATTATGCGAGAGCCTCCGCGGGAGGTCTCTCAAGATGAAGAAGTCGCACCCCGCTCCGGCCGCCCGGCGCTAGACGCCGCGCGCCACGCTCTGCGCCCTCGGGTTAAAGCTCCGCTCTTTGAAGTTCTTCGAGACTATCGCCGGGCATGTGCATATCCGGCAGAAGGCGATCAAGCACACGCCGCCGGAGAAGTTGCAGGATGCCTTCATCGCCATCCTCGCCGGGGCGCACGGGCTCGTCGAAGTGAAGACCCGCGTGCGCTCGGATGAGGCTCTACAGCGCGCGTGCGGCCGTTCGTCGTGCGCCGAGCAGTCGGTGGTGCAGGAGACGCTCGACGCTTGCACTGGCGAGAACGTGCGGCAGATGGAAGAGGCCGTCGCCGCGATCTTCCGCGCCCACTCGCGGGCCTACCGACATGACTATCAGGCGGAGCTCTTGCTGCTGGACGTGGACCTGACGGGGCTGCCCTGCGGGAGGAGCGGCGAGTCGGCCGCGGTGGGCTACCTCTCGGGCTACGGGGTGCGGCGCGGGCGTCAGCTGGGGCGGGTCGTGGCTCCGGTGCATGACGAGGTGGTGGCGGATCGCCTCTACCCGGGCCACCTGCAACTCAGAGACACCTTGCCGCACCTGGTCGAGGCGTTGGAGTGGACGCTGGAGTTGGACGAGGCGAAGCGGCGGCGCACCGTGCCGCGGATCGACGCCGGGGGCGGAAGCCTGAACGGGATCAACTGGTTACTGAAGCGCGGCTCCCACGTCCACTGTAAAGACATCTCGACGAAGCGCGCTGCCCACTATGCCCTGAGCGTGCGGGAGTGGGTCAGCGACCCGCGACGTAAAGGACGTGAGTTGGGATGGGCACTGGTTAAGAGTGGCGACTACGCGCGCCCCGTCAGGCGGCTGGCGCTGAGGTGGAGAAAGCGCAACGGGCAGCGGTGTCACGCGCTGCTGATCTCGACCTTGGCGCCGCGCGAGGTGCTGAAGCTGTTGGGGGAGCCGGAGGAGAGAGTGCGTGACGAGCCGGCGGTGATGACGGCCTACGCGCGACTGTATGACGAGCGAGGCGGCGGCGTGGAGATCGAGATCAAGGAGTCGAAGCAGGGGCTCGGGGTGACGCAGCGGCGGAAGAAAAGTTATACGGGGCAGCAGATGGTGATGCTGCTCGGGACGCTGGCGCATAACGTGGTGGTGTGGGCCAAGCGGTGGCTCGCGGAGGATGCGCCGAAGTTGAAGAGATATGGCGTGCAGCGGGTGGTGAGAGACGTGCTGGCGGTGAGCGGCTTTGTTGAGTTGAGCAAGTCTGGCGCCGTCAGGCGTGTAGTACTCAACGGCGCGTCCGCTGTAGGGAGAGCATGCGCTAAAGCCTTACGGCTGTTATTGGAAGCGGAGCATGTCCGCGTTACTTTGGGCGAAACTTAGGTTAAATTTAAGGAGTCCGATAATCAAGCCGGTATGAAACGTCTCCCGCAATATTGTTGCCTCAGGTTGAGTCCTTCGCAGGTGCTTGCGACGCGGCGATGATGTTTTCGATTACCTCTGACTTGGCATCCGCGTAGGCGTTCATGTCGGGCCAGTCTTTGGCGGCCAGTTCGCGTTTCGTCTGCTCGTAGCGGCGTCTGTCGTCGGCGTTTCGGCGCAGGCGGTCCCTGAACGTCAGGTTGCGCTCAATCTCCGGGCAGCCGGCCGAGTAGATGTGTATGTGCACGTCCTCTTCAGGGGTTCGGAACATTCGGTGCTCGTTCCATTCCGGCTCCCGCACACGCAGGACGTAGCCGGCCGCCTCCAGTCGGGGCAGGTAGGCGGACTCGTTCGCGGAGTCCCGTACCTCGACGAGAATGTCTATGATCGGCTTCGCGGCGAGACCTGGGACGGACGTGGAGCCGACGTGCTCGATTCGCAGGGCCGCGTCGCCGAGTGCTTCGGCGATGACCTTTGCGTGCGTCTCGAACCTCTTCGGCCAGTCGGCGTCGTAATCCGCAATCCTGATCTCGCGTTTCTCGACGCCCCCAATTAACCCAGTCTCAAACGTTTCATCTGCCATGGTCGTTGAGCGATAACAGAGTCCTTATCGGACTCGCTATTGGTTATTAGTGTTTTTTTGTCACGCGTTAATGCAATTAATAGGGTAAGAATCCCCTGCTCGAACCAGTATGTATGAAGTAGAAATGGGTAATAATCCCCTGGTTAACCTTAAAAACGCGCTCGCGGGCGGTGTTTAGGGGGAGGTTTGGGGAGAATTCCCCAGGCGGATAGGGGATTTTTCCCCGCACGTTGGGCATCGGAGGCTTGTCATAGGGCAAAATCACACAAGGTCCGCGAATTCTGTGCAAAATCTCTTCTAATAGACGCCCCTGTCGCCTGTTGGCACATTCGTTGCAATTCGTGTTTGCGTCGGTTGCAGAAATCTCGGCGAGGACACGGGTGCTCGCAGGCGTCGTGGGGTAAGCCCCTGACAACCAATTACAGACTGCGCTCCCTCCGCATTCACGCGCAGTGTTTGAGACTCTTTTCGCAGAAGGAGACCTTCGCCGCCGGAAGGCGGCAGGCAGGTCTTAGTCCCGACACGTGTTTAAGTGGAACTCACGTTACGTCGCGGCCGGCGCGACGGTTCCATCCGGCTGTCACTTCCCTTGACTCTGCCCCGAGTCTAAACCTCAAACGTATTCAACATATCAAGGTGGACCCTCGCAGTAAAATGTGCTCACAAACGAAAGGGTCGAACTATGTCAGCCGTTTCTCTCGTTGGCGGCCCCGACGCCGTCACCGCGTGCCCCCCGATTCAGACGAACGTTCAGATCATGCGCGAGGGCTTCGAGCCCGAGCTGTTCGAGCAGGTCATGGCTGGCCTGGAAGAGGACTGCAATCGCTGCGAAATTTTTGAAGGCTTTAACGAACTCCCCAACATTCTGACCAAGCCGCGCAGTTGTCTCAACTGCCCGCACGCATGTCTCCTCTTACTGTCCATCCCTTCCGCGGACCTGCCGCGCCTGGCGGAGGCGTTCGCGGCGGCGGAGGGGAACCCGCACGACATCCCCGTCCTCGTCTACTTCAGCGACCAGTCGCCCGAGTTCGATATCAGTTCGTTGCCGCCACAGATAGACGACTTCCTCCTCTACCCTCTGAACGTGCGCGACCTGCGTTTGCGCATCCGCCGCGTGATGAAGCGGTTCAGGGCGAGGGAGGACGAGCTCTCGCAGGTCAAGATGAACCTCATCTCCTACCTGGGGATGCGCCAGTTCATCGGCCAGTCGCCCGCCTTCGTCGCGGAGATCAGTAAGATACCGCGCGTCGCGCCCTGCGACGCGACCGTGCTGCTCATCGGCGACACGGGGACGGGCAAGGAGATGTGCGCGCGCGCCATTCACTACCTGAGCCCGCGCGCCCCGCAACCGATGATTCCCATCAACTGCGGCTCGATTCCCGCCGACCTCTTCGAGAACGAGATGTTCGGCCACGAGCCGGGAGCCTTCACGGACGCGCGCCGCCCGCGCCGTGGCATCGTCGCCGAAGCGGAGGGCGGCACGCTCTTCCTCGACGAGGTGGACTCGCTGCCGCCGCAGGCGCAGATCAAGCTCCTGCGTTTCTTGCAGGACCAGCAGTACAGGCCGCTCGGGGCTTCGAGTTACAGACAGGCTAACGTGCGCGTCATCGCCGCCAGCAACCAGAACCTCCGCGACAAGGTGCGCGCGGGCACCTTCCGGGAAGACCTCTATTACCGCCTGAAGGTCGTCTCGCTGCACCTGCCGCAACTGCGCGAGCGGCACGAAGACATCCTGCCGCTGGCCGCGCACTTCCTGAAGACCGCCGCGACGCAGTACAAGTGCCGCGTCACGGACTTCTCGCCCGGCGCGGAGCAGAGGCTCCTCTCCTACGACTGGCCGGGGAACGTGCGCGAGTTGGAGAACGTCGTCCGCCAGGCCGTGGTCATGTCGCCGGGCGAGCTGATACGTGCGAGCGATCTGCAACTGGGCTCCGACGCGCAGAGCGAAGCACGGCGGCCGTCGAGAAGGGAGTCTTTGAAGGCGGCCAAGTCGCGCGTCATCGAAGAGTTCGAGCGCAACTACCTGAGCGAGGTGCTCGACGAATGCGGCGGAAACATCAGCCGCGCGGCGCGCGCCGCGCAGAAAGACCGCCGCACCTTCTTCGGGCTGCTCAAGAAATATAACCTCATCGCCGGCCCCATGATCTACGACGAGCATGACGAGCATCAGGGTGAAACCGCCCACTGAAGACGAGTCACGCGCCTCGTAGACCGCCGCCGATATTCAAGTCTTGAAAAGCCCGACCCCTTCATGCACAAGTGGAGGGGTCGGGCTTCTTATTTTTCAAGCGGCGCGCGACGGATGGCGCGGGGGCAGGGAGTTTTATTCCGCGCTAGGGTAAAAAAAACCTACGAGAAAACTATCGTAATAGCGTGCTGGAACGTCTATAATGCGGCCCTCACATAGGAGAATAATGCCCTAGCGTCTCTCTCACGCCCCGCCCGTTTTCGCCCAAATCCCTCGTAAAGTGTGCCCTTTTCGGGTGCGGCCGACTGGCACCGTGTTTGCACAAGGGTTGTCCGACACGAGCTGCCTGTGGTGGGAATGTTCAGTGGAGCGACCGAAATGAAACAGAGTAAGAAGGTGGCACGGCAAATCCTGACGTACCTGAGAGAACACCCGCAGGCCAGCGACACGCTCGAAGGTATCGCCAAGTGGTGGATGCAGAATCAGACGCTCAACGAGTCTCTCAACCTGATCAAGCAGGCCCTCGCCGAGCTTGAGACGGAAGGCGAGGTCAGCGAGCGTAAGATGTCCGACGGCCGCACGATCTACGCGGCGCGGCGAGAGAGTTAGACCCTTCGTTGCCATCCCGGCCGAAGCGGCACACACTCAAAGCGGCTCATTCGAAGAGGAGGGTTACCGTGAGTAGCGAGACCTCTCTTGACGGCAAACTCTGGTACGCGGTTCACGCCAAGCCCGGCCAGGAAGACCGGGCCGAGAGCAACCTCCGCGCGTGGGGCGTCGAGACCTTCAACCCGCGCGTCAGGGGTTGCCGCTACAACGAGTTCACGGGCAAGCCGACCTACTTCACGAAGCCGCTCTTTCCGCGCTACCTCTTCGCGCGGTTCGACGTTGAACGCCTGCTCTACAAAGTCTCCTTCACGCGCGGCGTCAGCGACGTGGTCAACTTCGGCGAAGGCCCTTCGCCCATCGAAGACGAGATCATCGAAGTGATGCGCGCGCGCGTCGGCGCGGACGGCTTCGTCCGCATCGGCGATAAGTTCGAGGCGGGCGACCGTGTCGTCGTCAAAGACGGCCCGCTCGCCAACCTCATCGGGATTTTCGAGGGCGAGGTCAACGAAGACGACCGCGTCAGAATCCTCCTCACCACCCTGAACTACCAGGGGAGCGCCGTCATCAAGCGCGAACACCTCAGGAAGGCGAGTTGAGCGACGGCCCCGCGTCGCCGCGTGCGCCGAAGCCCTAACGGCCGTGCACGCGCGCACCAGTGAGCCGCGCCGACTCGCACCGTCGAGTTCTACCGAGTTACAAGGCGAAGCCTATGCCCCGGCCTACGCGTCCGAACGCGGAGGTCGGCGAGCCGGGTTTGCTTCGCGGCCTTAAAATTTTCCGTAACGAAACTGATTCGCCGGTGCGGAGTGCGGTAGCTTTGCCCACGACCCGGCCGCTCTCAATCACCCCAGCCGTCCGCAAGGACTTTCAAACGTAACCTCTTCCTTAACGCTTCGGCCGAAAGCGGCCCGCTCCCGCGTCACTTCAACGCACGGCCGCCGCACACACCGTTAACGCCGGCCTGGTCCGGAGTCGAGCACATGATTGCGGGCCGTCCCGTGGCTTCCTGCCCTTGGAGAGAAGATGCCTGACACGATGAGGACACAACCAGACGGCGGCTTCGAGTCCGCTTACGAATCCGCGACGCTCATCGACCTGCTGCGCCGCAGGGCTTACGCGCGCCCGTCGCAGCGCGTCTACACCTTCCTCGCCTCGGGCGAAGAGGAGGAGGCGTTTCTGACCTACGGCGAGCTTGACCAACGCGCACGCGCGCTCGGCGCCGTCATCCAGGGTGTGAGTTCGCCGGGCGACCGCGCGTTGCTGCTCTACCCGCCGGGGCTCGACTTCATCGTCGCCTTCATGGGCTGCCTCTACGCGGGCGTGATCGCGGTGCCGGCGTACCCGCCGCGTCTCAACCGAAACCTCCTGCGGCTTCAGGCCATCGTTGGCGACGCGGGCGCCACGCTCTCACTCACGACCGAGCCGATCCTGTCGAAGATAGAGCCGATGCTCGAAGAGTTTCCAGGTCTGAAGGGCGTGCGCTGGATGACGACCGACGACGTGCCGGACGCCGCGTCCGCGTGGCGCGAGCCCGGCGCGCGCGGCGACACGCTCGCCTTCCTCCAGTACACGTCAGGCTCGACGGGGACGCCGAAGGGCGTCATGGTCAGCCACGCCAACCTCCTGCACAACCAGCGCCACATTCAAGCGGCCTTCGGTCTGAAGGAACACGCGGTCGCCGTTAACTGGCTGCCGCTCTATCACGACATGGGGCTCATCGGAAACGTCCTGCACCCGCTCTACATGGGCATGCACTGCGTCGTGATGTCGCCGCTCCACTTCCTGCAAAGGCCCGTGCGTTGGCTCCAGGCGATCACGCGTTACCGCGCGATGGGCAGCGGCGGCCCGAACTTCGCTTACGACCTCTGCGTGCGCAAGGTCAAGCCCGAGCAGCTCGCGACGCTCGACCTGAGCAGTTGGGAGGTCGCCTACAGCGGCGCCGAGCCGATCAGGCGGGAGACGCTCGACAGGTTCGCCGAGACGTTCGCCCCGTGCGGCTTCCGCCGCGAGTTCTTCCTGCCGGGCTACGGGCTCGCGGAGGCGACGCTGCTGGTCAGCAGCGGGCGCAAGGGCATCGCGCCGGTCGTCGCAAGTGCTCGGGCCGACAGTCTTGAAGCGAACCGCTTTGTCGAGTCCAGCAGCAGCGACGACGCGCGTCCGCTCGTGAGCTGCGGCGGGCCTCTGCTCGATCAACGGGTCGGCATCGTCAACACGGAGACTTTGGAAGAGTGTGCGCCGGGTGAGGTCGGCGAGGTCTGGGTGAGCGGCGGGAGCGTCGCGCAAGGATATTGGAACAACCCCGTAGAGACCGCGCGGACGTTCCAGGCTTACGTCGCGGGCACGGGCGAAGGCCCGTTCCTGCGCACGGGCGACCTCGGCTTCATGCACGGCGGCGAGCTGTACATCACGGGCCGTCTCAAAGACCTCATCATCATCGACGGCCGCAACCACTACCCGCAGGACATCGAGCTGACGGTCGAGCAGTGCCACGACGCCGTCAAGCCGAACGGCTGCGCCGCCTTCGCCGTCGAGGCCGACGAGCGCGAACAACTCGTCGTCATGGCCGAGGTCAAACGCGGGGCCGAGCAGGGCGAAGTCCTGAAGGCCGTGCGGAGGGCCGTGGCCGAGTACCACGAGCTACAGGTGCGCGACATCGTCCTGCTCACGACCGAGAGCCTCCCGCGCACGTCCAGCGGCAAGATTCAACGCCACGCGTGCCTCGCGCACTACCTCGCGCGTGAGACGCAGGTCGAGGACGTTGGTGAAGATTCCTCCCCCGTCCCGCACGGCGCGTGGACGAGCCCCGAAGTCGTCGCGGAGGGACAGGGCCAACCCGTCTCTTAACGAACTCCTGAAGCCATTCGACCGGAAGTGAGAAGAAGACAGTGACCGACGGTGCCCAGGACAGAGACCTACACGGCGCTCACGGCGTGAGCGAGCCTTCCGCGCGCGCGTCACGTGGCGGGCGCGTGGTGTCCGTTCAGGAAGCGCGGGACTGGCTCGTCGAGCACGTCGCCGAAGCGGCCAACGTCAGGCCGCGCGAGATCGACGTGCGCGAGCCCTTCACTTCCTACGGCCTCACCTCGCGCGACGCGGTGGGCATCTCGGGCGAGTTGGAAGACTGGCTCGGCGCGGAGTTGCCGCCGACGCTGCTCTACGAACACCCTTCGGTCGAATCGCTCGCACGTCACCTCGCGGGAGAGACCGATGCGGCGGGTCGCGATGTCGAGACCACTGAAGGCAATGCAGACATGCCCGTCGCCATCGTCGGCATCGGTTGTCGCTTCCCCGGAGCGGACGGGCCGCGTGCGTTCTGGCAGTTGCTCAAGGACGGCGTTGACGCCATCAGCGAAGTCCCGCGCGAGCGTTGGGACCACGGCCCCTTCTTCGACCCGACCTCCTCCGCGCCGGGCAAGACCAACACGCGTTGGGGCGGTTTCCTGAGCGAGATTGAACGTTTCGACTCGCACTTCTTCTCCATCTCGGCGATGGAGGCGGCGCGGATGGACCCGCAGCAACGACTGTTGCTCGAAGTCACCTGGGAGGCGTTCGAGGACGCGGGGCTTGTCGCGGAGAAAATCGCGGGGACGCGCACGGGCGTCTTCGTCGGCGTCTCCGGCAACGAGTACGGTCGCCTGCAACAGAGCGACCCCGCGCTCATCGACGCTTACGCCGCCACGGGCAACGCGCTGAGCATCGCGGCCAACCGCATCTCTTACACCTTCGACCTGCGCGGGCCGAGCGCGGCCGTGGACACGGCCTGCTCTTCTTCGCTGGTGGCCGTGCACATGGCCTGCCAGAGTTTGTGGAGCGGCGAATCGACGTTGGCGATTGCCGCCGGCGCGAACCTCATCCTGTCGCCCGCGCTCGCCATCGGCTTCACGCGCGCGGGCGTGATGGCCGCCGACGGTCGCTGTAAGACTTTCGATTCGCGGGCCGACGGCTACGTGCGCGGCGAAGGCGTCGGCGTGGTCGTCCTCAAGCCGCTCGCGCAGGCGCTCGCCGATGGCGACCCCGTTTACGCGGTCATCCGTGGCACGTCGATCAACCAGGACGGGCGGACGAACGGGCTGATGGCCCCGAACCCGCAGTCGCAGGAAGAGATGCTGCGCGAAGCTTACCGCCGCGCGTGCGTCGAGCCGCGCCAGGTGCAGTACGTCGAGGCGCACGGCACGGGCACGCTGCTCGGCGACCCCATCGAGGCGAAGGCGCTCGGGGCGGTGCTGGGCGCGGGGCGCGAGCCCGGGAGCTTCTGCGCCGTCGGCTCCGTCAAGTCGAACGTGGGGCACCTCGAAGCCGCCGCCGGTCTAACGGGACTCATCAAGGTCGCGCTCTCGCTCAAGCACCGGACACTGCCGCGGAGCCTGCACTTCCAACAACCCAACCCGCACATCAACTTCGAAGAACTCGGGCTGCGCGTGCAGTCGGAGCCGGGCCGTTGGCCTGACGAGTCGCGAAAGTTACTTGCCGGCGTCAGTTCCTTCGGCTTCGGCGGCACCAACGCGCACGCCGTTCTCGAAGAGGCGCCGAGGGCGGAGGTTGACGCGGGCGCTTCGATTGTCGAAGCGGAAGAGGCGCGCGTCCTGCCGCTGTCGGCGCGCGGCGTCGAGGCGCTCGACGCACTCGCGCGCTCATACGCTGACTTCCTCTCGGAAGAAGGGCCGGCGCTCGAAGACGTTTGTTACACGGCATCAGTCCGGCGCAGCCAGCACGACTACCGACTCGCCGTGACCGCGCCGACGCGCGCGGGCCTGCGCGAAGCGATTGAGCGTCACCTCGCGGGCGAGGGCGGCGCGGGCGTCTACGCGGGGCGCAGGCGTGCGGGGCAGAGGCCGAAGCTCGTCTTCGTCTTCTCGGGTCAGGGTTCGCAGTGGGCCGGCATGGGCCGTGAGCTTCTGGCGCGCGAGCCTGTCTTTCGCGAGACGGTCGAGCGTTGCGACAACGAGATTCGTCGCGAGACGGGCTGGTCGGTGATTGAGAAACTCGAACACGGCGAGCCGCTCGAAGGCATCGACGTTATACAGCCGGTGCTGTTCGCCGTGCAGGTTGCGCTGACGGAGCTATGGCGCTCGTGGGGCGTCGAGCCCGACGCGGTCGTCGGGCACAGCATGGGCGAAGTGGCTGCGGCGTACGCGGCGGGCGCGCTGTCGCTCGAAGACGCGGCGCGGGTCATCTGTCGCCGGAGTCAACTTTTAAAGCGCATCGGCGGGCTCGGAAGCATGGCCGTCGTCGAACTCTCGCTCGACAACGCGCAGCTCGCCATCAAGGGTTACGAAGACCGTCTCTCGGTCGCCGTCAGCAACGGCCCGAAGTCGAGCGTGCTCTCGGGCGAGACCGGCGCCCTCGAAGAAGTGCTTAAAGACCTGCGACTCCGCGAAGTCTTCTGCCGCGAGGTCAAGGTGGACGTGGCCGCGCACAGCCCGCAGACCGATGCGCTGCGCGAAGAGATGCTTGGCTCGCTCGATGAGTTGAGCCCGCGCGCGGCGAGCGTCCCCTTCTACTCCACCGTTGCCGGCATGGAGGGCGAGTCGCCGCGCTTCGACGCGGACTACTGGGCGCGCAACATGCGCGAGCGGGTGCTCTTCTACCCGGCCACGCGGAGGATGCTTGAGGACGGCCACAGCATCTTTCTCGAAATCAGTCCGCACCCGATCCTTTCGCACGCGATACACGAAGCACTCAAGCAGTCGGGTGAAGAGGGTGCGGCGCTCGCCTCCCTGCGCCGCGAAGAGGGTGAGAGGGCGACGCTGTCGGCGGGGCTCGCCGCGCTCTACGCCTCGGGCCATGAGGTCGATTGGTCGCGGCTCTACGCGCGCCCCGGCAGGTGCGTCCCGTTGCCGACCTACGCGTGGCAGAAGGAGCGTTACTGGTTCGACCTCGAAGAGAACGCGGCGGGCGCGGCGGGCGCTCTGTGGCACGTGGGCGGCGGGGCAAAGAGCCACCTGCTCTTAGGCCATCACGTCGCGCTGGCGCAGCCCGAGGGCTGTCACCTGTGGGAGGTCGAGATAGGCGTCGGCCGACTGCCCTTCCTGAAGGACCACCGCCTGCGCGGGTCGGTCGTGTTGCCGGCGACCGTCTTCGTCGAGATGGCGTTGGCCGCTGCTTCTGAAGCGGCGGGCGCGGACTGCCGTTCACTGGCCGAAGTCAGATTTCACAGCGCGCTCTTCCTGCCCGACGAAGGCGCGCGCAGGCTCCAACTCGTCCTGCACACGCGCGCGGGCGCCGAGATGTTCTTCCAAATCTTCAGCGGCCCGGAGGGTGCGCCCGATTGGACCCTGCACGTGAGCGGCAAGGTGCGGCGCAACGCGGAGTCGGAAGCGAGCCGGACGCATGAAGAGTTCACGCCGGAGTTGTTCGCGACGAACGGCGCGGGAGAGACGGCGGGCGCGGACTTTTATATACAACTCGAAGGGCGCGGGCATCAGTACGGCCCTTCCTTTCGCGGGGTCGAACAGTTGTGGCGCGGCGCGGGCGAGGCTTGGGGACGCGTAAGTCTTCCGGCGGGTCTGAGCGCGGACGATTACAGTCTGCACCCGGCGCTGGCCGACGCATGCTGGCAGGTGATGGGCGGCGCACTCGCGTTCAACGCGGGGGATGAGGGCGTCTACGTGCCCGTGAGCGTCGAAGAGGTGAAGGTGTACGGCGACGCGCGCGGTCGGCTCTGGTGCCACGCGCGGCTGCGTGACGGGCGCGAGGACGAGTCGCACATCGTCGAGGGCGACACGGTCGTCTATGACGAAGGTGGCAGGGTCGTTGCCGAGTTCGCCGGTCTGTGCTGTCAGCGCGTCGAAGCGTCGGCGAAGACCGAGGCCGACGAGACGCTTGAGGAATGGCTCTACGAGTTGCAGTGGCAGGAGCGCGCGCTCGAACCGAAAGCACAAGTTCATACTTCGACCGAAGATTCGGACGAATGTTGTCTCATCTTCACGGACGCGGGCGGCTTCGGCCAGCGCCTGGCCGCACAACTCGGCGAGCGTGGCGTGCGTTGTGTTTTGGTCGGGCGCGGCGAGTCGTTCGAGTGTGTGGACGAGAGTCACTTCCTCCTGCGTCCCGCGTCGCTCGAAGACGTGAGCAACCTGCTCGGGCGCGTCGCGGGCGGCTACGGACGCCTGTCGGTCATCTTCCTCTGGAGCCTCGACATTCACGTCGCGGAGGGTCACACGCCCGCGTCGCTCGAAGCGGCGCAGACGCTCGGCTGCTTCAGCGTGTTGAGCCTCGTGCAGGGCCTGGTCGGCGCGGGGCTCTCCGACTCGACACGACTCGCGCTCGTCACGCGCGGAGCGCAGGCGATCACGACTGACGACGCGCCGCCGCCGGCAGTCGAGCAGACGCCGTTGTGGGGCCTGGGTCGCGTGATTGCGCTCGAACATCCGGAGTTGAAATGTCTGAGGGTTGACTTCGACCCGAAGGGGTCGGCGCGCGACGCGCTCGCGCTGATTGAAGAGTTGTCCGCGGGCGACGCGGAAGACCAGATCGCGTACCGCACGGGCACGCGGTACGTGCTCCGCCTTGCGCGAACGCAGGGCGTGTCGGCGGCGGGCGGCGCGGACGCGCCTGGAGGGGGCGAACCTCTGCCCGTACCCGCCGCCGAAAATTTCAGGCTCGAAGCGGGTACGCCCTCGGGGCTTGAAGGGCTAACGCTCCGCGCCGCGACACGAACGGCGCCGATGCCGGGCGAGGTCGAGATAGAGGTGAGCGCGGCCGGGCTCAACTTCCGCGACGTGATGAAGCTGATGGGCATCTACCCCGGCACGTCGCGGCAGGCGGTGCAGTTCGGCGACGAGTGCGCGGGAAGAATCGTCGCGCTCGGAGAAGGCGTCGAAGGGTTCGCGGTCGGCGACGAGGTCATCGCCGTCGCGCCGCGCAGCATGAGCGCATACACGTTGACGCGCTCCTCCTTCGTCGCGCCCAAGCCCGCGCGCCTCAGTCAGACCGAGGCCGCAACGCTGCCCGTCGCATACAGCACGGCCCTCTACGCGCTGAAGCACGTGGGGCGCCTGGCTGCTGGCGAGCGCGTGCTGATTCACGCCGCGGCGGGCGGCGTCGGTCTGGCCGCCGTGCGGATCGCGCTGTCGTCGGGCGCGGAGGTCTTCGCGACGGCGGGGAATGATGAGAAGCGTGAATTCCTGCGCGGCCTCGGAGTACATCACATATCGGACTCGCGCTCACTTGAGTTTGAAGACGAGGTCTTGCGCGCGACTTCGGGCGAAGGCGTTGACCTTGTGCTTAACTCTCTGTCCGGCGAAGCACTTCAGCGGAGTCTCGCGTTGCTCCGTCCGTTCGGCCGCTTCGTCGAGATCGGCAAGACGGACATCTATCAGAACCGCCAGGTCGGACTCCTCGCACTGCGCAACAACGTCACCCTCTCGACCGTTGACATGGACCAGTTGTTCCGCGAGCGTCCCGCGCTGGCCGAGTCGGTGCTCCATGAAGTTGTGCGGCGCGTTGACGAAGGCGACTTCGCCGCACTCCCGCACACGACCTTCACGGTCGAAGAGGCGGCGAATGCGTTCCGCTACATGGCGCAGCGGAAGAACACGGGCAAGGTCGTGCTCAACATCGAGCGTCGAAACGAAGTAGAGACAGCAACGAACGGACTCGCCTCTTCACGTTCGACGCCCGTGCGTGCGGACGCGACCTATCTCATCACCGGTGGTCTTGGCGGTCTGGGTCTGACCGTCGCGCGCTGGATGGCCGGCGAGGGCGCGCGTCACCTCGTCCTGCTCGGGCGCAAAGGCGCGCGCGGTCCCGCGGCCGAGACGGTCGAAGAGTTGCGCCGCGCGGGCGTGCGGGTCGTGGTGGCCTGCGCGGACATCGCCGACGCCGAAGAGCTAACGCGACTGCTGGCCGAAGTGGACGAGACGATGCCTCCCTTGCGCGGCATCGTCCACGCCGCTGGCGTGCTCGACGACGGCATCCTTTTGCAACAGGACAGCGAGCGATTCTCCTACGTCATGCGGCCGAAGATGGCCGGCGCGTGGAACCTGCACCGTTCGTCCGTACAGAAGTCGCTCGACTTCTTCCTCCTCTTCTCGTCGGCCGCCTCGCTCATCGGCTCGCCGGGGCAAGGGAACTACGCCGCCGCCAACGCCTTCCTCGACGGCCTCGCGGCGTGGCGACGCGCACAGGGGCTTCCGGCGCTCAGCATCAACTGGGGGCCGTGGTCCGAGGTCGGACTGGCGGCGCGACCCGGTCGCGGCGGTCAACTCGCGCAACGCGGTTTCAAGAGCATCGCGCCGGAGCAGGGCGTGACGGTGCTCAAGCGTCTGTTCCGCGCGGGCGGTCCCGCGTCGGCGCACGTCGGCGTCATCCCCATCGACTGGCGCGAGTGGAGGCGGGCGGGCGCGCCGCTCGACCTGCCGCTCTTCGCCGGCCTCGACTGCGCGGCGGAGGACGCGCCACGGCAGACCGCGAACGGCGGCAAGGTCAGCCGCGCGTCGCTGCTCGCGGCCGCGCCCGAAGAGCGCCAGCAGATAGTCGAAACACACCTGCGCGCGTTGTTGAAGAGAGTCGTCGGGCACGCCGCGTCCACGCTCGACGCGGCGCAACCGCTCAGCGACCTCGGCCTTGACTCCCTCATGGCAATCGAGTTGAAGAACCGCATCGAGAACGATCTCGGCGTCGCCGTGCCCGTCGTCAGTTTCCTCAAAGGTCTGAGCCTCACGCAGCTCGCGACGCAGGTTCAAGACCTGGCCGCCGCGTCTCCCTCAACGCCACACGCAAGCCCTGTGACGTGTGCCGACGCGGAGCCGGCACTCGACGAGGTGAACGAGTTGTCGGACGAAGAGGTTGACGCCATGCTCGGCGAGATGCTCGCACATGAGACGTGAACGCCGCAGGTTAACGAAGCTGACTGAAGTGATTCGATAATGAGTCGGGGCCGTCGTCGCACCTCACGCGGCGCGCGCAACCGGCTGATGCCCTAAACACTACAAGACGGTTGTTCCCCCCTGCCCCATGAGCAACTCGACAAATCAGATCGCGAGTCTCTCGCCCCAGGAGAAGCGCGCACTACTGGCGCAACTGCTGCGCGGCAAGGGCGGCGAGCGCCCGGCCGCTCATCCGCTCTCGCACGGCCAGCAGGCACTCTGGTTCCTGCACCAGCTCGCGCCGGAGAGCGCCGCCTACAACGTCTTTCTGGCGATGAGCGTGCTCAGCGCCGACCTCGACGTTCCCGCCCTCGGCCGCGCCTTCGACGCGCTCGCACGGCGCCACCCGTCACTCCGCACCACCTTCCACACACGCCACGGCAAACCCACACAGACAGTCCACGAGCATCCCGAGCCGTTCTTCGAAGTGGTTGACGCCTCCCATTGGAGCGACGACCAACTCGACCGCCGACTCGGCGAAGAGGCGCACCGCTCCTTCGACCTTGAGCGCGGCCCGCTGATGCGCGTGCACCTCTTCCGTCGCACGGCGGAAGAGTCCGTCCTGCTCGTTACACTCCACCACATCATCCACGACTTCTGGTCGCTCGTGATCCTGATGGGCGAACTGGGCGCGCTCTACCCCTCGGAGCGCGCGGGCGTCGAGAGCCTTCTGCCGCCGCCGCGCGCGCGCTACACGGACTTCGTGCGCTGGCAGTCGGGACTGTTGAGTGGAACCGAGGGCGAACGTCTGTGGTCTTACTGGCGCGACCAGCTCGCGGGCGAACTGCCGTTGCTGAACCTGCCGACCGACCGCGCGCGACCGCCCGTCCAGACCAATCGCGGCAGCTCTCACGTCTTCAGGCTCGACGAGGAACTAACGCGCGGGTTGAAGCGACTCGCGCGCGCGCACGGCGCGACGCTCTACATGGTCCTGCTCGCGGGACTCCAGACGTTGCTGCACCGCTACACGGACCAGCCCGACATCCTCGTCGGCGCGCTCGCGGCCGGCCGCGACCGCGCGGAGTTCGAGAACGTCGTCGGCTACTTCGTCAACCCCCTCGTCCTGCGCGCGAGCTTCGACGACGACCCGACCTTCGCGGACTTCCTGCGGCGCGTGAGCCGGACCGTGCTCGACGCGGTCGAACATCAGGACTATCCCTTCCCGCTGCTCGTCGAGCGACTCCAACCCGCGCGCGACCCGAGCCGCTCCCCGCTCATCGAAGTCGCCTTCGTCCTCGAAAAACCACACCGGCAAGAGGTGCGGGACATCTCGCTCTTCGTCGTCGGCGAGCCCGGCGCCGAAGCAGACCTCGGCGGCCTCAAGGTGCGGCCCTACCCCGTCAAGGAGAACGTCACGCAGTTTGACCTCGAACTGCGCATGGTCGAAGTGGGCGACACGCTCTCCGCCTCGCTGCTCTACAACACGGACCTCTTCGACACGGCGACCATCCGCCGCCTCGCCTCTCACTTCCAGACCCTACTCCGCGCGGCGGTCGCCGACCCCGCGCGCGCCGTCTCGACGCTCCCGCTGCTTGACGAAGATGAGCGGCGCGTCATCCTCGACCGTTCCACTCTCGTTCAGGCCGACCACGGCGAGCCGCGCTGCCTCCACCGACTCTTCGCGGAGCAGGCCGCGCGCACGCCCGAGTTGGTGGCGGTCGCGTGCGAAGACGAACAACTGACATACGCCGAATTGAACGAACGCGCCGACCATCTCGCACGACTGCTGCGCTCGAAGGGCGTCGGGCCGGAGGTCGTCGTCGGGTTGTTGTTGGAGCGGTCGGTCGAGATGGTCGTCTCCATCCTGGCCGTGATCAAGGCCGGCGGCGCGTACCTGCCTTTAGACCCTCAATACCCTTCCGACCGACTCGCCTTCATGCTCGAAGACTCCGCGGTCCCGCTGCTGCTAACCCAGCAACGACTGCAAACACACCTGCCCGAGCAGGCGTCGGCGAAGGGCTTTGAAGTCATCCTCGTTGATGAAGATGAAGTAACTAAGGAGTTCGGATACGCCTCCACCCAAGCGGTTGATACGTGCGACGGCGGCGTGGCGCCGGACAACCTCGCCTACGTCATCTACACGTCGGGCTCGACGGGCAAGCCCAAGGGCACGGGCATCAGCCACGCCAACGTCGCGCGACTCTTCGCCGCCACGCAGGACTGGTTCGACTTTGACGAGCGCGACGTGTGGACGCTCTTCCACTCATACGCCTTCGACTTCTCGGTCTGGGAGCTGTGGGGCGCGTTGCTCTATGGCGGCCGGCTCGTCGTCGTGCCGTACATGGTCAGCCGTTCCCCCGAGTCGTTCCGCGCGTTGCTGGCCCGTGAGCGTGTCAGCGTTCTTAACCAGACGCCTTCGGCCTTCCGCCAATTGGTTGGCCACGAGTTGACGCTGCGCGAGGCGCCCGCGCTGAGCCTGCGAGTGGTCATCTTCGGCGGCGAGGCGCTTGAGCTACAGAGCCTGCGGCCGTGGTTCGAACGCCACGGCGACGAGCGCCCGCAACTCGTCAACATGTACGGCATCACCGAGACGTGCGTCCACGTCACCTACCGCCCGCTGAAGCTCAGAGACCTCGAAGAGACGCAGGGGAGCTGCATCGGCGTCCCCATCCCCGACCTCGAAATCTTCCTGCTCGACCGTCACATGCAGCCCGTGGCCGACGGTCTGCCCGGCGAGATTTACGTGGGCGGCGCGGGGCTCGCGCGCGGCTACGTGCGACGGCCGGGGCTGACCGCACAGAGGTTCGTCCCGCACCCGTTTGGCACGCGCCCCGGCGAGCGCCTGTATAAGTCCGGCGACCTCGCGCGCCACACGGCGTGCGGCGAGTTGGAGTACCTCGGCCGCATCGACCAGCAGGTGAAGGTGCGCGGCTTCCGCATCGAGTTGGGCGAGATCGAGGCCGCGCTCTGCGAGCACGCGCGCGTCAGGGAATGCGTGGTCGTACCACGCGACGAGGGCGGCGACAAGCGGCTCGTCGCTTACGTCGTGACGGAAGAGGGAGAGACGAGAGTCGGCGAGTTGCGCGACTACCTGAAGGAGCGGCTGCCCGTCTACATGGTGCCGTCGAGCTTCGTGTTGATGGAACGTCTGCCGCTGACCGCGAACGGCAAGGTTGACCGTCGCGCGCTGCCGGCGCCCGCGCGCGAGGGTGGAGAGGACGAGGCGTACGTCGCGCCGCGCACGCCTTCGGAGGAGACGCTCGCGGCCATCTGGTCGGGCGTGCTCGGCGTCGAGCGCGTCGGCGCGGGCGATAACTTCTTCGAGTTGGGCGGTCACTCCATCCTCGCGACGCAGGTCGTCTCGCGTGTGCGTGAAGCCTTCCAGACGGAACTGCCGCTGCACAGCATCTTCGAGGCCCCGACCGTGCGCGACCTGTCAATCGCCGTCGCGCGCAAGCGCGCGGAGGCGGCGTCCGAGGTCGAAGTCAATCATCTGCTCTGCGAGTTAGAGAGACTCACGGAGGAGGAGGCCGCGTCGTTGCTCGCGCTCGACATCGCGCGGGCCGTGGGCACAGACGAAAAGGGAGACGGAAATGGAACTTGGTAAGAAAGATTTTCTCGACCTGCGCGACTTCAGCCGGGCCGAGTTGGAGCGCCTCGTGAAGATGGCGCTCGACATGAAGGCCGGCCGCGACAGGGAGCCGTACCTGCGCGGGCGCAACCTCGGGATGCTCTTCACCGTCGCCTCGACGCGCACGCGCATTTCGTTTCAGGTCGGCGCGCGCCAGCTCGGCGGCGACGCGGAGTACTACAACGCCGCCGACCTGCAACTGTCCAACCGCGAGAGCCTGATGGACACGGCGGCCGTCATGGGCCGCTTCCTCGACGCCATCATCGTGCGCATGTACGACATGACCTGCTACGGGCAGGGGCGCGAGGGGCTGCGCACCATCGCGCGTTACGCGGGCGTCCCCGTCATCAACGCGCTCGACGACAAGGACCACCCCTGCCAGGTCATGGCCGACATCCTGACGCTGCGCGAAAAGTACGGCGAGGAGTTCCGTAAGAAGAAGGTCGTCATGGCGTGGGGCTACTCGAAGCGGCAGAAGTCGCTCGGCGTGCTGCACTCGATGATGACGGCCGGCTCGCTCCTCGGGATGGACGTGAGGTTCGCGCACCCGAAGGGCTACGAGCTGGACGACGAGTACGTCGAGTTCGCCCAACGCGCGGTTAAGAAGTCAGGCGGCACGCTCGAATTCTCCAACGACCTGCGCGAGGCGTCCGAGGGCGCGGACGTAATCTACGTCAAGAACTGGAAGAGTTTGAAGATGACGAAAGAGCAGGAGGACTCGTTCAAGGAGGGCATCAAGGACGATTGGTGCGTTCGCGGCGAGCACTTCGAGCGCGCCAACCCCGGCGCCTTCTACATGGACTGCATGCCCTTCGTTCGCGGCGAGCAGGTGACGGCCGAGGTGGCCGACGGCCCGCAGTCCATCATCTATGACCAGGCCGAGAACCGTCTCCACATGCAGAAGGCGATCATGGCTTCTCTCATCTGAGGCGAGGTCACTGAAGTCACGGCCGCCGACACGGCCGGAGGTGAACACATGCTGACGAGCGAAGGCATTCTGTCGAAGATAGGTAACACGCCGCTGATCCGCCTGGACCGGGTCATGGGCGGCGCGCACTTCAACCTCTACGCAAAGGTCGAGGGGCTCAACCCCGGCGGGAGCATCAAGGACCGACCGGCCGTCTACGTCATCGAGCAGGCGATGAAGACCGGCGAGGTGCGGCCCGGCACCGTCGTCATCGAATCCAGCTCGGGCAACATGGGCATCGGCCTGGCGCTGGCCTGTTGCTACTACGGCCTGCGGCTCATCTGCGTCGTGGACCCGAAGACGACGACGCAGAACATCAAGCTGCTTCAGGCGTACGGCGCCGAGGTGGACATGGTGTTGGAGCCCGACCCCTTGACGGGCGAGTTCCTCCAGGCGCGCATCGACCGCGTGCAGGAGCTGCGCGACCAGATCGAGAACAGCTTCTGGCCCAACCAGTACGCGAACGTCAACAACGCCTGCGCGCATCACCAGACCATGCGCGAGATAGTCACGGCGTTGGGTTGTGAGCCGGACTACCTCTTCTGCACGACGAGCACCTGCGGGACGCTGCGCGGCTGCGCCGAGTACGCG
Source organism: Pyrinomonadaceae bacterium (assembly GCA_036379655.1). Taxonomy (GTDB): domain Bacteria; phylum Acidobacteriota; class Blastocatellia; order Pyrinomonadales; family Pyrinomonadaceae; genus QHXN01. The sequence continues at coordinate 53,986 of DASVGG010000012.1, forward strand.
CGCGAGCACGGGCTGCTGACGAAGGTCTGCGCGGTGGACGCCGTCGGCAGCGTCATCTTCGGCGGCGTGAAGGCCAAGCGCCTTATCCCCGGCCACGGCGCGGCCGTCCGCCCGCGCCTCTTCCAGACGGGGCTCGCACAACGCTGCATACACGTCACGGACCTCGACTGCGTCGTCGGCTGCCGCCGGCTCGCGCGCACCGAGGCGCTGTTGACGGGCGGCTCGTCGGGCGGCGCGCTGATGGCCGTCGAGCAGGTGCGCGACGAGATACCCGCCGGCTCGAACTGCGTCGTCATCCTCGCCGACCGTGGCGAGCGATACCTCGACACGATCTACTCCGACTCGTGGGTCGCCGAGCACTTCGGCGACGTGACACACCTCTGGGAACAGAGGGAGACGGTGGAGCCCTACCTGGAACAGCTCGAAGGTGAACCATGCGTGACGATGGCATTCTAATTCTGCGCGGGGGCGAGGTGCGCGCCGCGCTCGACGGGCGCGAGTCCGAGATCATCGAGACCGTCCGCGCGGCCTACGTCGCGCACGGCGCGGGCGAGAGCGCGCTCCCGCAGTCGCTCTTCCTGCGCTTCCCCGGCGAGGGGCGCGAACGCATCATCGCGCTGCCCGCTTATCTCGGCGGCGGCTTCGAGGTCGCGGGCGTCAAGTGGGTCTCTTCGTTTCCCAACAACATCGAACGCGGCCTGAACCGCGCCTCGGCCGTCATCATCCTCAACTCGTCCGAGACGGGGATGCCCGAGGCCATACTTGAAGGCTCGGTCATCAGCGCCAAGCGCACCGCCGCCAGCGCCGCGCTCGCCGCGCGGTACCTGCACGAAGAGACGGGCGGCACGACGGGCGTCGTCGGCTGCGGGCTCATCAACGCGGAGGTCGTCCGCTTCCTCCTCGCCGCGCGACCCGACGCGAACGAGTTCGTCATCTTCGACCTCAACGCCGCGCGCGCGCATCAGTTCGCCCAACACTGCTGCGGCTTGCGCAACGGGCTCGAAGTCCGCGTCGCATCGAGCGTCGAGGAAGTGCTCTCCGTGGCGTCGCTCGTCTCCATCGCCACGACCGCCGTCACGCCGCATCTCGCGGACCTTTCGGCGTGCGCGCCGGGCACGACCGTCCTGCACGTTTCGCTGCGCGACCTGACGCCCGAAGTGATTCTTTCGTGCGACAACGTCGTGGACGACGTTGACCACGTCTGCCGCGCGCAGACCTCCGTGCACCTCGCGGAACAGTTAGTGAACAGCAGGGACTTCATCCGTTGCACTCTGGCCGACGTGCTCGCCGGCCGCGCCGCCGCGAGGCGTGAGTCCGGCGGCGTCACCGTCTTCAGCCCCTTCGGTCTGGGGGTGCTCGACGTGGCCGTGAGCAAGCTCATGTGCGAGCTGGGCGCGCGGCACAAGTTCGGGACCGTGATCGACTCGTTCTCGCCCCCGTTCTGGGGGTGACGACGTACACGCGGTTCCCGAAGTATCTCGGCGGCGTCCGACGGCCCGGCTCGCTTGCGGCTGTCGTGACCGACCGACGTTGCAGAAGCGTAATCCGGCGGAATGTCATCACAGGTCGCTGCCGGAGCGCGCCGCCGAACGCCGCCGAGATTACTCCGCTACCTAACACACGCCCGGACCCTTCGCACAGGAAAAGCCCCGATGGTTGAAACGGCCGCACGCATCGCACGCCTCTCGCCGGTGAAACTCGAACTCTTCGCGCGGCGTCTGCGCGAGACGGGCGGCGGCGCGACGCGCGCGCAAGCCATCCGCCCGCGCCCCAGTTCCGACGAAGCCCCGCCGCTCTCGTTCGCGCAGCAGCGCCTCTGGCTCCTCGTTCAGTTCGAGCCCGACAACCCTTTCTATAACATGCCCGCGGCGGTGCGGCTCACGGGTCGGCTCGACGTGGACGCGCTCGGCCGCGCGCTCTCCGAAGTCGCGCGCCGCCACGAGGTCTTACGCACGACCTTCGCGCTCGTCGAAGGCCGCGCCGTGCAGGTCGTCAACGACGCCGCGCCGCTGCCGTTGCCTTTGACGGACCTGGCGACGCTGACCTTTGAAGAGCGCGAGCGTGAGTCGCGTCGCATCCTCAACGAAGAAGCCGCACGACCCTTCGACCTCTCTTCGGAACCGCTGTTGCGCGCGCGGCTCGTGAAGCTTGACGCACGGGAATACATTCTCGTCCTCGTCATGCACCACATCGTCAGCGACGGCTGGTCAACGACTATCCTCGTCCGCGAGGCGAGCGCGCTCTACGAAGCGTTCGCCGCCGGGCGCCCGTCGCCGCTCGCAGAGCTTCCGATTCAATACGCGGACTTCGCCGTCTGGCAACGCGAGCGACTGACGGGTGCGCTGCTCGAAGCACAACTCACTTACTGGAAACGTCAGTTGAGCGGGGCGCCGCCGCTTTCGGAGTTGCCCACGGACAAGCCGCGTCCGGCCATGCAGAGCTATCGCGGTGCGAGCGAGATTTTCACGCTCGACGCGGAGCTGAGCGAGGCGCTCAAGACGCTGAGCCGCGCCGAAAACGTAACGCTGTTCATGACCCTGCTGGCAGGCTTCAAAGTCCTGCTCTCGCGCTCCAGCGGTCAGACCGACCTCGTCGTCGGGACGCCCATCGCGGGGCGCGACCGTTCGGAGACCGAAGGGCTCATCGGCTTCTTCATCAACTCGCTGGCGCTGCGCACGGACCTCTCCGGCAACCCGCGCTTCGACGAAGTTCTGCGCCGCGTCGAGGCGGCGTGCCTCGGCGCCTACGCTCATCAAGAGGTGCCGTTCGAGAAGGTCGTCGAGGAGTTGCGGCCCGAGCGTTCACTGAGCCACTCGCCGCTCTTCCAAATCTTCTTCGGTTTGCAGAACGCGCCTCGGATAAGGAACGAGCTGGAAGGGTTGACCTTCGAGCCGGTCGGGCTTGAGCGCGGCACGGCCCAACACGACCTCGTCTTCAACATCACGGACGACGGTCGGACGTTAAAAGGGATCGTCGATTACAACACCGACCTCTACGAGGCGCAGACCGTCAAGCGGCTGATTCAGCACTACCAGACGCTCCTGCGCGGCGTGACCCGGAGCCCTCGGTTCGACCTGCGCGAGATAGGCGAACTGCTCGCGGAGTGGGACAGCCAGAGTTGGATTGCTGAAGGCGCCGAGATAGAGAGGGCGAGCCTGTCGAAGCTGAAGAAGATTCCGCGCAGGAGGACGGGCGGCCCCGCCGCCTCCTAACCCAGTGCCGAACGGCACCAACGAAGGAGAGAAGATGCTCACCACGACGCTCGAAAGTCTGACCATCGGCGGCCTGCGAGGCGCGCGGCGGCGGCCCGTCGTCATGTCCGCCGGCGGCCTCGTCACGACGGGCTGCCTCAAGACCGACAACCTCCTGCCGCTCGTCGTGCAGCCCTCCGTCCCCGGCCTGCACCTCGTCCCCTGGGCGCAGAGCAACAAGGGCTTCATCGAAGAGAGACTGCTGCGGCACGGCGGGCTCCTCTTCCGCAAGTTCGAGGTGGGCGGCGTGGCCGACTTCGAGAAGTTCATCCGGGCCATCTCCGGCGAGCCGCTTGAGTACAAGGAGCGCTCGTCGCCGCGCCACCAGGTGAGCGGCAACATCTACACCTCGACCGACTACCCGCCCGACCAGAAAATTTTCGTCCACAACGAGAACTCTTACCAGAAGGTCTGGCCGCGCAAAATCTTCTTCTACTGCGACACGCCCTCGCAGGCCGGCGGCGAGACGCCCATCGTCTCCTGCCGCAACGTCACGCGTCGCATCCCCGTGGCCGTCCGCGAACGCTTCGCGGAGAAGAACTGGATGTACGTACGCAACTTCGGCGACGGCTTCGGCCTGCCCTGGCAGACGGTCTTCCAGAGCACCGACCGCGAGACCGTGCAGGCGCACTGCCAGCGCAACGGCATCGACGCACACTGGAAGCCCGGCGACCGCCTGCGGACGAGCGCGGTGCGTCCCGCCACCGCGAACCACCACCACACGGGCGAGCCGCTCTGGTTCAACCACGCGACCTTCTTCCACGTCACGACGCTTGAGCCGACCATCCGCCAACTCCTCCTCTCCGAGTTCGACGAAGAGGACCTCCCCATCAACTCCTACTACGGCGACGGCTCGCGCATCGAGGATTCCGTGATGGACGAACTGCGCGGCATCTACCTGGAAGAGGAGGTGAAGTTCCCCTGGCAGAAGGGCGACGTGCTGATACTCGACAACATGCTGGCCGCGCACGGCCGCGAGTCGTTCGCGGGGCAGCGCAAGATTCTCGTGGGGATGTCCGAGCCGTACACGCGCGAGCAGGAATAGCAGAGGCGGCAGGAGGCAAGGCAGATGAGCGAGCACAGCGAAGGGTATCGGCTCTCGCCACAGCAGCGGCGGCTGCAAAGAGTCAGCAGCCTCGACCCCGGCCAGTACGTCGCGCAGGCGTCCTTCGAGGTCGAAGGCCGTCTGGATGTCGAGCGTCTGCGCGCCGCCGTGCGGAGTCTCGTGCGACGCCACGAGGTGCTCCGGACTTCACTGTCCGAGCGGTCGGGCGGCGGCGTGCCCTTGCAGTTGATAGGCGACGGGACGAATGACTGCTTCGAGTTTGTGCGTGGGACCGAGTGCGAGGCCGTTGACGGCGAACGCTCGGGCGCGGACAGCAGCCTGCGCGTGCGTTGCGAGCAACGCGGCGACGAACAATGGCAAGTCCGCGTGAGCCTCGGCGCGATGTGGAGCGACGCCGAAGGGATGGCGACGCTCTGCGAACAGATGTGGGCGGCCTACGACGAAGTTGACGCGGACGAAGAGTCGGAAGAATCGCCCTTACAGTACGTCGATTTCTCCGAGTGGCAGAACGGGCTGCTTGAGTCTGAAGAGTCTGAGGCCGGCCGCGCCTTCTGGCGCCGCCACGACCCGCAACACCTGCCGCCGCTGCGCCTGTCGTCGGAGTCTGAAAGTGCGCGTGGTGCGTCGTTCACGCCCGAATGTTTCGACGAGGCGCTCGACGATGAGTTGCTTGAAGCGGTGCGCGCGGCGTCGGAGTCGTGCGAGGCGGAGGTTGACGAGTTCCTTCTGGCCTGCTGGATGTGCCTCCTCTATCGCCTCTCCACCAACGCCGACGTAGTCGTCAACATCTTCGAACGAAGGAAGCACGAAGAACTCGAAGGGGCCATCGGCTTAATCGGCAGAGCACTCCCCGTTCATTGTCAGTTCGACCAAAAGATCGCCTTCGGCGAAGTGCTGAAGCGGACGCGCAGAACCGTCGTCGAATTGTCCAAATGGCAGGAATACTACACCGACGACGACACACATCTCGACCAGCGCACCGATTCGCTACCGCAACATCCATTCATCTTCGAGCACCTCCGCCGGCCCGTCCCCTTCGCCACACCTGACGCGACCACGTGCCTCCGTCTACTTGGCCTTCGCGCCCACACCGAGCCGTTCCGCATCAAACTCGTCGCCTCCCCTCGCGCCGGCCGCCTCCGTCTCGAATGGCACTATGACCCGCGCCGCTTCGACTCCACCTCCGTGCGCCGCCTCGCCGCCCAATACCTGCGGCTGCTTGCCAGCGCCACGACCGACCCCGCGTGCGCCGTTGCCCGTCTCGAACTTCTGACGGATGAAGAGCGGCACACGTCGCTCGTCGAATGGAACCGCACGGAGGTTGACTACGGCGGCACGCACTGCCTGCATCAACTCTTCGAGCAGCAGGCCGCGCGCACCCCCGACGCCATCGCGCTCGCTTATGAAAACGAACGGCTGACTTACGCCGAGTTGAACGGCAGCGCCGAACGTTTTGCCCGACTGCTGAGCATGAAGGGGGTCGGGCCGGACGTGGTCGTCGGCTTGATGATGGAGCGTTCGGTCGAGATGGTCGTTGCTCTGCTCGCGGTGTTGAAGGCCGGCGGCGCTTATCTGCCACTCGACCCCGAGTACCCGGCCGACCGCCTCTCCTTCATGTTGGAGGACTCCGCCGTCAGCCTGCTCCTGACGCAGCGGCGGTTGCGTGACCGCGTGCCCGAGCACGTAGCGGAAGTCGTCTGCATGGACTCGTTGCTCATCGACGATGGGCTCAGCGTTGACGGCTACGATGACATCAACGTTACGCCCGACAGCCTCGCCTACGTCATCTACACGTCGGGCTCCACCGGCAGGCCCAAAGGCGTGATGGTCTCGCACCGCGCCATCTCCAACCGCCTCCTCTGGATGCGCGAGCACTACCCGCTGACTCTTTCGGACGCCCTGCTCCAGAAGACGAGCCTCAGCTTCGACGCCTCCGTCTGGGAACTCTTCCACCCGCTTCAGTCCGGCGCGCGCCTCCTCCTCGCACGCCCCGGCGGCGAGCGCGACCTCGAATACCTCGTTGAGACCGTCGCCACCCAGGGCGTGACCGTG